>JAMFSA010000105.1 GCA_026225055.1 Mucilaginibacter xinganensis | reverse complement strand
GGCCTTGGCCTTTGCAATATAGCTGATGCTGCCCATCTTCAATGCTTTATTGATATATTCCACAGTCTTGGCACTGTTATTCTCGTTGAGAAAAACAGTGGCTATATCTACATAAATAAGGTCAATAAGGGGGTGTTTTTTCATGCTTTCGGATATCGAAAGGGCACTGAAAAAAAATCTCATGGATGATAAAAAATCTGCCTGGTACTCATAGGTGAGCCCAATAGCACTATAGGTACTCACCATCCGCACCGAATCATACTGTTCCCTGGCCAGGTCAAGGTCCCGCCTGTAGTATGCTATAGCTTTGGCAAACTTTTGCTGACCGGAGCTGATATCGCCAAGAAATCCGTAAAACTTGCCGATTGCCGGTTTATTGTTGGTTTTAACGGCCAGCGTCAGCCCTTGCTGTGCATAGGCTGTGGCTTTAGCGGGCGATTTGTATTTGAACTGATCAACCAGTTTTTGCAGCGATCCTAACTTTACTGAGTCCGGGTTGGCCGAAGGTTTTTTCTGGGCAAATGCGGGAAACAGGCATAGCAATAAAATTACCGTAGCAATATATTTCATAGTTGGTTGAGGCATAGCTGTGTAATAACAAATATAAGAAATAGTGTTTGCTTATATTTTACAGCCGTGTGTTTTACGCGGGCTATGCAAATCATTTAAAGAATAAAACAAAATGAGGCTGGAATGATGAGTGATGCTTTAAATAATACCCGAAGAGAGACTCGAATTCTCTTTGGGTATTTCCTCCATATTCCAATGGTTCATACCCCGTTTCGGGTACGTTAGCTTTGGGCGGTTGGAAACCGCAGGCATGTGTACCACGGGTTGCAAACTTGCGGGAGTGGGGTATAGATCCCTATTGGATCTTTTTTCGAACCATTTTCTGGGGAGTTTGAAAGAGATAGCCAGTTTAATGTAAAGGGTTGAGCCCAGTTTTATCGGAAAGTTCGTCCATTTAAACCAGATTGATCAGCATAACAAAAGAATCGATCCCGTATTTGAAAATAATTTCTAATAGAAATGGGCACAAATAAAAAGTATTTTAATATTTCCCAACCTGACCTTTAAGCTGCTGAAGGATCTTCTGCGAATTAAAGCCCACACCATCTTTAAAAACCCACTGTACTTTTTCAATGTTATTAATATTATCTGCTACGTTTCCATCAATCACAACAAGATCAGCATGCTTGCCTACTTCAAGAGAACCAATAGTTGCCTGTGTCTGCAATGCAATCGCCCCGTTATACGTAGCTATGCGTATGGCCTCAACGGGCGTAAAACCCTCCTTTGTTAACAGTTCAATAGCACGTAAGCTTCCATAGCCCGCAAGTACATTTCCGTTACCTGTCGGGTCTGTTCCCGCAGTAAGCAGCCCACCGGCATCAACAAACTCTTTTTCCATAATAAACTCCTTTTTCATCGCACTATCCATATCAGTGCTTTTTTCGTGGATGTAATACTTTAAGTACATATCCCTGGTATCTGTAGACATTGCATCGAGTACTTGCTGCGCCGGTATTGTATCCTGTTTGCACAATCCTTCAAAAACAGCAAGTGTTGAAGTAAGAATCACCTTGTTTTTAACTAATATATTTATGAGGTTTTTTACTTCTGTACCACGTGGATCTATATGTTTGAAGGGATTTAGTTCAGAAACGCAGGCATCTTCTTCTTTGCCGGGTATAAAATCAGTGGCAGCAAAAAAGCCATGTTCCAATTGGTCTATTCCCATCTCTGCCGCTTCGCGATAAGTAACCGCGCATAAATGGGCGGTGACTTTTAGCCCTCTTGCATGCGCTGCATCAATGGCAGCTTTCAATACAGACCGGGGGAGATTCATGTATGCTTTAAAAGAAGTAAAGCCCTCATCAGCCCAAAAGTTTACAAATCTTCTTGCCTCTTCTGTTGTGGTTATTTCGTGCATTTGCGGTGCAAAACCACCCGCACCTTCCATATAAGGAGCGGTAACATACATATTGGGACCAATAATTTGATGAGCATCAATTTCTTTTTTTAATGAAAGATCCGAGTAAGGCTCAACGCTACCCGCCGTGCGTAAAGTGGTAACGCCACATGCAAGATATAGCCTGGGAAAGGTTACCGGCAATTGTTTATAATGAACATAATACGGTGATACGCTGGCGGCAGGGTAAAACATGTGTTCGTGCAGCAACACGTACCCTGGCAATACAGTTTTACCAGTGCAGTCTATCACCGTAGCACCCGTAGGAATACTTACCTCTTTTGTTTTGCCTGTTTTGGCGATAATTCCATGTGATATTATAATCGTTTCATCGCTTAAAACGGTTTTATTAACAACATCTGCAAAATAGCAATGGGTTAGTGCAATGGTATCCTGTGTGTAAGAAATATAAGCCTGGGCGGAAAAAGGATAAGCGGACTGCGCATAAAGCTTGGAAGCCATACCAATACATCCAACACATACAATAAGAGTCGTGATAATCTTAAGCAGCTTTTGCATATTGGCGGATTTTGAAAACCATTGGCTAAACTAACTACTTTGAGCGCAACATTTTAAGGTGCAATAGGTGGCCGTTAGGTAATGCAACATTTGAACTTAGCGAATCAGTATAATAAGTGCCGGTTATTTTTGCCTGCCCGTAAGCCTCTGTAATTATAAAAGAAAAGTTATTGCCGGCAACCTTACCACTATCTATGTCCACACTGCCACCATCCGGACCGATAACGGCACCTGTGAGCGTATTATTTGTTTGCTGCAAATTGTAAACAAACTTTGCCGAATCTGTGCTGTGCGGGCGAATAAGATAACCAACCCATTTGCCGGTAAGATTTATTTGTGAAAATGCCATCAGGCAAAAAGCAGCTGTTAGTAACAGCAGGGTTAACTTATTTTTCATGATATTAAATATATTTATTTTAACCAAAAGATTTTCAAAAAAAGATTTGTGCGTGCTGTTCCGCACAAATTGCCTTTCGATGATTTATATGAATTCTCCGGCCTAAAATGGAATCGTAACTTGCCTGATTACTTGGTTAGCCAGGCATCTTCATACGTGTTATTATTATTGTTGCTCCGTAACCCCAACGAGCTTTTTGTAATATTGTAGATCGACAAGGTTTCTTCAGAACCAGCCACACTACCGGAATTGGGTATTGTTAAAACCAGCGTTCCATTGTTAACGGTATAATTGTAAACACCTTGCACGCCGCCGCCAGCAGTGCCCGAAGTGGCTGTACCGTCATCATTAAATTGGAAATAAGGGCCGCCGTTTACCGGGTTGACGCTGAATTGATTGCTCCCGTTCAAAAATAATGTGTCTGCAGTTATAGTCCATTTGCCAACAAGATCAGTTGCTTTGGCTGTTGCTGGGGTAAGCGGAGCAGGATTATTCTTTTTTGAACAGGCGGCCATGATGATTACCGCCGGAATTAATAGGATGTATCTTTTCATAAAAATTTATTTTAATATTATTTACCACAAACATCTTGTGAATTTTGCATCTATAAAAGCTGGTCTTGACGAACCGCCAATTTAATCGACAAACAACATATGGAATATGAAACATGGTCGTTTGTCGATTTAAAATGTCGTTGATCTAATAGCATTTCTCAGCCCCAAAAAACCGGACTAAGTTTGAGAAAAAATAGCTCACCATGAAACACTTCATCCCACTCCTTATAGTTTGCTTTTGCATACTTACCGCTGTTACTTCCTGCAAAAAATCGGACATTCCCCCAAAAAAGCCAACTGATACTACCAGTACTAAAACAGGAACTACCACCGGTACACCGGGAACGACTGATGTTTATGTAGCCGGATATGATGTAAATGCACAGAACCAGCTTGTAGCTGTTTACTGGAAGAACGGCACCGAAGTAAAATTGCCAAGCGGGCAAGCAACTAAATGCCTGGCCAGGGCCGTCTTTGTTTCCGGGAATGATGTATATGTAGCCGGCGCTATTGGCACCCAGGCCTGCTATTGGAAAAATGGCGTTATAGTTGGATTGCCGAGTGAATTGGATACTTTACAGGCCACCTCTATTTATGTTGCTAACGGTAATGTATATGTGGGTATTAGCCAGCCATTAATGTATGAATCTCAAAAAATACACCCTGCTGAATATGTTATAGTTACCCCAAAAGGCCAGCAAGGATATGGCATTTCAGTAATCTATGAGGCTCAGGTACAAGCATCCGGCATTTCTGTTTCCGGCACAGATGTTTATACTTCGGGCAGTTTTGGACAAAGAGGAGGGACTGATTTTGGTGCAGAATACGATCTCCCCCAAGCTTGTTACTGGAAAAATGGCAACCTGGTACAATTGCCTTTCACGTCTTATATGAATAACATTGCATTAACCACTACTGACGTTATAAACTCAACTGCAAATGCAATTGCCGTATCCGGTAATAATGTGTATGTGGCAGGAGGTGTAGGTGCTTCCTATCCAAATGATAATGAAGGCAATTTCGCTAATTACCCGGCCTATTGGGTAAACGGAACGCCTCATATGCCAGGTGAGCAAACGGTGGGTAACAATATACAAACCTATCCCTTAGGGACGGGTACAAGTATTTGTTTATCAGGCAGCGACGTGTATATGGGGGGCAGAGCATATCAAGGTACTAACTATTCTGCCTGCTATTGGAAAAATGACGTTTCAGCAACTTTCATGCCCAGGCAAGGGGATTACTCGGATGGAAACGCTATTTCCGTTTCAGGCGGTGATGTATACATGGTAGGAACCGATTATAAGGATAGCCCTCAGGAATCATACACGGCTTGCTATTGGAAAAACGGCACCGAAGTTACGTTACCTTCTACAACAACATATTCAAAAGGTAATGGTATATTTATTGTAAAACATTAATGTAATGCGTTTTGCAAGTATCTGTAAATCAACATCGTTCAAACTATCAGCTTAATTATTAAAATATGTATTTGATACGAATACTCAGATCGGTTAAAATAAGGGTACTTATTTTGCTTGTCTTAATTATAAATACCGCTTCAGCGCAGCAAAACGATACGCTGATAAAAAAACTTACTGTGTTAAGGGATTCTTATATCAGTGAAATAAAATCATTTGGCTTCAACCCAAGCCTCGCCCCGCCGGTAATTGTTTTAGATAACCCGAGATCATTTGGTAATTATGATGATGAAAAGAATATTTTACATACCTGCGACTGGAATACACTCCCGGTGCAAATGCATCAACTATTTGATGCGTTTGGCAAAAATATTCATCCCGCTTTAACAGGGGAGCAATTTTTTGAAATAAGTGTGCATCAATGGATATTTATTCATGAATTAGGGCATTGGTGGCGTGCCTGTCAGAACATTACGGCCGATCCCTATGAGAATGAAAAAGCGGCTAACCGAATTGCCTCCGCTTATTGGAATGAACACGATCCACAATTTTACCAGCTAATGCTGAAATTTTTCAACGGTGTTATCGAACATTCCCCAAGCCCGGTTCCTGCGGGGCAGGATAAAGCGCAATATTTAAAAGATAATTATCAAAAGCTGCCCGGTGGTGCGGCTTATACCTGGTACCAATCTATTATGATAGTTGAAGTGGGTAAAGAACACCCTTTTGAAACCTTCAGGCAAGTGGTACAAAATGCAGGCAAGCCGCTTCAATAGCTTTGCTAATTGTTGATGGGAACAGAAATAAAAGCAATAGCGTGCCCAAAGTGCGGCAGCACCCAAAAATATGAGGTAAGACCGGGGGATTATCGTTGTGTAGCTTGTGGAACCGAATATTTTTTGGATAATGGTACCGTTAATTTTTCAACGCCATTACAACAACCCGGTCAGGTAACAACTACTAAACCAGTACGCTCAATTGCCGGTTTAATTATTTTACTTCTTATAGTTATGGTTATTGTAATTGCTGCTATCAATTATTTAACAAGTGATTCAACCACAACTTCTAACCAAGGTAATTTGAGCAGTGATAACACTTATACCTGGGATATTTCCTGGGCTGGCCAGGATCTATATCTTTCAACCGATAAAAGGCCCATATTATTTACCATAGGTACCAAAACTTATGGTGGTGATAAATCTCGACTAAAAGATTATATCGCTTTTTATGACCTGGGTTTAGATAGTGAACTTAAATTGCTGCCAATGCCGGGCGCCTCATCAATGGCACATGAACATGGGGGAAGCGACTTTGATGTCCGTGAATTTTCAAATGGGGATATGTATATCATTGCTGATAACCTGGTAATATCAAAGGTGACAAAATCTTCACTGTCTGTAAAGGACGTTACCAAAACACTTTTTGAAAATCATCCTGAAATAAGCAGCGGCGTGGCTAAAGTAGAATTTGTTGATAACGATTATGCTCATGGCAATGGCTTCAATGTGTTTACAAATGATGGCAAAAACTATTTCTATTTTCCGCTAACAGATCAGTTATGCACCAAAGAGGCGCTGGATCGTTTAGAAAGCCCGGTTAAAACACTTTCACAAGGTAATTTTAAAAAAACGGCGTATGATTTTAGTACTCCCAGTGATTATGACCGACCGGAGATCAGTGCAAAGTTGATCATTTATCAATATATGGGCGATAAAAATGCCGGTATAGCTCCTGTGCCTTTGTATTCGCCATTCTCATGGAATAGTGAAGAAGAACTTAAAAGCGAAGGGGTTTTATCTCACAAGGATTTTACGCCGGGAAGAATCTATTTTGAACAGCGGTTGCTGTACTTTGACGATGAATATGTACTGATTTGTTTAAAGCAAAGCCCGGCCGGAAATGCATTGCGTTACCTTCAATGTCTTGACGCGCATACGGCTGCCATCATCTTTACCTCTCCTTTAAAAGAGCTGTATCCGCCGGATAAGTGTGTACGCTACAAGGACGGGTTTGCAATGGTTGATGCGGGAAATACCTACAAGGTAAATTTTAAAGGTAAAGTCACTAAATATATACCCGGTATGTACAAAAGCAATGAATTATGAATTTAAGTTTTTTTAAAAATCAGCTGGCATCAGTTATAGAATGGACCAATTCGCAATTGTATGAGCTGCTCTATAAATTCCCCTCAGTTAATGACGAGATAAAAAATGCCAGCAAGCTTATTATTGGGCCAGGCCAGGGAGTTATACTGGTGTATGAAGGTTTAATAACCGATGTACTTGCTGATGAAGGTATTTACACGCTTGAAACTGATAACCATCCCTTTGTTACAACATTATTGAAGCTGCGTACCGCTTTTGAAAGTGAGCATAAGCTAAAGATATATTTTTTCCGAACGGCTGATATTACCAATCAAAACTGGGGTACCGCAAATGCCATTAAATATGTAGATCCGGTTTATAAGTTTCCTGTTGAGCTGGGAGCTAATGGTAATTTTTCTTACCGGATAACAAGCCCAAAACTCTTTTTTGCAGAAACAGCCGGCTTAAGTGATTTATATACAACCATACAAGCCAAAGCCCTAATGCAAAGCCGTATTACGCAAATTCTGGCAACACAATTAGCAACGGCACAATTTTCTTACCAGCAAATTGATGCACAGCTCGAGCTCCTTTCTGACCGGCTAAAAGAAGCGCTGTCTGCCGAATTTAACCTTGTTGGCCTGTTGTTAAATGATTTTAGGATAAACGGGACTATTTTTGATAAGGGGACACAAGAAAGGATCAATAGCATAGCGGATGTAGTTGCTGAAACCGAAGCTGCTAAAACCGGAAGCCTGGATTTTGTGGATATGGAGAAGTTAAAGGCCCTGCGGGATGCTGCCAAAAACCAGGGAGGCATTTCTGGGGCAGCGTTACAATTAGGAGCAGGGCTAGCATTAAGTAAAATTTTTAACGATCAGCAGGAAGTGCAACAGGGCACCAAAATGGATGACCCAATACTCCAATTACATAAGTTAAAGCAATTGCTTGACGAAAAAATAATTACCCAGGAAGAGTTTGATGCAAAGAAGAAAGACTGGCTGGATAAACTATAAATAAGATTGGGTACGTAGCGACGAGATATGTACAATAATAGTGATTTATAGACTTATTAATATGTATTACAAACCATATTATAATAACAACGTCATTTAGTAAGCGTGCCGTATTGGTAATCCGAAGGGCCGTTGACAACAGCCGGCGGTATATAATTCAGCATCATTACCGCCCCGTTATCGTATACAAATACACTACTATTCTCGTTTAACACCGCTGTTGCCACCGCGTTGTTTTGCAACGTGTAGGCCATATTAGGTGTTTTGTAACCCGATAGACCAATACTATATTGATTGGCCGAAAACGCAACATAAGCCAGGGCAACGGTACCCGGCGAAGTTACGGTGCCAGTGTACTCCCCATTAATAAAGGCATTAGTAGCCGGTATTTTTTCAAGGTTGTAAGTCAGCAGTCCCAGGCCATCTGCCGAGACTGTGGTGATTTGATTATTAGCCATCGTAAAATCAAAGTTCGCCACCAAATTATTGGTAAAGTTCATCACCAGGTGGCCGTTGGCATAAGTATAACTACCGTTGTTAACCCCAAACACTGCATCAACAAAAGCGCATTTCGAACTGGATTTGAAAATTATAGCATAAGGCACCGGTATGTTAGTTAGCGTTGGCGATAAGTCTTGGCTGTAATGCCCTGCAATATAGTATTGTGAAAAATCGGTCGCGTTAACGGTTGCATCATTACTTTTACTACAGCCGGTGAGCAACATCATAACAGCCCCGGTAATTGCTATTATCAGTGTTTTAATTTTCATCATTTATCATTTTTAATAGGGTAAAATCCGCGAGTCCAGTTATGGTGTTATGATATAAATCATGGCATCCACGATACCATTTTGGCGTAAAGTTGATCTGTCCACATCCCGCCGCAATGTGTACTGCAACTATTATCGGTAACGCCACTGCTTGCCGCCTTTATGGGCGAATTAGCATCGATATGATTATACAAATCTGCTCCTGAATAATCACCTTCGTTGTTGCCACTGCAGGCTATGGCAAAAATGGGTATCTTAAAGTTGGTAGCTGCAGTGCCTCCGCATGGGGCAAGCAGCCCTTTGCAGTAATTAAGGTCGTTGTAATAAGCGCTGTTGGTAAGCAGCATAAAGCTTGCATAAGAATAGCCGCCTACAACCGATTTACTTTTATCTACACCAAACTCGGTTGATAAAGCCATAATACAACTATTATAATCTTCACCAATTTCCTGGGCGCTGGTATTCCAATCGGCCAGGCCTGGAGTTTTGCGGTATTGCACTATGGCAGCCACATAACCATTCTGTGCCGCTTTGGTGCAAAGATCAATGTCAGTGCTTTCGTCAAGGCCACCGACGGTGGGGTTATTTTCGTCGTTACCGCTTCCCATCACCAATATGCCTTTAAAGTTGCTCGCTCCATTGGCCACGAATGATTTGTAAGTGATACCGTTCTTAGTTTCCACGGTTTCTTTAATATTGGCGTTGGTTACACTATTGTTGCTTTTACCGCATGATAGCATGATGCTTATTATTATTAGCCCTGCTACTGAATAAAGTGCTGCTTTCATCTTAGTGATCTGTTAGTTTAAATAGATTTGTTTTAATGTTATTTTCCGGAAGTTGTGTTGCCGCTTTAACAGTGTATAACCTCTGTTAGCAGGCATTAAAACTTAAATGACACGCCTACCTGTAAAGCGGCCACGCCATATCCCACCTCTGCAAAACCGCCAATGTGATCACTGAACATATACCTGGCACCGGCATGCACACCTAAAAAGACCGTGTTGCCATAAGCGCCCGGCAACGGATCGCCCGCATAGTCATAGCTCGCGGAATAATAGCCCAATGAAACACCCGCATAGGGATCAAATTTTGGATTGGATACATTTAAAAGCTTAGCCAGGTGATATGACCCGCGTACGCCAACATACAACAGGTGCAGGCTATAATTATACAAACCGTTATCGCTGTAGGAAGAATAATTCAAAAACGGCCCCGCGCTGATCTCATCGGTAAAACCATGCTCGTAAGACACGCCAAACGGCAGGCCCTTGTAATAAGTGCCAAGGCCGATTCCCGGGTCAAGAAAGTTTTTATTCATGACACTGAACCCGTCTGTTTTTGGCAAATGATTTTTTGGAGCAGGTTTCACCGGCTTTTTCTTTACCTGTGCGTTTAGGGCAGCAGTCGATAGGAAGATCAAAAGTAATAGGAATAACTTTTTCATATTTTGATGGTTTAAATGTTTATTGTCACCAAAGTTATGCACCGTACGTTTGTCAAAAAATCACGAATAGACCAACTACATTTTAAATCGACCAGCAACATAGCTCGTTCATTTTTGTTATATTGCCATTGATAGTGAATGACCTATGATTAAATACAACTGTTTAATTATTGACGATGAAGAAATTGATAGGCTAACTACGCTTTCATTTGTTCGCAAGTATTCCGAACTGAATGTTTGCGGGGTTTGTTCGTCGGTTGCAGAAGCCATGAAAATTATCGAAAAAGAAGATATCCAGATACTCTTTTCTGATATTGATATGCCCGATATCGACGGTTTTGAGTTTCGTCGCAGTATGATGGCTATACCGGTGTGTATATTTATTACCTCTTTTGCCGATATGGCCGCCGAAAGCTTCGAGCTTTCGACCCTTGATTTTTTGGTTAAGCCCATTAAAGCCGACCGCTTTGCAAAGACCGTGGTGCGTATCCACGATTACCTGGAATCCAGGCAAAAGGCGAGCCTGTATGAACACAGCCTGGGCGGTGATACCATTTTTATCAAGGACGGACATGCCCAGGTAAAGGTGAAACTTCATGACATTCTGTATTTGGAGGCTTTAAAGGATTATACCCTGCTGTTTACCGCGGAAAAAAAGCACTGCGTACTGTCGCCGATCAGCAGTTTATTAAAAGACAGTAATTTCCGCAGCTTTGTACGGGTACACCGCAGTTATGCGGTGCAAAAACATCTTATTAACAAGTTCTCACCCAGCCAGTTAATGGTCAACAACATTGCCATCCCTATCGGCCGTATGTATAAAGATAACCTGCGGGATATAAAATCTTGATGATAATCCTTTACAGGCAACATCATTAAGAAAGTTTAAAACCACTTTCTTTGCGTTAAATTATAATGTGCCTGCAATACCGTTTTTTATTTATTTGTCGTTAGGCGATTTAAAATGTCGCCTGTCGAAAACGTGTTTCCCGGCAATAATAGGTGGGGTATGTTTGTGCAAACATTAACAAACACTCACATATTATGAAAACATTTAACAAAATCCTCATCTGCTCCACTATTATCTCAGTAGCTTTTTTCAGTTGTTCGAAAAAAAGTGACACGTCACCGTCCGGTAGCTCATCTTCATCCTGGACTATTGCAAACACCACTTATAATTCCAGCACCACGGTATTTACCAATAACGAACTCTTAGGAATTGATCAAAAAATAAGTTCAGATCCCGATATTGGTATTCAATTTAATAGCAGGCCCGTTGCAGGTAATTACACGCTTGTTAACCAATATAACGCTACGGTTGGTAACAATCAGTGTTCCATCCTATCCTCGAATACTACAGGATCGCCCACTTATGTATCTACCAATGGCGGAACAGTAGCGGTAACCGTTTCAAACGGTAAAATATCAGCTTCGTTTAAAAACATTGCCGTAGGTACGCTATCCACCACAAACAATAATGGCACTTTTAATTTTACCAGCACCGGAACCTGTTCAGGCACATTGACAGAGCAATAGCTTACGGCAATTTTATAAACGGGGTAAAAGTGACGGTAAAAAGTTACCACCCATGCTCTTAACCTTATTTTAAGAGAAGAGAGCTTCGCCTGCCGCGAGGCTTTTTTTGATTTAAATTGGTGACAAGATATTTTTAGGTTATATCAATTTAATCTTAACTTCAGGGCAAGCGCGTTAACCTTTCCTTAGCATGCTATAAAACAGAGTATTAAAAAAAAACTGTTTTATTACTGATAATAAAATAAGAGTGAATATTGCCGGATTTACATTTATATTTGGGTCTATCACGCTTTTAAAATATGAAATTATTGTTAGTTTGTACTTGCCTGCTTTGGTTTTTTACGGCTAACGCGCAAACGGCCAAACCTGCCTTTGTGGATACACTTGAAAAAAAGCTGGCTAAGACAGGCGACGGCATCGTTAAATTAAATGCCCTTTCACACTTAAGTGATTACTACCAGACAGCCGATCCTAAATTAGCCATCAAGTACGAAAATCTTGGTCTTACGCTTGCGCGAAAACTCAAACGGGATTCAGATCTCTGTATGTTTTACGGCTACCTTGGCGAAACATATATTTATGCGGGTGATATAAAAAATGGTATACTGGTATGCAGCCAGGAATTTGCATTGGCCAAAAAAAACAATTACGAGACTGTTGAATCCCTGGCCTCATCAGACATTGGCCTGGCCTACCAGATGCATGCAGATTACCCCAAATCGCAGGATTACTTTTTCCGGGCGCTAACATTTGCCGAAGCCATTAAAAACCGGCTGTTGATGAGTATTTGTTATGTGAATATCAGCTCCAATTTTTTTAATCAGGACAACTTTGATAAAACTATTTTTTATTCAAAAAAAGCACAGGAGGTTTGCAAAACACTTAAAGTAAACACGTATAACGTACAGGCTAAGGCTTATGAACTTATTGGCAGCTCTAATCTTAAAAAGGGCAAATACGCGGCTGCACAGGATTGTTATTTAAATGGCTTGAAAATATACCAGAAAAATAATGATGATAACGGCGTTGGAATAATGTACACATTATTGGCAAGCACCTATCCAGCAAACCCCGCAAAACAGTTGGAATACGGCTTGAAAGCGCAGGCAATATGGGATAAACAAGGCCCTCAGAATTTATATGCAATCAGTAACCTTGGCAACCTGGGGTCAACTTACGCGGCAATGGCCCGGCAGCAAAAGGCGAATAATCAAATCAAAAACAGTTTGTATAATAAGGCCGAAAGCTATCTTTTAAAAGCAATTGATGTAGCAAAGCTCGCCGATTCAAAACAAAATATTATTTTTTTTACTGATAGCCTTGCTGTAATTAATGCTGAAAGGGGAAAGTATAAAGATGCCTATACCAACCTGGTATCCCACGATCAGCTTTCTGATTCCATTTATTCTCAGGATAGTAAAAACAAAATAGCCGCACTTGAAGGGAAACATGATATAGCCCTAAAGGAAAAAGAGATCCAGATCAATAAACTGGAGATTGCCAACCAGAAAAAACAACAATGGTTCCTGGTCGCCGGCCTGCTGGCCTTGCTTTTGATCGCCGGTCTGATCTACTTTCAAAGCCTTCAGCGCAAAAAAACGAATACCACCTTGCTTTTTCTAAATAATGAGCTTGATGAGGCCAACAAGATCAAAACGAAGTTTTTTAGTATTTTAAATCATGACCTGCGGAGTCCGATTGCCAGCTTTGTTAACTTTTTACATTTACAGGAAAATGCCCCCGACCTGGTAGAAGGTCCGGCTGGCCAGACCTATTCAAAAAAAGCGACCCTGGCTGCCGAGAACTTACTTCATACCATGGAAGACTTGTTGTTATGGAGCAAGGGGCAAATGGAAAATTTCAAACCGAGCAATCACATGATGAAGGTCGAAGAAATTTTCGCCGACCTCAGAACCTCTTTAAATCCACCGGACAATATCCAGCTATTTTTTGAGCAGCAGCACGGCATGCAATTAAACGTTGATGCGCATTACCTCAAAACAATTATCTATAATCTCACCAATAATGCGATAAAAGCGCTAGGAACCAGCGCCGGGGGGCTAATAACCTGGCGAGCCTGGGAAGAGGGGCCGCAAAAATACCTGTCGATCACTGACAACGGGCCAGGCGCCACGCAGGAAGCCTTTAGGGCGCTTTACGATGACGCCGCCCCGATCGGTATTAAAAGTGGGCTGGGCTTGCATATCGTCCGTGACCTGGCTAAAGCCATAGGATGCCAATTATTGGTCAACCTAAATCAAGGCAGCGGCGTGGAACTGCAGCTTAAGTTTTCTTAGCACCCTTTTGTCGTTCGTCTATTTAAGCGGTTGTTTGTCGGTTATATTTTATTTCGTGTTTTTTACTTCATAGGTTTAGGTTCATCAAAGCAAATTAACCTATGAAAAAAATAACATTTATCTTACTGGTCGCCGCGTCTTCAGTTTGGTTCGGCTGCTCAAAAAAGAATGATCCTGCTCCGCTTACCCCGGTCACTGCCAAAGCAGCTGATATTGTTGGCAAATGGAATGAAACGGCAGATACTCTATTTTCTAACACGAGCGGTCAAAGCAGCATTATCCCGGTAAGCGAAGGTTCTTATTTTCAATTTAACAATGGCGGCACAGGCATTATAGGCAATGCCGGCACTGACGGTGAAGTTTCGGAAGAAGTTTTCAATTATACAATTAACAACGGGACGCTGGTTTTAACAGTACCCAATTCCAGCAGTGGTGTGGCTGGTTCTGAAACCTTGTCGATCTACAATATTACAAAAAGCTCGTTGGGGTTACGGTGGAACAATTCCGCCAACACGCATGAAGATGCCTGGCTAACCAAATGATGCGTTGAGTTGCGCGCATCCTGATACCACCTGTCGTTTGTCGGTAAATTGGCGGTTCGTCAGGGCGGCTTTGACAGAGGCGAAATTCATAAGATGTTCTTAATAAATAATATTAAAACAAATTTATACCATCCTGGCTATTACAGCAAGCACACTTATCCTGAGCTTAAAAATACCTAGCGAAAGCGATGTTATCTATCTCAGCAAATAAGCGCAGTCTATAAATAATAAATCAAAATGAATAATATTAAAATTAACCTAATGAAAGCATTTTATTTCTTAATCGTGTTGACTCTAACAGCAACGATTGCAAAAGCCCAATTAAAAGATACGAAATGGGAAGGCGAATTGAACGTGCCCGACGGAACAAATGTCATCCTGGATTTTAAAAAGGATACGGTTGACATGATAATCGTTGATGAGGGGCTTGTTGGCGAAACAATGACTTACTCTGTTAAGGACAGCGTAATAACCATGAAAAAAACCAGTGGACACAGCCCGTGTAACGTGGATGATGTATTTAAAGTTAAATATCTTATTATGGGTGACAAACTATTCATAAGCAACCTTTCAGATCCCTGCGATGAGCGGACTCTCGCATGGGGGGATGGGCCATTAATTCGCGTCAAATAGAAATTGACTTTTATTTGAAACACCTTTCCCCTCAAAGTAGCCATTGGAGACATCGAACCCTGCTCGTATACTGCAATGAGATGCATTTTAGCAATCAGTTTTTTATCTGCCGTTGGATGATTATTTACGAATAACATTATCAAAAAAAGTTTTGTCGCACAACAAAGTTTTAATGATTGCAACAAATTATCGCCCCAAATTTACCCCTCTTCAGCGGTCAAGGCCATGCGAGTGCCATTAAAAAAATCTCCACACCTCCGCTGCACTCCGGGTAGTATTTTTTTGCGTCAGCCTTGTTCCGCTCGCCCCCCGCGCAAGTATTCTGCCTCTATCAAAGGCCAAATGAGGGTTTTGCCGAATTGGTCTTGATGAACAGATTTTTCAACAAATAATAAAACGGCGGAGCCCTCTTGAGTGCCACTAAAGAACAGATTAACAAACGAAAAAATTAAAACGCAATGGAACTAACAGGAAGATTAACCGCAGACGCTAAGGTTAGCGAGGTTAAGGGAGGAAAAAAAGTGGTGAATTTTAACATCGCTATCAATAACAGCTACAAACCCAAAGACGGGGAACGGGTGGAACTGACCACCTACGTAGAATGTGCCTACTGGATGAACGCCAAAGTAGGGCAGTATCTCAAAAAAGGCTTATTGGTACAATTAGGCGGGCGCATGGGAAGCCGAGCATGGCTGAATAAGGACGGCGATGCCAAAAGCTCCCTGACCTGCAATATCTCGGGCCTTAAATTCTTAGGCGGATCAGGCAACAATGCCGCTACCACAAAACCGGAAAAGAGCAAGGACAACTCACCTGATGATGATCTGCCATTTTAAGCCGGATAACATAATATTCAATTGAGCGCAATTCAATAATCATTTAAAAATTAAATCATGTCACAACATCAATGAGGTAAACGGGAAACACAGCTTTTTCAGCGCAACTCATTATACCGGTGATGGTACTTCAATAAGCCATAAAGCAGATCATGGAAAAGGCAGTCTGCATAATGTTGCAGGCTGCCTTCTTTGCCGTTAAAATTTGAAGATAAGGTTATATCGTGATCGAGTTTAATTGCTTTTCCGATAGCATTAGTTCATTAATCCAATCCTGCAGTACCAAAGATGTCTGAATAGCTGAATCCGCAAAGAGACCTTTGTAATAACAAATGCCCTCCTGTAGCTGTAATTTGAATTTATTTAGCTGTTTGACCTTTTTATCATTCAGATTTTTGAATTGCGCCTGAAGATCTGCCTGTAGATAATCGATGTAAAGGTTTAATTCCTTGATAAACATATTGGGCCGTTTGACTTTATCCAACAGATTGCCAGCACCATAAATATGGCTGACCATCTCATCAAGGGAGTAAATGCGTGAAAAGTAGGCGAGGTTTGGCCCCGGACAAATCGCCACGGCTGTATTTTCTCTCGGCTTGCTGATCGCATATTTGATATAAGTGGAGGAACAGAGGCCCTCACACAGGCATATTTTTTCCGTGATGGTATCAAACTCCTTTTGATATTCGGCAGCAGGCAAATCCAGGGATTGTACTTGTTGGATTTTTAAATGCTGATATTCCCGCGAAGCTGTGCAAATGGGCTGTTCGGTAAATTCAGTATTGGTACATAAGTATTTCTTTGTACACGGACTGCCAGGGTGCCCTTTTTGTAGGCGCTTGATCCGTTGCTGTTCCGCGGTGCTGTTTCTGAAATTATTGAACAAAATGCCCAAAGGGGATGATCCGCTCAGATAAAACTCCTCTTCTTTTGCTGCGGTTAGCTGGCTCAGCGTTTGTTCATCTACATTGGTTACTTCGGGCACCAATAAGAAAGGGCTTCCCCAGCCGGTCGCATCCAGGTTATAATGGCTTAACAGGAAGTTATGCTCATCCGCGGTTCCTATCCCTCCCTGGGCGCTAACTTTTTGCCGGGGAACGGATTTGTAAATCAGGCCCTTCGCGATAAGTGCTGATTGATAGCTCTCCGATAGCGTAGCCAGCATTTCATGCCTATTTTGCTTAAACTCTTCTAATATCGGCCCCATTAAATAGCCTTCTGTCGCAAACGCGTGGCCTCCGCAATTTAAGCCTGATTCCACCCGGAACTCGGAAACCCACAATCCCTTTTTAGCCAGGAACTTTGCCTGGATAAAAGCCGACCGGTAGTCGCTGACCTTTAAAACAATTCTTTTCCGTAACGTACCATTTTCATCAGGGAAAAAATCAGGGAACGCTTCCAGGTAACTGTATAATCGAGGGTTCATGCCTGCCGATAAAATAACAGAAGATTCCAGGTTGCTTTCTGCAAACCCCCTTAATGCGGCAAGCGCGTCCGTATTTTCATTTCCGGTGTACTCACCCTCTGCATTAAAATTCATTTTATCCACCTTTGACATGATGTTGACATCTATGGCGCCCATGGTCATTCGCCGGCGAAGGATATTCTGAAAGATCGTTTTCCGTTCATTGTTCGGGTATTCCATCATCAGGTCGAACCCCTGCTTCAATTGTGACCCTTCTGGCATTAATTCAAAATAGCGGCACAGATCAGTTCCCGCTTCAAATGCCTGGCTTTTCAATTGCTCAAATTGCCGGTTAACAGTCGCCGCCATCTGGTTAAGGTAAGCCGTGATCCGGCGGGAACGGCTATCCGGCGCTGATTTGTTAATGGCCTCGTAAGCCTCGTTGTTTTTTCCGGAATGGTATTCGCGCATTCGTTCAATCAGCTCGTCGTCAACGATGGAAACAACCGAAGAAATGCCAAATCGGGCCACTTTAAGCGGTGTATCGATAGAGTAACCTAATCCTAATACGGGAATATGAAAGGTATGTTTCATAGTACATAATTTAATAAAACTGTGAGTTTGTTGTCTTCTTAAAACGCAAACCTATCAACTCAATCTGGTATAAAAACTGATGAAGATCACTTTTTAAGATATTTTAAATCACTCTTTTCATCCCGGAAATCGAGCACTTTTGGAGGATAAGTAAACGATATGGCTCAAAGCACCATTCTTGATAAAACGACCTGCTATCATTGCGGCGACGATTGTGTGGCAGGCTGTTACTGCAGTGCGGAAAAAGACTTTTGTTATTCAGGCTGCAGAAGTGTTTATGAGGTCTTATCCCATTTGGGAATGATATTTGTGCCTCGATAGCGGATATCTAAAAATCTCCACCTATTCTGACAGGATGAATAATCTTTCACCATCTTTTGAAAATATGATAGCGGTCGCTCCTTTACCCATGGCTATCGTGGACACAGCGATGCAGTACCTGGCTATTTCCGAAAAGTGGAACCATCCGTAAGTTTCACGAAAATGCCCTGAAAGCCCTGAATACCGAACTAACGGCATCTAACGAACAAAAAAACAACCTGCTGTCCATCATCGGCCATGACCTACGAAACCCGATATCGGGCAGCCTGCAACTGCTGGATCATACGCTGACCGACTATGCGTCCAGCACAGCCGATGAAGTACATGTCTATTTATTCCTGATGAAGGAGGAGTTGTCCAATGCGAACAACCTACTGGAAGACCGTGATCATTAGCGTTGCCGCAAGTGACGTGGAAACCCGGTTTTAAGTGCATGACAATGGCAAGGGGATACCCAACGAAAAGATCGGCGAACTTTTTAACAAGTATAATAATTACACGACTTATGGCACCGCGGGAGAAAAAGGAACCGGCCTGGGGCTCAACCTCTGTCATGACTTTGTTCTCAAACATGGAGGGCAGCTTTGGGTCGAAAGCGAGGAAAATGTAGGTAGTACTTTCTTTTTTACCATACCCGTTGCCTTGGCCAAGGATTAGCCGGCTTAACTGACGCGGATATGAAATTTTTAGAATAATAAAACCTCGGAAAACGAGCTATTATATAGCACTATCTGCGTTCCTTTATTGCCCTCATTGAACTCACTCAATCCTCCTTCCAAACCGCAGCCAAAGCACTTGAAAATCTCTTTTACAGGATAAATCATAAACGATTCGGATTGATCATTGTGAAAGGGGCAATTTCCTTTCAGCACTTTTCGTCCCTCCGATAGTTTAATGTGTTCAGAAACTAATAATACGAGTTCAGATGGCATAAACAACTATTAGTTGTACAAACATAGCAATCGCCATTGATACCATCAGAATCTCCAGGCGCTCTGTTGACTATTTTTTTTGTAAAATAAGACGTCATGAAAATGCAGGAGATGTATTCGACAAGCTTGACCTTGCCCCGGAAACGGCCAATCAAATGATCACTGGTATTGATTTGTATAATTTTCAACATCCTGAAAAGGAGATGCCGGTCATTTCGCTTGATCGAAGGTAATTACAATGAAGTAATAATTAATCGTGTGTACAGGCATGCTCATTGGCCTCAGCAAGCAAAGGCAAAAGCACTTCATCATTTCTGCCCCTGACCAGGTAATTGAAAGTGCCGCTTTTTATGGCACTGATGGCTGGGTAAATACTACCATGAGCGGCAAGGAAAATAACCTCTACGTAAGGTTTTTTACTTTTTACCGTTTTTACATAATCTGTAAAATCCATATCCGGAAGTACCACATCACTAATAACGACCTGTATTTTTTCCTTTTCTAATAAGTGTATGCCCGCTAAGCCGCTATCGGCCTGATAGCATCTATAAGCTGCATGTTGCGAGAAGCGGTTCAACCAACCACCGGATCTTCTTTCGTCTTCAACAAGTAACAAGGAAGGTTTCATATTCATAATTCTAAAAATTTATTGCGTATCCGCTAAATTATCTGCTATCGGATGCATTTAACACAATTTATGCTATTCTCATGCCCAAAATTTTAATCTCTTAAAAAGTATGTTTAAACTTTAAATAAGCTCATTTTTTGAAAAGAGAAATTCTTAAAAAAAAACCATCTCAAAGTGAGAAGCTGAAAAAACCATTCTGGCAAGAGAAATCTTACCGGGTGACGGAATAGGTTATGACATCAAATCCAACATATGCCTTGTCGCCATAAACTCAGGGATCGATTAGTGGGGCCAGCTATTTTCAAAGGTCGAATAGGATGTAAGAATTACTGAAATACGCCTAAAGGCTTCCAGCCCTTTAACAAACAGCGAAGTGGATTTAAAATAAATTAATGAATCACAAGCGATTTTGAAAAATGTTTGATTAGCACATAGACTGCATTTTAATAATCGTTTAATCCTGATATACTCTCTCAAAATAAGAGACTTTTGACCATTTTACAGTGATGCTAAAGCTTGCCTTATTATAACGCAAATAACTCTGTTACAGTGCATTGGTTTGATGAGTTAAATCTTTTCATTTTTTGGCTCTCGTTTTGGCATGCTGCTGCAATAAGAGCAATCAATGATGCAGAAACGAATTTACCACCCTGATAACGACACAGATGCCGCATCTAAGGGAAAAGAAGATAAATACACTTTTAAAGATGTAATGGTTATTGTTTTTGCATGGCTGATCGCCCTGTCGCTGGTCTATATCTGCTACCTGAAAATCAGTCTTTTCCTGCACCACTAAATTTAATAATCATAAAATGCTAACTGTAATCTATGTTCTGCTCTTCGTCGCCTTTTTTTGGCTGTTTTTCAAATCCGTTAACTATTTCGAAAAAATTTAATTCTCTATGACCGCGTTATTCATCGTCGCCATAGCCGTGTTTGTCTACATGGTATATGTGCTGCTTAACCCCGAAAAATTCTAATTATTTAAAACTATGAACACCGAAATCTCAGGCGTAATTTTTACTTACCTGCTTACTCTGGCCATAGCTATCCCGCTTGGTATTTACATAGCCCGCATGTTTGGGGGCCAAAAAACCTGGCTCGATTTCATGGCTCCTCTTGAACGTTTCATTTTCCGTTTCAGTGGTGTCGACCCCAAAAAAGAAATGAACTGGAAACAGCACATGTTAGTATTGCTGACCATTAACAGTGTGTGGTTATTCTACGCTTTTTTCTGCTTATTGTTCCAGGCGCATTTGCCTTTAAATCCCGATGGAAACCCTAACCAAACACCCGACCTGGCGTTTAATACCGCCATCAGTTTTGTGGTGAACTGTAATTTACAGGATTACTCGGGCGAAAGTGGTGCTACATATTTCACCCAGCACTTTGTAATCATGTTCCTACAGTTCGTATCAGCAGCTACAGGTATCGCCGCATTGTTTATTTTATTTAAGGCATTCCGTGATAAAGTAACCGATAAGCTGGGCAACTTTTGGGACTTCTTTATAAAAAGCATTACCCGTATCCTATTACCATTATCAGTTGTAATGGCAATTGTTCTGGCTTTTAATGGTACTCCAACCAGCTATAAAGGCAAAGACACTATTGTCACTATACAGGGCGATACCGTGCATGTATCAAGGGGCCCGGCAGCGGCCATGATCGCCATTAAACATTTAGGTACTAACGGTGGTGGCTGGTTCGGCGCAAACTCAGCTCACCCACTGGAGAACCCCAATTACTTAACTAATACTGTTGAGCTGGTAGCGCAAACCATTATCCCGATAGCATTGGTATTTGCTTTGGGCTTTTATCTCAAAAAGAAAAAGTTTGCCTATGTAATGTTCGGTGTAATGACGATGGGCATGCTCATGCTGCTCATCCCTACTATGAATGCGGAGATCAACGGCAACCCGGCCATAACCAGGATGGGGATCAGCCAGCCCACCGGGGCAATGGAGGGCAAAGAAGTAAGATTTGGCCCGGCCAATACCGCATACTGGAATATCATAACTACTGTTATTTCTACAGGATCGGTCAACTCCATGCATGATAGTGCTATGCCGGTATCCGGTTTTATGATGATGATGGCGATGATGACCAATTGCTTTTATGGCGGCTGCGGTGTGGGGATACTGAACTTCTATATTTTCATTATCATCGCGGTATTTATATCCGGGTTGATGGTTGGGCGAACGCCGGAATTTTTTGGGCGAAAGATAGAGGCCCGCGAAATGAAGATCGCATCCATCATCGCCTTGTTGCACCCTTTTATTATATTGGTGGGCACAGCTGTATCAGCATATGTGCTGGTACATATGCCAAATGCCAATTGGGCAGTTAAGCCATCCGCATGGCTCAATAATCCAAGCTTCCATGGTTTTTCGGAGATGCTGTATCAATACACCTCTTCTGCCGCCAACAACGGGTCCGGCTTTGAAGGGTTGGGCGATAATAACATCTTTTGGAACGTAAGCGCGGGTTTTGTACTGCTGCTTGGGCGTTTTTTACCAATAATTGGCCCTGTTGCCATTGCCGGTATTCTGGCTAACAAAAAGTTTACACCAGAGTCTGCCGGAACATTAAAAAGCGATACATCAACCTTTGGTATTATGGTATTTGCTGTAATTCTTATCGTTGCCGCATTATCATTTTTCCCCGCCCTGGCTTTAGGTCCTATTGCTGAACACTTTTCTTTAAAATAATCATGAGAACTCCAAATACATTATTCCAGGGTGAGCAGGTAAGTGTAGCTCTAAAGCAATCATTTATCAAGCTTGACCCGCGCCAGCTAATCCGTAACCCGGTTATGTTTACCGTGGAGATTGGCACCTTTGTAATGCTGATCGTTAGCATTTACTCTTTTACAAATAAAAGCCAGGGCAGCTTTGGCTATAACTTTACAGTCTTTATTGTACTACTGCTTACCGTGCTGTTTGCCAATTTTGCTGAAGCCATCGCTGAGGCACGCGGTAAAGCACAAGCTGAAAGCTTGCGCAAAACCCGTGAAGAAACGCCTGCCCGTTTATTGGTGAACGGCAAAGAACAAATAGTAATGTCGTCGCTGCTTAAAAAAGGCGATGTATTTATCTGCGAAACAGGAGATAATATTCCTACTGACGGCGAGATCATTGAAGGTATCGCGACGATTGACGAATCAGCTATCACAGGCGAATCAGCCCCGGTTATCCGGGAGTCAGGTGGCGATAAATCATCGGTAACCGGTGGTACCAAAGTATTATCCGACAGAATAAAAGTACAGGTAACTACCCAGCCGGGCGAAAGTTTCCTGGACAAGATGATTGCGTTGGTTGAAGGTGCTTCTCGCCAAAAAACTCCAAACGAAATAGCCTTGACAATTTTATTGGCCGGTTTCACACTGATATTTGTGATCGTATGTGTTACGCTTAAACCTTTTGCGGATTATGCCAATACCCCCATCACTATTGCCGCATTTATCTCACTTTTTGTTTGTTTGATTCCGACGACTATCGGTGGCCTTTTGTCGGCCATCGGTATCGCCGGCATGGACAGGGCGTTACGTGCGAACGTGATCACCAAATCGGGTAAAGCTGTTGAAACCGCAGGCGACCTTGATGTGCTTTTGCTTGATAAAACAGGCACCATCACCATCGGTAACCGTAAGGCAACCAACTTTTATCCTGCCAAAGGAATCAGTGAAGAAAGCTTTGTAATTGCTTGTGTGCTGAGCTCGCTGGCAGATGAAACACCAGAGGGTAAATCTATTGTTGAATTGGCAAACCAAAACAAAAATGTTCCGTCAATAATAGCACCCAAAGATTCGGTATTCATCAAATTTACTGCGGAGACCCGCTCAAGTGGTTTAGATACCCCTGATGGACTGCGTGTTCGTAAAGGCGCTTTTGATTCCATCCGTACAATGGCTATCAAAGCCGGCCACAAGTTCCCTGCTGAGGTAGAAGACAATGTGAAAAAGATCTCATCAAATGGAGGTACGCCACTGGTGGTATCACAAAACGAACAGATCCTGGGCGTGATCGAATTACAAGACATCATTAAACCAGGTATAGCCGAACGTTTTGAGCGTCTGCGTAAAATGGGCGTTAAAACCGTAATGGTGACCGGTGACAACCCGCTTACCGCCAAATTTATTGCTGAAAAAGCCGGTGTAGATGATTTTATCGCTGAAGCAAAGCCCGAAGATAAAATGAACTACATAAAACTTGAACAACAGCAAGGTAAATTGGTAGCCATGATGGGCGATGGTACAAATGATGCGCCCGCTTTAGCACAAGCAGATGTTGGTGTTGCTATGAACAGTGGAACACAAGCAGCCAAAGAAGCCGGCAACATGGTCGACCTGGATAATGATCCTACCAAACTGATTGAGATCGTAGAGATCGGTAAGCAATTGCTAATGACACGGGGAACGCTTACCACATTCTCTATCGCTAACGACGTGGCCAAGTATTTCGCTATTGTTCCGGCTCTATTCATGGTATCTATACCAGCTTTAAAGGCACTGAACATCATGGATCTGCATAGCCCGCAATCAGCCATATTATCGGCAGTGATCTTTAACGCGATCATTATTCCCTTATTGATACCATTGGCTTTAAGAGGCGTAGAGTATAAACCGATAGGCGCAAGCGCGCTATTGCGCCGCAACCTGTTGATCTATGGTTTAGGCGGTGTGATCATTCCGTTCATCGGCATCAAACTAATTGATATTCTGGTAGCAATATTCATATAACCCTCAATCGAAATAAAAATTAAAAGATATAATTATGAAAACGTATTTATTGCCATCCCTAAAACTAACCGTCATCTTACTGGTGATCCTGGGAGGAATATACCCCTTGGCTATAGCAGCCGTTGGTAAACTAACACCCGGGCACGGCGATGGTGAAACCATTCAATATAAAGGCCGTACTGTTGGTTATGCCAACATTGGGCAAAAATTCACCAAAGACGAATATTTCTGGTCACGCCCCTCCGCTGTCAATTACGCAGCCGATGGTTCAGGTGGCTCAAACAAAGGCCCTTCAAATCCAGATTATTTAAAGGATGTGAATGCCAGGATTGATACATTCTTAAAACATAATCCGGGTGTAACCCGTGAGCAAATTCCCGCAGAATTGGTTACCGCTTCCGGCAGTGGCCTCGATCCTGACCTGTCACCTGCCGGTGCAAAGGTGCAGGTGGCACGAATTGCCCGCATAAGAGGAATCTCTGCTGAGAAAATCAACAGCATTATAGATGCTACTATAGAAAGACCATTGCTGGGTATGTTCGGCCCGGCCAAAGTAAACGTGCTAAAATTAAATGTGGCACTTGATGAACTAAAGAAATAGACCCCAAATCTTCCCCCGTATAATTTTATTGCGGGGGGAAGATCTACAGGGAAGTTTTATCCCACAAAAACACTAATAATATATATAATGAATAAAAAATTAATATTGCTTGCTCTTTTTGCAGTTGCAACGTGTACCGCTAAAGCTACTGTAAATAATTTGGATACTACTAAAATAGCCGGAGATACGCCTTTAACAATATCGGGCTCTGTAGATGCCTACTATAAATATGATTTTTCGGGCCATAAAAATATACCTACCAGCTTTGCCGGTGACCAAAATTCTCTTTCTATCGGTATGATAGATCTGGGTTTAAAGAAAAAAGTAGGCAAAGCCTCATTTGTAGGTGAAGTATCTTTCGGGCCGCGAAGTGATCAATCACTTCCAACGGACAATACAAATTATCACATTCAAAACTTATATGTTTCTTATGATGTAACGGATAAATTAAACCTTACAGGTGGTTATATGTCAACCTTTATTGGTTATGAAGTAATCAGCCCGGCAGGTAACTTTAACTATTCCACATCCTACCTTTTCACCAATGGCCCGTTCCAGAATGCGGGTGTTAAGGCAACTTATGCTTTTTCTGATAAGGTAAGTTTGATGGCCGGCATCTTCAATGATGAATGGAATGTATATAAGTCGGCCCATAATGTAGATGCCTTTGGCGCACAATTATTTCTGTCGCCGGCGAAAGGATGGACCGCCTATATTAACCTGCTTACCGCCAATAACAGCACTCCAACATCCGGGACAGAAATTGATTTAACAACCGCTTACCAGCTTACAAATGCTTTTAAATTGGGATTAAATGCAGCAGATTATTCGGCAACCAATGGGGCCGGAACAGGGGGCTTTGAGGGAGTAGCCTTATATCCACAATTAGCGGTATCCCGTGTAGTTACTTTAGGATTAAGGGGCGAGTATTTTAAAAACAAAGCAGGTACTTATCAGTCGGCCGGGCCGGCTGCCGGTGAGTCAGTGACTGGGTTAACATTAACGGCAAATATTAAGGCTGGCCCTTTAACTTTAATTCCGGAAGTGAGACTGGATAACGGATCAAAAGATATGTTTATGGATAGCAATGCCGCGGCTACTAAATCTGCATCGCAATTTGTATTAGCGGCTGTTTATTCTTTCTAATTAAACATAAGTATTATAAGATAAGCATGTACTTGCTCAATCGGTTTGTTGGTTGGTGAGTTAGTCAGGCCGGTTAAAGTTCATGCAAAAGGGGGATGTAAAAGCGTCCCCTTTTACAGGTTAAAAAAAATGAGTTTAATAAGGCATTACAGCAATTAAATGATGGAGGAAGAAACTAAAGAGCAGTCGGTTGAGGATTTCCTGGAACTGATCAAACGCTCCAGGCGTGGTAAGTTTAAGATCTATATCGGCATGAGCGCCGGTGTGGGGAAAACCTTTCGTATGCTACAGGAAGCACATGCTTTGTTGCGCAATGGCATAGATGTGAAGATCGGTTATATTGAAACCCATATGCGTAAGGAAACACAAGACCTGATAGAGGGCCTTCCGGTTATACCGCGCCGCGACCTGTTTTATAAAGGAAAGCAGTTACAGGAAATGGACCTACAGGCTATTTTATCTTTACGCCCCGAGATTGTTATTGTGGATGAATTGGCCCATACTAATATTGAGGGCAGTAAAAATGAAAAGCGCTGGCAGGATGTGGTGGAGATCCTGGATGCCGGGATCAACGTGATCAGCGCCATGAATATTCAGCATATTGAGAGCCTGTATGAAGATGTAAAAAGCATTACTGGTATAGAGGTTAACGAACGGGTACCGGATAATGTATTGCGGCAGGCCGACGAAGTAGTTAATATCGACCTGACTGCCGACGAACTGGTTGCCCGTTTAAGGGAAGGAAAGATATATACTAATGATAAGATCGCCTTTGCGCTGAAAAACTTCTTCCAGAGTGAAAGAATTTTACAATTACGGGAACTGGCGTTAAAGGAAGTAGCCATCCAGGTAGAAAGAAAGATTCAAACTGAGGTGCCTGGCTTATTGCAGGCCAGGCGTGAACGCTTAATGTGCAGCATCAGCACTAACAATGATACAGCAAAGCTAATCATCCGGAAAACAGCCCGCCTGGCCACTTATTACAATGCCAAATGGTTTGTGGTTTACATCCAAACCCCTAAAGAAAGCGCAGACCGGATCGGACTGGCTGATCAGCGGCATCTTATTAATAATTTTAAGTTAGCCACCCAAATGGGAGCCGAGGTGGTGCGCGTTAAAAGTAAGGTAGTAGCCAGTGGTATGCTTAAAGCGGTTGTTGATAAAAAGATCACTACGCTTTGTATGGGCAAACCTCACTTATCTTTGCTCAGTATTATTTTAAAGACAGCCACTTTTAATGAGCTGTTGAAAACGCTGAGCAAATTAGACGTAGATTTAGTAATATTATCATGATGAGAATGAATATTAAAACCAAACTTACGTTTGGCCTGCTTTTCCTGTTTGTTGTAATTATCTGCTTTGGAGTATTGGGTATCTACTATGTTAACCGCCTAAGCAACGATGCCAGTAAAATCTTAAAAGACAACCAGATCAGTGTGGAATATTGCAGCCAGATGCTCAAGGCGCTTGATGAAATACCCGGAGATTCCTCGAAGATCGCTGTTTTTGAAAAAAACCTTAAACTGGAAGAAAATAACATCACGGAACCAGGTGAATTTGAGGCTACTGCGGAAGTACGGTATTTATTTGAACAGCTAAAAAAAGATCCCGTCGGGTTCGATAAAATAAAGGAAATGCACAAGGCCATTTTCAAAATTGATGATGTTAATGAAATCGCCATTATTCATAAAAATGCACGAGCCTCCCGTTATGCTACGCAGGCTACGCTGTGGCTTACCGGTATTGTAACTGTTTTAAGTTTAGTGGCTTTTACCTTTGTAATTAACTTTCCTTCGGTAATTGCAAAACCTATTCGGGAGCTGACAGAAGGGATCAAAGAAATCGCCAACAAAAATTACAGCAAACGCATACACCTGGAACAAAAAGATGAATTTGGTACGCTGGCTGATACCTTTAATACAATGGCGGGGAAACTGGATGAATATGAACACAGCAACCTGGCGGAGATCAAAGCTGAAAAAGGGCGAATTGAGGCGATCATCAATAAAATGAATGACGGCATCATCGGGCTGAATGATAAAAACGAAATCCTGTTTTTTAATTCCGCAGCGGAAAGTCTTTTTGGACTAAAAGAAAAGGACATTATAGGGCTTTACGCGGCCGATATTGCCATTCAAAATGATCTGCTCCGTACCGTTCTGCAAAATGAAACCAGCAAGCAGCTTAAAATATTTTTAGATAATAAGGAAAGCTTTTTTGTGCAGGAATCTATCCTGATACAGGCCGATAATGTTGTTGGTGGTCGGGTAATCATCTTACGGAATATCACACCATTTAAAGAACTGGATGCCGCCAAAACCAATTTTATTGCCACCATATCACATGAGTTGAAGATTCCTTTATTTGCCATCAATATGAGCACCCAACTACTGGAAGACAAACGGATGGGTGAAATGAATAAGGATCAAACGGAGGTATTGGGGACTATAAAAGCCAATGCGGAACGTTTATTAAAAATTACCGGCGAACTGCTGAATATGTCGCAAATAGAAACGGGGCGGATACAGTTAAAGATAGAACCTGTAAAGCCTGAGGTAATGGTATTAAGGGCAATGCAGGCCGTTCAGCAGCAGGCAGCCCAGTTTGGTGTATCATTAAAAGAAAATATAGAAAAAGATTTGCCGCTTGTTGATCTGGATGAAGAAAAAACGATTTGGGTACTGATTAATTTCTTAAATAATGCCATTAAATATTCTTCAGAAAATGGAGTGGTTGAGGTGCGTGTAAAGAGAGAAAAAGAAATCATACAATTTTGGGTGGCTGATCATGGTAAAGGAATTGAGGAGCAGTATGTGGATCGTGTATTCGATAAATATTTCCAGGTTCCGGGAACAACGGAAAGGTCGGGTACGGGATTGGGATTATCGATCTCCAAAGAATTTATTGAAGCACAAGGCGGAAAAATATGGGTAAACAGCAATTACGGCGAAGGCAGTACCTTTGGGTTTAACATTTTAGTTAACCCGTTAACATAAAATTAGTGTATGACGATAGCAAATATATTATTGGTTGAAGATGAGCATGATGTTAGGCTGCTATTAAAACGGGTGCTTTCCCTGGAAGGCTTTGTAGTTTTTGAGGCCGAAAACATCAAAGAAGCGTCGAAGCAATTGAATCATGAAAGTATAGACCTGGTATTATGCGATGTTAAATTGCCCGATGGCAATGGGGTGGAGTTTATCAGTAAGATTAAAGCCACTCACCCTTATATTGAAATAATTGTGCTAACAGCTTATGGAAATATCCCCGACAGTGTACAGGCTATTAAGAACGGCGCCTTTGATTATATTACCAAAGCCAACGATAATCAGCGTATTCTGCCATTACTATATCGCGCCCTAGAAAAAGTTAAACTGGAAAAAAGGGTTGCCCAGTTAGAAAAACAAGCAGCAGACCGCTATGCCAATTTTGATTCCATTATTGGTCAGTCGTTTTCCATTATACAGGCAAAAACACTGGCACAAATGGCGGCACCAACTGATGCGCCCGTATTACTTTTAGGGGAAACAGGCACCGGGAAAGAGGTTTTTGCGCAGGCGATCCATTCGGCAAGTAAAAGAAGCACCAAAACTTTCCTGGGTTTGAATTGCAGCGCTTTTGGCAAGGATATTTTAGAAAGTGAACTTTTCGGACATAAGGCGGGTGCTTTTACCGGGGCGAATAAAGACAAGAAAGGATTAATTGAGGAAGCCAATGAAGGCACGTTATTTTTAGATGAAATTGGTGAGATGCCTTTAGATTTACAGGCAAAGCTGTTGCGTGTACTGGAAACAAGCGAATTTATTAAGGTTGGGGATACCAAACAGGTTAAGGTTAATATCAGAATCATCGCGGCAACCAACCGAGATATTCAACAGGAGATCAGCAATGGGAAGTTCAGGGAGGACTTGTTTTATCGGTTGAATTTAGTCACTATAAGCCTACCTCCATTAAGAGAACGGCAGGATGATATTCCTTTACTCGCCGACTACTTTGTAAAAAAACTGACTAAGGATGCTTATCAGCAAGTAAAGGGTATGACAAATGCTTTTGTTGAACGCCTTCAAAAAAATGAATGGCGGGGCAATATCCGGGAATTAAGAAATGTAATTGAACGATCGTTGATCGTTTGCCAGGGGACTGAATTAAGTGTAGATAATTTGCCGGTTGAGTTGCAATATAGTACGGCACTAAAATCAAACACACTATCTGCATTTGATCTTTCCAGTGTTGAGCGCTTACACATCCATCGTGTATTGCAATATACAAAAGGGAATAAAACCCAGGCCGCTAAATTGCTCAATATCAGTTCGGCTACATTGTATCGAAAAATAGAGGAATATAAGATTGAAGATTTTCAATCATAAGATAGGGTGTTCGGTTTTAGTTATTGATTTTCCCATTAATTCTTGATATTTTGCAATAATGATTTAAATAACTTGAAGTCGCAATTTGCGACTTCAAGTTCAATTTAACAGGTAGCTATTGCCAGTCCATCAGCATCAAACAATTTACACGAGGGCGATTTCATGCTATTGCTTATTTTCGTCTGGTGATTTTGACGTATTTTATGGGTAGAACGCAGATCTTTATGCCCCGACATTTTACCTGCTGTTTCAATATGCATATCATTTTTAATCGTTGCCGTTACTCTTCTTGAAGTTCGTCAGGCTTATAACCGATTCTTTTACGTGATTTTGCACTTTCTTTTGTTGTTATTAATTCATCGAGATATCGAAAAACTATCTCCATGTTTTTATCCTGGTTATCCAGTTTGCTTTTGATTTTTTCAATTTCGAGGCGAAGCTCTGTGTTGTCTAAAAACATTTGGCGAACTCGTGTAAAAATACGCATGATTTGAATGTTTACTTCGATCGCCTGTTTACCGTTTAATACGCTTGATAACATTAATACGCCATGTTCTGTAAATACATACGGAGCATACCTGCGGCCACCTCTTTTTGAGGTCGCAATTTGCGACCTCAAAGTCTCAAATTTAGTTTTCAGTAAGTTGAAACATGAAATCTTCAGGAAATCTGTAAATGTTTCTGTTGACCTGCTCTATGTGTCTTTTTGTCTCTACACTGTATAATTCTGCCAGATCACTGTCAATCATAACTTTTTGGTTGCGAACAAAATAGATTTTGCTTATTACAATTTCATCCGGTATTATTATTGGTTGTTCCATGATATTAAATATTAACGTTAGTCGTTCGATAGATTGGAGGTTACAATTGTTACCTCCAATTTTATAATTATTCTTTTGTTCTGTTATCATTGTAAATTTGACATCACAATTTGTGATGTCAAATGGGATTTAACAGGTTGCTTTTAATAATCCGTCGGCATTAAATAATTTGTTCTCCAGCGACTTCATCTTATTACTTATTTTATGTTTGGTTATTTTTGCGTATTTCTGTGTGGACCGCAAATCTTTATGCCCCAACATTTTGCCAATCGTTTCGATAGGTACATCATTTTCGAGGGTAATGGTTGTAGCAAAGGTGTGCCGGGCGGTATGCGTGGTCAGGTCCTTGCTGATCCCACAGATTACCGCCAACTCTTTCAGGTAGGCGTTGTACCTGAAATTACTGTTAACTGGCAATAGCTTATTTTCTGCAAGACAATAGGGATGGTCGTTATACTTTTTAATAATTTCCAGCGCAACGGGTAATAAGGGTACTGTTTCCTCTACGCCGGTCTTTTGTGATCCATAGCTTGCCATCCAACCCTGTAAAAATATTTTCCGGTTCTAGGTTATAAACTGTTTCGTAAGCATATCCTGTAAAACAGCAAAATACATAGACGTCACGTACTTCTTCAAGGCGCTTTACCGGTATACATTTTCAGTATTTCGTGCTGTTCCAACGTTTCCCTGTCCGGGTCAACGTAAGTGCATTTAAAGCCGGTGATTGCATTGTGTTTAATCCAACCCTCACCAATAGCGCGATCAATAATCTGCTTTAAAGTTTTCACATACTTCATTGCTGTATTATCTCCAATATTTTCCATCGTCAGGTAGTGAAAGAAATTAATGGCGAGCGCCATCTCAATATCTTCCAATGCAATATCAGCAATCTTGTATTTCTTTTTAAGGAAAGCTTCGACTTTGTCTTTTAGCCGTTCATATCTCGACAATGTTCCATCGCTGCCTTTATTCTTGCTGACGCGTTCTGCAAATTTATTATTATGCAACTTAAAAGCCTGCATCAATGTTTTTTGCAACACTTGTTTCGGCATATACGCTTCTTTCAACATTGCTGCGGTTACCTTTTCATTAAAGGATGCAAGCTGGTTGTAATGTCGCTCCAATTCAGCCTTTGTTTTTGTTATATAGCTGTTAATGAATTTGCTGTCGGGGCACACTCTGTTCGCGCTTGAGGTTTCTTCGTCCCAGAAATCAGGATGGATTTTTTTGCCGGATGAAAACCATCCCGGTCACCTTTTACAGTGATACGTACATAAATAGGAGCAAGGCCGTCCTTGCTGGCTTTTTGACGCCATAGCCAGAATAAAATTGAAAGATATTTATTTACTTTCATAACCATTTTTTTTAAGTTAAACCATGGTTCTTCGCGCTGAAAATCAAAGAGGTATAACTAAAACCGGGATAAATTCGGTAACCTAATTTCGGCAAAAGGAATAGGTTACCGATTACTTTGTGTTACATTGATCTGTATTGAGTTATGAAAAATGCCTTTAAACGAAAAAAGCCACTTTTTCAAGTGGCTTTAGTTACTTTGAGATGGTTTGGTGACCTCTCTGTGATCCCGCTGGGGTCCTTTTGGACCCTAACTGACTCAATTTTATATGCCATTAGGTGCTTTAAATGCACTTTAATCATTTTTTCATCAAAATAGGGCATCATTTTGGGCACCAGCTATATTGACTCGGTTTGATGCAATTTAAGAACATTCGGTTATCCCATTTCAAAGATAATCAAACGATTTCGAACTTCAAACGAACGTTAACAAAATAGCTAAAAGATGAACTTTTTTTAGCAAGTCGGACTGAAGAGGATAACTTCTTTTTATTCAGGATCTTTATTAAAGTCGATGAACAATTGCTCGCTAATGCTGGGAACTCCCCCAAGCTGCGCGTTCAAATATTCCTTGTCTAAGATCGCGTCGCCGCGGATATGTGGCTTGCCGGTGTAGACACTTGACATCGCAGAAATACCATATTTATTTTTTTCTAGCAAAAACATCTGATCCCGCCTTAATTTTTTAAACAATTGGACATTATGCGTGGTGATCACCGCCTGCGCGCCGCGTTGATTATATTTCGGAGAATTGATCATTAAAACAAGCAAATTTACCAGCATAGTGTGCAAACGGGCATCAAGTTCATCGATCCAGATAATTTCCCCATCAACCAGTGCTCTTACGATAGGTCCGAGCAGAGCAACAAACTTCCTAGCACCTGCAGATTCTTCTTCCTCTAGGTCGAAGTATACAAATCCTTTCGCCTCCCACGCCGCATTGAACCGTTCATGCCGGGTTTTAATCTTATATTTTTTTAGTATTTCCTCGTTAAGTGCGTAATAAGCTGCCAGATGCTTTTTCGGCATCTTGTTTGTATCATCAAGTTCCTCCTTTATTGTTGCAAAGCCAAGGTCGGACTGTTTGATGATTTCATATATTATTGCTCGGTAAGATGGGTGAAGTAATAAGTCTGCAGTGATATTAATATCATCGTCCAATTCATTGTTTAGGTATAAACGATGCCTGAGAAACCAATTCACAATAGTCTGCGCAAATCCGATATTCCATTGCGCCAGTACTGTCAAAAATAAAACGGGGGATTTGGTGAACTCCTGGAACATCTTCACACGTTGTTTCTGTTCCGCTTGGAAGCCCCGTTCGATCCTATATTCATCACCGCTGCGGGTAAATATCAATTCCTCTTTTCGCTTGGTTGTCGTAAACAACCATTCTTCATGTATGCGCTCCTTATCCGCTAAATAACCATAGCGGTAACCAGTGCGTTCTATCAAAAAATGTACCTCGAAATGAGTTGGACCATTTTCGGTCGATGTATTAAGTACAAATGGCTTTACGGGTATCTTCTTCCCTTCGGTCGTATCACTATAACCACGCAGCACCCAATAGCGCATCATTGAGAAAGCTTTTAAGAAATTGGTTTTGCCAGAAGAGTTGGCACCGAAAAGAGTAACATTTTTCAATAGTTTAATTTCCTGCGTCCCTTTTCGCGCACCAAAAATATTTTTAGGAAATTCACGTATTGAGCCCGCTTCGAGGTCTAAAGTCGCCTCGTCCATAAATGAAAGGAAGTTCTTTACGGTAAATTTTATTAACATATGCCAGGCAGTAACATCAACTAAGGTATTAAATTTTAGTTAAAAACACCATTTGTTTTAAAATTTGGGCTATTGTGGACAAAATAACGCAGTGTTAGTAATTAAATCATTTATAAAATGAATATTTCTGTAGAAAACGCGTAAATTTAGTTATTCTTAAAAGAATTGTTCTTTATATAAATAAGAAAGCCTGATCAGGAGTACGAGTCCAAAATCAGGCTAAGTGTTTCAAAGCTAATCAGGCCGGCTTGCGCCGGTGATGCACTTGTATGACATGTTATTTTCTTAACAGCACCTAAAGTAGGAAAGTTTTATATTTTTCCAAACAGCCCGCCGTTATTCTCTCCATATTTCTTATTCCTGATACCGGAAAATGCTACCTGGCACGTGACGCATGGTAGTTTTATGAATGTTTCATCCTTAAATAAAACGAGATGGCGACAAATGGTAAACCAAGCGATGGACATCGCAATGGCGCAGTAAGAGAGCGCAGTCAAACTTATAATCCGCAAACAGAACAGTGGGTAAAAAGAGACACAGAAACAGGCAGATTTATGGACGTAAAAAAAGACGGCGATCCTTTTAAAGGTGTGCGAAAGGAGAAGTAAAATGTCTGTAACGAAAATACCGGAGTCGGTTAAATTAAGGCTTTGGGGAATGTCAGCAGGACGTTGTCAGTACGAAGACTGTAATGAGCCCTTGTTTTATGATGAATTGACAAAGGCGGAATTTAACAGCGCCTATATCGCGCATATCTATGCCGATAGCATAGGCGGGCCTAGGTACGACCCGGTATTTTCTTCATTGCTGAAAAGGGATCTTTCCAATCTTATGTTGCTCTGCGACCGGCACCACCGACTCGTGGATCGAGAGCAGGAATCGGAACATCCTGCGCGGAGGTTGATCGAGATGAAGGCCAGACATGAACAACGAATCAGTATATTAACCGGGCTCACAGCTGAAAAACAAAGCCATGTCGTTTTGTTTGGTGCGAACATTGGGCAAGAGCAGGTGCCGCTCAATTATCGGGATGCTGCTTACGCTATGCTGCCCTATCGATATCCCGTTTCCATACGGCCAATAGAATTGGGCATTAAGAATTTATCATTCAACGATCACACCCCAGGGTATTGGAATTTGCAAGAAAAGCAGCTGACCGATATGTTCGCCCAGCATATGCTCCCCTTGAAAGGCAATCACCCCGTTCAACATTTTTCCGTATTTGGGTTGGCACCGATGCCCCTGCTTATAAAGTTCGGAACTTTATTGTCCGATATTTTTCCGGCGGATGTTTACCAGCGGCATCGCGAACCTGCAAGTTGGGAGTGGCAGACTCATATCCATAAGCATGTTTTTAGTATAATACGTCCTGAAAGTTTTACAGGAACCCCTGTATTAAAGATATCCCTAAGCAGGCATATTACCGATGAACGAATTAGCCAGGTTATCAGCGAGCCGCATGCCGTTTGGGAAATTGCTGTAAATGATCCGAATAATGATTTCATGCGCAGTAAAGAATTACTAATTGAGTTCAGGCAAATTTGCCGTAAAATTTATGATGAGATCAAATTAAGACATGGGCAACAAAACACGTTGCACGTCTTTCCTGCAATGCCGGTTTCGGCAGCAGTAGAATTTGGCCGTACATGGATGCCTAAAGCAGACCTCAATTTGCTTATCTACGACCAAAATAAAGTTAACAACAGTTTTGTACCCACTATTAAAATAATATAAGATGATCAACACATTAAGTTTATCCCACCGGCAACAGGCGGGAGCAAACCTGGAAAAATTAGCCAAGTCAATCGACCTGACAGACAGGCAATACCAGGACGCGATTGAACGCTATGAAGCGGTCGGTCGTTTCTTGGCAGACCCACTGGGGAGCCTTGCCATTTATAAACCAAAGCTCGTACCCCAGGGTTCTTTTAGGATTGGCACAGTAGTACGGCCGGATCATGAAGAATGCGAGTTCGACGTGGATACCACTTGCTGGCTGATGATTAATTTGCCGGACAGCCAGTACCGGATTAAGCAATTAATTGCTTACAGGCTAAACAAAGATTCGAATTACCAACGGATGTTACGGGAGAAGCACAGGTGCTGGCGATTAATTTACAGCGAGGCCACACGCTTTCATCTTGACATTGTTCCTGCAGTTGCTGATAACTATATGCAATTCGTCACGCTCGGCGTCCCTGAAAAATATGCAATGCATGCGATCAAGATTACCGATGACCGCCATCCGCAATATCATACTTATACCAGTGAATGGATGGGAAGTAACCCCGAAGGCTATGCGCTATGGTTCCTCGAAGTTATGAAATTTCAGGCTGACCAAATCCGAAATATGCTTTCAGCAGAACTGAAAATGAGCATGGATAAAATCCCGGAATATAAGGTCAGGACACCGTTACAGCGTGGTATACAATTAATGAAGCGGCATAGGGATCAAATGTATGGGGATGACGACCTGCGGCCTATTTCTGTTATAATAACAACACTTGCTGCATTATCTTATACTGAGGTAATCAGGAATACGCCGTCAAATTTATTTTTCGATATAATTTACGGTATTGTAGAGAAAATGCCCGCATACATTGAAAACCGGAACGGCATCAAATGGATCGCTAACCCGGTAAACCCCAATGAAAATTTTGCAGATAAATGGGCCGTTGACAGCCGACTAAAAAAGACCTTCAATGAATGGCACTCCGCTTTCCTGGCTTTATTGCGAAACGATAAACTTTCAAAAGGCCACGACGACTATACCATGACATTAAAGCAATCGTTCGGAGACCGTACGGTAAACAGGGCTTTCAGCCCAGGTTCAGTGCTGCAAAATCCGGCTTCATCATCACCATTGCGACAGGCTGCGACTTTACTGGCAACAGGAGCGGCAGGCACAAACGAATTCGGACATATTACTAAAGACCCGGCTGTTGTCCAAAACCAGCCTCACCGCTTTCATTTTTCACATCCGCCGTATATTCCCAAAAGGCGCGACCATAAGTTTGGCGCCCTTAAATTTCAGCAAACTCTTATTGAAAAAAAATTCTCCTTTTTGAAATGTAGGATTGAAAATAAGGTATTAAAATGTACCGGCTGGATTACCCCGACAGGGGGAACTCGGGCTTACAAGATTCTGATCGAATATGTGGTAGGGAAGGAGCCAAAAACAACGGTACTCCACCCAGAAATTGAGACATCCCATAAAATCCACATGTATAAAGACCATAGCTTGTGTCTTAGTTTCCCGCCAGATCTGAAATGGACCGAATCTAGCCGGGTGGCTGAACTCACTATTCCTTGGGTCGCGGAATGGTTGGTTTATTACGAGTTATATCTTGTTAACGGTAGCGTCTGGGAAGGACCGCAGTCGCCTGTGCATTTGACGAATACTACAATTAATGTGAATGTTGATGAGGGTTGAGAAAACTCGCGTCGATGGCGTTTATTTTGACGGTGTGAAACATCGTATTATTTTTTAACTTAATCATTTAGGATGAGAGTAACTTTTGATAAAAATGTTTATGAATTTGTGGTTGATCCCGAAAAACCAGCAAACATTAATTCCTCCGCCCGTGAGGATTACCGAAAAATTCATGAGGCAATATTGAAAGGAAAAATAATTCCTTTTATTTCCGAAACGATCCTTACTTATGAGGTGCTAAAAAAAGATCAGCGGCAATCAATCCTATCACATCCGCAACCGATATTGGTAAGTGGAAGTGAAGGAACTATCTCCATTTTTTCTAATCCCGGCATCCATCCCGGCAATTCTACTTACGAGGATATTTATCTTCCTAAAGCGATAGGCATGGGCTTTAAAATTTTACCTGACAGGAGATTTGGAAAGTTGATAAATCCGCATGTAAAAAAAGAATGGTACTACGTTCCTGATGAGGATTATTTTATCAGGAGTGACAGATACAGCGCGATATTGAAACTGCTGGAAGAACTAAACGTAGGTTATATCCAGTTTAAGAACCTCATTAATTCTAATGACTTAGGTCATTTGCCAATATTTACAGCGATCTCCTTGTATGCCGGTAGTATAAAAAATTGAGTGCAGCCTTAAGCGAACGCAGCGATGGTGATTCAGTAGCATTGCATATCACCTACGAAATAGATTATTTCTGCACATTTGATAAAGGCGCGAATGCGGGTCAATCCGTTTTCAATGATAAAATATGTAACGTATTAAAAGAAAGATATTTATTTGAGAAAGTTTCACCATCTGATTTAGCTGTACTTATCGATTTCTCAACAAGCTCATTAAATTGAAAGAATCGGGTTAATTTTAACAAATGTCAATGATCAGCTATGAACAGCCGGAAGATATAAAAAGTGATCCCGTTTCTTACGAGGGTAAATCCTTTCCGTATAATATGGTTTCTGACCATCGGCGTTTCGAGGAACTGATCTACAGTATTTACAAGATAAAAATAGTCCGTTCCGAATTCTTGCCATATGACACGATCAGCTTGATGAATGGCGTTCGGGATCAGGGACGTGACTGCGCGTTAATAAAAGATGGCAAAAACTATGGATTGATCCAATGTAAAAAGTATGATAAAAGCTTAAGCAAGGACATGCTGGGCAAGGAGATCACGAAATTTGTTTTATACAGCTTATTAGATCCCACGCTGATCCATGATCGTTCCCAATTCGAATATTACATTGCCATCTCGGGCGGCTTAGCCAATGAATGTTCAAATTTTATTGACCAATTTAAGCACAAGATAGCCACTGAACCAAAGTTGGATAGCTTGATAAAAGAAAATCTTAATTTCCCGACACTGGCACCCCTAAAGATAAATGATCCAACATTCCAGGTAATTGATATTTTATCGGCGATCAAAGTAAAAAAGATTTTGCCGGCGGACCTGGATAGTTTGCTCTATGAACCCGCCATAGCACATATTACGCCCCTGTTCTTTAAAGTCCGTACTGTAACGGATAACAGTCATATTATAGAACTCAAAAATGATTTTCAACGTTTTGCTAATAAAGTACTGCAAAAACAGGAAATCGAATCAGAGCTTTTAAAAGGTTTCAAAATAACGAGATAGAAGAAATACCTGATTCACATATTGAACGTTCGGAAACAGGCCAGTTAATTCAATGGGTTTTCGCGGATCTTGAAAAAAATAAAGCCGGGAGAGAAAAAAATATCTGCCTGCTTGCCGGTGATGCAGGGATTGGCAAGACGGTAATTCTCAAAGATCTCTATGATGAACTGGCCAAAAAAGACATCCCCGTCCTTGCATTAAAAGCAGATAGGTTATATCCCGCCAACATGCAAGACCTGCAGGCCAAGATTAATCTGTCCATACCCGTATTTGATTTTATTGAGCAATGTAAACAGCAATTTAATACTACCGTTATTCTCATTGATCAGATAGATGCCCTATCTCAATCCATGTCATCCGATCGGAATTACCTGCACGTTTTCCGCCAATTGATTGATAATTTCACCTATGATAGTAATGTCCGGATCATTATATCCGTCAGGACCTTTGACCTGGAATATGACCCGTCTTTAAAAATATATAAAGAGATTAAAAAGATCAAGGTTGGTTTGCTCTCCGAAGCAGAAGTTAAGGCTCAGCTTGTTAAAATCAAATTTCCGAATGATGCCCTATCGCCTAAGTTGCTATTACTGTTAAGGACACCTAACAATTTGAATATTTTTTCCATTGTCTACGCAAAAAGGACAGCGCCACTGGCTGGCTTTTCCAGCATTCAGGAACTTTATTCGGAGCTTTGGTTGCAAAAGATCGTTAATACCGCAAACTCCGGGATCATATCAGAAAAACTAAGATCGGTGCTTTACCGGATCGCATCAAAAATGTTTGCCGAACAAAGGATCTCGGTCAGCCGGCAACAATTTGAGGGCGATCATAAGGAGATCGCCTACCTGGAAAGTGAACGCATATTAAAAGTTGACGGCAACAGATACAGTTCTTCCACCAGTCATTTTATGATTATGTATTTGCTAAAGATTTTGTAGAAGGCAACCGTTCTTTAACCCAGTATATCCAAAGTCAGAAGCAGTCGATCCTTATCCGGTCGGCCGTAAAAATGATTGTTAATTACCTGCGAGATTTTGACCACGCAAGATACATTAGAGAACTTATCGAGCTCCTTAAATCACAAAACATATATTTCCATATCAAGCACCTGTTGATCTCCATGTTTTCTGTCATCGATAGTCCTACAGAACAGGAAATACAGTTATTTAAAAAGTATATCAGCAATTCGCTAAACCTGAAAACGGTTTTCTTTGAACATGCCTATGGCAAAGGTTGGACGGAAACTGTTTTTAAAAATGGGATCATGGATTTTCTGATAGATCAGCCTGCACAAAAAAAGCCATCGTTGATGTGGAAGCTGTATTTAAAGTATCTTCCCACGGACCGGCGATCAGGAAACAATGCCGGCGAGTACCTTCGGCATGTCAGCACCCAGTATCTTCGGAACCAGTTGTCTGAACCCAATGAAACAGTTTTAGATTTCGTGAACAAAATTAGGGATCAAAGCTTGCTCCGTTGGCTTTCCTTTACCCTAAATGACTGGAGTAATCCGAAAGTATTGGAACTTTTTACCAAATGTGAAAACTTCAGGGACACAGACCCCTTCGGTTATTTCAATGCGCTGGAAAACATGCTCAGTGATATACCGAACTTTGCTTTTGAGCAAATAAGAGAGCTGCTTTTTACAGAGGACTATTTTGACGGTGAACGCAACAGCGACCACCACTCGGAGAAAAACCTGATTAAGGATCTGACTGACAAAATTCCATTTGTCGTGATCGGTCAGTTATTACATAACCTGGACGCGCAAATCAACAATCCCCGGTATAAAGATCTCGGTTTTAATGGTGATTTCAAATACAAGGACGTATACCTGAAAGACGATACGGATATCGATAACCCGGGATTGCTTTATAAGTTATTGGCCTCTTGTTTAAGAAAAGCAGCAGCCGAAAACAATGACATATTTAAAAAATTCATAGCTGACTATAAAGATAATATTAATCACAGCTACTTGCGCTTATTGATCTTTGCTTACGACATTAACGTAGAATTATATACAGCTGAAGTTTCCGGCCTTTTACATCATTTGAACAGAAATGAAATGCTCCATCATGAAGGCAGGCTGAATGTCGAGTTCCGGATACTTTTTGAAAAAGCATTCCCTTATTTCAGCGCCCCAAATAAGCAGCAGGCCTTAGAACTAATCAAGCACCTAACCGTTAAAGATGAAATTCACGTTTATCAGCGGGCAGACAAAAAAAGACATTATTTGACCATAGGCTTAACTAAGTACTTTTTCATGAAGCGTTTACCCAAGGAAGTTCTTGAAAAGCAGAAAGAATTAAAAACGGAATACCAGGAACTCGCGCGCAAATTCAAGGATAAAGTAGACCAATTAAGTTCACAGTCCAACATCGCCCAAGCGGTAGGAAGGCCATTGTCGCAGCAAGCCTACACGAAAATGAGACCCAGCCACTGGATAAGTTCATTTAAAAAATACGACAGCGATGACCGTAACTGGGATGAGAGCTTTCTTAAAGGGGGATTACACGAACATTCCTGGGCATTTAAAGAGTATTTAAGTAAGAATCCGACAAAAGAGAACATTGACCTTGTAGCAACATTAGTTGAGGATGATGATATCAATCCGACATACAAGGTCCGCGCGATATATGGCTTGACTGAAGCAAATGTTGATGCAGGTAGCTTACTGCCACTTATTGAGAGGGGCATTGAAAAAAATCAATTCCGGACAGATCAATCACTTTTCTTGTCATCAATAGGCTATCTTTTTAATTGTGACTGTTATAATGACAACCTTGTAAATTTCGCTATTGACGAGGCTTTGAACGGAGAAACGCCAAAGCATTGGGCAGAAAAGGAACGTCAGGATAAAACATCGGTTAACGGACTGGTTACGGCAGCCATTAACAGCAGCAAGGGAAAAGCAGCCGAATATTTGGTATATATCAATGAAAAAAAATATGAAGACAAGGTTTTTGAGATCATAGATATTTTGCTGCAAAAAGAATCACCGCAGGTCCGTGCAGTGATTTATTACCGGTATGCGTTCTTGATGCGCGTGGATAGTGAGCGGGCATTTACATTGTTTGTAAAACACTTAATAAGGGAAGAGAGCAACGAAGTACTAGCATCAGCCATTTGGTCGCTGCAATACCTGGCCAATTATGATTTTGACCGCTTGCAGCCCATATTTGACAAATTGATCCATGTTAAGAACCTCGGTGACGACGACAGGCGGGGTGTATCAACCATCCTGTTTATTTCCTATCTCAAAGGAAAAGCAAGTGCAAAGAAACTTTTTACAGACTTTCTGATGTTCAGTGAAGAAACTCATTTCTGGGCGATACACGAAGCATTTGAGCATTTCTATCTCTTTGATGACTCACCACAAAAATGCCTGGAGATATTATTTTTCTTACTGAAAATTTCCAAGCCCACTGAGGCTTCTAAAGACTTGAACTTCCAGCTTTACAAACTGGAGAACATCAAATTTGCAGATGTGAAAGGACTCCTCGAAGCTTATATAAATTCAAATGCATTCCGTTTAACGGAGGACCTGACCAAATATCTGACCATATCCTGCAAAGATGAACCGTTTGATTGTGTGAACCTGTTTTCCAAGGCCATCAGTAAAAAGAAAGACCCTACCAAAAACGATCATCTTCGCGACAATGACCATGCCACCCAGTTTATCATTGCAGGTTTCAGCGCCATTAAGGGCAATGATAGCAAAAGCATAAAATACCGGACCAAGCTATTGATGTCCTTTGATAACGTGTTGTCCGATTACCGTTTTCGTAATAGAGCTGAACGCATCCTCGATGCGGTCTGATCCAGGTCACCAACAATCTCTGATGATGACATCTCCTGTTGAATCGCGGCCGAACTTATTATGATTTCATAATAAATAAAGGTGTCTAATGCTTCTCATCCGCCGACCTGCCACGGCACCGATTGAAGTCTTTTGGAAACACGTTTTAAGGTATTGATCAATTCCGATTCTTCCGGCAGATTACCTGTCACCAAATCTCTAAATGTGGTACGGTAGGGTTGGCGGATTGCTGCCCAGGTTGCTTCCGGTTCTGCGTAGATAATTGCATTTTGCGGCGGCGCGCTTAGCCAGCCGTTATTATTCTTATATGTCAAAATATCATCCTTACCGACCATATTTAACAATTTATCAAACTCCTGCGAATCAAAAAAGGCGGCCACTTCGGCATCTTTCAGCAACATATATATATCATAAACGTGCCTGATCTTTTTGGCGAGATCTTCATAAGGTTCTTCGGTGTAAGAGAACCTGACCAGGCTCATGATCTTTTCACAAATCGTGCGCTCTTTGGTCAGCACCCTGACAGTGAAGGCTTGCAAGCCATATTCCTCGAGCAATGCCTGCTGTCCATTGCTTCGCATCATTTCGGCAATAAAGCTGCTTACTTCAGCAGTGGTATAAGGCTCGAAGTTACCCAGCCAGGTGGCTTCGACAACGATGTGTTCGCGGATCTGCCCAAATTCACCTTTGAATTCCCCCCTGGCATACGTATGTGCCGTTTTGCGGTTCATACCCAACCCCCTCTACTTCAATCTCGGGCATGACGGTGCCTACCAGGTTGGTCAGATTCCTGATCTTTGTTTTTAGCTGGTTATCACTTTCTCCTTCACGCCGCAATACGACCAGATCGATGTCCTCGGAAAACCGTTCGATCAACTTATAGCATTTGGACAGTGCAGTTCCACCTTTAAATACGGCTTCCTTTCCGATTTCAGATTCAAAAATGGTTTTTAACGCCAGCGTGACCCAGTAATCCTTTTCGACATAGATCTCGGCAATTTTCATTTGCTGGGCGGTCGCGGTGATCGCGTCTTTAAACAGTTCCGGGTTGTTGTGCAAGGTCATGGTCAGGCGATATTCCAGGTGGTGCTGTTCGGCAATAGGTTCGTGTTCAGTCCGAATTCAAAAGTACTGAGCGGGTTAAGGCTCTTGCGCAGGGCATTAAGGTCTTCCGTAGGGCTAACAAGCTCCATCAAAGCCCCTGCCAAGGCCCTTACGCGGGGTGGATATTTTAAGGCAAGCTTCTTAAAAAGCTGCCGGTCTTCCAGTTTGCCGATGCCATCCTTCAATAGCCGGACTGCTGCTTCCTTGTTGAGGTCGGGTATCGTTTTAAAGTCTTTGATGGCGTCGAGGTATTCGAGGTAGCGGTAATTGTCATCATTGATGTCTGCGTAGCTTTTGATGGATGTCACCTTTTGGTTACCCAGTGTCAACTCCAGCCGTTTATCGCGGGTAGCAATTTTAATGTTTTTAGGCACCTGCGTGGTTAGCCCCATCCGGTTATACAACATCGTCCCGGTAATATAGGCGATCCTTTTCCCGGCTGAAAACAAATAAGGCTTCAGCAATTCCTGCTCATCGGGTTGCAGGATACCGAATGCGGTTCGTTTGGCTTTATAAAACAGGCCGGTAGAAGCGCGGGTGATCAGCCCATTTTTTAACATGCGTTCAATAGCTTTCGTTGCTGCAGTGTATTCTTCACGCTCTATACTTAGCTCCTGGTAGCGAAAAATGCTGCCCTCCGGCATTCCCGCAATTTTTTCTGCAATTTTTTCTGCTACTTTCATTTTTTTAAAATCTCGCAGATCAAAGTTACTTTTTATTTTTCAAATGTCAAGTAAATCGCACGGAATACTTGACATATAATTAATAAGTATCAGGTATTGATAAATGCCTGTACGGTATCTTATATTTTATAAGGATATTATTACTACTATATTATTAATGATATTATTAATGATATTATTAAAGCAGTCGAGTTGTTGTCAAAGTAATGCTGTAGTAATGCAGACCTAATGATTCCTTTATTAAGGTGCTGTTACGCTCGCTTTGATCAGCGCTTTCAACTTTGCCCGCGCATCCTGTTCAATCACTGCATTCCGATCCCTTTTGATCTTGGTATTATTCCTGAGCAACAATTGATGTACGGCTTCCGGAAGTTCCGCTGTTGTGTAGTGGGTTGACACATAGATCCGGCGATTATGAGCGAGTTTACCGGTAATAAAACCCCTGGCCAATAATTCGCTGAGCAGCTTATCAATCTGATAACGTTTGCTATAGGTATCATACATGGCTTTGATACCAGCCTTTTTGAGCGTTTGTGGCAGCAGGTCTTTTTTGCGCGCTCCGGTCATTCGGGTTAAAATATAATCCTTGGTAGTACCCACCAGCTCCTTATTGCCGATGATGCTTTTGATGCTTAGGAATGCTCTTAAAAGGTCAATCTCATAGGGCGTCTTGGTTTTGTGGTAAAACTCAAACATCATATTGATGCTCATCATCACGGTGACATCACGGCCGCCCTTTTTCTCCCAGTCATCAATGGCCCGTTGCGTTTTTGCGGCAGAGACCATCATGGTATCAATATCACCGCCGTTCAGATTCAATATCTTCATCGCCTGCTGCATCTGCCAGTAATCGATACAAGCTTGCCGGAAATCCTCATCCTGTTCACCCGCCTGCGTAAATTCATCCATACCCGTTTCCGGGTTGAATTCCTGTCCGTCCCCGGTAAACCCGTTATAATCCTCGTCAGGAATAAAAGCTTCTTCTTCAGCCAGGAAATTAATTTTGCGGAGTAAGGATGCAGGCAGGTTGCCGCGATAATAGGTATAGAGCACCTGCCGGTAGACTGTTGACAAGTCGGTATATTCTACCATTTTGGCAAATTTAGAAATACCGTAATCAAATATCTCGTCCAGGTTACCGGGAAGGCCTGAAATAAGGTATAAAGGAAAGGGTATATACTTTGCGTCTTTCGCCATAAACAGTCATTCAAGAGGTAAGCCGTAAGGGACTACGTATCCGTTTTGGATAGACTAAAGTACGAAAAAACGAGTATTATGGGAACTGAAACATGCTCCAATTAAGCAATACGCCAATCCACGAAACAAATCACTATTTACTCCATTAAGCATCAAATAGGTTATTTTCCTGCTTTCACCGTGTAAATTCCCATTGTTTAAAATCCTTATCCAGAAATGAAAATTTCTTCTCAAATAAACTTGCCAGCCGTGTATTAGCAGTTGCGAAAAATACCTGTTTGCCTGCAGACAACATATCTTTTCGCAGATAATCTAAAAACGACAATGCGTTAAAGTCATCAATAAATGATACCGGATCATCAAAAAGAATAATATCGGGACCGTTCCGCAGTTTTTTATTTAGGCATAAGAATATCGAAAGCGCCAAAGCGGAACGTTGCCCTGTGCTAATTTGAGAGATTGTCATAATCAACAAATTCGGTAAATAGGGGAGATAATTATTGTAGTAACTATCACTTCATAACCACTTTTTACTTAACTGGTGCCCAAAAGTGATGAAGATTTATACTCAACAAAATGGATAAAAATTGATTTGACCCGATTTAGTCAGATTTGACTTTTTGAAGATTATATTTTGGACAAAAAAGCACCGTTTTGGACAGTCTTTTTTTGAAAGGACGTGATCCCACCGGGATCACACGGGATCATAAATAAACAATCAGATTTGTTGAAATAAGTATTTGATTTTTAGCTATTTAAATAGTTTTTGAAATCTATTTGAAAGAAGGTTAAAAATGGCTGGGATCACGCTTTTTTTTGTTTAAAAAGCGACTATTTGAAGGTAAAAATGGATTTATTGAGCAATAATAAGGGCGTTTATTAGTGGTGAGTTTAAACGAAAACACCCTGTAAATGCTTGATTTACAGGGTGTTACATTCGTGATCCCGCTGGGATTCGAACCCAGGACCCCAACATTAAAAGTGTTATGCTCTACCAGCTGAGCTACGGAATCATTATCGTCTCCGATTAAAGTGGTGCAAATATAGGACTATTGAGCTTTGTGTGCAAGTGTTATTTTAATTTATTTTAAAGTATATAATAAGCGCTTCATTGTCAATTGTCTATAGTTTAAAAACTGCTATTTTACCATTGCTGCCAGCTAATAAAACCAGATTTCCATGCTTTGCTTTCCTGCAAACGTTAAAATTGAGTGTATCTGTTTGCTTCCAATTCTTGCCACCATCGGTTGAGATATTTGTTCCGGGCGTGCCGGTTGAAAGGTAGGTGTCGGCATTAATATATTCTACACATGATTGGTAACCGGATGGAGGGGTATGCGCTAATTTCCAGTTCGTTCTATTATTAGAGTAACAGACAGTGGAATCGGTACGTCTATCATGCTGATAGTTGCCGCCAACAATAACCAGTTGGTTTTTACCTTTAGCTATTGAAAAAGCTCCCTGACTGCTTTTTCCATGTGTAATAGGAATGGCAGTTTTATACCAGTCTTTATTTGGCACCTGAACAAAAATATTGGAAACCGCGCCGCCCGTTACAATAATATTAGTATGATTTATTGTGCGCAAGCAAGTTCCACTGGCGGCAAACGCTGCTTCATTGGCTGAGGCAACAGGGCTGTTATTATAATTATTCCAGGTATTGCCGCTATTTTTAGTTTCGAGTAACAGAAATCTATTTTTTATAGGATCGCCGAGGATGAAGCCATGTGAGGGATTGTCAAAATCCATTGCATCTAAAAAATAAGCAGTATCAGTATTGCGGTATTTTACTTGCCAGTTTACACCTCCATCAATGGTTTTTAATATTAGAGCGGGTGTGCCGGAACTCATGATCACGGCTTCTTTATTGGAAAATGCTTCAATATCTCTGAAGTCGGCTTGTTCGAAACCTTTTATTTGCCGCCACTGCCAGGTTTTACCCCCATCACTAGTTATGGCGATATACCCATTACTACCGCTTATCCATGCAGTTTTATCATTGACCACTGACAAGCCGCGGATACTTGTTGGTTTACCTTGTTGTAAAAGAACAATGTGCTGTGCGATAGCTTCGTTTGTAAAAAAAATAAAGAGTAATAAAAGGATAGTAATACCAGATGTATGGCTTCTCATTCGTGTGTTTTATCCGAATTTATCCTTTACCAAGGCAAATTGCAAGGCATGATCAATTTTTATATTTATTTAGATGCTTTTTAGCTGAAAAAAGTATATTTGCAGCCCCGTATACTTGCAGTTATAAAATTGGCGAGTATATAAGGTGTACTTTAATGCCCGGATGGCGAAATTGGTAAACGTTGCGGTCTCAGAAGCCGTTGAGAATTGTCTCTTGAGAGTTCGAGTCTCTCTTCGGGCACATCCTTTTCTTAAAGTAAAAAGTCTTTAGTCTTAAGTTCAGTGTTGAATAGACCAGAACTACAGACTAAAGACTTTTTTTAGTAACAAGCCCGGGTGGCGAAATTGGTAGACGCACCATCTTGAGGGGGTGGCATTCGCAAGGATGTACGAGTTCGAATCTCGTTCCGGGCACATTTTTTATTACAAGCTAAAATCAACAGACCACTGTTTGGAAATGTAATAAGAACTTTAAAGTCAGTCAGAGTTATCCAAACTCTATTATTATAACACCTCTTTTACAAAAAACATAAGAAGAACTGAGGAATTGATAATTTTAGTAAATTTCAATGACATAAGAAAATTAAAGTTTTAAAATCTTTCCTTAATATCTTGAAAGGAATTGCCTAAGTGAAAACCTTCAGGCATTCATGACTTTTAAAAAGGATTGTCTATAAAATCAATTAAATCATTATACTTGATAAGAATATTTATCCCTATAATTTGCTAATGAATAAAAACAATGCATTCGATTTATTGAGAGTTATACTTGCTCTGTCGGTTTTGTTTTCACATGCATATTTAATTGGAGGCTATGGACAGGAACCATTTGTTAACCTGGTTAAAAATCAAACCTATATTGCTGAATTTGGAGTTATGGGTTTTTTCTCTTTAAGTGGGTATTTAATCGCGGGTAGCTATGAACGTAGTGAAAGTGTCTATATCTTTTTATGGCATAGGATTGTAAGAATATTCCCCGGTTTTTGGTTTTGCTTATTGGTAACCAGTTTTGTGATTGCCCCAGTCATTTATTATTCAGATCATCATACAATTTCTAATTTCCCATTTACAGGTGAGAATAGTTCGTTTTCGTTTCTTTATAGAAATTTCCTTTTAGAAGTGAACCAATGGAGCATTGGCGATATCTTAAAGAATAGCGCTTATAAGTTATCACTTAACGGTAGCCTGTGGAGTCTTAGACCTGAATTTTATTGCTATATTTTTATTATGCTGATAGGCTTAGGCGGGATTTTCAATGATAACAAATTGCCGTTTCTAATAATAACTACTTTAGTGTATCTATTTTATGGCTTAAAATTCCTCTTTAACATCAGTTATGGGCCTACCTTTCTTATATTATCAAATGCTTTAAAACTATATACCTGCTTTGTTTTAGGCGCATTGTTTTACATGTATCGTGAAAAGCTGCAATTCAATAATAAAGGGCTTATAATTATAACGGCAATTACAATACTGCTTTTAAAGTTCGGGGGCTATAATATTGCAGCTCCCATATTAATTTCAATACTCTGCATATCGTTGTTCTCTAAATTTAAAGTCAAGTTTAAATATGATATTTCTTATGGTTTATATATTTATGCTTTCCCTATTGAGCAGATGGTATATAAGCTTTGGGGAGCGTATTTAAATGTTTGGGCCTTTTTAATAATCACACTACTTATAACTGCGGTGGTGTCTTTTTTAAGCTTTATATTAATAGAGAAACCGTTTTTAAGATTGAAAAATATATTGAACTTTTAATGTATTTCATAAATATTAGGTAGTTGCTTTATATTCGTTTTGGTAATACCACTCTGCTCATTTTGGGTGCCGTATATGAATGTGGGGGCGCTGCTGAGGGTTTGGGTTATGGATTGTATTTGGTTGCGGATCATATTGGTTCATTAGTTTAATGGTTCATTGGTGGTTGGCGGGTATGCATAACGTGTTACTTATCGCATGAGGCCGCTCATTGCCGCGGAGGCTAGTTCTTTTGTCTTGATACAAAAGAACCAAAAAATCAAGTCAGCAAAGAGGCTTCTTTGCCGCACGGGTACTACGCTGCAAATCAGGCAAAACCTGGGCTGGAAAAGTTTGCCCTGCTATCGCCTCCCTCATAGCCATTGCTTCTGCAAAAATTTCCTATGCCCTGCCACGCTTTTGGCCACCATTATTTTGCCTGATTTCGGTCGAAGCGTTTTTGCTGACGGGGGTGGAAGAATGTCATTGGGTCATTAGTCACTGAGTCATTGGTTGTTTTGGTTCATAAGCGGAGACGCTTGAACTGGCGGTTGAGGGTGGATTGCTTTTCTAATTGCTCTGTATAGTATAGAGATTGCTTCGTTCCTCGCAATGACGCTTGGAAATGGACACACCCTTGGCACCTCTCAAGAGGGGAATCCTTATCGTTGGGCGTTTATTAGATCTGAGTAACGTTTTTGATATTCGGATTCGGTTTTGTTGAGCAGGAGTTTGGTTAGGATACGTTCGTAGGGCATGTTGAGGATGGTGTCCCACTTGGTGATGTCGCCAGCGGCTAATGAGTTTATGGTGTTGATGTATTTAAATTTTTCAAACGCTTGAATACCTGCCTTCTTCTCCAATATTGATGCAGGCGCTGAAAGAAGCCTATTTTCTGTTTCAATAAGTTGGGATAACAGGAAAAAAAATGTTTTGCTATGGGCAGCGCCTCCGTTACCCTGAGTTTTTTTACTTCGTTACAAAATTCTTCGGCTTCGTATTCATCGTATTTTTTGCCTGTTGCACGGCAAAAGAAATAGTGTGCCAGCAGATGACAACATGCTTTTAACGAGGGATGGAAATGTTCCTGCCAGTGTTCTTCGCCATGCAGTTTGATGGTTTCGTTTATTTCATCGGCAATGATGTCGCGAGCGGCCATGAATGCACCGGCAGGCTCGACCGATAGGTTGCGGATTACGTTTACGGTTACTTTTCGCTTGCCGAGCATGAAATTTACTTTGTGTGGGATTGCATCGCTATTGTAGAGGTACTTGATCTGGCCGGAAAGCGCATGTACGGAGTTGCCAAATACCTGAAAATCATTTGCGTTGGTGACATTATGCAGCTCTTTAACCGGAATGCCTGATAGAATACTGATGGCTTCCATATCATTAAGGTAATGCTTTTCCTGCATCTCCATCATCTGGCCCAAAGTAACTTCGTTAAGGGCGGTTGGTATTTTTACCAGCAGTTTTCCTTCGGTGGTTTTTAGTGTTTTTTCTATCATATGGTTATCAGGTTTACAATAGGATTGTGCCAGGTGTTGTTTTTATAAGGCATGTGCGACTTTATTGATGTAAATGTATTGATTTTTAGTTTGTTGAGCGCAATATATCTGAGTGGATCTATTAAATGATTAAAGGCATCGACGGGTTCATTGATCGTTTTTCCGGAACGGTCGACACGCCATTTATAGCGGGCTATTTCGTTTCGAAGATTTACGCTGCGTCTTGTGATATTTATTTTGTGGCGGCGGAGGATATCGATAGAGTTTTTTATGCTGTCGGGGCCCTTTTTCGCTCCTTTGATGTTCCAGCCGAGGCGTTTGAGTTCTTCGATGGATTTTGGTTCGGCGCTATCGGCGATGATCTCGGTGCTTTTGCTGATGCCTGCGCTGGTGAGGCGGGCCGCGATATCGGTATTGGTAAGGCCGGTTTCGTAGAACATTTCATCGACCCATAGTTCGCCGTGTTGAGTGTACACCTGCAAGCATCCGGTTTCATCGTTGGTGAAGCCAAAATCGAGGCCGGCGGCTATGCGTTTTGCATCCGGGGGGATATCATTGCAGATGTGCCAGTTATCGAATACCAGTCCGCTTACTTTGCCGGTTAGTCCGCGGGCATAGACTTTCCAGAGTTCGATGTCTACCGCTTTTAGCGACTCAACTTTATCGCGCATGGTTTGCTTGATAAAGGGATTGTGGCGATGATCGGAGATGATTAATTGTACACCGGGTTTGCCTATTACATGATCGTGCACCCAGAAATTGTAGTTGGGGTTATAATCGATAAACACGCGTTCGCGGGTGCGAAGGGCGAGCTCGGTATAGATATCATAAGTGATGCCGTTGGCTTCGTTGATGAACAGGTAATCGCGCTTGCCTGATTTGGCATCCTGGGCATTATCGTAGCTTTTAAATTCGATGAGTGTACCGTTATGGAACTCGAACACTCTATCGGACTTGTTATAGCTTTTTACCATGGCTTTTATTTGATCGGAGTTGTTGTAGATGTTTAATGCATCGCGCAGGGCACCGGCTTTAAGGTTTGGGATATCCTGCCCCACTACGGTTATTATTTGTTTGGGCGTTTCGCAAGCGAGGCAGAAGAGTACCTGCTCGATTGCGTAGGTTTTGCCGGAACTTGTGCCGCCCTGGTTTACTATTACACTGGCTGCTGCGGTGTAGTTTTGTTTGAATAGGATGGATGCTTCATTTTGTTGGTTCATTTGTTCAATGGTTCATTAATTCATTGGTGTTTGGTGGGGATTGGTTATTTGTTGTGTGATATCGCTGTTTGTCGCCTTGACATTTATCGCATGAAGCCGCTCATTGCCGCGGAGGCTACTACTTTTTTCTTGATTAAAAAGTAGCAAAAAATCAAGTCAGCAAAGAGGCTTCTTTGTCGCACAGGGCCAGCGCTACAAAGCAGGCAAAACCTGGGCTGCTATATTTTTACCCTACTATCGCTACCTGCCTTTACGCTTCCGTAAAAATCTGCTATGCCCTGCCACGCTTTTGGCCACCATTGTTTTGCCTGATTTCGGCCGAAGCTTTTTTGCTGACGGGTTTGAAGAATGTCATTAGGTCATTTGTCATTGAGTCATTAGTTGTTTTGGTTCATAAGCATGGACGCTTATGTATGGGTTTGGTTCAAGCGTGGACGCTTGAACCGGCGCGGGGGGCTCACTGCTCACTGCTCACTGCTCACTGCTCACTGCTCACTGGTTGTTAGAGTGATACTTCCTTTTCGTTGGAGGCTGGTGTTGGGCCGGTTTCGAGGATCTTTACTTTGAGGGTTTTTGAGGAGAGATCGGATGGTGGCCTTTCTTCTGGTTTTTCGTTCCAGCCCATGCTACGGAGGGCGAATATGGCGCCGCTGGCGGGTTGCTGGTGGAGTTTCTTTTCGTATTCGGCTTCGATACGCAACTGGCCGCGTTTCAGGATGTGGGCGTGCTTACCTGAGGTTTCATAATCATCAAATAACTGTCGACTGCTGAAACCGAGGAAGAAAGCTAATCCGGTTATGGTTGCTGGTTCGGGCGGGCGATCCCAGATCTTTGTGCCGATTGTTTTTTTAGTGCTTTTGGGTTGTGTTAATTCTTCTTCGAGATGGTATTTACCTTCGATGTGTATGAAATAATCATCAATGAGCTGGTTTAGCCCTATAGCTGTAAATTTGGGGTGCGTAAGTTTCATTATGATTGAAATGCCAAATGGCATAAAGTGTATTCAAAGATAGCTAAATTAATTAGTATTTACAAGTGATTTTGTTAATAATGAGAGATGGTGCCGTATTCATCATCATGCGGTATTAAGGGTAAAATAAATTTATAAAAATGGGCCGATTCAGCGTTTTTTGGCAGTTTTTTTGTTGTTTTTAATAAGGGCAGTTAATAATTGTTAAATTTTTGTTACGAATGCCAATCGGCACAACCTTTTTAACTATTTTTACGTATCCAATTATAGAAACAGTGTATTATTTTTACTAATGGGCAATAAAATTTTTACTAAATTTTTCATCGTTTTTTTACTGCTGCTTTCGGGTATGATTGTATCGTGCCAAAAAGATCAGGTTGAAGGGGATGAAACATCTGTAAATACTAAAGCTGACAGCTCATTAACACTGAACTCACCCGGGAACAATCTTGCAGTGAAAGGAACGCTTAAACTAACCATACTGGATTCGACCTATACTTTTGACGCCGCTAAGGATTCAATAGCTTTTGTTACGGTTAGCTCGGGTAACGACCAGTATTTTGGGATAACGGCTATTAATAAGGAGCACAACATGAGCTTTGGGATCAGTTCGGCAGGGAAGGCGCTTAGTAATTTAACTAGCACGGTAGCAGGAAGCCAGTTTTTACTGAGTCATGATAAGATGCCTAATATTGAATATGCGTTAACTAAATACGTGAACACCGAGGACTTTGGGAAAATAAATATCACTTCATACAAACAGGATAGTACACTTGCCAAGGGTACGTTTTATACCTTCCTGGCGAAGGATGCTAAGCCTAATGCGCCTTTTTACAAGGTTAAGGGCACTTTTAGCCTGCAACTTAAGTAAGTTGTCATTAAGTCATTTCGCTTCGCTGTCATTGGGGCATTAGTTATGTGGGGCTATCATAATTATTTCTATTTAACTTTTAATTATTAGCGGTATAGTAACCGTTAAGTAAAAAAGCACTTACAGAGTGGGCTTTTCGGAGTTAGGGTAGCCAAATGTGGCCTTTTTTTAGTACCTTTAACAAATTTTAAAGACATTGATGAAAGTATTTATTGCAGGCTTGCCACTTGAGGTGGATGAGGCCGAATTAACAGCCGTTTTTGGTGATTTTGGGCCGGTAAAATCACTCAGGATCATTAAAGATCGTGAAACAAAAGAGAGTAAGGGTTTTGGGTTTGTTGAGATGGTGAACGAAGACGAGGCTAAAGAAGCTATTAGGTGTATGAATGGTGCCAGCTATTATGGCAGAAGGATAACAGTGAACGTGGCAGAGGACAAAGGCTTTAATGGTGGTGGTGGTAATAAAGGTGGTTTTAGACACAATTAACAGCCTATAATTTTTATTCGAATAGACTTTGAGCCGGGCACATCCCGGCTTTTTTTATTTTCTACCAATATTTTCTGCCGACGGCAGATCTTTGGTCATTGAGACGCCTCTGATGTTAATTTTGATGACATCCACACGATAATTAAACCCAGTGTGGATATGATGGCGAATGACCAGCGCAGGTTGGAGGCTTGTGCCACAAAGCCAACTAATGGCGGCACTATTAAAAAACCTAAGTAACCTACTGTTGATACTGCTGCAATGCCCAGGCCGTTGATCATGGTTTTTGATTTGCCTGCCTCGCGGTAAACCAGCGGGACTATGCATGAGGTGCCTATGCCTACCAGTGCAAAACCTATTATGGCTGTTGGCAGGTAGGGGAATATAACCGAGAGCATAAAGCCTGATATGATGAGTATACCACTGTATTGCATGAGCGGTTTAACACCGTAGCGGGTAACTACTTTATCGCCGGCAAAGCGGGCAAAGGTAAGTGTGGACATAAAGGCAATGAAACCTGTTATGGCTATTGCATGCGAGGTGTGCACGGCTTTATCCATATAGATTCCGCTCCAATCATACATTATATTTTCGCAGGCCATGGAGGCGAAGCAGATGAATGCTAATTTGAGTAACGTTTTATCGGGCAGAGAGAAAATAGGCTTATCGGGCTGTTGAACTGGTTTCTGATGCAGCAGGAATGGTGAACAGCAAAATGCTATCACTGTTAATATAATACTTACTAATAGTAAGTGATATGCGGGCTTTATGTGGTTGGCTACCATTAAATAGCCGAGTGCTGCACCGCCAAAACCTGCCATGCTCCAGATGCCATGGAAGGTTGTCATGATGGATTTGCTGTACATGGTTTGTACGCCCACCGCCTCGGTGTTGGTTGAGAGATTGAACAGGTTGCGTGATGAACCGAAAAAGAACAGTATAAGCAGGAATTGCCAAAACTGTGTGGCGTAACCTAATAGTGCCAGGCAGAGATTGAAAAATACCGCGCCAAACAGCATGATAGCGCTACTACTAAAGCGGCTGAGCAGTTTGCCGGTTAATGGCATAGTTGCCAATAGACCTACTGGGAGAGCAAATAGGGCAATGCCTAATTGCGCTTCGTTTAAATGCAGATCGCGCTGGATGGAGGGGATACGGGATGCCCAGGTGGTGTAGCCAAAACCCGAGATAAAGAAGAAGATAGCTGCGGCTATTCTTGATGTTTTTGGGGATTTGGGTTGATTGGACATATTGGGGGCTAAATTAGGATTTTATTTTTTATGGTTTGATTTGCGGCGTAGTTGCTTGGCTCGTGGTATCGCTCATCGTCGTTAATGCTTATTCTTCAGGTGTTATTGCGAGGTATGAAGCAATCCCCGACTGTGCAGAGCGAATATGCAAGGTGTAAATGTCGCTCGCAGCCGTTCATTGCCGCGGGGGCTACTACTTTTGTCTTGATACAAAAGGTAGCAAAAAATCAAGTCAGTCGAAATGCTTCTTTGCCGCACAAGGCCCACCCTGCAAATCAGACAAAACCTGGGCTGCTATATTTTTATGCTGCTGTTGCTACATACCTTGCCTTTACCCTTCTGTAAAAATCTGTTATGCCCTGCCATTGCGCACATAGCCACCATCGTTTTGCCTGATTTCATCCGAAGCTGTTCTACTGACGGGGAAAGAATTATTACATGATTACAAGACTTATGGGACAGTATGCAAGTATTTTAATTATGTTATATATGCTAATTGGCATATGTTTGTTATAAAAATAGCTGGTCATTATTGCTTTCATCATATACCTCGGTTTCTACGAGTTGGGTTAGGAGGGTTTTGAGCATAACTTCGCGGGCCCATTGTTGATCGCTGGGACTGGCATCTTCAAGGTACCATTTGATGGGTTCGTTGATCTCGATGCGGGCCTTGTAGGTGAAATTCTTTTTCGGGTGCATTTTAATGCCTTCATAACTGTTAAGGTTTTCAGCTTTTATTACTTTGGAGAACTGTTTGAGGGGGAGGTCGACTTGTAGGCACTCGTCGAGGGAGTTTTTGAAGTCGTGCTTGTCTTCGAGCCAAAAGGTTAGGATGTCGCCATTAATTTCGTGATCGGCAATGGCAATGCGGCTGTAATCATAGTCAACATTGATGATGAGCCACCAAAGGTGGTTTTTTAGTTTTTGGGTGATTTTTATCATAATTTTTGTTAGTATCAAGTACGTTTAGTTGGTATCAAGTAGTTAGTATCAGGTATCAAGTACCTCTGTTGGGTTTAATTCAGTATAGAACCGAGAGATGAGAGTCAAGAATCAAGAGTGAAAGATTGTCTTGATACCTGATACCAGCTACTTGATACTAAAGAATTATTTAAATGCTGGTTGCCAATCGGGCAGGTATTTTTGGATTGCGGCGATTTCGCGCGTGTATTTGCTGCAGATGGTTTGGTAGGCCTGGTAGCGTAAAATTAATTCGTTGGTGAAATGGTTTTCGGTGGTTTTAGTTTCGGTTGGCTGTGCAATGGTTTGCAGCGCGGAGTAGGCAATATACATGGTGGTTCAGGTTTTAAATCTCTTCATCTTTTCATTCTCTCTTTTTTGCTGGTATTGTACGTTGTTTTATACAGGATGCATTATACGATAGTGGGAGTGTAATTTCTGTATTATAACTTCTTTATATTCTGTATTTTTCATTTGGATATTATATTTAATTGTTATAGTTTAGCGCCATTGACAATACAAATATAAAGAAATATCTTGATTTAATTAAAGAATTGTTGAAAACTTATTTTGCATATCATGGAAGACGAATCAAAATCTGCTAAAATAAAGAGAGTGAGGCCTGAGACACTGGAGTTTATTATATTGTATAATCAGCTTAAAGGAAAGGCTTTTAACGGAAATGCACAATTGGCGGAAGTGCTCGGGTTTAATTCGGCCAGTTCAATTACAGAGATTATAAAGAGCAGGCAGAATATTGATCCTGAAAAGTTACAGATATTTAAAGATAAATACAGGGATTATCTGGAAAATAGAAAACAACCAGAAAATACTGTAATTAAAAAGTTGGAGGATGGGATACCCATGTATGAAATAATTGCCACGGCATCGGGCGTGGAGGTTTATAACGATATTAATGATACGCAGAGTGTAGGTAGAATGAACTTTCCGGGAATTGAGGAGTGTGATTTCGCGCTGCCGGTTTGGGGGCACTCGATGTACCCGTACCTTGAGAATGGCTGCTGGGTGGCACTGAAGGTGATACATGATATGAAAATATTACCTGGCGAGGTGTATTATATTGAATGGGGCGATTACCGCATGTACAAACGATTGCTGGCGGGGGATAAGCCGGATGAGGTGATAGCGCACTCGGATAATGTTACGGAGATGATAGGTAACAGGCTGAAATACGCGCCGTTTGTGGTGAAGATTGCGGATATTAAGAAGTTGTGTTTGGTGAAGGATATTCATAAGAAGCATAATCATTAGGGAGTTAATTAAGAGTCATTGCGAGGGACGAAGCAATCCCCGACTGTGTAGGACGAATATGCAATGCGTAAATGTCTTGTGAAGCCGCTCATAGCCGCGGAGGCTTAGTCCTTTTGTCTTCGCCACAAAAGGACCAAAAAGGCTAGTCAGTAGAAATGCTTCTTTGCCGCACAAGGCCTTCCCCGCAAATCAGGCAAAACCTGGGCTGGAAAAGTTTGCGGCCATTTACGCACAGTGCCCTATGCACTGCAAAAATTTCCTATGCCCTGCCATTGCGCACAAGGCCACCATTGTTTTGCCTGATTTCGCCCGAAGCTGTTCTACTGACGGGGATGCTGCGTCTTTGTTGGAAATACTACAACATAAGGCCACCATCGTTTTGCCTGATTTCGCCCGAAGCTGTTCTCTGACGCGAGAAATAGTCTCGGACGCAATTCTTTATAGTTATATAAGATATCGTGATTTCTGATTATTATAGATGAATTGCTATCTTTAAATTATATCATAAATCCAATCTTGATCATGTCAGAGATAATTCAATTCCGTTATAGTAAGAAAGCCGGTTTTACAGGCATGGCTGTGCTGCTTATTTTTATTTGCCTGCTGCTGACTACTACTATCAGAAACTACCTGGCGCATGATATATTGGGTACTGTGATATTTGGCGTGTTCGCATTGTTGTTTATGGCAGTGATGGGCCTGATGATTGTTACCAGGTTGATGCCTGCCTTTAAGGGCGAGGTAGCGTTGGAACTGGACGAGAACGGTGTTAAGGATTATATCCGCAATATTATACTGGATTGGAAAGATGTGGAAGATATAGCCCTGAAGCCGGGCAGGAGCAGTGCTATGCTGATATTCGAGCTGAAATTTGAATCGGACTTTGGTAAAACCGTGGCTATATCATTACGATGGGTTGAAGGGAATCAAAATGAAGTGTATAGCACTGTGTTGGCTTACTTTGACGAGGTTGAGGGCATTATAAGAGAAGACTGAGATTAATGATTAGAAAAATCTTTGAAAGTTTAATTTGAACCTCCGGAATTTTTATTTTTGGAACCTCAATTCCAATATATGATCATCCGCCTTGCTACACTAAATGATATTGACGCAATAATGCAGCTTATTGCCCAGGTTGTGCCTGTTATGAATGCGTCGGGTAATTTTCAGTGGGATAGCACTTATCCTAGTGCCGAAGTCTTTAGAAACGATATAGCGCAGGAGCAACTTTGGGTTACGGAAGTTGATGGTATGGTTGCAGGTATAGCTGCTATTACCACCGATCAGGAGGATGAATATAGACATGCGGGCATGGATATCACTCAAACTGCTATTGTTACTCATCGTCTTGCTGTAGGCCTTGATTACAGGGGTTTGCATATTGCTGAAGCACTGCTTAAGCAGGCAGAAGTTGTGGCACGAAATAGTGGGATTGATATTTTACGTATTGATACGAATAGCAATAATAAGGCTACCAGAAAATTGTTCCCGAAATTAGGGTATGAGTTTACCGGCGAAACGGGATTTAAGTTCAGGCCAAACCTTCGCTTTTACTGCTATGAAAAGGTGTTGGGGCAGTGAGATATGAGTAGGTTAGTAATCTGTTAGGGTTTCGGGAGATGTTTTATCAAAGTAAACCTTTTTGCCGGTTCGGGTTGTGAATGATTGGGGATTGTTTTTGCTTGCTTGCTGATAGGTGCCGTCGGCATATACGCCGTGCCCAAAGCCGCAATCGCCGTGCAAGGTTTTGATGATTAGCTTATCGCCATTTTTTACAAATTCAAGGTTGCAATCTTCAACGGTGTCTTTAGGCATGTATTCGTAGTTTCCGGTTTTTTTATTAAAAGATAACCAGCCATATTCAGATCCGGTATTATACGCAGGTTTGCCTGTGCTGCCTTCGAAATAAAATAAGATCTTTCCGGTGTGGGTGTAATGAATAGCTAATTGTTGGTACGCGGTTGTTTTCTTTGCATAGTTTACTGTATAGCTGCCCTGTAAGTTTGGGAGGGTATTTGGTTGAAAGGAAATTAATATCAAACTAAATAATATTAGTAAAAGCGCTGATGGAATTAAAGCTTTTTTCATTTACCTGTTATTTCTATAAATATATAGTAAATCATTTATCGCGTCAAATTATGATCGTTACAATTGGGCAACAAGATGCTTTTAGGCTTTTTAAGCAGAAAATAGATTGTTTTTGCTATTAGATAGGACGGCTATAGTTAAAGTTAACTGGTTTTACTCTTTTAGTTATGATAAATACTACATGGTTTTAACAAAGAATTAACTCAAATGGTATAGATTTCTTAATTTTTGCGCTAAAACGAAAAATTATTTATAAAAACGATTTTTATATAGTTTTCGAAATTAAAAAACCATAAATTTCGTTTATTAACTAATAGATAAACGCCTTACCAAGGGCATAAACCTAATGTATTTTTATATGGATTCAGTGACAATTTCGGTTATTGTTACAATTATTGCGTTGGTAATTGTAGTTGATATTTATAAACGACAAAAAGACAGGATAACTGTTAATTTGCACGGCGATAATTTAAAGCAGTTGCTTACTATAACTGTGCTTGATTATAAGTACGGTAATGCTGAGAATGCTCATGATACCGACCCGCAATTACTTACCAGTGAGTTAACACAACTTATAAGCAGTTATGAAAAGGCTGAAATATCACAGGAGAGCTTTCAGACGCAGATGGACCAGCTGATGAATAAATTAAATTGATTGTGTTTTTAAAATATTACAGAAAAGCGACTCCTGGTAGTCGCTTTTTTTTGTATTATTATATATTATTAATGTAAAAAAAGGATAAATGTTAAAAAAAATACTGCATTGTAAACAATAATGCAGAAATTTACGTTATATCAAAAAGGGCCGTAGCAATTATTAACGGAATTATTTATTAAGAATTAATTTACGGGTATATGGGGTTTGTTTTTTGTTTTTTAGTGATAGGGATAGTGGCGGCAAGTTTGTTATTGATAGATGATCAGCAAACTAGTGGATTAGAGAAAATCTTAAGAAAAGCCAGAGGTATACAACCTTTATTTCTAATGCGATCGGCTGAGCAAAAGCTACAGCGGTTAAATACGTTATTATACGGTAATATAACAATTACCGATGACGGAAGAACGATAGCGCAAGGCCGTATTAATATTAACGAAGGTGCCAGGCAAATTATAATATCGCAGCTTAATACGCTTACCAGTGACTACGAGCATGGAAGAATAAGCCTTAAAGAGTACCATACAGGCCTTAATGAATTGCTTGCTACCATAAATAAGGTTAAGGTGTTAAACTTTGAACAAATAAAATAATACTACCCGCCCGGGTAAATTATATCTCATTTTAAACCATTTATTTGCTTTTATACTGAGTTTGTTTATTATTGCAACCACAATGTCTGACGAAGCAATAATTAAACGATTAAAGGTAATTGTAAAAGAGCATGGCGGACAGCTCGGCCTTGCGCATACTATTGGCGTTGACCAGGGCTTTATCAGCAAAGTTATTAACAGAAAGCAGGAGATGAGTTATTATCTTATCCGTAAACTTTGTTTTCAACTCAAATACTCGCCGGAGTGGCTCATACTCGGTACAGGCGAAAAGATCATTAACAAACCGGAATCGGCCAAACTTATTACTGAGATACAGATGCTGCGCACTGAGGTTGATATTTTACATGCACGTATGCGCGCATATGAGATAGAAATGAAGGAGCTGAAAGATAGCTTTAATATTAAGCAGCAAAAAGCCGGATAACCCTTAACAGGAACAACTAATCATTAAGCGCTGATAAGCGAATCATTATTTATTTTCCGTTTGAAATAATTGATACCTATTGAGCATACGATTATGCTGGTAAGCAGTGTTATTTCAATAATGGTATGATTGGCTGATATGGGGTGCTTAACATCTGATAGTAGCATGCCAGCATCAGGAATGAACAACCCTATTAGTGGGAAGGCTAAAAAGATGCGAAATATTAATAAATCTTCCATAAAGAACAGTTAATGTTATTAATAGAACCGCAAAAAGCTGGTTTTGTTTTGAGTTTAATATGTTTTATTGATTATTATTAAAATGCAAATTGCCTTAGCTTATCATTTACCAAATTGTAAAAAATAAACTAAGGCAACGCCGGCTATTTATCTAAAACATAATAGCCCTATTATTTAGGGTATTAAGCCCTGCTTTGTACTTTTTGTTGGCGGTGCAGGTATACCGCGCCGAATACAAGTGCAGCAATGGCCAGTACCCACACGTAGGTATCAATTGGGCAATTGTTACCGGTGTATCCTCCGCCATCGGGATCTCCATCACACGGATAAATATCATCCGCAAACGTTGACGTTACCATTAATATATTTAACAGTACTAATATCGCTGCACTTTTTGTTATTTTTTTCATTGCTGTTTATCTTTTAAAATTTAGAAAATTTAGCTGTACCTAAACTCTTCTTGGTATTTACATCAATCAGTTCCAAAATATAAGTGCCATTTATTAAGCCTGACAGATCCTGAGTACCTGTATTAGCACTAAATGTAGTGGTTTTAACAATACTACCAATAGAATTATAGATATTTAATTTTAATGGGGGGGTAACTACACTATTGGCCTGGAACTGGATATAAGACGAAGCCGGGTTTGGATATACCTTGAATTGAACCAGGCTACCTGTAGTTGATATAATTACGATTGATGAATAAGTAATATTATCATTAACATCAGATTGCATTAAGCGGTACATTGATGTATCCTTACCTGCAGCTTTATCAGTATAAGTATAGGCACCTGAGCTATCAGATTGAATTGTACTAATAGAGGTGAAGGTTTTACCTTCATCCAGGCTTTTTTGTAGCTGGAATGTGGTGTAATAATTCTCATTAGCGGTTTTCCAGTTTAACTGATTGCCATCGCTTACATGCTGGCCTGTGAAAGCAAGTAATTTGTATGCCGGTAATGGTTTTATACGTAAGATAACTTCAAAGCGGCTGTTACCGAATGATTTTGGATCGCTTGTGATATTGAAGGCATAAGAATCATGCTGCCTCATATCAACTGAATCATTGGTATAATGGTCCTTCAGGAATACATCGTAAGCGCTTGGTATATTAACCAGGTCGGTCCTTTTAATACTGAATGCACCTTGTGTGGTAGCGTTAACACTTAAAAAGAATGAAGTAAGCTTTTTAAGCGGCATGGAATTAAGGGCCACTTCAACGCTATCAGCAGTCATACTTCCAAAAAACACATTCTGGCCTGTACCGTTTACATCGTCGATGTCATCAAAAGTATTGTACTTTGGATTTGCTGTGTCATAGAAACGGATATAGGCATAATCCGCATTAACTGAATCGCGGATCATCTCAAACTGTATGTATGCGTTTTGAGGTTTTATAACACTGAATTGTGCCGCTGCTCCAGTTTGGTTTATAGAAGGAGTTTTAATTGCTTCAGTAAATTTTATTGAACCTGTAGCAGCTACTGTTGAATTTATCCTGACGAAGGCACCCTGACCCGAAGAAAGGAAGTTAGACGTATTGCCCACAGGTACAGGATTTGTGCTGTTAATAGTAGGGTCATATTCCCAAAGTATTGGGTAAACATTAGAGCCTGTTTTGTAATAAGTGCCTGCAGAAGTAGTAGCATTGGTCGCTGTCATCTGTGTCCAATCTATTGTGCTTGCGTATGGGTTACCAATTAAGTTATAGCCATTTTGCGTTGCACCCGCATTTGCCGTATAAGTAGTTCCAACACTTACATTGCCCTGGTTTAGGGTACCGGTCCATAATACGTAGGTTGATTCAGGAGTTGCGTAAACGCCACTAATTGGCTCTACTTTGTTTACTAAATTGTGTGTTCTATCGCCACGGTAATAGAAATAAAAGCCGGTACCTGTCGTTTTGCTATTTGACGATAATGCCGCACCCGAAGTGAATGTGGTATATTTTGAAGTTGCCCCATTTGTTTCTGTATAAAATAATACAGTAGGGCCGTTGGCTGTGTAGCCGGTTGCACCCCATGATGGCTGAGGATCGAAACCATTAGCGCTAGTACCACCGGTTACAATAGTATTTTGGGTTAAACTTGTGAAATTAAAGGTTGTTGTACTTGCATTATGAATAGGTGAAGAAAGGAGCCTCCAGGTACGGTAGGATATACTCCCGCCGGTTAAATAACGTTGTACATTAAATGTGCCGGTAATGCTGCCGCCTGTTCCTATTGTGCCTATTTGTGCACTCCCGTTAGCATCAGAGTTTAGCGTAAATGTTCCGGTATTAGTAATATTTGCATTTGTTATAGAACTTATAGATGAGGTAGAGGCCATTGTAGATGTACCCTGAGTAATTAAAAAGCCATAATTTCTGCTGGTTGTATCTCCCCCGCTAATTGCAATACTTGTTCTGTTTCCGGATGAATTTGCTGCGGCAAGAGTTATCCCGGCGGTAGCGGTTAAAGTAGTACCAATTGTACCGTTTGTGCCGTCTGTACCCATAGCACCACTATCCAAATATAAAGTAGTCGGGGTGCCATTGATAGGGCCAAAATTAATTCTACCAACTGTTGTAGATTTTTTGACTACGGGATTACCTGTAGCAGTGGAAAAAACAAAGTTTACACCAATGTTAACAATATCGGTTGAGGTGTGAGGTGCGATGCCTAATTTCCAGTTTGCACCATTAGACCATGAATTGGCATTTGTTCCGCCGGTTCCGCCTATCCAATCATAAGTAGCGCCTGTGGTTACAACACTTGGTGTACCTGCTGGGCCGTTACCAAAATTACCTGAAGATATTGGGCTGTTATTTCCAGTAGCATCTACTGCTTTACTTACAGCGCCAAAGGTCATTGTGCCGGAATTTATCGGGCTACCCAAATTAGTTGCTAAAAAATAGTTTCCGGGGTTTGACAGCGAGCCATCCACATTGCCTATAGAAACAAAAGAATTGTTACTGGTTAGTACTGCATAAGCTGTGCCGGGACTACCATCGTTTAATTGTGAGCTGGTAACATACGTTGCTCCGGTAAGGCTTAGAATAGGGTTAGTTGTTACATATAAAGAAGCTGGATTACCAGAGGAATTGGCAACAATAGGTGTCATTTTTCCTATAATATAACTAGGGTCGGTCATGTTTATATATAATTGAGACAGCGTATAATTGCCGCGTGTTTGAACTTGCAAGCCGTATAATATAATATTTTGCTCATTTGCATAAATTGGTGAGGGTGTTACGCCTTGTGCAGGAGTTGTCATTGGGACAAAGTATAAATAACGACTATACATATGCATCTCATCGAATTTAAACGTACCCGCAGTAGCAGAAGTTTGTGTGGTTTCTAATATGGAGTTTGTATAGGCTGAGGTGATAATGTTAGTCTGATCATCACTATTCTTTGTTTGCTGCAAGGTTTGTGCCTGAGTTACTGTTGCAGTATAAGGGTCAAGAAACATGGTCCATACACCACCAATAAGCCTCTGAATTTTTACTACATAAGTTGTACCTGGAGTTAGAGCCGCTAAACTTGATACAAGATTGGATGGCGTAGTACTTGGATCACCATTTAAATCATATAGGCGCAGAAAATTATTACTCGTTTGGGTAAGCACAAACCCTTTTGTGCCAGTGGCTACAGTATTTGAAGTAGCCATTAACCAATACCGCCATGCATTAGCTGATGAACCTGTTAATGGTGTGTAGAAGGCAGCGCCAGTGGTTGATAGAGTAGTAGCAGTACCTGATGCAGCTTTGAATATAAATGTCCATTCCCAATCCTGTGTATTCAGGTTTGCGGCATATTTTGTTTTATCGGCTGAATTAGGTATATAGTTTATAATAGCTGGTTTACCTAATGCTACGGTAGTTTGCTGTGATTCCAGGCAGCTGCCGCTCGTACCAAAAACGGATAAATTATTAGCAGCAGCGGGGGCCAATATTACTTGAGCGGTTGTACCGCCGGTTACTGGCGATGGGGTTATGTTTGCGGCAGTTCCGTTATCGAAAAAATTGTAGCACGAATAGCCATTAATTGTGCTGCTGGCAGTGCTACTATTGATATACTGCTGCGCCTTACTGGTATTTACCAATAGTAAACTTGCAAAGGCGACGAATGTGATTTTAAGTAATTGTGTTTTCAAAATCTTAGGGTTTGCTTACCCTCGAAGAGCAAACATTATGCTATCCTAATTTTTTTTAAGTAAATAGGGTGAAATGTGCTTGAAGATTTTGATTGTGTAATTATTCGGAAAAATTATTTTCCTTACTGTTAACAAGTTGGGGAAATGGCCAAGGATTGATAATTATATTTTCCTCATTTCGGGGAAAATAATGCACAATAACTATTAATCAATGGTTATAAATTAATTAATAGTGTTAGTGACTTAGAGTTAACTCTCCTTCCACAAGGTTATAGTCGCATTTACTAATAGCAGGTTGTTGTAATTTTTTGATTGTCAGAATGCTAATGTATAGGATATTATTATTAATACCTGTTAGCCCTAATGGCCCTTACAACCCTGCGATTGCGGCGGGCAGAATAAAAATCATTGGTTACCAATATAGCGTATATTATACCGGGGATCCAAAAAAATATGGTAAGTATGATACTGAGAATAAATGAACCAATGCGGCCGGTTGTTAAAACCGCGGCTGGTGGGCATATGAAGCAAAGGAAGTAGCGCATGTTTTAAATTTTAACTTTATTGTTTGATTAGTTTTGGGAGGAGATGTTACAGTGAAGTGTTGATTTTTTGTATATTCAATTGCTATGAGCGATGTTTTTTTAACGCGTCATTGCGAGGTACGAAGCAATCTCTAAACTATACAGGGCGGTAAAGATAGGTATTGACTTTTTAGTTGATCTGCCTGCGTAGAGATTGCTTCGTACCTCGCAATGACGCGTGGTGAAAATATCACCATGTCTATCACAATTCAATAACTTTACCCTGCTGCGGATATATCAGGTTCAGGTGCAGCTTGTTTTCATTAAACAGCTGAAGTTTGATTTTGTAGATACTTGTTTGCGGTGGTTTTAAGTGGGTAATGATCACGTTAAAGCCTTTGAGCGTATCGAAGCCGGTTAGCACGGCCAGATCATCCATCTCTGCTATGAGCCAATGCGGGGTTAGGTGACCGAATAATGTTTTATCGGGTTGCTCATCGGGGAAAGAGGTTTCGATCATGATGGCCTTAAGTTTTTTACTTTGTATCAGTGGCGCTATGGCCTGCCATAGCTTGTGCAGGTTATGGCTCTTTTCAATGTCATCGGCACCGGTATCGCCCAGGTATAAAATATAGGTATTGTTGCTGTTTAGCAAAAAGGCTGTGCTGGTTAGGTTGGAGTGGCTTAACGGGAATGCCTGAACTGTCATCCCCGTATTCTTTATCGGGGCGATACTATCGGGTTTAAGTATTTGATAATGGTATTTTTTTAATGCGGGAGCATCGCCGTCATCGGCAAAATTAGCCCAGCTATCCCAGGTAAAGTAATGTGTTTTAATAGTTTGGATGGTGCTGGCTAAGCCATAGATATTTTTAGCGGTATCGTCGGGTGAGTTAATGATAAGCCCGGCTATGTGATCCAAATGCGCGTGTGAAATGCAGTAGCCTTTTATGTATTGCCGTAGTACCTGCGTTGTAGTGGCCGGAAATGTTTTATTATCTACAGCTTGCTGAATACCATAATGTAGGGTGCCTGCATCCATACAAATGTAATTATTGGTACCTGCCGCGGCAATCATATAGGCGGATAGGTTGCTTTCATCAATTCCACCTAAAACACCGAGTGGTACTATCCTGAACGATGGCCCGGATTGTGTAAAACCAAAAAGGGGTGTAAGTAAAAAAGATAATACAGTTATAAAACGGTAAGTACGAAGCATAATTAGGTAGTTATAATTTTCTAATTTTGGCGGATAAATATGAAAACCAGTCAGATAGTTGCAAAGGTAGTTGTACGCTTGTTCTTTTTTATGTTGCTTATAGCAACGGTACCTTACATAGCGGGCAATAACGCCAAGTTACAAAATTTTAATTTCGTGATCCGCCAAAAATGGACATTGATTTTCCCGGTGATTTTGGTGGGTGGTTTTATTACCTTCCTGGTTTTGTGTACCATTAAAAAGTATAAGGAGATAGACCTTAATTGGCTGTTGGTAATTAATACTTTAGTGCTGATGGCTTATGGATTGGCTATTTTTATTAAGGTTTACCAGGCGGTGGGGTAATAGTTGAGATGAACGCGCTCCGTTTGACTCACCCCGACTTCGCTTCGCTGGTCGACCCTCTCTCCGCTGCGCGGAAAGAGGGTGAGAAGAATACTTTATTCGGTTTTCATTTTTTTCTCGGCTGACTTTTTTGATTCGTAATCGCCGCCGAGCAGGAATCCCCATGGCTTAAGACTTTCGATACGATCAAATATGATCTTGAGGATGGCAATAGTTGGGATGGACAGGAACATGCCTGATAAGCCCCAGATCATTTCGCCAAAAACAATCCCTAAAAATGTGATGAGTGCGTTAAGTCTTACTTTTGAACCTACTATAGTGGGTAAAAGCAGATTTGAATCGACAGCGTGGATGGCGATTACACCAACAGCTACTTCAACCGCTTGTTTGATGGTGCCGGTAGCGAAGGTGATAATACTGCTGAGTAACAATGCCGAGAATATGCCGATATAAGGTATAATATTGAACAGGCCCACAAATAAGCCTAACAGAACCGCATATTTAACACCGATCATCCAAAATAAGGTGCAGGCTATTGTGGCTACTATGGCCATCTCCAGCAATAGCCCTATAATGTATTGCCTTAAAATGGTTTGTACATTCTCTACAATGTCAAACACAGTGGATGAGTTATCTTCGTTAAATACCCAGATGATAAACTTCAGTAACAGCCTTCGGTAGAACAGGATGAAGAATGTGAATATAAGTATGAACGCGTAAAATAACATTAGCGATGATATGGCCCCGAAGGTTGTGCCCAGTACATCGGTACCGGCTGCCAGTATTTTATTGGTGGTGTTGTGTACATACACCATTTGCTTATCGGTATTGATATGGAACGCGGTTGAAATCCAACCAGACAGATCGTTAACAGACTGCATTACCTGGGTTTTGAGCTGAGGCCAGTCGCTGGCGAGGTTGGATATTTGTGAGCTTACCAGGTAAACTATACCACCTATAAAACCAACTAATAACAGTATAGACAGGAACGACGATAAGCTGCGGGGCACACGGCATTTACGCTCAAAAAAATTCGCGACCGGCAATAAGAGTATCGCGAATAAAAACCCGAACATCATTGGGTCGAGCACATCTTTGGCCTGGATAACCAGATAGCCGAGTGCTATAAGACCTACCAGTACTAAAGAAAGTTTTTCATAAAATGGTGCCGTAATTTTTTTTACTGTCATAAGCTGGTAGATATAAATTTTAAGTGCTAAACACCATCTGTTATTTATATGTTTTGAAGTTAAGCATTATTATTTATCGGGCTAATACTTTTTTTAATATAGATACTTAGTTATCTTTGTGTTAGCATATAATATTACTCCAATGATTATTTAAGCGGCCTGTTTAATTCTCTTTTTTGAAAATCCCCTCCATTACTGGCAGCAGGCCGTAAAGCTGTTTACTCAATTATTTATTCATTTTTTAATTAGCTCATTTATATGCTGAATGGACCTGATCCTGCTGTTGTATTCCCGGTGGAGCATCACCAGAAATTAGTTTTTTTAAAGAATATCATCACCCGGAAAAATATTGAAGTAGGTGATTTTACCTACTATGACGATTTTATTGACCCGCTGAGTTTTGAAAAAAACGTATTATATCATTTTGATTTTATTGGTGATAAACTCATTATCGGCAAATTCTGTGCAATTGCCAGTGGGGTAAAATTTATAATGAATGGCGCTAATCATGAAATAAAACCTGTATCAACCTATCCCTTTGCCATATTTGGAAATGGATGGGAGCGGATCAATGATAGCGTTATCCATGGCGATAGATACCCATACAAAGGTGACACCATAATTGGCAACGATGTGTGGATAGGATATAACGCCACTATTATGCCGGGTGTAAAAATTGGTAACGGCGCTATAATTGGCACTTGTGCATTGGTAACCAATAATGTACCCGATTATGCTATTGTTGGCGGTAACCCTGCGCAGATCATCCGCAAAAGGTTTAGTGATATTGATATTGAACGATTGCTAAAAATTGCATGGTGGGATTGGAGCATTGAGAAGATCACGGCTCACTTGCACCTGATTAATTCAATAGATATTGCCGGACTTGAAAATGCCTGATCTTTTGGCAGAGGATTTGCTTTAAGTACTATCATCTACTTAAATAAAAACATTATGGCAAAGTACTCAGAAAAAGCAGGGGAAAAAGTTGAAAAAACCATGCACGAAATGAAAGAAGGCACGCTGAAAAGTGGCAGCGGTAAAAAAGTTACCAGTAAAAAACAGGCTATAGCTATTGGATTATCGGAAGCGAGGAAGGAAGGGGCGAAGGTGCCGAAGAAGAAATAGAGTAGTCTCAAGTATCATTACTGAACAGCCTGTCCTGAGCTTGTTTCGGGTCGAGCTGTTGGTAATTATATAGAGCAGTTATGCTTGGTCGTAGACTTGTCGCATGGTATCGCTTTTCGCTAAGAAGTCACTTTTTGTCTTGATACAAAAAGTAACCAAAAAAATCAAGACAACAAGGATGCTTCTGCGCTCCCTGCCGGTTCTTCACGCTTTTTTCGCTGTTCGAATACTTCGTATTCTCACATCATACAAAAAGCTAAACCGTCATTCCCGCCTCTACGCTGGCCCGCCCTTGTTGTCAGGGCCTACGCTTTTTGATTACGAGACATTACGCCTTTTCTTTCTTTTTCCGTCAGTAGAAGAGCTTCAGGTGAAATCAGGCAAAACGATGGTGGCCTTGAGCGCAATGGCAGGGCATAGCAGATTTTTACAGCAGGGTAAAGGCAAGTGTGTAGCGACAGCAGGGTAAAAATATAGCAGCCCAGGTTTTGCCTGATTTGCAGCGCATGGCCTTGTGCGGAAAAGAAGCATTTCTACTGACTTGCCTTTTTGTTTCTTTTGTGGCGAAGACAAAAGAAATAGGCCTTAGCGGCTATGAGCGATACCATGAGATAAGTTAACAGGCTGTTCCGTGCGATCGCTGGAATAAAGGAAATTACATTACTTACCAGTAAAACTATCCATTATCTTCATTAAAACTATTGCCTCCTCAATGCTGCAGGGGTTTGGGCCTTCGCCTTTAAAGTAGTTTACGATCTTTTCGATCATAGGTTGCTGGATGTGCTGGGGATGGGTAAACTCGGTGGTTTCTTCGCCGGTTTCGGTTTTCAGGGTTACATATTTGCCAAAGAACGGGAAGGTGATCTTTCCTTTTGTACCGATGATTTCGCAGGTATCGGTGGTTTCGCTTTCGGCTACATTGAAGCACCAGGAACCGTTTACCACTACTTTGTTTTTGAACAGGATCTGTCCGGTTACATGGTCATCGGATGGAGTGCTTTCTGATTGATTGAGGGAGAAACCGCTATAATATTCAGGTTCGCCAAAATAGTAGAGCATCAGGTCGAGCTGATGAGGGGCAAGATCATGAAAATAACCACCGCCTGAAAGTTCGGGCTGTATGCGCCAGTTGCTTTCAACCTCGGCAACCAGTGCTGGCTTGCGGGACTGCCACATGCGGATCTGCACGGTGCGGATATCGCCAATAGTCCGACTATCCAACAAGCCTTTCACGTGCAAAAACATGGGCACGGCACGGCGATAATGGGCAACGGTGAGTTTTTGCCCCCTTTGTTTAACCGCATCAGCCATTTGTTGTGCTTCGGCAGCATTGCGGGTTACTGGCTTCTCAACATAAACATTAAAACCTTTTTTGAGGGCATCGAGCGCGTAGGATAGGTGCGATGCGGGAGGGGTTGCTATGTAAATGGCGTTTAATTCCGGATCGTTAAGCAATTCATCAGCATCGCTGTACCATTTGCCAACGTTGTGGCGTTGCGCGTAGTCGGCGGCTTTGGCTGCATCGCGGCGCATAACGGCAGATAGTTTACTGTTTGGCACTTTATTAAATGCCGGCCCGCTTTTTACTTCGGTTACGTTGCCGCAGCCTATTATGCCCCAGTTGATTGTGCTCATGCTTAGTTAATTCTTAACTAATGTCATTGCGAGCGAAAGCGTGGCAACCTCGTCGTTCCTCCTCGCAATGACATTAAAATACATATTACTTCAATATATCCTCAATATGCGCCAATTCTTCGCTGGTGAAATGGGTGTTATCCAAACATTTCAATGAATCGGCTAATTGCTCGGGTTTGCTGGCGCCGATCAGGACAGATGTTACCCGTGGGTCCTTCAAAATCCATGAGAGGGCCATTTGCGCCAGTGTTTGTCCGCGTTTTACGGCAAGGTCGTTTAGTTTTTTGATCTCGTCGAGGCGTTTTTCGGTGATCTGGCTGGTTTGCAAAAAACCGGTTGATTTTGCCGCGCGTGAATCTTCAGGGATACCATGCAGGTATTTGTTAGTCAGCATCCCCTGCGCTAAAGGCGAAAACGGGATACAGCCCACACCTTCGGCACCCAAAACATCCATTAATCCACCTTCAACCCAACGTTCAAACATGGAGTATTTAGGCTGGTGGATAAGGCATGGCGTACCCAATTTTCTTAATATTTCAATGGCATCCTTGGCACGGTCGGCAGGGTAATTGGATATACCAACATACAGTGCCTTGCCTTGGCGAACGATAAGATCAAGTGCAGCCATGGTTTCCTCTAATGGAGTATCCGGATCGGGGCGATGGTGGTAAAAGATATCTACATAATCCAGTCCCATGCGTTTAAGGCTTTGATCTAAACTTGCCACAAGGTATTTTTTTGAACCCCAGTCGCCGTAAGGGCCATCCCACATGGTGTAGCCAGCCTTGCTGCTGATGATCATCTCATCGCGGTAGCTGCTAAAATCCTCTTTTAATATACGGCCAAAATTTTCTTCGGCTGAGCCCGGAGGCGGGCCGTAATTGTTTGCCAAGTCGAAATGTGTGATGCCACTATCAAACGCAAGGTGTAATATTTTGCGATAGTTTTCAGTCACATCCACATGGCCAAAGTTATGCCACAGGCCCAGCGATACAGCCGGAAGTGCGATGCCGCTTTTACCGCAGCGACGGTATTGCATGTTTTTATATCTGTCGGGAGAAGCTACGTATGTCATAGGTCTAATTTTACTTGTGTAGAGACGCAATATTTTGCGTCTTAACGTAATTCATTCGCGGTAAAAATAGAATTTTTAAATTACCTTAAAGCAGAAAATTTACGGATGATGGCGAAAAATATTTTTGCTGTAACATTTAAAAAGGTGCCGTATCTAACCCGGCATTAAAAATATATAGAACAAAAAAATCCTGAAAGGATAATGGCAGATTTTGAAGAAATATACGCGCAATACTCGCCCCAGATATACCGGGTGTGCATGGGCTATGTTAATGATAAGGAACAAGCTAAGGACCTTGTGCAGGAAACCTTTATTTCGGTTTGGAAAAACCTGTCAACATTCAGGAATGAATCAAAGATAAGCACATGGATCTTCCGCATTGCAACCAACAATTGTTTGCGTGCTTTGGAGAAGTCAAAAAGGGTGATGACCACGGAACTGCCATTCCATTTGCCTGATCAGCCGCATGAGGAAACACAGGAAGAAAAGCTGGCCTTTTTATATAACTGTATTGCCGAACTGGAGGAAACGGACAGGATTATTATATCGTTGGTACTTGAAGATTTGCCGCAGGCGGAGATTGCTGCTATTGTAGGGTTAAGCGCTGTGAATACACGGGTGAAAATTCACAGGGTTAAGGAGAAACTGGCCATTAAATTTAAAGCGCATGGACAATTTGAATGATATAAAAGCATTATGGCTGACCGCGAAAACGGATAGCCTGCCGAGTTCAGATGAGATGCTGCGGATAGTTAAAAAATTCCGTAACAATCGCCTGCGAAAAAAACTGACTATAATTTTTGTGGCATTGGTTTGTGCTGCTATAGAGGTGGCAGCTATGTTCGTGTATAAATCGACCATGATAACTACCCGCATAGGCGAAGTACTCATCATTATTGCTTGTGGTGTACTGGTGTTTACTAATACACGATCAATGAAAAGATTTATTGATCTGAAGGATTGCAGCAATAAAGAGTTTATAGAATTTTTGGAGCAGACCCGGCGCAACCAGGTATATTATTACAAAAAAACACAGGTTTTGGGCATGGGATTAAGTTCGCTTGGCTTGCTGCTTTATTTGTATGAAACAGCAAGCATAAGCACGGTAGCATTTATAATTACTTATGCTATTGCCATAACATGGACATTGGTATTGTGGCTGGTGATAAGGCCCCGGTCGTTTAAGAAGCAAAGCCGGAAGTTGGATGAAACACTGAAGAAACTGGAAAAAATATCGAAACAATTGGATTAGATAATGATGAGATTACAGAAATTACCAAGGCGAATTAGCATAATGATTGCTATTGGTTTGTTGATGACAACCACGCCACCCTTAATTAACGATTGGGTGCATATACCCGATTTTTTGCGCGGCGTGATAATTGGTGTAGGTTTTGTACTGGAGATTAGAGGGATTATGTTAGCTAATAAGTGGAGGAAAGCGACGAGTGTGTGTGGGATGCGGGAGAATACAGATGACTTTAATAAATAGTAAGTCATGCTGAACTTGTTTCAGCACCCCATATGCAGATGTAGGATACGCTTGGTTAAATGTCCCGTGAGGTCCCGAAATAAGTTCGGGATGACGATTGATGAAATATTCTGATTAAACTACCTCCGCTACCACAAACGTGCTGCCACCCACAAATACCAGATCATTTACCTGCGCGGCTTTTTGTGCGGTATCAAAAGCTGCTTTAACCGATGGGTAAGTATGGCCATGCAAACCTGCGCTTTCGGCTTTTTGCTGTAGGCTTTCGGCTTCCAGTCCGCGGGGGATATCGGGTTTACAGAAGTAGTAGGTGGCATCCTTTGGCAGCAGGCTCAGTACTTTGGTGATGTCCTTATCATTCACCATGCCGATAACAAAATGCAGTTGATCATAATTTACCGAGCTGATATTTTTTAATACTTCCTGTATGCCTTCGGGGTTATGGCCGGTATCGCAAATGGTTAGTGGGTTGCGACTTAGCACCTCCCAGCGGCCGTGCAAGCCTGTTAAGGTTTTTACTTGACGGAGGGATGTTTGTATATGTTCATCCGTAATTATAAAACCTTGCGAGCGCATTTCTTCTACTGCTGATAGTACAGTTTTTATGTTTTTAAGCTGATAAGAGCCGGTGAGATCAAGTTGAAGGTTGAAGGTTGTGTGTTGTGTGTCTTTTTTATGAATTTCCAGATCAATCAATTCCTGAAAATCATCTTTTGACTTTTGATTTTTGACTTTTGAATTAACCTCCCATTCATCCGATGCAAAAATAATATCCGCTTCTTCCTGAGCAGCTTTGCGGAGGAAGATGTTGGCGATATCGGGCTGATGTTCGCCGATGATTACGGGAATACCGTGTTTAATGATGCCTGCCTTTTCTCCGGCAATTAGCTGGAGGGTATCGCCAAGGATATTCATGTGGTCCCAGCCAATATTAGTGATAACGGACAGGAGCGGGGTGATAATATTGGTAGAATCGAGCCTGCCGCCTAAGCCAACTTCCACAACGGCGATATCTACTTTTTCCTTCGCGAAGATATCAAAGGCAAGGCCAACGGTCATCTCAAAAAATGAAGGCTGGATGTCTTCGAAATCTGATTGATGATCTGCCACAAAACCGATCACCTGCTGTTCGCTGATCATTTCGCCGTTGATGCGTACGCGTTCGCGGAAATCGCGCAGGTGGGGCGAGGTGTACAGTCCGGTTTTATAGCCTGCCGTTTGTAGTATGGCTGCCAGCATATGCGAGGTTGAACCCTTGCCATTTGTACCACCGATGTGCACGCTTTTAAATTCATGCTGCGGGTTGTTTAGGCGGGCGCAAAGTTCAAGGGTATTGGTCAAGTCCTCTTTATAAGCTGATGAGCCTATGCGGGTGAACATGGGTAACTGGGTGTACAGGTAATGCAGGGTTTGGGCGTAATCCATAAATCTGATAAGTAAAGATCTTAATCTTATACTTGAAATAAAATTTTTATCCCCTCTTTGCAGCTTGTCGCAGAGAGGGCGGTCGGGTGACTGAACGAAGACCGGGTGAGTTGCTCTGCCGCTCCGGTTGACTCACCCCGACTTCACTCCGTTTGTCAACCCTCTTTCCGCTGTGCGGAAAGAGGGTTGGGAAGTTATATTTTTAAGAACGTTTTCGGCTTGTATCCGTAATTGTGTTTGTTTTATTGCGGAACCAGCGAGCCAAACAACTGATTATGCCAGCTATCCTTAAATGGTACTTCCCATTTGGTTTTCAGTTCAGACAGGTTTTGTACAAGGTTGTTGAAAACGATAGTGTTGGTATTAATGGTTTTGTTTGCCAGCAATTCTTCAAAAGTATGGCGAGGTACGGATACTACCTCGTTGCCGCTGCGGTAGGCCAGATTAAACCTATCAAACAAATTGATGCCGAACTGCTGCTCAATTTGTTTCATGTAATTTACCGATTTATCAATAGAGCAGCCGCTGGCACCTGCCTGGCTTTCGTCCACAATTAAAATGATAAAGCGGTTGTAGCGTATTTCGGCTTTGGCTTTTAGCTGGCTGTTATGGGCCGTCCAGCCGGTTGTAAAGCTGTTCAGTTGTTGTTGTAAGGCTGAAACTTCCGCATCAGGCAATTGCTTATCCGACTGGTAAATCCACACTCTCGAATTTTCTGAAAATATCATGTACAAATTTATGATTTTATTAACTTTGTAAAGAGGCATGGTGTCATGTTAAGATCAGTTATTTAAAAATTGAAAAAAAACAGTCTTTTAATAACCATCGTGCTGCTGGGTTTACTGCATTTGAGCTTTAAAACCGGCATGGACGACCAGCAAATGCTTACCTGGAGCAACAAATACTTCAGCACCTCCTACGACCCTTCCGGCGAAGCCAAACTTAAAAAATGGGAGCTGGTATTAACCGATGATGCCTTCATCCGCCTGAAAAAAACTTATCAGAACGGTAAACAGGAATACTACTCTTTTCAATTGCACCGCTTTAGCGATATGAATTACCTGGGCACAACCGCCGGAGGCACACTACAATTAAAAACCAAAGCCGATGACATCATCGTACAAACTTATAACGACCCCAAGGGTGATATCGACTCAATGGCTACGCAACTGAACCTGCCCGTGAGGAATATTCAGCCGGATCAACTGGATAGTTTGATGACTGCGTTGAATTATTTTAAGGCGAAGGAGTTATAAGGGTATTGTCTTTTCTTTTGATATTCTAAAGGAGAAGCGTTTAAAATTATCGCAAAGCTTTTTATACTTTAGATTTATCAACCTAACCAAAATGCAAATCCAAGCAATTACCGCTAATTATTTAAAAACCATATGTTGGAAAGATGATAATATTGTTGATTGGGCGGGGGGATATACGTATTCCCTGGGTGGGAAGGTAAGGCAATTAGGATCTCATTATGCGTATAGCTTCAATAGTGCTATAAGTTCGGCTGATGGTAGCTATATTTTTATTTATAACAAGCTGGGTACAAAAGGCCTTTTGCTTAAAAATGGTCAATTAATAAGAGAAATTAACCGGTCATATTATTATGCTAATGCTTATGAATTCCCTGTAGCTTTTACAACATTGGGAAATAAAACGTACCTGATTCATTGCCCTGTAGCATATAACCAGTTAGATTTGGAAGATGTTGAAACCGGAGAAATAATTACCAATATAAGCGGAAGAAAACCAACTGATATATTTTATTCGAGATTAGAGGTTAGTTCAGATGGCGCATTCCTGATGAGCAAGGGTTGGGTTTGGCACCCATTGCATGAAATATCGGTTTTTGATATCAAAGAATGCATCAGAAACCCACTGTTAATGGACAATCCTCAATTTTATCCGAATGCTGGTGCCGAAATTTGTACAGCAAGTTTTATTGATGATAATACGATTGTTATTGGTTCATCAGATGAAATTATAGATGAAGATAATATGGGCAAACTACCACCCAATCACATTTGTTTGTGGGATTTTAAAACGGATCATTTTTGTGGACCAGTAAAAGTAAAAGAAGATTTTGGAAATTTATTTGCCATTAACGCCAACTATTGCTGGGATTTACTCGGTTTTCCTAAAATTGTAAATATAAATACAGGCGAAATAGTAGAACAAAACAAAGAGATTAATAGCGGTAAGCAGCAATCATCTTTCATAAGTGCAACAGAGAATTTTCCTTCAATAATATTTAACAGGCAAACAAAACAAATCGCGATAGCTAAACACGAGAAAATTGAAGTTTTAACGCCGGGCTTTAGTTGGGAATAGTCGCGTTACAAACGCTAACCCAGTTTAAGCACTCGTCGCAGACGAGCGCAATTGTTAGGTACGAGGAGAAATCTTCTTCGATATGCAATTACGCTAATAAAAGTCGCAGAAGATCCTTCACTATCGTTCAGGATGACAATAGGGAGAGAGTTTCGTTACAACCCGTTCGCCCGTACAGTTATCTCCGCTATATCCAGCACTTTAATCTCTTCTTCTTTATCGCGGTGTTTTACGCCATCGGTGAGCATTGTCATGCAGAAGGGGCAGGCTGCGGCTACTATGGTAGCATTGGTGGTGATGGCTTCATCGATACGTTCGTCGTTGATCTCTTTTTTGCCAGGTTCAGCTTCTTTGAACATTTGCGCGCCGCCTGCACCGCAGCATAAGCCGTTTGATTTGCAGCGTTTCATTTCCACCAGTTCGGTATCCAGTATTTCCAGTGCACGGCGCGGGGCTTCGTAAACGTTGTTGCCTCGGCCTAAATAACAAGGATCATGGTAAGTGATCTTTTTGCCTTTGAAGCTTTCGCCGCCTTCGGCTTTTAGTTTGCCATCGTCGATGAGTTGCTGGATAAGCTGGGTGTGGTGGATCACTTCATAAGTGCCGCCCAGGCCCGGGTATTCATTTTTTATGGTGTTGAAGCAATGCGGGCAGCCGGTTACTATTTTTTTTATGTTGTAGCCGTTAAGCACCTGTATATTGGTCATGGCCTGCATCTGGAACAGGAATTCGTTACCGGCACGTTTGGCAGGGTCGCCGGTGCAGCTTTCCTCGGTGCCTAATACAGCAAAGCTGATGCCCACATGGTTGAGTATTTTGCAGATATCGCGGGTTGTTTTTTGTGCACGCTCATCAAAGCTGCCTGCGCAGCCTACCCAGAAAAGTATTTCGGGTTCCTTGCCTTGTGCAATGAGTTCTGCCATGGTAGGCACCTTCAGTATTTCGGAATTCGGACTTTCAATTTCGGATTTCGTTTCGATTTCTGGTTGTCCGTTTATTTCAGGAGTTGTATTTTCCATTGTATAATTTCTTTGCATCTGCACCTACGCACATCTGCATATTTGCACATTATTTCCCCTCTATCCAATTAGCCCTATCCGATGGTGAATACTTCCACGGCGCGCCATTGTTCTCCATATTGCCGAACATATTATTGAGGCTGGCCGGGGCCTGTGCTTCTTCCATCACTGCATAGCGGCGCATCTCGATGATGATCTCCAGCGGGTTGATGTTTACCGGGCAGGCTTCGGTACAGGCGTTGCAGCTGGTGCAGGCCCAGAGCTCTTCGCGGGTGATGTAGTTATCCAGTAATGATTTATCGTCGTGGTAATCCTTGCCATGCAGATCGATGTTTTTACCCACCTCGGTTATGCGGTCGCGGGTATCCATCATAATTTTGCGGGGCGATAGCAGTTTGCCCGTAATATTTGCCGGGCAAACCGATGTACAGCGCCCGCACTCGGTGCAGGTATAGGCCTCCATCAGGTTTTTCCAGGTGAGGTCGGTTACATCCTTGGCACCAAAGCGACTACCCTCGGGAGCTGGTTCAGGAACGAAAGATGGGTCGAGCATGGCTTTAACCTCGTTTGTAACTGAAGACATATTAGTAAACTGCCCCTTTGGGTTAAGGTTTGAAAAATAGGTATTGGGGAAAGCCAGCAGGATATGGAAATGCTTTGAATAGGGCAAATAATTTAAAAATGCCAAGATACCTGTAATGTGGAACCACCAGCAGATGCGCTCGGTAATAACCAGCGTGTGCGGATTGTTTGATAACAGCGGTGCTATTAAACTGCTTACCGGGAAACTGCCCGCTTTAATGTATTCGCCGAAATGGAGAGCCTGGAGTTTGTAGTCGGCGGCGTTCATGGTTAAGAATGCCGACATCAGCAGGATCTCGATACAAAGGATATAATTAGCGTCGGATTTTGGCCATTCGGTCATCTCTACGCCGCTGAAGCGTTTTAGATGGATGATGTTTCTGCGGATGAGAAATATTACGCAGGCAAACAATACCAGTACCGCTAATATCTCAAAACTGCCGATAAGTAAACCATATAGGCTGCCCAGTGGCCTTGAAAAAATACGGTGAGAGCCGAAGATGCCATCTATCATGATCTCCATTACCTCGAGGTTAATGATCACGAAGCCTACGTAGATAAAGAAGTGTAAAACTGCTGCAACCGGGCGTTTAACCATTTTGCTTTGGCCGAGGGCGACTTTTGCCATTATCTTCCAGCGTTTGGCGGGCTGATCGGAGCGGTCGGTATCTTTGCCTAACAGGATATTGCGCCGTATTTTGCCAGCGTTTTTGCTGAACAGGTAAATGGCAGACGCTAAAATTAGGATAAATATGGTTTGTGCAATCATTATGCGTGCATAGTAATTATCAAATATAGTTAATTGGTTGATTTGGCAAATAGCTAATTGGCGATTGAAGATAAAATTAAATTATTCAGCTAACAATCACTTAATTAAAAGCTTTTTTCAAAAAAAGTTTCAATAAATAAAAAAACAAGCTACATTTGCACTCCTCAAAAGGAGGTACCATAGCTCAGTCGGTAGAGCAAAGGACTGAAAATCCTTGTGTCCCTGGTTCGAATCCAGGTGGTACCACAAAAACAAAAAAGGTCTTTTTCGCAAGAAAAGGGCCTTTTTTCGTATATTCGGGCGCTTTTCAATGGCTAACGCCGACTGTCAGGAACGATCCGTTCCGATAGCTTTTACATAATTTTTTGTTTAACCCATCGTAAAAAGGGCACAAATAGGGCACAAAACTATTTGGACTTTTTTACGCCAAACAGATTATGTCATGGCGACAGTAGGTATTAAAATTCACAAACACCACAAAAAGGCTGATGGAACTTACAATGTTAAAATCAGAGTAGCACACAAAGGGGAGAAAAAATACATCGACACCCCTCATTTTGTAGTAGCTAAACAATAGACTGCAAAACTTGTCATCAAGGATGCAACACTTAAACAATTGTTAAATAAGACCCTTGATGATTACAGGGGCGAAATTAGCAAGCTTGGGCCAAAGCTTGATTTGTATAGCGCAGAAGCGTTAAAAAACTATTTAAAGGATAAGCCAATGGATTTCCTGAAATTCTGTAAAGGCCATATAGACGGGCTGAAAAAAGAGGGAAGAAAAGGATCAGCAGGAACGTTGACGACCGTTTTACTTAGTCTTCATGACTACTTTAACAAAACGTCAATTACCCCTTTAGACATCAATGTGGAAATTCCGCAAGGGCTGACCATGCAATTCCGTGCCCTGCGTTCTTTGTATTGTGTAAATGAACTTTCAAAATGCACTTGAGTGTTAGGCAGTAAGCATGATCAAAGTGTTGCAGAATACATTGGTCGATTTTCCGGAATGAGTGATCAATGGCTTCATATTCTCCACATAACCGACCGAATAAACGGCTATTTTACGCATGGTTGCCAAGTCGGCAGCGGTGGAATGCCAAATGTCTTTGTGAACCGATCCTTTATCCCGGATCTACAATTACTAGGTGGCGCTGATAATGGCGGTACCCGCGTATGGTGGGATACCGGCAAAGCTAACATCTAGTATTTAAAATAGAACTATTAATAAAAAGGCTCCAACCTTAAATTGCCACATCATGCACGAATAGTGGGAAATAGTTAATAGATTAATTAAATTGTTTAGTTAAAATCCCCGCTTCGGCGGGGATTTTTGTGTTTACAAGATTTTGCGTTTAACAAAAACGAGCATCCTATTTAGGATGCTCGTTTTATACCTAAATCTTAATACCGGGATTAAGAGGCCTTAGTTTTTGCTGCTTTTTCTTTTGCTTTCTCTTCCTTTTTCTCGGCTGTCAAATCCTCGTAAGTTTTTTCCTGGGAGGCAGTTAAAACGGCGGCTAACTTGTTATCGGCTTGCTTGTCGATAGCATCTTTTTGTTGCTTTTCGTCTTTAGCATTTTTTACCTTGGCTAATTGGGTATCGCGATCAAGCATAATTGCTTTCACCTTGGTGGTTTGATCTGCATTAAGGTTCAGCTTTTTCTTAAGCGTTTCTGTTTGTTTGGCTGCTTTTTGTGCAGGTGTTTTATCGCCTTTGGCATAAGTTAAAGTGTTCAGTCCTGTTGCAAGGAATAATATTAAAATCAGTTTTTTCATCTCAATTGTTTTTTTTTAATATGATCACAAGTTAGCACTTAAGGTTTAATCTAAGTACATATTATTATATTTTACATATTGGTTAAATCAGGCAGTTATAGATTTATTACCATGTTGGGATACAATTTTACTACTGCTAAATTTATTACTGGTAAATTGGCTATTAGGTTTGTGAGCCATAATCCGCCGCAAACACTGCTTGATAAAATTGATAGTGGATTTGATCATCGGCTCGCCAGAATATCAACGACGTTAATTCATTAAACATACGATTATGTTGAATAGGAGAGGGTTTTTAAAGGCAGGTGGCCTGAGCCTTTTTGGCGTTGGTTTGATGGGAGAATCCCGGGCTTTATAGCAGAAGCTGCCGCTGCAAGCAATAAGAGCATAGCGCCTTACAAAAAAGCGTAAAACCATGGTGTGCATCTTTCAGCGTGGCGCTATGGATGGGTTGATGGCAGTTACTCCATTTACTGATCAAAACCTACAGGCGGCAAGGCTAACCTTATTTATGTCGGCGGCTAAAGGGAACGGAACGTCTTTGATTGATTTGGACGGCCGCTTTGGATTGCACCCGTCTATGCAAGCTTTTGAGCCGATGTTTAGGGAGAAACGTTTGGGCATAGTGCACGGCATAGGTTCGCTAAACAATACCCGCTCGCACTTTGATGCGCAGGATTATATGGAATTGGCTACACCGTTTAATAAAGGTACCGCCAGCGGCTGGTTAAACCGCGCTGTTGGTTTACTAGGCCATGATGCCATCACGCCCTTTAGTGCTGTGAGTATGACATCGGCTATGCTACTTGTAAGTCGTTCAAAATCTTCAATTGATCTACTAAGTGGTTCGAATTCTGCCCAGTCTGGGGACAAAATGCCATCACTTGAAAAATTGATGGCATTTTTTATGATTACATCTCTTACAACGTTGTAGAGTCAATTATTGTAAAATTCATAAATTATTGAAGAAATTGATTTGAGGCCAATATGGCGTATAATGTTCTTAAAGGTGTTTTACAATTGCTGGCACCAAAATAATACTACCCGTAGTTTTACGTTCTTCCAGATCAGCATGTGCCTGGTTAGCATTTGACAAAGGATATATTAATGGCTTTTCTAATTGGAATACTCCGTTTCGCACTAAGGAGAATATCTCGGGCAATGCCTTTCCTGACTTATCCTGGTAATAAGGATAATTATTTAATACAGCCTGTACAAAGTGTATTTTTCTTTGCTCAATAAACGCAGTATTAATTTCTGGCATACCGGATGCCCAGCCGTACAGCACTGCACTTCCACCCGGTTTAACCAACTCAAGCGACTTTTGAAATGTGGCAACGCCGATACTATCATAAAACACATCAATACCCTTGTCATCTGTAATTTGCCTTACCCTTTCATCAAAGTTCTCGGCCGATAGATCAACAACGTGCTCAAAACCTCGCTTTAAGGCAAGATACTTTTTAGCTGCACTACCTACGGTACCAATTACGGTAGCGCCAATAGATCTGGCCCATTCACTTAATAAAGTTCCAACACCGCCGGTCATGGCATGGATCAGCACAACTTCCCCAGCCTTCAATTCATGGCTTTGTTTTAATAACATGTGTGCAGTCATGCCTTTTATCATGATCGACGCTGCCTGGTCAAATGATATATAGTCCGGAAGTTTGAAAATTTCATTAGCAGGGAGGATTCTTCTTTCGGCGTAAGCCCCATTTGAGCCATAGTAAGCCACCCGGTCGCCGACCGCAAATTCTTTAATGCCGTTGCCAATTTGTTCAACTATTCCTGCCGCTTCTAATCCTATCAGCGCCGGATATGCAGGCATGGGGAAAGTACCGTTACGAAAGAAGACATCCAGAAAATTTACGCCAATTGCTTTTTGGCTGATCAATACTTCTCCTTTGCCAGGTTGCGGAATTTCAGTTTTTTCATATCTGAGCACTTCGGGTTTTCCTGGTTGTTCAATGCGGACAATGCCGCTTGTTATTGTGTTCATCTGATTTGATTTATTGATGTAAAGCTACTATGACCGGCTTCCCTTTTGGTATTACTTTCCCAAAGGGAAGTAGTCTCCTTCGGGGAAGTATTGTATTTTTGTAATATGGGAACAAAGTTGGTTGACGGACAGATACCGATAGATTGCTGGGAGCGATTAAGAGCGATCAACGATACAAAGGATATATTAAGCGGCAAATGGAAAGTTATGATCATCGCCTGTTTAGCTTCATTCGGAAAGAAGCGGTATATGGAACTACAGCGGTTATTAGCCGGGATCGGTACCAAAATGCTTTCCAAAGAATTGCAGGAATTAGAGATAAACGGTTTAATAACCCGCACTGTAATGAACACTAAACCCATCACCGTTGAGTACGAGCTGACCAGCTATGGCCGTAGTTTAAAACCAATCATTGACGAAATGGCTTTTTGGGGAGAGCAGCATAGGGGGAAAATAATTGCTGAAATAACCCAAAAAAAATAAATATGGAGCATTGCGGCTAGTGACTGAGATTTTTCGGTGCTCCAATTCCCATTTCCCCCCCCCGATAGCACAGGCATTCGGTTTGCCTGAAAGAGAAGCAATCGTGTCTGCTGCAGACTTAGTAAGAAATGTAGCACTTATACGATTTTCCGTTCAATCAAAAGCTCCAATTGTTCTATTAAATGGTTCGAACTCTGCCCAGTCAGGGGTTATCTAATTGCTTTTTTTCTTTTCTAAAATAAAGCAACAAGTGCTATACCATTTGGTTGAAATTGATATTCTCAATGTGCATTTAACATATTAGTTTTTTTATTCCGAATTTTGGGCTTTAAAATCCTTGTGTCCCTGGTTCGAATCCAGGTGGTACCACAAAAAGCTCTCAGATTAATTTCTGAGGGCTTTTTTGTTTGCGGTAGTCTGGAGACTACGGAGCATAATGGTCCGAAGTTTGGAAACTTCGGACAGGGTGCTTTCAGATTAATCGAACGGTATAATGTGATTTGACAACAAATTAATTATATTATTGTTAACAGTGGATGGATTACCGGAGTAATAAAAGTTTTTTGTCAAAATATAACAAATTAATTAATAGGTTATTATGGCGATTTTTACTTAATAAAAATGCTGTAAAAAATATTACAAATCATACCAAATTGATTAATCTGTTTAAATCATTTAAATGCCAAAACCTTATTTTTAACCGCACTAAATTTATATACCTGTTCTCCTACTTATCAAATTCACTTACTACTGATGAAAAATTGAGCACCTTATTTCATCACTATAATTTTTTGAATAATTTTTTTACATCATCCCAGCTTTCAAAACTCTTTAAAACCGGCATTGAGTGTTATACCGAAAATATCGGAACTGATAATTATAATATTATTTTGAAGCCAAGCGGAATGCTTGAATTTGAAGGTTCATTGTCCTTATATTTTCAAATGAACGGTGTTAGGTTAGGCACCCTGTCATTTTCAATTGCACCTGGAAATGTTTTTAAATGTACAGATGAAAGTATCCTTTATATAGCATGCTTGCAACAACATAAACCGCAAAATGATAGTATAAGCGTTGCCACAAAACATTTTAAAGAGGTACAAATAGCAAATATTTTACTTGAAGAAATAGATGCCCTGGCCACTGTGTTTAATATCAGAAAGCTGATAGGTGTTGCAAGTTCAGACCAACTGACAGCATCAAACAATACATATGTTATAGCATATCAATCTATTTATGACGAGTTTTGGAAAAAATATAACGGCGTGTTTGATGGGCACGATTATGTTATTCCACTACCGATTGTGCACAAGCCTATCAGTTCGATAAAACAAACCCATAGAAACAGGGCGGTAAAAAAGAGAGAAAAATTACTCGAAATTCGCACAAAAACTCTTGAAAATCTTTTTTTAATACTTAATTCGTAAGATTAGGGTTTTAAACTTTTCGGACACTAACTTTTATCAAGACCTTGAAATATCATTTAGAGCTATACTCAGCCATCGGCAAACAAGATTTTTGGTCGATTTGATTCTAACTAATATCACAAAAAGCCCTCATATAACTTCTGAGGGCTTTTTATTGCGATAGTTATAGAGACTACAGCATAGTGGGTCGATTTGGAAACTTCGGATAAGGGTAACTCCACCCACAATCTCAAATCAACTAAGCTTCCAATCCGGCCTTTCGTAGTGGCAGGTATAGCCGTATGGGTTTTTCTGCAGATAGTCCTGGTGTTCGGCTTCAGCGTTCCAGAAATCAGTTTCAGGTAATACTTCGGTAACTATCTTTCCGGGCCATACGCCTGATGCATCCATTTCCGCAATTAAAGCTTTCGCAGTCTCCTGCTGACTTTCGCTGGTATAAAATATGGCGGAGCGATAAGAGGTGCCTATATCATTCCCCTGCCTGTTACGGGTAGTTGGATCATGTATTTGGAAGAAATATTCTAACAGTTTGCGATAAGGCAGCTGCGCCGGATCAAATATAATTTCGATAGCTTCTGCATGTGTGCCGTGGTTGCGGTAGGTGGCGTTCGGAACATTTCCACCGGTATATCCTACCACGGTTGAAATTACTCCGGGTTGTTGCCTGATCAGTTCTTCAACTCCCCAAAAGCATCCTCCCGCTAAAATGGCCTTTTCAGTATTCATATTTATTGTTTTAATGCTAAGATAATTACATCCAGCCAATATCTTTGTTTCAGAATGTCATATTTAAATATTCAACATAAAAAAATGGATAGCAAGATCACTGTTACTGCTACTATAAATGCCGATGTTAAAAAGGTATGGGATTATTATACCAATCCTGCACATATTACCGAATGGAACTTTGCCGACCCTTCATGGCAATGCCCTGTTGCATCAAATGATATGCGGGCAGGCGGAAAATACTCAGCAAGGATGGAAGCCAAGGACGGAAGTTTCGGTTTTGACTTTGAAGCTATTTATGACGAAATTATTGAAGGCGAAAAGTTTACCTATACCATACCCGACGGCAGGCAGGTAACAGTTGTATTTACCGAAAAGGACAGCCAGACCGATGTTGCCGTAACATTTGACGCGGAAGAACAAAATTCGATCGAAATGCAGAAGGGCGGTTGGCAGGCCATACTTAATAACTTTAAAAAGTATACCGAAACAAATTAACGGACGAAATAGCAGATAATACTTTGCAGATTTTATAAGCAGATGGCAGCTGATACATTTAAAATAACCATACACATGGTTTCAAGTCTTGATGGCTACATTGCCAAAAAGGACAATAGTGTTTCGTGGTTTGAGACATCCGACAGTTACGAGAAAGGAGCTACTGTTACTGAACAAGAGGCAAAGGATTTTCTTAAAACAATTGATTGTTATGTGATGGGTGCACGAACCTATGAACTTGCTTTGGAGCTTTCAAAATCTTACGGATGGGTTTATGGTGATGTGCCGACCATTGTGTTAACGCACAGGAAACTCCCGGTTGACAGGCCAAACATTGAACTTTATATGGGCGACCTGGACAAACTGGTGAATGAGCGGCTAAAACCAAACTATAAAAATGTTTGGCTTGTAGGTGGCGCTAAACTTGTTAAAGACTTTATCCGTTTGAACTTAGCGGACGAAATAAGACAATCAATTCTGCCTGTAATTTTAGGCGACGGGATGCCGTTTTTTGATCAAATAGGGCAAGAGCACGCTCTGCACCTAATAAGCACTATTGCGTATAAAAACGGAGTGGTGGAATTGCGTTACGAAATAAGAAAGTAATAAACCGTAATAAAAAAAGCGGCCCTCATTCCTGAAAGCCGCTTTAACATTTCTGTATAAATTATTATTTCACACGCTCAACGTATTCGCCGGTGCGGGTATCTACTTTTATCTTATCGCCCTGGTTTACAAATAATGGTACTTTTATTTCAATACCATTTTCGGTTGTCGCGGTTTTTAACGCGCCCGAAGAGGTATCACCTTTAACAGCATGCTCTGCATAAGTTATTTCCAGCTCCACGAAGTTGGGTGCCTGCGCCATTATCGGTTCTTCGCTTTCAAAGGATACGATCACGTTCATGCCTTCTTTCAGGAATTTTGCTGATGGGCCGAACAATGCTTTTGGGATATTAAACTGATCATATGTGGTATTATCCATTATCACCAGATGGTCGCCTTCTTCATACAGGTATTGGTAATCATTGGTTTCTACACGACAAATTTCAACCTGCTCGTCGGTTGCTAAACGCGCCTCCACAATTCTTCCGGTTTTAATGTTACGGAATTTATCTAAATAGAACGCGCCGCCTTTACCCGGTGTGCGGTGCAGCACTTCTATAACAG
>JAMFSA010000104.1 GCA_026225055.1 Mucilaginibacter xinganensis | reverse complement strand
AGTGGTGATGCGGTGTCAAACAGAGGTAAGCAAAAATCGAGCATCAACAATTTACGAAACCACTCTATAGTTTCCAAAATGGCTGTAATTGCTGAACCTTTAGGTTTGGCTACCCTGGGGAAGATCGGTTTCGCTCACTTTTCTGCTACAAGTACAAACAGTTTTCGTGATATAAATTTGTCATCAGAGGGAAAAATTGGCAAAGCAAGTGAGGAAAGCGGGACATAAGGAATTAAATATGCGGATATCTTTTCTCAACCTTCTTACTAATTATTTCAGTGGTTCCATTTACAGAGGGCACAGAGAAGGCAAAGATATTCTCGCTGTTGAATTTTGGTTGTTAGTCATTTCTGCTTGATGTTCGGGCCAGTATCCGTTGACGTGGGACTTTCAGTCGTGGAGATCATTCCGATCAGCCTCCGATTCAAACATGACACCACGCGCCGTCTTTCCTTCGACACACGCCACAATTATCATTTGCTTTGTCCTTAGACAGTCTGTGATCGATGCATGTTTTGCTGTACTATTGCGAACAAGTGAGTATTCACTCATCACAATGTCAGCTGAACTGAAAGAATTTCGAGTATAATCAAAGTATGGTCACAGGGTCTTGAATACTTGGCCATTTTGCTCGGAAAAAACCCCGAATTTTCTGTGCCTCCGACTGCTTTGTGATCTGTGCGGCTGAGGTCGACGAAGGTTCTCTGTACAACAAAACGATGTAGGGACCAAAAAATTGTTGTAGTGTCTGTTTATAAGAGACTAGGTTCTCTGAGCCCTATTGACATGGATCCTCGTCGAATTTGCTCGCAATGAACCATATTTTGAGAACAAACAGGAATTGGGAAGTCCAGCGATAAAGTCCGGTGGAAGGTCCGGTGGGGAGTCCGGCGCTTATAAATATGGGTGCGGCATGATCGGCAAAATGCATTCGTAACACCCCACAACATACCCCCTGCTGTCTCAATGTCTCTACACATTCTCCAGGAGAAAGCTATAGTCCAAAAGCCTCAAGAAAGTCTCCCTCACTGTCGGTAACCATTTGCAAACTCTCTCTGTTTGCATTCATTCTGAGTCGCTGAGTCGGACTTTGAATGTCCTAATTTCCATACATTCGCAAACCTACTTGGACAGTTTGACAGGCAGAGGAGTCCCACACTGCGGGCATGCTGCCAATACTTCTGAAATACCATGGGTCAGACTGAGCACACCGCACAATGCCGAGAGCTTTGATCTCGGCAGAGGAGAATACACACGGTGAATATTACTTTCTTCTTGAAAGGCCCTGTGGTCATGGTTGGAAGGCCTGTATTGATCCTCTGTACACTATTTTGCACTTAAAAGATGCAGCAATACAAAGGCTTGCAGTAGTAATAGCTATAAGGCATTTGAAACTCCAGTCTGCCGACGGACCTGCCGCCAGATGTGATGCCGGACCGTTCGCCGGACTTTCCATATCCCATACTTTCACCATCTTTTGTGAGTTTTGGATCGTGAATACTTGGATTTGTGGTCACAGGTCCCAGCCCCGGTTGAATTGATGGGAAATGAATACTTGGAGTCACTGAGCTGTGAATCTCTAGGAGGGTTAGCTGAACATTTAATTGAAATTTAATTCCACAAGAGAATGAAATAATGCCAAAGGTTCCTAAAGGTTCAGCACCTGCCTCGAAGAGGCCTAATCCCATGTCATATGCCAAAGGTGGTACATCAATGGGAATGTGCCGTCCCTGGTCTCAATGTGACGGGTTCTTGAATGTACCTGCCATCCGAGTTCTGTATATCCTCGACTGTTTCCCTTTCTTGTCTCCCGGCTTGTTTTACTCCCATTCGTTCAGTGGCAGTGATATCGATGTGTATATGTGCTAATATCCAAGACAATAGGAATGCCTCAGCAATGCAGCTGAGTGGAGTTGTGATTTGGTGAGGGACTCGAGCCGACCTCGTGCCTCGGTCGGGCGAGGGTTCCGAGCCAAGTGGAGTTTGTTATGCAGATGAGAATGAAGTGCCACAGCTGCCAGGCCTGAGGACTATCAGGTTTTTATTTACCACTCTACTTTGGAGTAAAGTAGTGGAAGTGGAAGTGAGTGGGTGGAAGTGGAAGTAGCTCAGTGGAAGTGGAAGTGGTACCCCGGGCCCGGTGGAAGTGGTGCTTGTCGCGTGACATCAGAATCAGATGCGCTCCTGGCGGGTTCATATAGTTGCTATTGTTTGCCACTTCCCACTTAGCTCTTACCTTTCCCCTTCATCTTTTAACTCGCTCTCCCAAGTTTTGGTCATCAAAAATAGATCTGCTACAGTGTCACCAGCACAGGGATACTAAGCGGAAAGGCTAGGATTTCGCGACAGAAGTCACAGATCCAGTAGGTGCAGTAAATTTTCTTTCTGTTACAGTTGTGGACAAACAAAGTCCGCAAGTGATCTGTAGCCCAATCTAGAATTATTTTGGCTCCAAATTTATGCTCATCAGATCCCAATTTGCTCAAAGAGCTCAAAAAACAACCTCCGAAATTTTTCCCACGAGAAATACCCTGCGGCCAATATTTTGGCCTGGATCCAATTTTCAGATTTGTGATCTGGGGCGATTGGCGAACATCAGGTTTTTTTGCACAGCCACATTACATAAATTACATCATGCATCAGCTACAGCCTCAATTGCTGCCAACGCCGTACTTGAGATTGCACGGTGCTGCTTTTGTGGCCTCACTGCCCATTCTGCTGCCTTACCTGTAAGCCCCTTTCTATAAGCACTCATAAACCTCCATGATCTGTTGATGAACCGCCGAATGACTTCAACTGGACAAGCATCCAGGTATTTCAATGCCAATTCCTTTGATGCGGCAAAGCTGGTCTTGGGGATTTGCCTGTAGCGATACTTGCACCATCCCCAGTACTGTATAAATTACTTCAATTCAAACAAAGTATGGACATGTAGAAAATCACTTGCCATTTCAATGGGATTCAACTCACAGTGGAATTTGGGAAGAAAAATACATTCATGACCTGCTTCAGTGATCACCTCCTCCAGCAGAGAGGGCTGGTTCAAAAAATCCTCTTGTTGGCTTAAGAGCCGGGCCATGCAACACCCAGTGTTTTCAATGGGGCAAACTGGAGAGCATTTGGCTCTAAGCTTGGAAACATTGAATCCTCGTTCCACCAACACATCATGTAGCCCTTTGGCTTCTCCATTGCTAGTTGTCATCTTCTGAACTT
>JAMFSA010000103.1 GCA_026225055.1 Mucilaginibacter xinganensis | reverse complement strand
TGAAAAATTCATTCAAAGTTGGCTTCTTAGCTTTAGCTATCGCCGTTTCTTTCGCAGCTTGCAAAAGCAAATCTTCAACTTCAACTACTGATTCAACTAAAACTGATTCAACTAAAGTTGTAACTGACTCAACTAAAAAAGATTCAACTAAAGTTGACACTGCAAAAAAAGACACTACTAAAAAAGATACAACTAAAAAATAATTAGTTTTTTAACTGATTATTAGTTTTTTGTAACTAAGTATAAAGGTAATTTATGATTTTTTTAAAGATCATGGGTTACCTTTTGCTGTTTTTGGGTATTAACAAGCAAAACTATTAATCACTTTAAAAAACTAAACATGAAAAACTCATTAAAGGTTGGCTTTTTAGCTTTGGCTATCGCCGTTTCTTTCGCAGCTTGTAAAAGCAAATCTGGTGCATCTTCTGCAGATTCAGCTAAAATGGCTGACTCAGCTAAAGCTGCTGATTCATTGAAAATGGCTGACACTTCAAAAATGAAAATGTCTGACACTACTAAGAAAGATACAACTAAAAAAGACACTACTAAAAAGATGTAATCTTTTCTTAAAACACTACAAAAAACGCCCTTGCATTGCTGCAAAGGCGTTTTTTGTTTACAGGAAAAAATGTTCTTATTTCCCCCTGAATAAAGAAATTATCCAGATAATAATAGCGATTACTACAATAACGGCAATAATACCAACAACCGCTCCCGCTTTAAATATGCCGCCAATTACAGCACAGCTGCTCATAGCCATCATAACCACGCACAGCAATAATAAGTTTAGTTTTTTCATGATAAATGTTTGATTGTAAATAACTGTGCTGATAAATACAATAATCGGACCTAACTGCCAAAAGTGCTTTCACGAAGTTTATTTAAACTTTTTTAAGCCCTATTGATATAGATAAGTATTTTTACCGCATACTTATTTGTGATGAACAACCCGCTACTCTCGATAGATAACGTAACCGTACGATACCTTAATAATACGCTGTTTAAGCACCTAACATTCAATATTAGCCAAGGCCAAAACTGGGCGCTGATAGGCGAAAGCGGATCAGGAAAAAGCGCCTTGCTGCAAACCATAGCAGGCCGGTTTAATGTAACCGGCGGTGAAGTGAAGTATCTTTTTTTCGACCAGTTTTTAGTACACCACCCCGCCGATGCCGATGGCTTAACCCATCACAAATTGATAGCACTGGTGGAATCAAAACATCATTTCAAGAACCGTTCAAACACCAGTAATTTCTATTACCAGCAGCGCTATAACTCATCTGACTCGGAAGATGCACTAACCGTTGATGAATACTTGCAATCCATCCACCCCGCAGCAGGCGACAATCTTTACTGGAATATTGAGAAAGTGATCAGCACTTTAAATCTTATTCATCTGCGCTCTAAAGAGCTCATCAAACTCTCCAACGGTGAAACCAAACGCCTGATGCTGGCTGCCGCCCTGCTCAAGAACCCCGCACTACTATTATTGGATACTCCATTAACCGGGCTTGATGTGCAAACCCGTGCGGCTTTCAGTTTGATGATAGATGAGATCATCGCCTCGGGTATTACAGTAATTATGGCTACATCGCCTTATGAGATCCCCGAAGCCATTACGCATATAGCGCATTTGCAGGATGGAGAAATCACCCAACAACTTACCAAAAGTGAGTTTAAACCGGAGCTCTTCACGCAAAACGCTGCTGACAATATCGACAAGGAACAACTTAAAGCCCTGCTAACCGCCGAGCCCAAACCCACCTACACCTACATGGTGAAGATGAACAACGTAAATATCAGGTATGGCGAAAACCAGGTGCTGAAAAACGTGAACTGGCAAATCCTCCCTGGCGAACGCTGGGCATTGCTGGGGCCTAATGGCGCGGGCAAGTCGACCTTATTAAGTTTGATAAACGGCGATAACCCGCAGGCCTATGCCAATGATATTATTTTGTTTGATAAGCAACGTGGTACCGGTGAAAGCATTTGGGATATTAAAAAGAAGATAGGCTTTGTATCGCCCGAGCTGCACCAGTACTTCCCTACTGATAACAGCTGTTTGCAGGTAATTGAATCCGGTTATTATGATACGCTGGGCTTATTCAGGCCCAGTATGCCTAAACGAGCTGAAACAGCCCTTAAATGGATGCAGGCATTGGAGATAGATAAGTACGCCCGCACCCTGCTCAAAAATATCCCGGCCAGCGCGCAGCGCCTGTGCCTGCTGGCCAGAGCGCTGATCAAAAACCCGGATCTGCTGATATTCGACGAGCCCTGCCAGGGTATGGACACCCACCAGCAGGCCCATTTTAAGCAGATAGTAAACACCATTTGTGATCTGAGCGATGTTACCCTCATTTACGTAACCCACTACCAGCACGAGATCCCTGATAGCGTAACCAAAGTATTGAAGTTAGAGAAAGGATCGGTGGTTGATTAGCAGGTGTGCCACGGGACAGGTGAAACAGATGGAACAAGCGGCACAGTTTGGAACAGCTAAACGCTATATCCCTCCGCGCGTCATTGCCGAGGTACGAAGCAATCCCCGACTATGCAGAGCGTTAATGCATGTTGTAGACCTTCGCATTGTATCGCTTGTCGCTAAGACGTCACTTTTTGTCTTGATACAAAAAGTAACCAAAAAAATCAAGACAACAAGGATGCTTCCACCCGCCCTACCAGTTCTTCACGCTTTTTTCGCTGTTTCGGTACTTCATACCTTCACATCACACAAAAAGCTAAACCGGCATTCCCGCCTTCGCTGGCCCGCCCTTGTTGTCAGGGCCCACGCTTTTTTAATAATTACGGTTATAATTGCGTTCGTCTGCGACGAGTGCTTAAAATGGGTTCACGATTGTATCGCCCGGGCATTGCAAATGCCCTAAAGAGTTAAGCACTCGTCGCAGACGAGCGCAATTATAAAAACCCTTCTAAGATATTTAACTAAACAAGCTAATTAATTAATACCACTTATCGCTTTCTTCAACTGCTCCAAGTCAAGCCCATCAAGGTTTAACCCTAATGTTTTTTTGTTGCCCTTGTAATCAAATGTAAGCACATCAGATTCACTATCGTATAGTCTAACCCCTGGAAAACCCCAATAAGAATTAGACGTAACCCTATCAATATCAATACCTTTTATTTGTTCTATATTGTATATTCGTGTGCTTTTCAATCCAATGATGCCCACTTTAACAAATAACTTATGATCGCTAATTGTGTATGTTACTTCTCCCGTAAAAGCCCAAAATAATTGGTAAATCATATACAAACTTGCCACAAAAAAAGCCAAATCACTTAATGATGGCTTAAAATTATAGTGAAACAAATCGAGATACATACCTTTTGTCATTACACCGTATACACATAACCAAACTATAGCAAATATTATAGTAAAATAATTCTTTTTGCTTTTGGCTGATACCGAGTAATATGCACGATTAAGAGAACCTAAATCCATTGGTATTTTTAATTATGATAGTAAGATTTTCATTTGACCATTGTATCTCTAATACAACTAATTAAATGTATTAAACTTTTTTAAAATTTCACTTTTTACTTTTCAATTTAAATACTATATTTGCACCCTCTTTATAAGGAAGAAATACAAATGAAAAAAGATCTGCACCCATCAAATTATAGATTAGTTGTATTTAAAGACATGTCTAACGACTACTCTTTTATAACTAAATCATGCATCGATACCCGTGAATCAGTAAAATGGGAAGATGGTAACGAATATCCGTTAGTAAAATTAGAAATCTCTCATACTTCACACCCTTTCTATACCGGTAAAATGAAACTGGTTGATACTGCTGGTCGTATTGATAAATTCCGCACCCGTTACAACAAGAAATAATTACTTGTTTATAAATAATATCAGAAGTCTCCCGATACATCGGGAGACTTTTTTATTTTTGCGCTATGGCAATCATTCTTTTTGAAGATAACGCGCACCAAACACTCCTACCGCTAACCTACACTCGCCCTGTTGCTGACCTTCGCATTGGTATACTTACCATTGCCGAAAAGTGGGCCAAGCATTTAAAAACAGAGTTTTCTTTTAAAACTGAGCCCTATTTGCAAGGCAAGTTCCCTTTAAAAATCACTGCGGATAACTTATTCATCAACGGCGCTTTTTGTCCCGATGCTGATCTGCTGGAAGCTATAGACAAATTAAAAACCGGCGAAGCTTTAAAACTTGGCGAACAGTTAATTGCCGTACGTTTAAATGAAAGCGATGCGAATGGTTTTAATGCCGATATTCCTTTTGATCGTATTGCCAATTATGATAAATCGCCGGTAGTTTTAAAATATCCCGAAGATATATTCAGAAATAACGATACTGAGCTGCGTAAGGATTTTGCCTTATTAACCAAGGGCCGTACCAGCGCAACTATAAGCTCAACCAATACCATTATAGGCAATGATTTTTTTGCCGAGGATGATGTGCTTACCGAATGCAGCACATTCAGCACCTTAAATGGCCCTATCTACCTGGGTAAACATACGGAGGTTTGGGAAGGCACTAACATACGTGGCGGGTTTGCGTTAAATTCCCATTCACAGGTAAAAATGGGCACCAAAATATATGGAGCAACCACCGTTGGCCCTTATAGCCGTGTAGGGGGCGAAATAAACAACGCCGTTATCTGGGGATACTCCAACAAAGGGCACGAGGGTTATTTAGGCAACTCCGTAGTTGGTGAGTGGTGCAACATAGGTGCCGACAGTAACAACTCCAATCTAAAAAATAACTATGCTGAGGTAAAGCTATACGATTATACAACTGAGCGTTACCGCAAAACCGGCCTGCAATTTTGCGGCCTGATAATGGCCGACCATGCCAAATGCGGCATCAACACCATGTTTAATACAGGTACGGTTGTAGGTGTAGGCTCCAATGTATTTGGCGCTGGCTTTCCGCCTAACTTTATCCCTGACTTTTCGTGGGGTGGCGCGCAGCATGGCATTGAAACTTATTCGCTTAAAAAGATGCTCGAAACCACCGAAAAAGTCTTCGCCCGCCGCGAACATTGCGACTTTAACGAAACCGAGCAAAGCATTTTAAAAACGATATTTGAACTGACCGAAAAATATAGAAACTTTTAAATTAATGAGTGAATTAGTGATTGAGTGTATGAGTGAGTTAAGACCATTCGCCAATCAGCAATTAATCGCTAATTCACTCAATCACTAATTCGCTAATTACAAAACACGCATGAGAAAAAAAATAGTAGCCGGAAACTGGAAAATGAACCTTGATTATAACGAGGGCTTAGCCTTATTTTCTGAGATCACCAACATGATCAAGGATGAGGTAACCGGCGCGCAGGAAGCAGTTGTTTGCAGCCCGTTCATTCATTTACACAGCCTGGTACAAATGGCTAAAGGTTACAGCAAAATATCAGTAGGAGCTCAAAATGCGCATCAGGCAGAGTCTGGTGCTTATACAGGCGAGATTTCCGCTAAAATGATAAAATCAGTAGGCGCTGCTTATGTAATATTAGGTCACTCAGAACGTCGCCAGTATTTTGGCGAAACCAACGAGTTATTAGCTAAAAAAACTGATACTGCTTTAGCAAACGGTTTAAAACCAATTTTCTGTATTGGCGAAACTTTATCTGAACGTGATGCTGAGATCCATTTCGGCGTAATAAAAGATCAGCTTAAGGATGGTGTTTTCCATTTAGATGCTACGCAATTTGCGCAATTGGTTATCGCTTATGAACCAGTTTGGGCCATAGGCACAGGCTTAACTGCTACCGCTCCGCAGGCACAGGAAATACACGCTTTTATCCGTGCTGAAATAGCTGCAAAATACGGTCAGCAATTAGCTGATGATACCACCATATTATATGGCGGCAGCTGTAATGCAAAAAATGCCCCTGAGTTATTCTCAGAAAAAGATATTGATGGTGGCCTTATTGGCGGCGCATCACTAAAATCACGTGATTTTGTGGATATTTTAAAGGTGTTTAACTCTAAATAACAAATAGCTAACTATCTTCTCCAAACGTCATCGAGGTACGAAGCAATCTCTACATAGGCAGGTCCGCCCTGTATAGTTTAGAGATTGCTTCGTACCTCGCAATGACGTTTAGTTAATAATTGATACTTTTACACAAATGAAAGTATTCGTTCCTCCATTTGTTGGCTTTGCAATATTCGGCGTAATTGTGCTGCTGCAATCCATCTTTTACCCAACTCACCTTGGTGATATGGGCAAGGGGAATCTCCATGCCTTCATGGCCTGTTTTTATTATTGCTGGCCTATCTATTTTATAACCGCGTTATTAACACAAGCCCTCATAGCCATCCCCGTTTGGCGTTATGTTGAGGATCGTGGCATGCTGGCAAAGGATATAACAGTTATCATTATCTGCACCATTTGTTTTCTGCTCGCGGCAAATATAGCTTACATTATATGGGACCCACATACGGGCCGTTTGCACCTGGCATGGCTGGCAGCTATGATGCTGATGATCCAGCTTATTTATTGGATCATCAATTCGTTTGTAATGCTGATGCTGGAAGGGAAAGTAAAAGTGAAGGTAAAAATGCCTGTTAAAAGAAAGGCTAAAACAACACAAGCACCTGAATAATGAATTATTACGAACTACTTTTTACCGTTATCACTACTGAGGATTTTCAGCAGGACCTACTGATCAACACTTTGGGCGATATCGGCTTTGATACTTTTGAAGAACTGGAATTTGGCTTCAAGGCTTATATCCCGGTGGACGATTTTGACCAGGAGAAACTGGATGACGCGCTGGCTATTTATCAGGATATGTTCACTTTTTCGTATGAAATGACGCTCATCCCGCAAAAAAACTGGAACGAAGTATGGGAAAGTAATTTTGAGCCTATTGCTATAAAGGACAAGATATTTGTACGTGCCACTTTTCATGCGCCTAAACCTGAATTTGAGTATGAAATAGTTATCGACCCCAAGATGGCTTTTGGTACCGGGCATCATCAAACCACATCAATGATGCTGGAGCTGATGCTGGAGAATGATTTTGCAGGTAAGAAGGTGCTGGATATGGGCTGCGGAACCGGCATACTGGCAATTATGGCTTCAAAATTAGGTGCTGCCGAAGTGATGGCTATCGATTACGATCCCGTTTGTTATGACAGCACTATCGAGAACGCCCAACTTAACCATATAGATAATATCAAAACACTTTGCGGCTCCAAGGAGACTATCCCCAATGATCTTTATGATACTATATTGGCCAACATTAACCGCAATATATTGCTCGACCAGATGCAGCGTTACAGCGAGGTTTTAAAGCCAGATGGTGAGTTATATTTAAGTGGATTTTATGAAACGCCCGATCTGGATATCATTACAGATGAGGCACGTAAGTACGGTATAAAATACATTATCCACAAAAAAAACAGTGATTGGGTGGCCGCCAAATTCATAAAATGACCAAAATAGGGCGAGAAAACGCTCATATTCGCAATTTATTTTAATATTCAAAATATTTTTTATAAAATTATTGGCTTTCTTAAAAAAATATTATAACTTTATTAACTATTGCGAAACCATATTCACACTGAATTAAAAATGAAAACACTGGGAAAAAAGATCAGGTTATTACGTCACCAGAAAGGCTGGAGCCAGGAAGATGTTGCCAAGAGATTGGATATATCTATTCCTGCTTTCTCAAAAATTGAGACAGGTATAACAGATATCAATTTGTCGCGTTTAGAACAAATTGCCACGTTGTTTGATATGGGTGTAGTGCAATTACTTACTTTTAATGAAGCTGAGCACGATCAGAAATTCATTTCCGAACTCGAAAATGTTCATAAACGCTTAAGCGACCGCGAAACCGAAGTGATTGAGCTGCAGAAAAAAGTGATTGAACTGTTTGAAGAACTAAGGCACCGTAGGGAAATAGCCTGAGGTAATTATTGATTTATTGAATCAGAGAAATTTATTGATTTTTTTTCAATCACTCATTCACTAACCCACTCATTCACTAATTAAACAAACAGCGCATTGTTAAATGCCTTTTGCCAAAAACCGACCCCATTGCAGCATGCAAGGCTATCATTTTTTCGTTAAAATCGCCCACCCACGATAGTTCAAGTTCTTCGTACTGAACCAGTGGCAACACATATTCACCAAGCGTTATAAACAACGCCGATTCCAGACCATGATTCTGGAATTTTTGTTTGGTGCCCATTACAATGGCACGCATACGTGTAGCACCTCTCCACCGGTAATATAAAAACTTAAGCTTGCCTGCCAGGTCGAGTTTACCATTCAGTGGTTTTAGCATCTGGTTAGCATCTGGTAATATAATATTGAATGATGCCGGTTCGCCGTTAACATAAGCAAACCAAATCAGCTTTTCATCCATCAGGGGCTTCATCTTCTTAAAGCTTTCCAATATGGTTTCATAAGTGATGGGCACAAAATTCTCAAAACCTTGCCAGGCATCGTTATATATCTCAATAAAATCAGCAGCAAAATTCTCTATGTTTTTTGCTTCCAGATGCTTGAATTCATATCCCGGCTTTTTAGCAACCCAGCTGGCTATCTTCCTGAAGCGCTCCGGAAAAGGCTTCAGAATATTTAAATGGTTGGTGATCTGCGCGTATAAGGTTTTAAAACCATAGTCCTCAAAAAAAGCATGGTAATAAGCGTGGTTATAGTTCATACCGTATGATGGCGGTGTAAAGCCCTCAACCAGCAAGCCCCAGAACGAATCGTTCTCGCCAAAATTTATGGGGCCATCCATAGCCTGCATACCATTATCCTGCAGCCATTTTTTAGCCGTATCAAACAATAAAAAGGCAGCCTTTTCATCATTTATACACTCAAAAAAGCCCATGCCTCCTGTAGGCTGTTCATAGTTATAAGCCTTCTGCTCGTTAATAAAGGCAGCCACGCGACCAATTACCTCCCCACTATCATCAGCAAGCAGCCACCGGGTAATCTTGCCGTGTTTATGAAAACTATTTTTAGCTGGATCAAAGATCGCCTCAACATCGTTATCAAGCGGACAAACCCAGTTGTCGTCATCCTTATAAATTGTGCGGGCTACATCTAAAAATGCATTTCGGGTGGCCTTATTATTAACTTCGGTTATAACCATTATATGTTTTTGTACACCTCTGAATATAAAAAAAGCATCCAGAGGCATATCTGAATGCTTTACAAATATTATTTAATTTAGATAACGATTAATAATCGTCTTCGTCTTCGTAGTCAAAGCTTTCGTATCCGCCCAGTTCATCTAAAGGCACATCAAAATCCTCGTCATCATCATCATCAACGATCTTCTTTTTTGGTTTCTGATCTAACTCCTCATCAGCCGATTCTTTTGCGTCTGTAGCTTTGGAAATTGGTTGCTTCTTTGCAGGTTTTTTTGGCGTTCCCATTGGACGAATTTTTTATTTTTAAAACTAACTCAATGTATATATAAATGTAATAAAATAGTGGTTTACCTTTTTCAATAGCACTAAATTATTTGATAGTAAAAATAATCAAAATCATTTTCATTAAAAATATCATTGAAAAAAAATTATTCTCCAGCCTCTCCTATCGAATTTACAGGACTTGTAAGTTCTTTTATATGAGGCAATTCTTTTATATCATTTACGCCAAAATAATCCATAAAAAGTGGGCTGGTACCATAAAGTATAGGCTTCCCAACAGCTTCAGACTTGCCAACAATGGCAATTAGTTCCTTTTCCAGCAGTTTTTGTATCGAGTAATCGCAGTTTACGCCGCGTATTTGCTCCACATCTGTTTTTGTTGCCGGTTGTTTGTAGGCAATAATTGCCAACGTTTCCAATGCTGCCTGGCTCAGTTTTTTCTTTGATCGTTGCGATTGCAGCAACGCCACAACCTGATGATAAGCCTTTTTTGTTAAAAACTGGTAACCGTTATTTACCTTAACCAGTTCAATCGCCATTCTATCGTCCTGGTACTTTTGCTGTATGTTATTAATACAGCGGTTTATCTCTTCAATTGTAATATCTTTTTCAATAGCCGCCTGTAAACAATAGGCTATTTCCTCAAGCCGTAAACTTTGCTCTGATGAAAAGATCAATGCCTCAATATAAAGTTCTGTATTATCCATATTTCAAGCGCCAAAATACCTACTCTGTGAGGTTGTAACAAGTAAATCTCACAATTAAAACTGCATGTACCTTATAAGCGTAGTTACAATATAAACATTTTATAAACAAATCACTCATTTATGAAAACAGAAACAGAACTTATCAACGGCAATGTAAATCTGGCCCGCAGGTCATTTTTACGCTACGCTGGTGCGGGAGTTGCGGGCGTAGGATTAATGGCCGCTGCAAGCTCTTGCCACAAGGATCACACAGTTGTTCCAACATCGGGTACAATTGATGTTGGCTCAGGCGATCCGGGCATATTAAATTATGCTTACGCTTTAGAACAATTAGAAGCTGCATTTTATACGCAGGTAGTAGCTACTCCATATTCAGGCATACCTTCAGTAGAATTGGCATATTTAACTGAGATTCGCGATCATGAAGTTGCTCACCGCGAGTTTTTTAAGGCAGCTTTAGGCACAAGCGCTATACAGGCATTAACACCAGATTTCAGCAAGATCGATTTCACCAGCAGAGCTGCCGTATTAGGTGCCGCTAAAACATTTGAAGATCTGGGTGTTACCGCATATGATGGTGTTGGTTACTTAATACAAACACCGGCTTACTTATTAATCGCGGGCAAAATAGTTTCGGTTGAAGCACGCCATGCATCATTAATAGCTAACTTATTAGGTGTAAGTTTTGTAGGTTCCGACCAGGTAGATGCTTCTACCGGCTTAAACGCCTCCAACAAACCAAGCGTTGTATTGGCCGCAGCTAATACTTATTTAAAAACAAAAGTATCAGCAAAAAGCTTCAGTTAATCACTCCTTAAACATTAAGATCATGAATTTATTTGGTATAATAGAAGAAATAGAAAAAGTTGATCCTGAGTTTAACGACAGGATTAGTCCGCGACGCGACGCGATAAAAAACATGTCGAGTTTCGGCACAAAAGTAGCGCTTGCCGCTATTCCGTTTGCCCTTGGCGATCTGTTCAAAAAAGCATATGGCGCAGCAGCATCATCAGATGTTATTGCTGTATTAAACTTTGCTTTAACACTGGAGCTTTTGGAAGCAACCTTTTACAACGACGGCCTTGCAGCTTCAGGTTTGGTAAAAGATACGGCCTACATTACCTACATCAGCAATGATGAAAACAACCACGTAAAATTTTTAACAAGCGCAATTACAGCAGCAGGTGGCACACCGGTTACCGCTAATGACCTGGCTTATGTTGATTTTACCGGCGGCAGTGGCAAAAACAACGGCCCGTTTGCTGATGTTTTCACTAACTATCAAACATTTTTAGCGGTTGCTGAAACTTTTGAAGATACAGGTGTACGTGCTTACAAAGGCCAGGCAGGTAATTTATTGGGCAACCAAACTTATTTAACTGCTGCCCTGTCAATCCACGCTGTTGAAGCGCGCCATGCATCAGCTATCCGTTACCTACGTGCAAGCAAATACGGCGTTTCTATCAATCCATGGATAACAAGCACCGCGAGCGCAAGCAATGATACCGGAATACCACAGGTAGATGCCAATTACGGCGGTGCCGCACCTGAAAATAACACTACGCAAGGTGGCGTAAGTATTCTTTCATTACCAAGTATTGAAGGCAGCACCACATCAGTGGCAGTAGCCTCAGCAGCATTTGACGAAGCATTATCACAAGCTGAAGTACTGGCTATATTAATACCAGCGTTTGTGAACACAAAATAATAATAAGCCGATCCAATCAAAAGCCCCGTACAAATTAATGTACGGGGCTTTTTTATAGAATTTTATTTAGTAATTGATCACCTGTTCTTCTATTTGTACAGGCACCTCGCGCCAGTCATATTTTTGATTGCGCAACTGCGGTTCAAAACCTGCTTCAATAATTGAATCCTGGATGCCTTTAGCCGTAAACCTGTGCGGTGCGCCAGCGGCTGATACTACATTTTCCTCGATCATGATGGAACCAAAATCATTAGCGCCGGCATGTAAGCATATCTGAGCAACCTGTTTGCCTACCGTAAGCCATGAGGCTTGTATATTCTTGATATTCGGCAGCATAATGCGGCTCAGGGCTATCATGCGGATGTACTCATCGCCGGTTACATTATTGGTGATACCACGCACCTTACGCAGCAAAGTACCATCATCCTGAAAAGGCCAGGGGATAAAAGCCACAAAGCCAAAAGAACCTTCGGGTTTTTCAGCCTGCACCTCGCGGATCCAAACCAAATGTTCAAAACGCTCCTCAATGGTTTCTACATGGCCAAACATCATGGTAGCCGAGCTTGGCAAATTCAACTGGTGAGCGGCACGCATCACATCCAACCATTCCTTGCCACCGCATTTGCCTTTTGAGATCAGTCGGCGTACACGGTCGTTCAATATCTCGGCACCTGCGCCCGGTAATGAATCAAGGCCTGCTTCCTTCATTGCCCTCAGCACATCAATATGGCTCATGTTCTCCAGCTTGGCAACGTGCGCAATCTCCGGCGGACCTAAAGAGTGCAATTTTAAAGTTGGGTATAATTCTTTCAGTTGTTTAAACAGATCAGTATAAAACTGCAAACCCAGGTCGGGGTGATGGCCGCCCTGCAATAAAAGCTGGTCGCCGCCATAGCGGAAGGTTTCCTCTATCTTCTGTTTGTAAGTTTCAATATCGGTGATATAGCTATCCTCATGCCCCGGTCTGCGAAAGAAATTGCAGAACTTGCAATTGGCGATACATACGTTGGTTGTGTTCACATTGCGATCAATTTGCCAGGTAACCTTGCCATGCGGAACCTGCTTTTTACGCAGTTCGTTGGCAATATACATCAGGTCGGGCGTTGAGGCATTTTTATACAGGTAAACACCCTCCTCTTGGCTCAAAAATTCAAAATTTAAAGCGCGCTGCAACAGATCGGCTGTATTCATATAACAAATATACGGAGTTGTAACATGGAATTTAAATTTGGAGGAAGAAATGACAATTTTTGGAGGGGAGAGGTGGCGAATTCCTGATCACATAGCACAATCGCTGCCGCAAGCGTCCCGCTTGTGGCCCGTATGCAAGTCTAATCATATAGAATCCTAATCATGAAGTAATAAAATCCTGGTTCTGGCACAACTCCACCAGCACCCCATTCACCCCCTTCGGGTGCACAAAACAAACCAATTTATTATCAGCACCCATCTTCGGTTCTTCATTCAGCAGCACAAACCCTTCACCTTTTAACCGCTCCATTTCCGCACGAATATCCTTCACCTCAAAAGCAATATGATGCACCCCCTCCCCTTTTTTAGCTATAAATTTGGCAATAGGGCTATCTTCTGAAGTCGCTTCCAACAGTTCAATTTTATTGGGACCGCATTGTAAAAAGGCGGTGATCACATTTTCGGAGGCAACTTCTTCGGTTTTATAAATAGTAGTATTTAATAGCTTTTCATACGTAATGCCCGCTGTTTTAATGCTGTTTACGGCTATTCCTATATGCTCTATTCTTTCCATATCCAAATATTGCAAATTAATGACGGCCTGCAATTTTTAAGCCTTGTTTTGAACGATTTTAAATAAAAACTTTGTATATCTTTGTATGTTTAATTAAAAGCTATGAATATCCCGGTATATTTAGATAATAACGCTACTACTCCAATGGACCCTCGGGTACTGGAAGCTATGCTACCTTATTTTGTTGAAAAGTTTGGTAACGCGGCAAGCCGTAACCACCCATTTGGCTGGGTAGCTGAGGAAGCCGTTGACTACGCCCGCGAACAGGTGGCAAAATTGATAGGTGCAAGCGAAAAAGAGATCATCTTTACTTCAGGCGCTACAGAATCAGACAACCTTGCTATTAAAGGTGTGTTCGAGATGTATAAAGAAAAAGGCAACCACCTCATCACTCCAGTTACGGAGCACAAAGCCGTGCTTGATGCCTGTAAACACGTTGAAAAACTGGGTGGTAAAGTAACCTATCTTGGTGTTAAAGAAGATGGACTGGTTGACCTTGCCGAACTTGAAGCAGCCATGACCCCTGATACTATCCTGGTTTCGATCATGTATGGTAACAACGAGATTGGTGTTATACAACCTATAAGAGAAATTGCCGCTATTGCCCACAAGCATGGCGCTTTAATGATGACAGATGCTGTGCAGGCTGTTGGTAAGATCCCGGTTGATGTTAATGCCGATGGTATCGACTTACTGGCATTATCTGCACATAAAATATACGGACCTAAAGGTGTTGGCGCATTATACGTTCGCCGTAAGGGACCGCGTGTTAAAGTTACTGCCCAAATGGATGGTGGCGGCCACGAACGCGGTATGCGTTCAGGCACATTAAACGTACCTGGTATTGTTGGTTTAGGTAAAGCCTGCGAACTTTGTATGCAGGAAATGGAAAGCGAAGCCATACGTTTATCAGCTTTACGCGATAAATTACAAGCTAAGTTAACCGTGCTGGAAGAAAGCTATGTAAATGGTAACCAGGAACACCGCTTACCGCATGTAGCTAATATCTCCTTTAAATATGTTGAAGGTGAAGGCTTAATGATGGCGATGAAAGATCTGGCTGTATCATCAGGTTCTGCCTGTACATCAGCTTCATTGGAGCCATCATATGTATTAAAGAGCTTAGGCTTGTCGGATGATTTGGCACACTCTTCTATCCGTTTTGGCTTAGGCCGTTTCACTACCGAAGAAGAAGTAGATTACGCCGTTGAAGTAACTAAAAAATCAGTTACCCACCTGCGCGAATTATCACCACTTTGGGAGATGTTTAAAGAAGGTATCGACCTTGACTCAATTGAGTGGGCGGAACATTAATAGATATGCAGATGTGCGAATGTGCAGATGCTTTAATAATAATATTTAAAGAGTTGAAGGTTTTGACTTTCGACTCAAAACTTAAGACTAAATACTAAATAAAATGGCTTATTCAGATAAAGTAATTGATCACTACACTAATCCCCGCAATGTTGGCACCTTAGATAAGGCCAGCCACAAAGTAGGTACAGGTTTAGTTGGTGCCCCTGAGTGCGGCGACGTTATGCGCCTGCAGATTCAGGTTGATGATAACAACGTTATAACCGATGCTAAATTCAAAACATTTGGCTGCGGTTCGGCTATCGCTTCTTCATCATTAGCTACCGAATGGCTTAAAGGTAAAAGCATCGACGATGCCATGAAGATTGATAACATGGATATTGTTGAAGAACTTGCCTTGCCACCGGTAAAAATTCACTGCTCGGTATTAGCAGAAGATGCTATTAAAGCAGCAATTAATGACTACCGCGTAAAAAATGGCATGGAGCCGATAGCAAGCGAAAAAGTACATCATTAATAATAAGTAGCAAGTATATAGTATCAGGTATCAAGATTTTTATGCCCGGTACTAAATAAACCAAGCAGAAGATTTCTGTCTTGATACTTGATACTAGCGACTAAATACTAAATAAATGGTAACTGTAACAAATAAAGCAAAAGATAAAATAGACCACCTCATGCAGGATTCGGGGCTTGATGCGTCGTATTTTCTGCGGGTATCTGTTCAGGGTGGAGGTTGCTCCGGGTTATCATACAATCTTGATTTTGATAACGAAATAAAAAAAGGCGACCAGTTTTTTGAAGATCAAGGCGTACGCCTGGCGTTGGATATGAAATCATTCCTGTACCTTGCCGGCACCGAACTTGATTTTTCTGATGGCCTGAACGGTAAAGGTTTCAACTTCCACAACCCTAACGCAACCCGCACTTGCGGCTGTGGCGAGAGTTTCTCTGTTTAACATTTACTGAAATAATATATTTAAAAGAGGCATCCGAAAGATGCCTCTTTTTGTTTAATAATCTGTTGTCATTGCGAGGAGGAACGACGCGGCAACCTCATCGCATTCATTAGCCAAGCGATGAGGTTGTCGCGCTATCGCTCGCAATGACAACCAAACAAAACAGCAACCTCACTAAAACATCCCATTCCCATGCGCCATAATCGCAGGCACTTCCTGCTCCACGCTCCAATGCTCTGCTATTTTACCAGCCTCAACCCTGAAGATGTGGTACAAGGCAAACACCTTCCCATCTTTCATGCCCTCGCATTGCGCAAAAACAAAGTTACCTTCTGCCATTATTCTATGCATTTTTAGGTCATCAGGCCAATTTAGTAAGGTACTTGTCGTATTGTGCTCTGTAAAATCGGGACTTAAATACCCCTCAGCTTTTAAAGGGCTATTATAAAATTGCCGCACTACCATTTTACTTTCACGGGCATTGGCCTTTTCATTAATTGTGGTGGTACCATTGGTCATGTCTACATCTTCATCACCTATTCCCTGCCCTGCATCCCAATGTTCTGCCAGCATACCGTCCTGCAGCCGGAACAGGTCAATAATTGCCGCTCTTTTACCCATAAACCTTATATCCAGGTGAACAGCCACAAAATCACCTTCGACAATAACCCTTATAATAGGTGATGGCGCAATTTCTGTCGGCCGCGGCAAAGTCTTTATAAAATGCAGCATCTCTAATATTCCCGCCTTACCATCCTTAACCGTAGGGCTATGCTGAATATAGTCTTCCCGGATATAACTATCTACTAACGACAGGTCAAGGTCGCGGATTACTTTTCTGTATGATTCTAATACTATTTGTTTGTTGGATCTACTTTCCATGAGTTTATAATTTACGATGGGATAAGTGCATAATCGCACATTAACGCCATACCAATGCATTTAAATTTTAATTGAAATTTGTTAAGACAAATAAAAAAGGCACACGCGATTACCAGCTGCTTATTTCAGCAGTGCAACGCCTGTGCTCAGGCCGGATTTTTGGTGATCCGTTTATGATATGTAGTGAAAGTAATTATGCACTAAATATATGTATTTAAACATTAATAGTGAAGTTTTGGGTGTTCCCCTCCGGGCCGGGCTTTATACTCATACTGCACAGGCATTAGGCGCGGGCTTGCACTGAGGCTCTTGATTGGCCGGTATCCGTTCCAATCCCTAACATAAATTTTATTTGAAAATATTTGTAGTTTTAATAGCTAAAATATATAAATGAAACCCAAACCTTACTTTTTAAAAATCAGTTTTATCATAATACTATTCATTTCGCTTGCAAACAGAAATCATGCAGTTGCTCAAAACAATCTTCGCTCAATAACTGAACTAACTGCAGACACTTCAGGCTTAGAAATACTTAATAATGCAATTAAAATCGCACGAAATAAATTTGAGATTTTACCTACTGATGAGGCAAAAGCGAAAGAAGCTTTGTATCAAACACAGGTAACAACACGTTCACCGATGGGTGCAATAATTTATTTTACCGGTGGAATACTCATTGATAATGGCTGGATACGGATATTAGGATCGGGTAGTGATAAACTAACCAGAAGCTTACCTGGATGGAATAAAGGTAAAACGTTTAATGACTATGGTGAACAGCCAAAATTTTTATTAATAGCAGATGATGCGGTCGGTGGTTTTTTTGCTGTAAATGGTGGTGCCTTTGGTACAGACCTCGGTAAAATATACTATTTAGCTCCCGATCGTCTAAAATGGGAAGCCCAAAATATAACCTACACAGAATTTATAAATTTCTGTTTCGTAGGTGATATGAACCAATATTACGATGGTTTAAGATGGCCTGAATGGCAAAAAGATATGCCACAGATGACTGCCGATAAAGGATTTTATATCTATCCTTTTTTATGGACCACCGAAGGAAAAAATATACTTAAAGATAAACGGTCAATTGTGCCAATAGGTGAATTATATACTTTAGAAACTGATGCCATTAAACAATTATCAAAGTAATTGTCTGTTTGCTTTTTGTCTGCAAAAAATAAATTAGCTTTGTTAGTTAGTTAATTACCGATTATTCCGAAATGAACATATCATCCGACATAAATACAGTCCCGAAGTTTATACGCAATACCGTTGCCAACATACACCCCGAAACTCATCCATTCCTTCAGCATAAAGTAGGTAACGAGTGGGTTGTGATCAGTTATAAAGAGGCCTTGGATAAGATCGATGCCATATCAGCCTGGTTCCTTGAAATAGGCGTAAAAAAAGGCGACCGCCTGGGCCTCATCATCGAGAATGGCCCTGATTATGTTTATTACGATCAGGCCTTACAGCAAATAGGTGCGGTAAACACCTCCATCTACCCTACCCTTAGCGAAACCGAGATAGAATATATTCTGAATGATTCCGGCGCTAAAACATTAATAGTTGGCAACCCTTTCCTATTGCGTAAGGTAGCCAAAATAGCCAACAGCTGTTCTGAGTTAGTTCGCATCATTCCCGCTTTTGATGATTATGAAAAGAACCTGGGCAAAAACGCATTAAATGCCGGTGTTATAGGCTTTAAAGAACTGATAGCAGAAGGCCTTACACTGGTGGACCAATACCGCTCTGCCATCAATATAGCCCGCGAAGCTATTTTACCATCCGATCTTTCCTGCTTAATCTATACCTCAGGCACTACCGGCACACCTAAAGGAGTAATGCTTACTCATTATAATCTTTGCGAGAATGTACGCGTTTGCTTAATACAAATACCCGTTATTGAAAGTACTGATCTGTTTTTATCGTTCTTACCCTTATCGCATGTATTTGAGCGTACAGCTACCTATCATATTTGCTTAGCTGCCGGTTGCCAGATAGCTTTTGCGCAAAGTCTTGATTTGTTAGCAAAAAACATGGGCGAGGTTCGTCCAACGGTAATGAACTGCGTACCTCGTTTATTAGAGCGTATCCACGATAAAGCCATAAAAGGCGGCACCGAAGCTGGTGGCATGAAAGCTAAAATATTCCTATGGGCATTAAAAGTTGGCCGTGAGTACCGTGTAAACAATGAATCAGGTAAAAAACCGGGACCAATATTAAGTTACCAATACAAACTGGCTGATAAGCTGGTATTCAGCAAAATAAAGGAAAAAACTGGTGGACAATTAAAGTTCATGATCTCGGGCGGTGGCGCATTGCCAAAAAATATTGGCGAATTCTTCGGTGACCTGGGTATTAAAGTATTGGAAGGCTTTGGTCTTACCGAAACCTCACCGGTTATGTCTGTTACTGAAAATGACAGGCAAGTTTATGGTACTGTGGGCCGCATTATCCCCGGCATTGAAGTAGGAATACAAAATGTAGAAACCCGCCAGATCTATACCGTACAAACTTATGACACCTTTAGCGAGAATTATCAATCAGAAGAAGGTGAGATCATTGTACGCGGGCATTGCGTAATGAAAGGCTACTGGAATAAACCCGAAGAAACCGCCGCGGCTATCGACCCTGAAGGCTGGTTCCATACCGGAGATATCGGTCGCTTTTTTAAAGGTAACCTGCAAATCACAGATCGCCTTAAAAATATGCTGGTGAATGCTTATGGCAAAAACATATACCCTACCCCGGTTGAGAATACCTACCTTAAAAGTCCGCGCATTGAGGGTGTATTTTTAATTGGTGATAAACGCGAATACGTTACCGCTATCATCATCCCGGCAAGAGAGTCGTTACAAGAAACTTTTGGTTTATCAGATGACTTCTTCTCCCAAAAAGATCTCTTCATCAGCGAAAAAGAAATTACTGATTGGATAGGTCAGGATGTTCGCCGCCTCTCAAACGAATTAGCAAAGTTTGAGCGCATCAAAGGCTTCAAGGTAAAGCGCAACCCATTCAGCATGGATGAAGGCGAAATAACCCCTACCATGAAAGCCAAACGTAAAGTAATAGAAAAGAAATACGCCGGTGATATTGATGAGATGTACCTGCAGGAAGCGGATGCGGATTAGTCATTTTCCTTAAAACGTCATTGCGAGGTACGAAGCAATCTCTACGTAGGCAGGTCGAACATTCTATTCGCTCTGTATAGTTTAGAGATTGCTTCGTACCTCAATGACGCTTCTTCTTATACTGGCTTCAGTCTGCGACTGAAACCTCAAGATCAAGAGAGTTTGCAACTCTCACAATAAACTACCACGGGCTCACACCTGTCTCCGGATTATTGTCATCGCTAAAAAATCCACCTGTAGGGCCATCAGCACCTATGATCGCATATTTAACTACACGTGCTGCGGCATCTTCAATAGTTCCCGGGCCGCTGTGGTGGTTAAAGTCAGTTTTGGTATACCCAGGGTCAACTGCATTTACTTTAAAGGCAGTATCTTTCAGCTCATAAGCCAAAACAATGGTGTAAGCATTCAATGCTGATTTTGACGGACCGTAGGCAGCGGTTTTAACCGCGTAGTACTTCCAGTTTGGGTCGTTATGCAAAGTAAGCGATCCCAGACCCGAGGTAACATTCACAATCCTTGGTTCGTCAGATTTTTGAAGCAGATCCAGAAAAGCCCGGGTCACATCTATCACACCAAAAAAGTTAGTGGCAAATACCTCGCGAACGGTATCTGTTTCTGTAGCCAATGCAGTCTGATTCATGCCACCAAGAATTCCCGCGTTGTTAATGAGTACATCCAATGAAGCTAGTTTCGCACCCAACACTTCACGTGCCTTTTTGATGGATTCAGGATCGCTTACATCAATTTGCAGCGGTTCTACATTGGTAAATCCTTCGGCTTTTAATGTAGCGACCGCCTCATTGCCTTTTTCAAGGTCGCGGCTGCCTAAATAAACGTAATATCCTTTGGCTAATAATTGCCTGACTGCTTCAAAGCCAATGCTTTTATTGGCGCCTGTTATCAATACTGTTTTCATAATTATCTGTTGTTTGCTTTTGCTGATTTATCTACCATATCCTGCGCATCCCGCATGCTCCAATGTTCGGTGTACTGTCCGTTTATAACAGTGATGATATCTATAATTTTTATAGCCACCTGCTCATTGCTCGGTGCCACGCCCATAAAGTTGCCAATATGCGTGCCGTAAATGGTTTTGCGCGTTACCACCTTATCATTCTCAATAACCTGGTCGTGTATTTGCACGCTGATGCCGGTCAGGGCTTTATGCATTATGTTAATAGTAAAATCTATTATGCCTTGCGGACCATTTGGTGTACCCGGCGGCGCGGTATAATTAATAAACTCGGGAGAGATGATTTCATGTATAGTATCAATACTGCCATTTTCAAGCACTTCACGGTTAAAGCGAAGTACAGTAGCTTTGTTTAATTCTTCTTGTGCTGTCATTACTTATGTGTGTGGTTTAAACACAGCACAAAAGTACGCAGCTATAAAAATTGCAGATAGTACTTAAACAGGCATTAATGGTACAAATGCCGGGTGCTTTTCCTGTAATCAGCGGGTGTTTGCTCTGCCAGGCGCTTAAAAAAGCGGTTAAAGTACGATGCATCCTCAAAACCAAGTTCAAATGCTATCTCTTTAATAGAGTGATCAGTATGAAAAAGCAAGCGTTTAGCCTCCCATTCTAAACGCTCATGAATATGCTCCATAGCGGTTTTGCCGCTTTGCTTTTTTACCACTTCGCTTAAATGTCCCGCGGTGATATTCAGCATATCGGCATAGGCGGCTACATCATGTATCTCTTTGTAATCATCCTCAATCCGGGCGAGATAGCGCTTTAATAATAGTTTTTCAGGTGCCTGGTCACCATCTGTAAATTGCTCTGTATATAACCTGCTCAAATAGATAAGCAGCACATGCATATAAGCTACCAGCATACTGTTTTGCCAGTTTTGTTTGGTATTATACTCTGTGTCGATCTTGTTCAGCAAATCTTCTATAAAAACAACATCACTGCTGTTTAAATTCAACTGGTGCCCGTTGTGGCGGTTTTGTATAATGGGGAGTTGTTTTAAAAAGCCATTTTCCTCCATAGCCAAAAACTCCTCTGTAAAATTAATGGCAAAGCCGGTAAAGGGTTTGGCTTCCTCCTTTAAATGCACCTGGTGAGGTACGCTGAAATAAAACGTGTCGGGCTTTAGGATATACAAGTTCATATCGATCCAATGCCTGCTGTTCCCTTGTTTTACAAATACAAAAAAATAATAATCCTTACGGTGCGGCACAAGCATATCAGCTTTGTGATACCTTACGCTACATGTGCTCTGCACGATCTTGAATATTTTATTACCTATAGCCACATCCTCCTCAAAAGCATATTTGGGGATTACCGTTTCGGCGCTGAGTGTATTCATAATACAAAGCTAAGAATTTCTACATTGACAGGCTTCAGTCTGTGACTGAAGCCGCCGGATAAAGAGAGTTTGCAACTCTCTCACCCCCATATCCAAAAAAACGCTATTTTTGCAGCTTTAATAAAAATATGAGTATTGCACTATCCGAACAGGAAATTATACGCCGCGAATCATTACAACAGCTTCGCAACTTAGGCATCGACCCATACCCTGCCGCAGCCTATGATGTTAACGCATGGGCGCAGGACATTGCCGCTAACTTTGAGGCCAATCCCGATGCTTATCAAAACGTAACCATTGCGGGCCGCATCATGTCGCGCCGCATTATGGGCAGCGCATCATTTGCCGAACTGCAGGATTCAACTGGCCGTATCCAGATCTATCTGAAACGCGATGATATTTGCCCCGGCGAGGATAAGACCTTATATAATACCGTATTTAAAAAACTGCTGGATATCGGCGATTACATCGGCGTTAAGGGCTTTGTATTCCTGACCCAAACCGGCGAGATTTCTGTACACGTACAGGAAATGACCGTATTATCCAAATCATTAAAACCACTCCCGGTTGTAAAACGCGATGAGGAAGGTAATATCCACGATGGTTTTACCGACCCCGAACAACGCTACCGCCAGCGTTATGTGGATCTGACTGTTAACCCGGACTTTAAACAAATCTTCATCAATCGCTCAAAGGTGATCAGTAGCATGCGTGAGTACTTTAATGGCGAGGGCTGGATGGAAGTGGAAACACCAATATTACAACCCGTACATGGCGGCGCGGCTGCAAGGCCGTTTGCCACGCACCATAATACGCTGGATATGCCGCTGTTTTTGCGCATAGCCAACGAGCTTTATTTAAAACGATTGATCGTAGCCGGATTCGACGGCGTGTACGAGTTCGGTAAAATGTTCCGTAATGAGGGTATGGACCGCACCCATAACCCTGAATTTACCTCCGTTGAAATCTATGTAGCCTACAAGGATTATATATGGATGATGGAGATGGTGGAGAAATGCCTTGAGCATGTAACACGTGCTATTCATGGTATCCCAGTTGTACAATATGGCGCTAATGAGATAAACTTTGCAGGGCCTTACAGGAAATTATCCATGTACGATTCCATACTTGAATATACAGGTATTGATGTATCGGCAATGGATGAAGCCGGCTTACGCGAAACCTGTGCAAGCTTAGGCATCGAAACCAACGAAAGCATGGGCAAAGGCAAACTGGTTGATGAGATCTTCGGCGCTAAGGTAGAAGCCAACCTGATACAGCCAACCTACATCACCGATTACCCAATTGAGATGACCCCGTTAGCCAAAAAACACCGCAGCAAAGATGGTTTGGTTGAGCGTTTCGAGCTTTTTGTAAACGGCAAGGAGATCGCCAATGCATACTCAGAATTAAATGACCCGATAGACCAGCGTGAGCGCTTTGAGGACCAGCTATTACTGGCAGGTCGTGGGGATGACGAAGCAATGGCTATGGATGATGATTTCCTGCGCGCCCTTGAATACGGTATGCCGCCTACATCAGGCTTAGGCATAGGTATCGACCGCCTGGTAATGATGATGACCAACCAGAGCACTATACAGGAAGTACTATTTTTCCCGCAGATGCGCCCTGAAAAGAAATCAAAAATTGCTACCCTTGATGACTTTGTAAACATAGGCGTATCACCTGAGTGGGTACCCGTACTAAATATAATGGGCTTCAACACTGTTGAAGAACTAAAAGCCGCTAACCCCAACAAAGTATTTAACGACCTTGGCGGGATGCGCAAAAAATTAAAATTGAATATTGATATGCCGACGAAGGATGATGTAATGCGGTGGTTTGAATAATCGGTCATTAGTCACTGGTCATTAGTCATTTTAAATTGTCATGTTGAGCGGTAGCGAAACATCTGTCCGGTGGTAACACGCGGATAAGATCCTTCGCTATCGCTCAGGATGACAATTTTGTTTTTACCTAATTTGCGTTAGGGATCGCAGCGGATACCGGCCCTGTGACTAAGGCCTGTGCAGTATGAGCGTAGAGCCCGGCCGCAAGGCAACGCTCAAATATTAAAAAGCATATGACCACACGCATAATGTATATTGAAAATAAATCTGAATCTCTAAACGGTGATGCAAGAATTGGAAAGGTTACTTTTTCAAAACCTATGCGTACCATGTTTTATAATGGAAGGGAATTTCTAAAAGTAAAAAGCGGCTACAAACACAATTGCATTGAAGTTGAATCAGGTGAAGAATATTGGATTTCAGGCTGTAAAAAAGATGGAACTGACAGATTATATAATGATAGTGTGCCAGTTTATATAGATGAAGATATAAGAGAAGAATACTGGACTACGATCAGGAGTCATCCCGAACTTAAACTCAAAGAAACATCCAACTAATAACATGACTGACAAACAGCGGACCTGCCTATGTAGAGATTGCTTCGTACCTCAATGACGCTTTAAGGTGATAATGACCATCTCCAAACTATTTTGATTTTTACCTTTTAACTTTTGAATTAAATAACTACATTTGCGCTCTTGTTTTTAAAACAAAGAATACAATAAGATAATCATGAAAAGAACGTTCCAGCCTTCGCAAAGAAAAAGAAGAAATAAACACGGTTTCCGTGAGCGCATGTCATCTGCTAACGGCAGAAGAATATTAGCAGCAAGAAGAGCTAAAGGCAGAAAAAGA
>JAMFSA010000102.1 GCA_026225055.1 Mucilaginibacter xinganensis | reverse complement strand
CTACTTTATCGTTATGTATGATGAGGGTATTTGCGGTACCTAAGTCAATGGCAATTTCTTGCGTAAAAAAATTAAATAAACCCATTTGTAGTTTGCTTCAAATAATTTGCAAAGTTGATAAAAATACACTTAAAAAAATTAATTAATAATGTAATAAAGCGTTAAAATATCAAATTTATTGTTGTTATGTTATTGATTAGTTGCTAAAGTTGGCCTAAGCTGATTTGTTGCATAAGTTAATTAAAATAACCCGATAACACAATCAGCCACCTAACTAATCAACCCAAATTAATGTTTAAAATGGCGCACGCCGGTAGTAACCATCGCTATGCCTTTTTCATTGCTCATGTTGATGGAATCCTGATCCTTGATAGAACCGCCGGGTTGCAATATAGCGGTAATACCTGCATCTGCAGCAATTTCGGCACAATCAGGGAAAGGGAAGAAGGCATCAGATGCCATAACTGCTCCCTTCAAATCAAAACCAAAGCCTTCTGCTTTTACAATAGCTTGCTTTAATGAGTCAACCCTTGAAGTTTGACCCACACCGCTTGCCATCAGCTGGCTGTTCTTGGCGAATACGATAGTATTTGATTTGGTATGCTTAACCACTTTGTTAGCGAAGTAAAGATCTTTCAACTCCTGCTCGGTAGGCTGTTTTGTAGTAGCCGTGATCATTTGAGCCGGGCCTTCAATAACCGCGTCTTTATCCTGCTCTATAACACCATTTAATAAGGTTTTAAACTGTTTAACAGGTAGCTCAACCGGCTGGCGGATCAGGATGATACGGTTTTTCTTGCCCTGTAAAATCTTAACGGCCTCATCGGTGTAAGCTGGTGCAATTAATACTTCGTAAAATATTTTGTCGATCTCAGTTGCTGTTTCAGCATTGATCTCGTCGTTAGCGATGATAACACCGCCAAAGGCTGATACCGGGTCGCAGGCTAAAGCATCTATCCAGGCTTCTTTAATAAAAGAGCGTGAGGCGATACCGCAGGCATTGGTATGTTTTAATATGGCGATGGTTGGCTCGGTAAATTCATCTATCAGGGCAACAGCTGCATCAACGTCAACCAGGTTGTTGTATGATAGTTCCTTGCCATTCAGTTTGGTGAACATGGCATCAAGGTTACCATAGAAAACGCCTTTTTGATGCGGGTTTTCGCCGTAACGCAAGATCTGGCTGGTTTGTATGCTTTGTTTAAATACCGGCATTGGTTCTTCCTGGTTAAAATACTGGAAGATAGCGGTATCATAGTTTGATGAAATATTAAATGCTTTTTGGGCGAAGGTGCGGCGCTGATCTAAAGTAGTTGCGCCGCCTTGTGTGGTAAGCAAATTCTCCAGCTGACCGTAATCATCTTTTGATGCCACGATAACCACATCCTTAAAATTTTTGGCCGCCGCGCGGATAAGGGAGATGCCACCGATGTCGATCTTTTCGATCACATCGTCGGCACCGGCGCCCGATTTTACTGTTTCCTCGAACGGGTAAAGATCAACGATCACCAGGTCAATTTCCGGGATCTCGTATTGAGCCAATTGCTGCTCATCGCTCTCGAAATTTCTGCGTGCCAATATACCACCGAATACCTTTGGATGCAGGGTTTTTACACGGCCACCTAATATGGACGGGTAAGAGGTAAGGTCCTCAACAGCAATAACATCAACCCCAAGTGAGCGAATAAAAGTTTCGGTACCACCGGTTGTATATATTTTTACACCAAGGCGGTTTAACTCATGAATTATAGGCTCAAGGTTGTCTTTATAGTAAACAGAAATTAGCGCGTTTTTTATTTGAACAGAATGGCTCATCAGCAATGATTTTTTTGAGCCGCAAAGGTAGGAATTTGTGATTAGAGAATTGTTATTAATAATTATTTTTTTGATGTTATCGATTGAGGCTCAGAATGCATGTTTATACATGCATCTTCTCCGCACGTCATTGCGAGGTACGAAGCAATCCCCGCCTTTGCAGAGCGAATATGCATATCGTTTACATATCGCATGAAGCCGCTCATTGCCGCGGAGGCTTAGTCCTTTTGTCTTCGCCACAAAAGGACCAAAAAGGCTAGTCACCCGGAATGCTTTTTTGCGCTCATGGCCTTTACCCTGCAAAACGGACAGAACCTGGGCTGGAATCTTTTGCCCTGCTTTGCACGCTCTTAGCCTCTGAGCTTCTGCAAAATTTCCTTATGCCCCGCAACCGCACAAGGCCACCATCGTTCTGTCTGTTTTCACCCGAAGCTTCCCGGCTGACGGGAAAAGAAAGAGAGAAAATTTTTTCTTAAAGAAGACATTAAACAAACCGCAATTAAAGAAAGAGCGTAGGCGCTGACAACAAGGGCGGGCCAGCGTAAAGGCGGGAATGACGGTTTAGCTTTTTGGGTGATGTGAGGAACGAAAGTGACGAACAGCGAAAAAAGCGTGAAGAACCGGCAGGGAGCGTGGAAGCATCCTTGTTGTCTTGATTTTTTTGGTTACTTTTTGTATCAAGACAAAATAGTAACTTCTTAGCGAAAAGCGATACCATGCGATAGGTAACAAACTATGCATATTCGCCCATAAGGTCAGTAGTTATTTCGTAACCCAATGACGCGCAGAATAAGCGAACTCTTAACTCCTCATTTTCTTCAACAAATTCTCTACCACTCTCGGAAAATGCTGATGCTCTAATTGCTGGCCTTTGAATTTGATCATCTCCAGCGTATCATCCGGATCGATGCGAAATTTGGATTGGTGGATGATTTCACCTTCATCAAACTCGGCATTAACAAAGTGTATGGTAATGCCCGATTCTTCTTCTTTGTTTGCCAGGATAGCTTTATGCACATGATCGCCATACATGCCGGCGCCGCCATATTTGGGCAGAAGGGCAGGGTGCAGGTTAATAATGCGGTTAGGGAATGCTTTTAACAGTGGTGCAGGTACCAGCCACAGGAAGCCAGCGAGGACAATAAGATCAACCTGCAGATTTTTCAGCAGTTTAATTACATCATCGGTTTGGTAAAACTCATGGCGGGTGAATACATGCGAGGGTACTTCGAAATTATCGGCACGCTGCAATACGTAGGCCTGTGGGTTATTGGTAAGTATAAGCACAACTTCCGCTTCGGAACTGCGCTTAAAGTGCTCCATAATCTTTTGGGCGTTTGATCCGGAACCTGAAGCAAAAATGGCTATTCTTTTTTTCAAAATGGCAGATCAATATTTATATTCATCCAAATATAAAATTTTCATCCTAAATATTGTTAGTACAAGCAAGTTTGTTTTTAATTGCTTGCTTTTATTTTCTGGCGTACAAAACCGTACTGGTAAATTTTTCGCCTGGTAGTTGGTGAAGGAAAAACAGAAATATCGCCTGCCTGCAGTACCATGGAATACTGACCAAGGTTAACTATTTTGCAATAGGTAAATGGTTTAATCGTGGTTGTAGTGCCGTCTTGTTTAAAGGTTAGATTGGTTATTAAATAAAGCGCATCGCTTGATAGCGACCAGCTTCCGGTTACCGATTGGCCAACACAACCGTAGTTAGTATAGCTACAATTACTGTTACTGGTGAAAGTAAATAACTGTGTTGAATCGCAGGTGGTGTTAAGTGTGTCTGTAGGTAACTGATTGCTGCCAAGGTAGTTAAATGCAACCTCCGAGGCCAGCTGCCATGTGCCGTTCTGAAAAAGCGATTGTATGCTTGAGAGTTGAGATTCCTTTTTACAAGAATTTACACCTACACTGGTAATGATCAGTAGCGGTAAGAATATGAAGAGGATCTTATTTTTCATTCAAAAAAAATATCAGCAAAAGTAAAAATTTGCAGGCAGGTAATTATAACTGTTTTACACGTTAATTATTACATATGGTTTTTGGAGTGTTATATGATAGGTTTGTTGGTGACAACACCAAAAAAGAGCGGTATAATTATACATTTCCTAAAATACAAACAAAACTTTCTACTTTAAACACTATACTTTTAACAAATGAGAGTCCCTTTTGAAAAACTAAAAGCTGAATTTGAACAGATACTATTATCACTTGATTTTAATGCAGACAAGGCTGCGCAGTGTGCCACCATTTTTGCAGAGAATAGCAGGGATGGAGTTTATACCCACGGCTTAAACCGTTTCCCTGTTTTTGTACAATTTGTAAAGGATGGGTTGATCAAAATTGATGCTGAACCAACAAAAGAAAATGTCCTCGGCGCACTTGAACAATGGAACGGCAACTTGGGGCCGGGCATGCTAAACGCGCAAGCATGTATGAACCGTGCCATTGAACTGGCAACAACAAATGGCATAGGCTGCGTTGCGCTTAAAAACACCAACCACTGGATGCGTGGTGGTACCTATGGCTGGCAAGCCGCTGATGCCGGGTTAATTGGCATCTGTTTTACAAATACCATAGCTAATTTACCACCATGGGGTGGTATTGATCCGCGATTGGGGAATAACCCGCTGGTGATTGCTGTACCGCGCAAAGGCGGGCATGTGGTACTGGATATGGCTATTTCACAATACTCAGTGGGTAAATTGCAGCAATACAAATCAAATAATGAGCAATTGCCTTTGCCGGGTGGCTATGATGCTGAAGGTAATTTAAGTATCGATGCCGCAACTATACTGGAATCAAAACGGTTATTACCTATTGGCTTTTGGAAAGGCTCAGGTTTATCATTAGTACTTGATTTGCTGGCAAGTGTGCTAAGCGGCGGCAAATCAACCGCGGGCATTACTCAGGGCGAAAAGGAAAGCGGCGTATCGCAGGTGTTCATCTGCATAAAACCACAGGATGAGGCTTATGCTGAACATATTATCGAAGAAATAATCAGCTATACCAAAACCAGTCGGCCTGAAAAGGAGGGTGGTTCGATTTCATATCCGGGAGAAAATACTTTACGAACAAGAGAGCGGAGTTTAAAAGATGGTGTTTTGGTGGATGAGAAGATTTGGGAGCAGGTGTTGGGCTTGTGATGATCCTTTTTTATGTGTATCAAATCACCAGGCGTCATTGAGGTACGAAGCAATCCCTACGTAGGCAGGTCAACCATGCTTATCCTTTGCTCTGTAGAGCATAGAGATTGCTTCGTACCTTACAGCAATGACGAGGTGGAGAATTACCCCATCAACCCCTCAAACTTCTCCCAAAAACCATCTTTCGGTACGGGAGCTGTAATCAATATAGGTTCCTTTTTTATAGGATGGATGAACTGCAACCTGCGTGCATGTAAACAAATGCTCTTGCGCAAGCTACCGCGTGGGTAGCCGTATTTGTTATCGCCAACAATTGGGCAACCTAAAGTTGATAGCTGTACCCTGATCTGGTGCGGGCGACCGGTTATTGGGTCAACCTCTATTAAATAGTAGCCGTTGAGTTCGGCAACCAATTTGTAATTTAGTTCAGACCGCAGACTGCCAACCACTTCACGATCATGGGCCTTGGTAACGTTTTTCTGCGGATTCTTAATGAGCCAGTGTACCAGCGTACCTGCGGTTGGCTGTGGTTTGTTGCGCACTACGGCATAATAGGTTTTATGCATTTCGCGCGACTTGAACATTTGGTTAATGCGCTCCAATGCCTTGCTGGTTTTGGCGAAGAGTATTACACCGCTTACCGGCCTGTCCAACCTATGTACCACACCTAAAAACGCGCCATTAGGCTTGCTGTATTTTTTGGCGATATATTTTTTAACCTTATCCTCTAACGATTCATCTCCCGTATCATCAACCTGTACAATATCGCCCGCCCGCTTGTTTATGGCAATAAGGTGGTTGTCCTCATACAGCACATCGCTGTCGGTGATATCGTAACTGGTATATTTAAACTCGGTTCTGGCCATGTTGTGTAATCCGGAAGTCTGTAAAGTCAGAAAGTCCGTAAGTTAAATTGCTCCCCGCTGCTAACGGGGGTTGGGGATTAATACTGTTCCTTCTCGTTCGGGAATTCTTTTGCCTTTACATCGCTCACGTAATTCTTTATAGCACCGTTCATAACATCATATAATGAGGCATACTGGCGTAAAAAGCGTGGTTTAAAGCCTTTATTAATGCCCAGCATATCGTGTATCACCAATACCTGGCCATCGCAATGCCGCCCTGCGCCTATACCTATAGTAGGTATGCTCAGGCTTTCACTTACTTCGTGTGCCAGTTTGGCGGGGATCTTTTCTAATACTATACCAAAGCAACCCAGTTCCTGCAGTTTTAGTGCATCTTCCTTTAGTTTCTTGGCTTCGGCCTCATGTTTGGCACGTACCGTGTAGGTACCGAATTTATATATAGATTGTGGTGTTAAGCCCAAATGCCCCATAACCGGGATACCCGCTGTTAAAATGCGACTTACCGATTCGGCAATCTCCACACCGCCCTCTATTTTTACGGCATGTGCACCGGCTTCCTTCATAATACGGATGGCTGAACTCAAAGCCTCCTTGGAATTACCCTGGTACGAGCCAAAAGGCAGATCAACCACCACCAAAGCGCGCTTCACCGCCCGAACTACTGATGATGCGTGATAGATCATCTGATCGAGCGTGATAGGCAGCGTTGTTTCATGCCCGGCCATTACGTTCGAGGCCGAATCGCCTACCAAAATGATATCCATACCCGCATCATCAACAATGGTTGCCATGGAGTAATCATAAGCGGTAAGCATAGCAATTTTCTCGCCGCTGTTCTTCATCTCCTGCAAAGTATGGGTAGTTATCCGTTTAACTTCTTTATGTACCGACATGGTGTTTGTTATATGGGAGCACAAAGGTAGTATTTTTGATTTCGGATTTCGGAATTTCGATTCCCGATTTAATTTTTGATTTGTCATGCTGAGGTACTAAGCATCTATCCTACATGCGGACATTGAATGCGGTAGGTTCTTCACTATCGTTCAGAATGACAAGGGTGATTTGGGTGTTGCCTGCGGCCCGGGCTGTTCAGGGCTGCGCTTCGCTCCGGCCCTTCTTCGTCGGGCTAAACCCTTACCATCCCTAACACGGAACTTCGCCGCGCTCCGCCAACTTCACCTTTACACTTCCACGACAAAAAAATCCAAAACCTCACTTTCAGAATCCAAAATAATCTTTTACCTTTGCGGCGTGAATCAAGAGGTTTCTTACTTCAATTCTGCAACCTGTTTTAAGGGAGCTTGGTACCAGGCTAACCAACCCAATAATCATTCTATTTTTTTCGCAAATGACTTACTTCACCAAATTACCGGCAGTATTATTACTGGCTGACGGAACTGTATTTTATGGCAAAGCTGCCGGAAAGATCGGT
>JAMFSA010000101.1 GCA_026225055.1 Mucilaginibacter xinganensis | reverse complement strand
TACTGCCTAAAATGGGAGAGAGCGTTGCTGAAGCAACTATCATCAAATGGTTAAAAAAACCGGGAGATTATGTTGAGGCAGACGAAGCAGTAATGGAAATTGCAACTGATAAAGTTGACTCAGAAGTCCCATCGCCCGTAGCCGGAAAACTTTCAGAACAACTTTGTGCTGAGGATGATGTGGTACAGGTAGGAGCCATTATAGCTGTAATTGAAACAGAAGCTGCTGAAGAGCCAGCAAAAGTTGAAACACCTGTTGCTCCTTCAATACCTCAAATACAACAACCTGTTTCTACCGCGCCTGAGGCAGTGGCAGCAACGCCAGAGCCTGCAGTTGCTATTCCAGGTATTGATCAATTGCCAAAAGCTGCGCCTGTTCAAAATACGGTGGCATTAAATGATTCTATCAGGTTTTATTCGCCGTTGGTACGCAGTATTGCTGTGCAGGAAGGTATTGGAGCTGCGGAACTTGATCAGGTTTCAGGCACAGGTGCTGAAGGCAGGCTCACTAAGGATGACCTGTTACAGTATATCAAAAATCGGTCTACTAACAACGGTCATGCACAGTATACACAGCCATCTCAGGAAAAGGCTGCACCTGTCAGTCCAAGTCCAGCATATGAACCTAAACCAGAGCCTGTAAAAGCTGTTGTATCGGTTTCAGGAGGTGATGAGATCATCGAGATGGACAGGATGCGCAGGCTGATTGCCGACCACATGGTGATGAGCAAGCAAACATCGCCGCATGTTACCTCATTTGTTGAGGCTGATGTTACCAACCTTGTTTTATGGCGCGAAAAAATTAAGAATAGCTTTGAAAAACGTGAAGGACAGAAAATAACCTTTACGCCAATTTTTATTGAGGCAGTTGTACGGGCAATTAAAGATATGCCGATGATAAATGTTTCGGTTAACGGAACACAGATCATCAAAAAGAAGAACATAAACATCAGCATGGCTACCGCTTTACCAAGCGGCAACCTGATAGTACCGGTAATTAAACAAGCCGATGAGCTTAACCTAATAGGGCTAACCAAAGCAGTTAACGATCTGGCTAACCGCGCCCGAAATGGCAAATTGTTGCCTGATGACGTAAAGGATGGCACATTTACTATTACTAACGTTGGATCATTTGGTAATGTGATGGGTACACCAATCATCAATCAACCACAGGTGGCTATATTAGCAGTAGGTGCCATTAAAAAGAAACCGGCTGTAATTGAGACTAAGGAAGGTGATATGATAGCTATCCGCCATATGATGTTCCTGTCGTTATCTTACGATCACAGGGTGGTTGATGGCGCTTTAGGCGGATCATTTGTGCGTAAGGTTGCAGATTATTTGGAGAATTGGGATTTGAACAGGGAGATATAGGCCCACAATGTCATCCTGAACTTGTTTCAGGATCTCATAGGATTAGCGGCTGAGCAAGTCTATACTTAGTTAATGAGGTGCTGAAACAAGTTTAGCATGACTTAAACATAAAACAAGAAAGGCTCCAAATCGGAGCCTTTCTTGTTTTATGTAGTTAATATAGTTACTCAACAACCTCAGCTACTAATTTTACTTCCGGAGCTAAACTAACGCCGGCTAACTGATCGGCAAAGGCTATGAATGCTTTGCTCGCTGCTATCTGTTCCTCGTTATCGATCAGGTTTTGCAGGTTGATCTTTCCAATCACAAATTTGTAACTATCTGAGTGGTAACGCTCGTGAATATGTTTAAAATTCAGGGCTTCAACCAGGCTTTCGTCTTCATAACGCAAATACACGTTCAGTTCAACATTGTTGGTGAAATTCAGGTCTTTTTTCTCTTTTGCCTTTTTATACACATACTGATAATCATAACGCAGCGCCGCTATATCCGATAATACCGCCGAACCTGTAGGATGTCCGCCTGCACCTTTACCAAAAAAGAATTGCTGATCGGCAAAAGCAGCCTGTACAGTTACACCGTTGTATTCATATTCAACATTGTATAAAAACTCGGTTTCGTTTACAAACTTTGGTAATACAAACATGGTGATATGCTTGTCGTCAAGCTCTTTAGCAACCGGTACAAGCTTTATCTTTAATTTCTTTTCACGTGCATATTGTAGGTCGCTGGCTGTTAAGTTCTGAATGCCGATGTTTAATACCTCCTCAGGTTTAACAATTACACCATAAGCATGCGATGCTGCTATTATCAGCTTGTATTTTGCATCAAAACCACCAACATCGCTGGTTGGGTCTGTTTCAGCAAAACCAAGGTCTTGGGCTTGTTTTAATGCCGTATCATAATCAAGGTTCTCTAAATAGCCTTTTGATAATACGTAGTTTGATGAACCATTGAAAATACCGCTGATCGAGTGTAATAACTCATTGTCATAATATTCTTCCAGATTGCGGATAATTGGGATACTACCGCAAACCGCACCTTCGTAAAGTAATGAAGTACCGTGAACATGCTGCAATTCTATCAGCTCCTCCAGGTATGTAGCGATCATTTTTTTGCTGGCCGATACTACATTTTTGCCGGAGCTCAACGCTCTTGATACGATTTCAAATGCAGCCTCGGTGTCATTTATCAGTTCAACAATGGTATTGATCTCCGGGTTGTTCAGTATTTCTTCTTTATCTGTAGTAAATATTTCTGCCGGTAATGAACGTTTCTTTTCCGGGTTTTTAATTGCTATTTTAACTATTTCAAGATTCAGGTTTTTGGTTTTGATAATATCATACAGCCCCTGGCCAACAACGCCAAAGCCAAACAACCCTATATTTAATTTCTTACTCATTACGTGTTATGCTATTCTTTGTAGTTCTATTATCTTTCCCTTTACATCCGTTTTAAAGAAAGATGTTATAATATTTGTTAGTGCTTCTGTTTCGATTAAAAACCCATCGTGCCCATAAAAAGAATCAAGCTCAGCAAATGCCGATTTTGGTATATGCCTGAACAGGTATTGCTGCTCCTCAATCGGGAACAATACATCTGATTTTATGCCAATAACCAATGTGCGGGCTTTTATCAAGCTCAGCGCTTTTTCAACACCATTGCGGTTACGCCCCACATTGTGCGAGTCCATCGCCTTGCTTAAATACCAATAGCTGTAGGCATTGAACCTGTTTACCAGCTTTTCGCCCTGGTAGTTTTGGTATGATGATGCACGGTGATCATCGCTAATGTTATCGTTATCATCCTGCTGGCTTACGGTATAAGTTTTATAACCACGGTAGGATAGGAGTGCTATACTCCGTGCTGCTTTTAAACCTTTCCTGCCACCATCTGGACTATTTGAATAAAAAGTACGGTCGGCCGATAAAGCCAAACGCTGTGATTCATTGAACGCGATACCCCATGGTGAGTGACGGGCGTTTGTTGCGATCAATATCAGGTTCTTTATACGTAATGGTTCAATAATTGCCCATTCAGCTGCCTGCTGACCGCCTAATGAACCACCAATTAATATCTCGATCTGATCTATTTTAAGATGCTCAGCCAATTGCTGATGCGCTTTAATAATATCCCTTACTGTAAACTGCGGGAATGCCAGGTAATAAGGTTGCCCGGTTACAGGGTTTTCACTTAATGGATTACTGGTGCCATACGGCGACCCTAAAATATTAGCACAAACAATAAAATGCTCTTCCGGATCAAAAAAATCATTCTTGCCGAACAAACCTTTCCACCAGTCCATTACATCTGAATTTGCTGTGAGCGCATGACATACCCATACAACATTATTCCGGTTTGCATTTAATTTACCATAGGTGTGGTAACCTATTTCCAGTTGTTGTATCCGTTGTCCCGATTCAAGCTCAATTGGGTGTGTACTTTTAAATATTTGTGTATTCATGTTACCGTTTTGTTATTTCGGTGCAGCTGCTTTGTTGGCAGCTGCATTCCGTAACAACACTATCACTAAAAAACTAAAAAAAACTCAATATTAAACTAACTCTGTTGTTTGCTGGCCGATTTTTACAAATGCTTGTTCAAAATCAGCTTTTATGTCATCAATATGTTCAATGCCTACTGCTACACGTAACGATGTAGGTGTTACACCAGCTGCTAACTGTTCAGCATCTGATAGTTGCTGATGCGTAGTTGCCGATGGTTGTATAATTAACGTTTTGGCATCGCCAACGTTTGCTAAATGGCTCACTAATTGTAAACTATCTATAAACTGACTAGCCTTTTCTTTATCACCTTTTACCTCGAATGATAACACCGCGCCGAAACCATTTTTCAGGTATTTCTTAGCTAATTCATGATATGGCGATGATGTTAAACCCGGATAGTTAACTTTGGCTACCTGCGGATGCTGTTCAAGCCATTTAGCCAGATCCAACGCATTATCAATATGACGTTGTACACGCAGAGATAATGTTTCCAGGCCCTGTATCAATAACCATGAATTAAATGGTGATTGTGATGAACCAAAATCGCGCAGTCCCTCAACACGGGCACGTATAATAAATTGTATGTTGCCAAACGGGCCATTAACGCCAAATACATCGGCAAAAACCAATCCGTGGTAGCCTTCGGAGGGCTCAGTAAATTGCGGAAATTTACCGTTACCCCAGTTATAGTTACCGCCATCAACAATAACACCGCCAATGGTAGTGCCATGTCCGCCGATCCATTTTGTAGCTGATTCAACAACCACGTGTGCGCCATGCTCCAGCGGGCGGAATAAATATCCGGCTGCACCGAATGTGTTATCAACTATTAACGGCAGATCATGATTTTTAGCTACTGCTGCTATCTTTTCAAAATCCGGAATATTAAAGCTGGGATTACCAATCGTTTCTAAGAAAATAGCTTTGGTGTTTTTGTCGATCAATGATTCGATGCTATCCGCATGGTCATCCTTAGCAAAACGAGCTTCGATGCCAAGGCGTTTAAAAGCTACCTTAAATTGATTGTAAGTACCGCCATATAAAAAAGGAGAGGTTACAAAGTTATCCCCTTGTTGCAAGATATTATTAAGTGCTAAAAATTGCGCCGCCTGGCCCGATCCTGTTGCCAGCGCTGCTACACCACCCTCTAAAGCCGCAATGCGTTTCTCGAACACATCGGTAGTAGGGTTCATGATGCGGGTATATATATTACCAAATTCCTTTAGCGCGAAAAGATTTGCGCCATGTTGGGCATTGTTAAAAACGTAAGATGTAGTTTGATAAATAGGTACAGCACGTGAGCCGGTTGTTGGATCAACTTCCTGGCCTGCGTGTAATTGAAGTGTTTCGAATTTTAAGTTTGTAGCTGACATATAATTTGATTTACAGGTGATTTAAAAAATTTGTATTTATGGCTAGTTCACGATAGGATAAAGCATATCCCTGTGAGGTAACACGCGTTTTTTTCAGGAAAAAGAAAATAAAGACGTGTACAGCTTCAACAACAGCAACAAATACAAATACAGCCGGTAGAATAGCTATATGCAGCAAGCGAATAACCTTTTAGGGCTTTCGGTAAGGGTGAAAATGTGTTTTTTGTACTTTTCATGGTCGTTAATTTATATCCCCCGGTGTTATTTGCCGGGACAGGAATTGGCACCTTCTCTAAACTTAGAGGGTTGCCAGCGGGTAATTGAGCCTGATCTCTCGCCGCTTCTTTATAAATC
>JAMFSA010000008.1 GCA_026225055.1 Mucilaginibacter xinganensis | reverse complement strand
CCTGGACAAGGTCGTTAGCATCGTCTGCGTCATGCGTGAAATGTAAAGCATATGACCTTAATGAACTGGCCTGACGTAATACTAGGGTGTTAAACTCAATCTTTGTCATTCTGTTTAATGTTTTGTACTGATATCAAGTCAAACATGATACCACTATGCCAAAACATTATACGGCAAACAACAATAACAACACTCATTTGTTGCTACAAGCACCCATTAAACAATCAAACAGGAAAGAAAATAAGAAAAATAATTAATCTACTGGAAAACAAACCTTTATACTGCGATAAAATTTAAGTTTCACGCTGATTATGCACAGAAAATGAATGAAAATGAGTGCCGGATAAATTATTTCAACTAATTTTTTTTAGTCGACAATGTTTACTTCACGTTCCAGCTTAACGCCAAATTTAGTGTACACACTGTCTATGATTTGCGACGAAAGACTGTACACTTCTTCGCCCGATGCATCTCCGTGGTTCACTAAAACCAGGGCCTGGTTCTTCCATGTACCTGTGCGGCCCACTACAATTCCCTTCCATCCACATTGCTCAATCAGCCAGCCTGCAGCCAACTTTACCTGGCCATTGCCTGCCGGATAACTGACAACCTCGGGGAAAAATGATTGGATGGCCCTAAACTCATCCTCATCAATTATAGGATTTTTGAAAAAGCTGCCTGCATTACCAATGGTTGATGGATCGGGCAATTTGGATACCCGGATATGTGATACAACTTCTGATACATCCTTAATAGTAGGCTCGGTGATATGTCTTTTTTCAAGCTCTTCCTTTATAGCGCCATAATGCAGTTTTAGATCGGGCACTAATGCTAAACGGAACTTTACCGATACAATAATGTATTGGCCCTTCATATCATTTTTAAAAACACTATCGCGGTAATCAAAGTTGCAATCCTCTTTCATAAAGGTTTTGAATTTGCCCGAGGCGATCTCAAAAGCATTACAACTAAAGAACACATCCTTCAGCTCCACACCATAAGCGCCAATGTTTTGTATGGGCGATGCACCTACCGAACCCGGGATGAGGCTCAGGTTCTCTAAACCTGCGTATTCATGCTGTACACAATAGTTTACCAGGTCGTTCCATACTTCACCGGCGCCTGCCGCTACAAAAGCTTCATCGCCGCTAATGCGATGATCTATTCCGCGAATATTCATGCGGATAACCAAACCATCAAAATCCTTACGGAATAACATATTACTACCCCCACCTAAAACCAGCCGCTCCATATTGAACCATTGCGGGTCCATAAAAAGCTCGATCAATTCGTTGGGGTGGTTTATCTCAATAAAATATTTGGCAAAAACTTCGATACCAAAAGTGTTAAAATTTTCGAGCGAGATGTTTTCCTGTATTTGCAGCATTTTAGTTCCGGATGTAAAGGGGCGAATTTCGGAATTTAAATTGGAATTGGTACCCGCAGAACGAAACTTACGAAGTCTTAAATACTTCGTAAGTTTGGCTATTACTTAAATCCAATCACTTTTTACAATCCACATGCAAGTCAGGTTAAAATATTGGCAAATAACTTTATTCATCCTCCCATTCCTATTAGGCAATCTCCTTTTAGAGCTTCCACACCACGATCTAAGTACTTATCAGGAAAGATTTAGAATAGCGGAATTTTTAAATGCATTAAGTATTTTCTTATTTGTTTTTTATCAAGCTTATGTAGTATGGGGATTTGTCAAAACTTCAAATATCAAATCAAAGCTATTTAGTATAAATGCCTTAATACCTGTCGTCTTCTTTTCTATTTATTGTATTAGCCTAATTTATTTCACATTCATCAGAACTATTCCACCGAGTAATTATGTCCCTGGTCCTGTGACAAAAGATAATTTTACCACTATGGGTATAATTATTTTATTATTTATACTCCACGCAGCAATCACATTCCTTTTTATAAATGGCCTATTTGTTTCAAACCAGATTAAAAAGATACAAGATCCGGAAACACAGCAATCATTAAGAACATCTTTTTTAGGGCCAATGAAAACCGTTTTAAAAACCGCTTTATATTCTTTTGGAGCAGCCCTTTTAATTATTATAATAGTTGATATGGTTAAAATCACTTAACAACGTCATTGAGACTTCGTAAGTTTACTATACATGACAAACCTGTAATACCTCCGAACGCATACTGTCCGATTTCGTACGTTCTCATTCTTAAAATATCGCTTAAAATTCTATCTATCAATACCTTACATAAATGGCATAAATTTTAGACAGATTGATCTAAATCCAATTGTACCATGATCAAAAACTACTTTAAAATTGCCTGGCGCAGCTTATGGAAAAATAAGGCGTTCTCATCGCTTAATATTGCAGGGCTTACCATCGGCATGGCTGGTGCCATATTGATATTCGCATGGATACAAAATGAGATCAGTTATGATCAGTTCCACACCAATAAGGCTGATTTATATAAACTATGGAATAAATCAGTAAAAAATGGAAATAATCCTATCGGATGCTGGGATATAACAACTGCGGCGGTTACCCCGGCTTTACAGCAATTTCCGGAAGTAAAGGCCGTTGCCCGCGTACTCTGGTCTACCGAACGCCTGTTTAATTACGGTGACAAAGCCATTACCGCAAACGGCCTTGACGTTGAAAAGCCTTTTTTAACCATGTTCAGTTTTCCGTTGCTGGAAGGCAACTCCAATCATGCTTTGGATGATATTAAAAATATAGTACTAACACAACAACTGGCGAAGAAGATCTTCGGCAATGCCGACCCCATGGATAAACTGGTTAGGATAAACGATAAGGACACCTACAAAGTAAGCGGGATAATGAAGGACCTGCCCAACAACACCCAGTTTGATTTTGAGTACCTGGTATCACTTGCCGGCAACCCGTTACTAAAGAATGATGAAAAACAATGGAACTCAAACAGCTACAATACCTATGTACAGTTACAACCAGGAACTAACGTTGAACAATTCGATAAAAAAATCGAGAACATCATACTTAAGCATGACACCTCAATAGCTGAACAGGTATTTCTGCACCCCATCAGTAAATGGCGGCTATACTCAGATTTTGAGAATGGAAAGATCTCCGGCGGCAAAATTGAAACCGTTCGCTTAATGTTTGTTATTGCCTGCCTTATTCTGTTAATAGCCTGTATCAATTTTATGAATATGAGCACTGCCCGCAGCGTAAAACGCGCTAAAGAAGTTGGTGTACGTAAAGTGATCGGGGCCAACAGGCTCGCGCTCGTAAAGCAATTCTTAACAGAATCTATATTAATTGCTGCCATTGCCGGGGTATTCGCGCTCATAATTGTGCAATCATGCCTTCCTGCATTTAACCAGCTTACCGATAAGCAGCTTATTATTGATTACTCAAGCCCCGTTTTATGGAGCTGCATTTTTGGCTTTATACTTATCACCGGGTTATTAGCAGGCAGTTATCCGGCTTTCTTTTTATCGGGCTTTAACCCCATAAAGGTGCTTAGCGGTACATTTAAATCAGCTGTTTCATTCTTTTCGCCCCGCAAATTGCTGGTGGTTATCCAGTTTACCGTGGCCATTGTTTTAATCATAGCTACCGCTATCATCTACAAACAAATTAAATATGTACAGGATCGTGATAATGGCTATAGCCGCAGCGACCTGGTAGAGCACCCCATTAATGGCGACATCAGCAAAAATTATGAAGCGCTTAAAAATGAGCTGATCAGTAGTGGCGCAGTTACAGCAGTATGTAAAACCAGTACATCTGTTACGATGGACGGCAGTACTACCAGCGGATTGGAATGGGGTGACATGGATCCCGCACACAAGCAAGTTGTATTTAGCCAGTTTGCCACCACCGGTGATTTTGTTAAAACGGTAGGATTGAAAATGGTTGAAGGGCGCGATATTAACCTGGTTGAATATCCTGCCGATACAATGTCGGTTGTAATAAATGAGTCGACTGCAAAGGCAATAGGTTTCAAAAAACCCATTGGGCAAAGTATACGCGCCGGCGGAAAACCCATTATGATTGTTGGCGTATTTAAGGATTTTATCATCGGTTCGCCTTATCAGCCCGTAGGCCCTATGCTGGTTTATGGCTCAAGAACATGGTGGTACAATGCCATAAATTTCAGGCTTAACCCCAACAAACCGGTGTCTGCAGATTTGAAACTCGCAGAAACCATCTTTAAGAAATATAATCCAGCCTACCCTTTTCAATACAAATTTGTTAATGAAATATACAATGAAAAATTCCATGATGAAGTACGTACTGGCACCCTTGCAGCCCTTTTTGCAAGCCTGACAATTATCATCTCCTGCTTAGGGTTATTCGGGCTGGCAACTTACATGGCCGAAAGCCGCTCAAAAGAAATTGGGATACGCAAAGTTTTGGGTGCAAGTGTAAGCAGCATTATACAACTGCTCACCAAAGAGTTTGTAGCTCTGGTGGTTATAGCTATTATCATCGCTGTACCTATCGGCTGGTATGCCATGAATAAATGGCTGCTGAATTATGATTATCGGATTCATATCAGTTGGACCGTATTCGCATCTTCGGGGATACTGGCTATTGTAATTGCCATATTAACCGTAAGCTTCCAGGCAGGCAAGGCTGCAATTGCCAAACCGGTGAATAGTATCAAGGCCGAATAAAGCAGACTTAAATTGGTTTGAATTAGCAGGCAGATAAGTTTTCATTATATTGGTATCCAATCTACCAGTATAATGAAAACTAAATGTATACCCATCTTATCTGTCATCCTATTCGCATCCTGTTTTTTCAACCGATCATTCGCCCAAAAAAAAGATCTTGTACGAATTGCCGATAGCATTACAAGAGAAGGCCGCATCTTATATAGGTCGGAATGGGCATCATGGTATGGTACCGATATTTTTGTTGCGAAATGCGCTACTAAAAAAGAATTGGCCGGGGGTTATCTCTCTTATAATTCAGGTACCGGTTTAACCAATATCTTTTTTTCGAAAGGGCCAACGCCTTTAGTCTTAGCCACTATTTCATTTGGTTATGATCTAAAACCAAATAACTACACACTGGATACCACCAGCCGAAAACTTACGCCGGTTGAAGAGCAATTATATACCATCAGGCAGGCAGCTCTTGCTAAAATATATGCCGATACCTCCTTCAGGATTTACAAAAACACCAGCTTAAACCTGGTTCCAATAATTATTAATACCGTACGGAGGGTGTATGTATTATCAGGGTCAAGTATAAACGGACTGGTAGTTTTTGGCAACGATTATTTATTTGAATTTGGTACTGATGATCATCTCATCAGCGAAAAGAAGATCCATAAAAGTTTTATCCCTATAAAAATAAATAAAGCGACTACAGATAGTGCAAAGACGACAGACGTAGCGAGTATCCATACCCATTCGCCCGAAACAGGAGATTTTATTACCGCGACAGATGTGTGTACACTATTACTTTATGAAAACTTTACCACCTGGAGCCAGCATATCGTCATATCAAAAAACTATGTATCTGTATGGGATTGTAAGAAAAATCATTTAGTAATACTCACGGCAGAAGCATGGAAAAAAATAAGTGGTTCAGTAAGCACCTACTTAAAAAACTAATTAGTTGGCAAAAACATTAAAATGCATAATAAAAATCTTCATTCTTTATTAAATTTATAACAAGGCACTATTGATTTTAAACTTTTTTAATTATTTTAGGAACTTAAACTCACTTATTAAAATATTTAAAGAAGTAAAATGACAGAGCCAGCTAAAAAGTCAGTAATAAGTCCGGTAATAATTATCGGCGCATTGTTTTTCATATTCGGGTTTGTAACCTGGATGAATTCCGTTCTGATTCCTTATTTAAGGATAGCCTGCGAACTCAACAACTTTGAATCCTTTTTAGTAGCCAGCGCATTTTATATTGCATACCTGCTTATGGCCAAACCATCGGCATGGGTGCTCAAAAAATATGGCTTTAAAAATGGCATGGCTATAGGCCTTGCAATTATTGCTGTTGGCGCGCTCATTTTTATACCGGCTGCCTTAACCAGGGTATACGCTGTGTTTCTACTGGGCCTATTTGTTCAGGGTACTGGATTAGCTGTTTTGCAATCTGCCTCAAACCCTTATATCACCATCATCGGCCCGCCCGAAAGTGCTGCAAAGCGTATCAGCATTATGGGCATCTTTAATAAATTTGCTGGTGTACTGGCTCCGCTTGCGCTTGGTGCCGTGGTTTTAAAAAATATCGACGCGTTCAGCGCCAACCTTGCCAAACTTAGTCCGGCCGAAAAACTTACCGAACTAAATGAATTGGCATCACGGGTGATCCTGCCTTATGTTTTAATTGTTATTGTATTAGTAATATTAGCTGTACTGATCTACTTCT
>JAMFSA010000100.1 GCA_026225055.1 Mucilaginibacter xinganensis | reverse complement strand
CTAGAATCTCTTGTCTGGTCATTATTTAATTAAATTTTGAAAGTATTAAACAGGAATTAACATCCCCAAAGCCAAAATTTGCTTTAGCTACAATATTAACTTCTTTTTTTATCATTTTAATGGGCAGTTTATCAACGCTCACTAAATTTATTATTTCGGGGTTCGGATCATCCAGATTTATGTTTGGATGAACAAAACCGTGTACTATTTGCAATATCGATGCCACGGTTTCAATTGAACCTGCCGCGCTAAGGCTGTGGCCTATCATTGATTTTAACGAGTTAGTGAGTGGAAAATCCTCCCCAGTTCTGTTAAGTGCGTTTGCCCAGTTCTGTATCTCCTGCCTGTCGGCATTTGTGGCAGTTAAGTGTCCGCTAATTAGGTCAATTTGCTGAGGGTCAATACCTGATGTGGCAATAGCCTCATTAATACACCTGATAACGCCGGTTGAGTTCGCTGCCGTCATTGTGCCACCCAAACGCTGTCCGCCCGAGTTACTCGATCCGCCTAAAACCTCGGCATAAATTTTCGCACCGCGTTCCAGTGCAAAATCTAAGTCCTCCAAAATCAATGCTCCTGAACCCGAACCGGGTATAAAACCACCCGCTGTAGCGCTCATCGGCCTTGATGCCTTCTCCGGTTCATGGTTATACTTACGAGATAATACGCGCATAGAGTCGAAAGCGCCGTAAACATAAGTATCCACATGCTCGGCACTGCCTACCACCATACGCTTGGCATAACCGTGCTTGATGTATTCATAGCCCATTAAAATGGCCTGCGTACCCGTAGCGCATGCCGCCGAATTAGTGATCACCTTATTACCCAAACCTAAACGACCTGATATATAGGAAGTTACACCGCTATTCATGGCCTGCTCCACTACACGCGAGCCTAATTTTTTGGCTTCCTTATTATCAACGCGGATAATTACATTCTTCATAGCCTCGGTATCTGCAATGCTGTTACCAAATACGCAGCCGGTTTCCCAGCGGGGCTCATCGGTATCGTAAGGCATTCCTGAATCGGCCCAGGCATCCAGCGCGGCAACTAAGCCATAACCTATGTTAGTGCCTTTTAAGCCATGCAGTGTAACTTCTGATATGTAGTTGCTCAGGCTGGCCCAATCAAAATTTGGCATACCGGCTACCTGGCAGCTGAAATTAAGTTCCTGGTAACGGGGCATAAACTTTATGCCCGACACGCCATTTTGTATAGCCTGCAGAAAAGCCGGAACCCCTACGCCATTAGGAGCAACCACACCCATACCTGTTACCACTACCCGCCTGCTCATTTGTTAAGATCAATATGCTTTATAATGCCCGAGAACATACCTTTTGCAACCAGCTCCTTTTTGCTGTCCAGCATCTCCACATAACATTTTAGCTTTCCGTAACGGAAATATTGTTTTTTGGAGATCACCGTAACCTTTTCATCGGGCAATACCATTTTGTAAAAGGAAACATCAGTTGATGTAAGCAAGGGGTAGAGCGAATCGTCATCACTGAAATTAAATTCAGTTTCCTTCATCACCAAAAAAATACCAAGAACCACAAGGCCTATCTGCGCCATAATTTCGGTGATGATAACGCCGGGTGTAACCGGGTTACCCGCGAAATGGTCCTCATAAAAGAAGGCATCCTTTCTTAATTTATATTCTCCTATCACCTCGTCTTCGCTTAGTAATGATATATTATCAACAAAACGAAAAGACGATTTATATGGAAGATGGTTTAATATATGATTGTTCATGTATTGTAATATTGTGTTTTACCGGCAATGTTCTCCGCCATCTACATGAATAATAGAGCCGTTGATCCAGAACGACTCATCTGTACATAGCAGGTATATAACACCGGCAACATCTTCTGGTTTTGTAATTCTGCCAAGGGGATTTCTTTTGATGCCTGTCTTGATTAGTTTTTCACTTCCCGGAATCTTTTTTAATGATGCCGTTTCGGTTACACCGGCCTGTATCACATTGGTTTTTAAGCCATAAACGGCAAATTCCACCGCCATGTATTTTGCCAGGCTTTCCAGCGATGCTTTGGCAATGGATACCGCGGCGTAGCCTTCCCAGTATTTATGCGCGCCCTCGCTGGTGAGGCCGATGATGCGGCCATCCTCGTTAAATAATTCTGCTTTCAGAATAGAACGTGTCCAGTCGAGCAAACTGTTGGACATGGCGTAGGTAGTGAGCTGGATATCTTCAATCGAGAGCTCATTATAGGCCTCGTCCTCAACTGTTGCGTTTTCTATAGTTAATGGCTTCAGATTGCCACGTGCAATGCTGTGGAGTAGTAATTTTACGCTGTGCTTAGGAGCGTGACTGCTAAAGTCCTCAATAAATTGCACACGGTTCACCTGGTCGAGGGCGTTGATATTGTATGATAATATCTTAATGGAATACTGTTCAGTAAGGGCCGCGAATTTTTCTTTCAATATTTTCTCGGAGGCTGAGGTTTCGCGGTACAGTACGGCGATGTTCATACCATGCTTAGCAAGTTTTTCAATGGCCGCAAAGCCAAATCCGCTTGATCCACCTAAGATAACTGCCCATAAACCTGAGAATTGTAATTGTTTATCCATTCAACCCGCTTTTAAACCATTGGTGCTGTAGTCTGTCAGTATATTAATGTTTGGGCTCAAAGGTAATCAATAAAAAATTGCAGCTTCAAAGTAACTAAAAACTAAGCTAAATTTAATATTTGCCGATTATATATTATAACAATTATGATAATATTATGTTAATGAGGCGTATAATATGCGGTATTTATTTTAGCCATATTTTTATTACACATTTAAAGGGGTTATTACAGTATTTATTTATGTTTGATAGCATGAGAATTAATATAAAATGGAAAATAGTGTTTGTTGCCATGTTCCTGTTTACTGCCGGGCTGGTGCAAAAAAGCATTGCCCAGGAAGAATTTAAGAAATCTACATTTTATGATACCATGGCATCAGGCGACCTGGCCGCGGTTGAAAATCAACTGACTATTTTACAAGGTAGCTCAATAGCTAACAAAGAAGGCTATGAGGGCGCCATGCTGATACGCAAAGCAGGGCTGGTTAAAGGCGCAAAAACCAGGCTCGACCTTTTTAAGGCGGGCCGTATAAAGCTGGAAACAGCAATAGCTGCCGATAATGAGAATACGGAGTTCCATTTTTTAAGACTTGCTATTGAAGAACATGCGCCTAAAATTGTTAAGTATCATAATGATATTGAGAAGGATAAAACAATAGTGCAAAAGAATTTCAAAAGCCTGTCGCCATCGGTACAACATGCTATACTTGATTATAGCAAAAACTCAAAAGTACTGCATGCTGAAGATTTATAGTTGTACTAAAAAGATAGTTTTTAACTTCGCTCCCAAATGAATAAAAAGATCTTAGCCATATATTATACCCAGTCGGGCCAGATGACCGAGATCATTGATTCATTGACAGCGCCGCTTATTGCGGCAGGCGAATCGGTTGAAAAAGTGATCATTAAACCTGTTGAGGATTATAATTTCCCGTGGACGGGCAGCCGTTTTTTCTCGGTGATGCCATCGTGTGTACTGGGAATTCCCGCGCCATTGGAGCCGTTGGTTTTTAAGGAAACGAAGTATGATCTGATCATTATGGGGTACCAGCCATGGTTCTTATCGCCAAGTATACCCAGTAATTCGTTATTGAATGATGATACATTTAAGGCCTTGCTTAAAGATGCCCCGGTAGTAACCATCAGCGAAGCCCGTAACATGTGGATCAACGCCTATGTGCGTGTACGCAACATGCTGAAGGATGCAGGAGCAAACCTGGTGGGTAATATTGCTTTGGTTGATAAGCATCCTAATGTGGTGAGTTTTGTCACCATTTTCTATTGGATGTTATCAGGTAAAAAAGACAAATACCTCAATATTTTCCCTAAACCCGGTGTTGCTGAAGAAGATATAGCGAACACGAAAGTGTTTGGCGAGATTATTGAAGAATATTTAAACAAAGCATCGTGGGATGGGTTACAGGATGCACTGTTGGAACAAAAAGCCGTTCAGATAAAATATAAACTGATGTTTATTGAGGCGAGGGCAAAACCCATATTCGCGGTTTGGGCTAAATTTATATCGAAACGAAAGAATAGGGTGCCGTGGCTTTCAGCCTTTAAATATTATCTTTTTATTGCATTATTTTTAGGTGCGCCAGTTTTGCTTACATTAGATGCTGTTTTTTTAAGGCCGTTTTCATCCCGCAGGATAAAAGCAAAAAAAATAAAATACTTACAAGTAAATAACTGATACTTAATATGTCTGATACAAAAGTTTATATCAATCATACCTCGGCGTATTTTCCGAATGAACCCGTTTCAAATGACGAAATGGAATCATATTTGGGTTATATTGATAACAAACCATCAAAATCAAAAAAGATTGTACTCCGTAATAATGGCATTGTAAACCGTTATTATGCGCTTAATAAAGAACACAAATCAACCCATACCAATGCCCAGATGACGGCCCTTGCCGTTAGGGAATTGTTTGATAACGACCCTGAAAAGTTAAAGCAAATTGAACTGCTCGCCTGTGGTACTTCATCGCCCGACCAGATGATGCCGAGCCACGGTGTAATGACACATGGCTGGCTGCCCGAAGCAGGTGGTATTGAAGTGGTATCGCCATCAGGTGTTTGTTGCGCAGGTATGCACGCGCTTAAATTTGCTTACCTGGCTATCAAAGCAGGTGAAGTTAAAACCGCGGTCGCTACAGGATCTGAACGATTTTCGGGACTGTTAGTTTCCGAAGTATTTGAGGAAGAGGCGCAAAGCCTGAAAGCGATGGAGGAAAACCCATATATCGCGTTTCAAAAAGATTTTTTAAGGTGGATGCTGTCTGATGGTGCATCGGCGTTTTTATTGACCGATAAACCAAATCCTGAAGGTTTAAGTCTGCGGATAGACTGGATAGAAGGTGTATCCTATGCCAGCGAAATGGATACCTGTATGTACATGGGCGGCGATAAGCAAGCTGATGGTACATTAACCGGCTTTATGGATTATACGCCGGAAGAGATCATGAACAAGTCTATCTTCAGTGTAAAACAGGATATTAGCTTGCTGAGCGATAATATTGTGCCGTTGGGTGGCAGAAAGATAAAAGAGATATTTGAAAAGAAGGGCTTGGATGTTACTGACATTGACTGGTTTTTACCGCATATCTCGAGCAATTTTTTCAAAAGTAAGATCTATGATATGATTGAGGAATACGGTGGCGGCATCCCTTATGAAAAATGGTTTATTAACCTGTACACTGTTGGTAATGTAGGCGCTGCATCAGTTTATTTGATGATAGATGAACTTTTTAAAAGCGGCAGGTTGAAGAAGGGTGAAAAGATATTGCTATTGGTGCCTGAAAGTGCCCGTTTTTCATACATGTATGCCATGCTTACCGTTTGCTAATAAAAGCAGGCGCAATTAAAACGATGAACAAGGAAGAAATACCGCAGGATGTAAGCGCGCTTGGTAAAATTACCAAAGAGGTTTGCTATGCTACTGACAGCCATGGCAAATACAACGCCGAGCTGAGCAGCGGTTGGGATGTAAAGATAACCGCGCTTGATGTAGCCTGGGAAGAAATTCAGAAACGTATTGCTAAAGCTAAACAACAGGTATTGGCTCATAAAGCAAGTCCGTTGTTGTTTTTTATGGAATACAGGCTGATGGATACCGCAATATTAGCTGGCTATACCGGCTTTTGGCAATGGCAGATCAGGAGGCATTTAAAGCCTGGGGTATTCAATAAGTTATCCGACAAAAAATTACAAAAATACGCCGAGGCGTTTAATATAGAGGTCGACGACCTAAAAACTATGACCGTTCATGAATATTGAGTTTGAGCACCGTCAGGCCGCACACTGTGAATCGGGCGTTACCAGCAATTTATTAAGTATTAGTTCAGGGGGAAAGATAACGGAACCATTGGCTTTTGGCATTGGGGCGGGTTTGTTTTTCGCTTATATCCCACTTATAAAAGTTAATAATGGGCCGGCAATAGCTTTCCGCACCTATCCGGGGTATATATTTAAGCGCACGGCAAAATCATTGGGAATACCGATCGTCAGCAAAAAGTTCCGCTCAAAAGAAAAAGCCGAAGCTTATTTAATGGAGTGCCTAAATAATGGCGACCCGGTGGGTTGCCAGGTAGGGGTATATTATCTGCCTTATTTCCCGAAGGAATACCGTTTTCATTTTAATGCTCATAACCTGATAGTTTATGGCATGGAGGGTAATAATTACCTGGTAAGCGACCCTATTATGGATAGCACAAACGTAATGAGCAGCTATGAGCTGGAACGTGTACGTTTTGCTAAAGGCGCGCTTGCACCAAACGGACTGATTTATTATCCTAAAAAAGGCGCTGTTATTACTGATGAAGTAATGAAGCAGGCCATTAAGAATGGGATTAAGAAAAATGTTTATAACATGCTGAGTATCCCGGGCCGTTTTGCAGGTATCTCGGGTATAAAACATACCGGCAACAAAATAAAAAAGTGGCGCGATAAGCTGGGTATTGAAACCTCAAAACTGTACCTGGCACAAATGGTGCGGATGCAGGAGGAGATAGGCACAGGTGGGGGAGGATTTAGGTATATTTACGGCGCATTTTTGCAGGAAGCCGAGGCGTATTTGCCAGGCAACCAATTGGCCGAATATTCGGTAATGTTTACAAAGGCCGGTGACATGTGGCGCAATGCCGCCGTGCATGCTGCCGGGATATATAAAGGCCGCATAGGCAGCCAGGAAGATTTTAATATAATGGGCGATTACCTGCTTGAAATTGCAGCAGTAGAGAAACAGGCTTTTGAAACTTTAAAAAAGATAAAATGGCAGTAACGGCCCCGTTGGCAATTGATATTGAGAATATGGGTTTCCATTACCCGGGAAACGCTGATGTTTCTTTTTCGGGCCTTAATTTAAAGGTGGCGAAGGGGGAACGTTTCGGCTTGTTTGGGCCTAATGGCGCGGGGAAAACTACGCTCATTAGTTTAATGACGGGATTACTTACCGCTGATTCGGGCCAGGTTAAGTTACTCGGGCATGAGATGGGTAAGCAGAACAATAGCTCAACCAATAAACTCTTCGGCTTCGTACCGCAGGATTTTTCCTTTTATCAGGAACTGAGTCCGGTGGAGAATTTAGAATTCTTTGGCGCATGGGCAGGGCTGAGCAAACAAGCCATAAAGAGACGGACGGATGAACTGCTCACCATACTGGGTTTGCAGGAGGTAAGGAATAAACAGGTACAGAAATTTTCTGGCGGAATGAAACGCAGGGTAAATTTGGCCATTGGTGTTATCCATAATCCGGAAATTATATTTTTAGATGAACCAACCGTAGGGGTTGATGTGCAAACCGGGCATGCTATTGTTAATTACCTGCATGAGTTAAATAATAACGGTGCTACACTCATTTATACATCGCACCAGTTAAGCGAGGCTGAAGAACTGTGCCACCAGGTAGCATTGATTGATGGCGGTAAAATAATAGCGCAGGATAGCTTAACAAAATTGCTGAAAACTCACGGACAGGAAAGCCTTGAACACCTGTTTCTAAATTTAACCGGAAAGGATTACCGGAACTGATGTTTAAGCTTTGGACAACGATTGTAAAGGACTTCCGCATCCTGCTGCGCGATAAGGTGGGCATTTCGCTGATGTTTGTTATGCCGATAATATTAGTTGTGGTAGTAACCAGCATTCAGAACAGCACTTTTAACCTGGTTAATAAAAATAAACTGTCGGTGTTGATCTGTAATACAGATACCGGGCAGGCCAGTATGCAACTCATCAAATCGATCAATAAAATTGGCATGTTCAAGGTATCGTTGGTACCAAATGATAAAACCGAGAAGCTAATGGGTGATGCCATGCATAACCAGGATGCCATGTTGGGGGTGATCATTCCATCAAACTTTACGGTTCAGGTTGATGCGAAATCAAAAAGTACGGCGGGTAAGGCCCTGAAAAGTTTTGGTTTAGATGGTGATACCGTAAAGAAAGTGGGCGATGTTGACCCGCTTACGATGTATTACAACCCTATTTTACAGGAATCATTAAGATTATCGGTACAAGGCGGCATCCGCAGCGCGCTGCAATTGGTAGAGAGCCGGGAAACATTAAGAAGCCTGTACTTTTCCATCAACGAAAAACCATTGCCCGAGCAACTGGAAAACGAAATGCTGAACAATAACACAGCAATAAACGAGATCCCGGTTTCAAAAGATGGTACCCGCGCTACTCCAAATGCTACACAACATAACGTGCCGGCATGGACGATCTTTGCTATGTTCTTCGTCATCATGTCCTTAGGTGGGAGCATAGTGCGGGAGAAGGTAAGCGGCAGTTTTATCAGGCTAAAAACATTACCTACCAATTATTGGGTGGGGATAATATCCAAGCAGATCACTTATTTGTGTGTTACCCTGCTGCAGGCGGCAGTGATCTTCTCCATGGGGATCTGGCTGTTCCCGTATATCGGGTTACCTGCGCTTAATTTACCATCGGATGTGTTGGCGCTATTTATTGTGACGTTGGTATGCGGCTGGTGTGCGGTGAGCTATTCCATTTGTGTAGGTGTTTTTGCAGATACTCAGGAACAGGCCAATGGCTTTGGCGCAGTATCTATCGTGATATTATCATCAATAGGTGGTTTAATGGTGCCGAGTTTTGCCATGCAGGGCTTTGCTAAATCGGCGGCTAACTTTTCGCCAATGCACTGGTGCTTACAATCTTACTATTCCTTATTTCTCGAAGGCGGAAATTTGAGGGATGTGGTAAACAATATCATCCTTTTACTTATTATAACTGCAGTGCTTCAATTAGTAATTTTTTGGGGACTGAAACGAAAAAATTTAATATAATTGTCCTAATGGAAATCACAGAGCTAAAAGAACAACTTAAAAAACAGATTATTCAATTTTTAAATCTTACCGACCTTACCACGGCTGATATTAGCGATAATGAGCCACTGTTTGGCGCTGGTTTAGGGCTGGATTCCATTGATTCATTGGAACTTATTGTGCTGCTAAAGAAAGAATACGGCATCGATATCCGCGACCCGCGCGAAGGTAGAAAAGTACTGGTTGATGTAGCTACCATGGCTGATTATATTCAGGCGAACGAGAAAAAGTAATTAGGGCTTGTTGGTGGGGACACCAACAAAGGAGGTAGGGTGTCTGCCTGAGCGCCAGTCGAAGGGTAAGCGCAGCGGCTTTTTGCCCACATACTTCGACTGACGCTCAGCATGACCCCCACTTATTTTAAATAATCAGGCCCGTTGTTGGTGTCCTCACCAACAACTATATCATCCAACCCTTCCAAAGCTCCCCTGAAACTTAAAGCAGATCACATCATTGCTAACCAGTTTGGCGTTTACATTAATGACATCATCAACAAGTTTATAGGAAATTTCCAGCTGTATCATATCATTTAACGATGGTATGATCATGCTGATGAACTTAATATTACTTGCTTTTTTTAATTGCAATGAACAGCTTAAAGCGCTTTCCAAAACATCCTTCACCACTTGTAGCATACAAGCACCAGGTACCACCGGCTGGCCGGGGAAATGGCCATCAAATATAGTGCTGCCACTATTGATGCTTAGAATGGACTCAATAGTATCATTGGCATGACTGATGCTGTCAATATTAAATATGTCGTTTGTTATTGCGGTCATATCAGATTGCTGAAACCAGCATTAAAGAGTGGTATTTATTTTGATAATGATTGTAGATCAATATTGTTTTGGGTGATGTAGTAGCGAAATCGTTGTTGGTGATAACACCAACAACCTGCGATGTTTTGGATGATAAAGAATCCCCATTGTTGGTGTCCCCAATAACAATTCGCTCACCAACAATCCCCGGCACTACGCCACGCTTTAAAATATTAGCAGCTATCCACAAAGCAAATGAAGATGAAACGGGATACTCACCGCACAGGTGTTTGTAATTGGCTATGGGGGTGTTTTTAAAAAGCGATCCGTTCAACTGCTCATAAACCTCATCATTTTTAATATCACCATTTTTACCTGTTATCACCAGGTCGATATGATCAATGGTTAATGAATGTGATTTAAGAAAACTGACAATACTATCTTCAATTGATTTTGGTTTGTACAGTATTTTAAGCCCTGTAAGCTCTGCTAAATTACCTGTCGAGTATTTGCTTGTCAGTAAAAAGAAAGATGCGCCCTCGCCGCCTATGGTGCCTTTTGATGAGGTTGCAAATAGTGATAGGTTGGAGACTGGCTGCCGTTTGTACAAACCTAAGCGGGTTAAAACTTTAAAACTGGTATCCACCATTTCCTCTATACCGCCAACCAATACATTATCCGCGTCCTGCTCTTTAAGCATCATCATGGCATCAAATAAAGCACTCTCAAACGAGATGCCTTTGTGTACAAATGTGCTATTATAGCTATGGCATTTAAGCAATAAGGCTACTTGCGCTGCAACAGTATTATGGGTTGATTGTATGAACGCGGTAGGGGGCAGCAATTCCTCCTGCTGCTCAACTATGCGGGTTAAAAAGGTTACAGTATCTTCCATACAGCCAAAAGCCGTACCGGTGATGATGGCACCGGGCATTTCTATATCAGCATCAAGTAAACATTGTTTAGCAGCGGCTACCCCCATCTTTATCACATGGCTCATGCGCCTGATCTGTTTCGGGTCGATAAACAGCTTGTAATCGGGCTCGATAGCTTTTAAGCGTGTACCGGTATATTCAACAATATCATCCAGAAAACCTTCGTGATTAAAAGTGTTTTGCGGCGATACACAGGCGGATGAGCGGATATATAACTTCATATCAGATCCTCGAAAAAATTAATGATGTACAATTGCCGCCAAAACCAAATGAGTTCGACATAACGTGCTTAATATCTTGTCCGCTTAAATAATTTGTTTCGGGTTCAAATGGCAGTTCATTCATCCGGGTCTCAAAACGCAGGTTGGGGTAAATTATGCCATGCTTTATCGCCAATACAGAGAATACCGCCTCGATACCGCCGCTTGCCCCTAAAGTATGGCCGGTATATGATTTGGTGGAACTCATGGGCGGATATGCCGGATCAAAAAGTCTTTTGATGGCTGTGCCTTCAGCGCTATCATTATTAGGCGTTCCGGTGCCGTGTAAGTTGATATAATCTATGTCGGGAGGTGTTAATCCACTTTTCTTTAACGCACCCTGCATGGCCAGGTATGAACCTGTGCCATCCGGCGATGATGCGGTTTGATGGTAAGCATCGTTGCTGTTATTATAACCGCTTAGTTTGCAATGGGCGGCTTTAGTTAAAGTCTGCATTATTTTTTCTGATACCAGGACTACATAACCCGCGCCTTCGCCTAAATTAAGGCCTTCGCGGTTTTCGTCAAAGGGTTTACAAAACTCCTTATCGAGTATCATCAGCGTGTTAAAGCCGTTGAGCGTGAATTTGGTTAGTGAATCAGTGCCGCCGGCTATTACCACATCCAGTACATCATTTTTAATCAATCGCGCGGCATAAAATATGGCATTGGCTGATGATGAGCAGGCGGTGCTGATGGTAGTCATGAAATCACTTATCCCCAATTTATCGGCTACGATCTCCGTCATGCTGCCGCATTCGTGGTCGAATACATTTCTTAGCTTGCCCTTGTTGTTATCAGCCAAAAAATCAATAAAGAAATCCTCGCTCTTATCCATCCCGCCAACAGAATTTGCCGAGACAAAACCTGTACGCAATGAACCAAAATCAGGTATGGCTGCATCAGTCAACGCTTCGCTGGCAGCAACCATGCTCAGTAAAGCAGTACGACTGGCATTCGCAGTTAACCCGGTCATGGCAACCAATTCATCATTACTTAGTTTTACTTCGGCTACGGGCAGTTTTTTACGGTGGATGGTATCCAGGAGGGTAATATCGCTCATGCCAGCCTCCTCGTTTTTAAAGGATACCAGATGCTCGGCAACGTTATTCCCGATCGCTGAAATTGCACCTACGCCCGCTATGTAAACTGATGAACTCATATTTATTTCTTAATCCCTTAAAGTTCCCCTCTCAAGAGGGGAATCGCACGGCCCTTCCTAAATTATTTATTAAATATCTCTCTCATCTTCTCCGCTGAAAACTCCACTGAACTTTCATTCCGCTTCTTTTCAACCAAAAATAATACCGCTTTATAATCCTGCTCTAAAACATCAACCCAACCACAAATGCAGGCTTGCGCAATGTTGTTATCCAACTGATATTTCACCTGCTGCGCTATAAAATCGGCATCAAAATCATCCTGTATATAAAATGCCTGCTCACCCTTAAAATGATTGCGGATACAGATCTCGCCGATCACAATATTTGGCAAAGTGTAAACAAATAACGATGGACTAGCCACATCCTTTATGCTTTCCATGTATTTTATATCATCATCCAAGCTGCTGTTTGCATTGGTGAGTATTACGCTGGTTTCTTCGGGCTGGTAATCATCTTTTTTAAAACTGTCCTTTAACAATACTTCGGCTGCTAACCAACCCAGTTTGCTCAGATTATCCATTTTATAAAATTTGGGATAATTCAACTGTAAGTATTGGTAGATGGATAAAAACAGCGCATCTATATCAGTATTATTTTCAAATAACTTTACGCCATTCTTATTAACGGCACCTTTGTTTATGGTGCAACTGGCGGCTATATGTTTTTCTGTAAGCAAGATTATATAGTTTATCTATCCCTCAAAAATATTCATTATTTGCCGAAAATAACGGCTGCATTACAACCCCCAAAACCCGATGCTGTTTTCAAAAAGTTATTGGCTTTAATCCGCATTGCATCATTCAGAACATTTACTTTATCAGCACTTGCAGGTTCCTTAAAACCTATGGTTGGTAATACCAGGTTTTGCTTTAAGGATTGTATAGAGATGATCGATTCGATCAATCCTGCCGCGCCTAAAGTATGCCCATAATAACCTTTCAGACTATTTAGCGGTACTTTTTGTAAGCCTGATAAGGATATGGCGCTGGCTTCCATCTCATCATTATAAACAGTCGCGGTGCCATGGGCAGAGATGAAGTGGATATCTGATTTCGATAGATCAGCATCCTTTAACGCCAGTTTTATAGCGCTTGCCAGTTCCTGCCCGGTACGCGATGGACCTGAAATATGGTTAGCATCATTACTTACCGAACCGCCTTTTACCTTGATGTTTTGCGCATATTTTTCATTGGTGGATAAGATGATAGTTGCTGCACCTTCGCCCAGATTTAAGCCATCGTGTGCATGGTCAAACGGCTTGCACTGCTGCGGGCTTAATGCCTGGAACGACTGAAACCCCGACATGATGAACTTGGAGATCACATCTGCCCCGGCAACAACCGCATGCTCGTATTCGCCGGAACGTAACAGGCGCATGGCGGTAATAATGCCCAACACGCCCGAAATACAGGCATTGGAAACTACTATAGGCTTGTTCTGAAAGCCAAAATGTTCGGCTACCAGTTTTGCTGAAGTGGATAATGAGATCCTGTTTTTTAGTTCGATATTGTTGATACCATCTTCCAGCAGGCTGATATTGCCCTTGGTGGATGATATGATGAGTATTGTTTTTTTATCGCGCACATCAATACCACTACCATTCAAAGCATCGGCTATGGAGGCGACTAATAATTGCTCGAATTTGGTGTAATCGTGCTCATCAGCCTTCAGGATCTGCTCATCCTGATCGAACAGTGACGCAAAAAACGATAGAGGCGAAATGGCAGTGTGGTAATGTTCCTTTACGCCCGAAACACCTTCCTTTAGCTTCGCGAAGTTTTCGGCAGTTGTTTTCCCGAGCGGGGATAATACATTATCAGTAACTACAAAAATATCCTGTTCAGTTATCCCGCTCATTTATATAATTTATTCGTTAACAGTAAATACTTTCATTTCGCACTGAGCCAGTAGTTGCCCGTTATGCAAAACCTTACCCTCGATGACGGTCACATCAAAAACAGTATCGATTATCACTATCTCGGTTATTAGTTCATCACCTACCTTGGGCAGGCTAAATATTGCCAGATCTTTTACCGCACCTATATAACCTAATTTTACGGGTTTGTTTTCGGTTTGTGAAAAATATCCGGCTCGTAAAGCCGCTGTTTGGGCAATGTTCTCTAATAGACCGGCTTCCTGAAAATTGCCATCCTTTACAAAAATAGTATTGGCTGTAACAGCAAAACTGCTGCGCGTGGTATCCTCATCTGCAAAAAGTAACCGATCAACCAACACAAATGGGGGCTTTTGGGGTATCAGCGGGATAATATCTTCAACAGGGAAAATCATAAGCTATGAATATAGTCCACCGTTAATGAACAATACTTGTGCCGTAATACATGCCAGTCCAGGTGAAGCCAAGGAAAGCCGATTAACCATAATATAATAGCCCGAAGCTGCCATTTTGGTACAAATGGCCCTGCCAATCACACGTGAACCGCCGGTGATCAGTGGGGATTTCATTTTGAAAAAGCTTTGATATGTTCCGAACTTTCTAAAAACTCTTTTACGTTCTTCAAGTCCTTATATTTAGGCTGATCCTGTACAAATTTAGGGAAAATGGCCCTTGCCTTGTCGTATAAGGAGCGTGAAGTGCTTGATAACCTGTCCTGGCATTCTAAATAATCGATAGCCTGTAAAATGGTCATCAGTTGAATAGCCAATACCTCGAATGAATTATCAACCACACGCTTGGTCATCAGCGCGGCGTTGCAGCCCATGCTTACAATATCCTGGTTATCATTGTTGTTGGGTATGCTATGTACATACATCGGGAATGATAATGTCTGATTTTCAGCTACAGTTGAAGTTGCAGTAAACTGCATGCCTTGCATCCCGAAGTTAAAACCTAATACGCCCAGGTTTACAAATGGAGGCAGTTTTTGGTTCAGCTTGTTATTCAGCAGGTAGTTTAACTGCCTTTCTGAAAGCATGGAAAGCTTGGTGATAGCGATCTTCAGTTTATCCATTTCCAATGAAACATAATCGCCGTGGAAATTACCGCCGTGGAAAATATTATGATTTTCATGGTCGATAACCGGGTTGTCGTTCACCGAGTTGATCTCGTTCACTACCACTTCCTCAGCCTGAATTATGGTATCGTATATAGGCCCTAAAACCTGTGTTACACAACGCAAGGAATAGTATTCCTGTACCTTGTCCTCAAATACTTCCTGATCGAGGTTGTCTGGATTGTATAAATGCTCCGAGCGATCACGGATCATGTGGCTGTCCTTCAAAATATCACGCATCAGCGATGCTATTTTGTTCTGCCCCTTGTGCAGTTTTACCGCGTTCAGTTCCTGTGAGTAGTGGTCATCAAACGCTTCTACTATCTCATTGATCATAGCTGAAAACATCAGCGACCAGTTCAAAAGCTTTTGCGCCTGGATAATATTCAGCATCCCGATACCCGTCATGGCCGAAGTCCCATTCAGGATAGCCAAACCCTCACGGATATGGATGGAAAGCGGTTTGATATTAAAGCGGTTAAATATGTCGATAGTAGGGTGAACAGCATCCTCAAATATCACTTCGCCTTCGCCGATCAAAACCAGTCCTAAATGGGCAAGCTGTACCAAATCGCCGCTGGCACCCACACCGCCATGCTCATAAATGCACGGACTGATATTGTTATTAATGAGGTCTTTTAACAGTTCTATTACCTCGGTATGTACGCCGGAGTAGGCTTGCATAAAGCTGTTCAAACGGGCTACCATTAAGGCTTTTGAAAGGTCGGCGCTCATTAATTTACCGCTACCAGATGAATGGCTGCGTATAAGATTATATTGCAGTTGAAGAATGTTTTCCTCATTCACCTTGTATTGAGCCATTGGCCCAAAACCGGTGTTTATGCCATAAATGAGCTTATTAGATGAGAATTTTTTAAGAAATTCAAAATTGGTTTTAACCTTAGCTACAGCGGCTTCATTTAAAGCAACCGGCTGGTTATTGTATAATATTTCAGAAAAGTCTTCGAGCGTAAGCGGGCTTTGTCCAACAAGTATCACGGGCAAATTTTTGTATAAATAAGATGAATAATTATTAATGGGTAAATGTATAAATTAAATACAAAATGGTTTAACACAAAAAGTCATTAAGTGTTTATGCTCTTTTGTCGATAAATTTTATCGCTTTGCGACTGGCTTCGCTGAATTGCATTTTCAGTATGGCTTCGGCTGTGAGATATTTAATATGCGGGCTAACCCTTAACCTCGCCTGTAAATAGGCGCGGATACGGTGGTCGCATTCTTCGCTGATCTCGGATGGTACGATATAGATCAGCACCTGGTCGAGGCCAATCTCATTGGAGAATACCTCGATCACAAAATCCAGGATCTCTTCTCGTTCATTCAGCAGGTCGAACAGGGCAGGAGGGTACAGTGTTGTGCCCTTAAACTTGATCATCTGCTTTTTGCGCCCCATAATGGATGACAGACGCAGGCTTGTGCGCCCGCAAGCACAGGGTTCATCATAATACATACAGATGTCGCCTGTTTTGTAACGCAGCAGAGGCATGCCCTCAACGCCGAGGGTAGTAATGGTCACCTCGCCGGGTGTGCCGGGGGCAACTTGCTCGTTGTTCTCATCCAATAGCTCTACGATCACCAATTCAGGTTGATAATGGCCGCCTTTGCCTTCCTTACATTCCGTGAATGCGGTTTGCATTTCGGTAGAGGCATAGGTAGAATAAAGCTTGATATCCCATGCTTCGGTGATTTTCCGACCTAAAATATTGAGGGAGAAATCTGTATTGCGGATATTTTCGCCTATACAAATGGCTTTTTTAACCGAAGTTTCATGTATGTTGATGCCAGTATCTTTCGCATATTGTATCAGCTTCAGAATAAATGATGGTACGGCCACAATAGCTGTAGGTTTCAAGCGCTTAATGGTTTCCCATTGTAACGACGGTACACCCGGCCCAAGCCTGATGATGCCAGCCCCAAGCTTGCGGATACCCGAATAATAAGCAATCCCTGCCATAAACTGCCTGTCGAGCGTAAGCATCAACTGGTAAGTATCCTCTTTTGAGCCATCGGCGCATTTAAATGAACTATACTCGTTATATGCCAAACGTTGCAGGTCGTTTTCGGTGAGCGCGACAGTAACCGGGCTGCCTAATGTGCCCGATGTTGAGGTGTACTCAATCACCTTTTCAGTGGGAACGCACAGGAAATCGTTATTGCGCTGCTGCAGATCGTCTTTGGTAGTAGGTGGGATCAGTGACAGATCAGCAATCGTTTTTATATCATCAATATTTATATTGTGCTTTGCGAACAGCTCCTTATAAAATGGCGAATGCTGAGCAACGTAGGCCAAAAGTTCCTTTAGTTTTTGTTCCTGCATTGCTATGGTATTATCAATTTGCTGCTGATCTTTTTCCTGTAAAAACGTCATTTTTTCTCTATAATTACTACTGCCGAAGCTGTTGCTTTTAAGTGTGTTAATGATACCGAAATAGTGCTGAATTCCAACAGGTCAATAACGGTTGTTGTTGGCCCCGTAAAGTTAAATTCGGGTTTGCCGGAAGCGGTGTGTACTATCTCTATCTCGTTAAAAGCCGTTCCCTCCAGCCAGCCGGTGCCTAATGCTTTGTAAAAGGCTTCCTTGGCGGCAAAGCGGGCGGCATAATATTCAAATTTATTGGTCTTTGATTCGCAGTAGGTTATTTCATTAGCCGAGAACAGCAACTCCCTGAAACCGCTTTCTTTGTTGATCTTTTCCGCTATCCTGTCTACCTCTATCATATCAATACCTAAACCTGCTATCATGTTTTTTGACCGGCGTATGCCAGCTTCAAATTTAGTAAAATTTAGCTATCGGCCCCATCAAATCAAACCTGCTGCAAACATCTGCAATGCCTGTTTGTAACGTATATTCATTATCAATAAATTATAATGCTCAAAAGAATAGCCGTTTTCATCCCCATATTTTGCTTCGCGATAGCCGTACAGGCACAAAAACAACACCGGTATAAGGACATGATCTTTACCGAAACTACCGTAGATATCGATCAAAGCTATAACCCCAACGCAACTAAAGACGAAAAGAAAGCTTATTTGTTTGACCTCTACCAGCCTAAAGGAGACGATGCCCATCATCGCCCGCTCATTATCTGGATGCATGGCGGGGGCTTTAAGTTTGGCTCAAAGGATGCGAAAGGCGTTACGCTATGGAGCAAGACTTTTGCCCAGCGTGGTTATGTGTGTGCTAATATTAATTATCGACTGAGTAAGAAGAACCCTTTATTCCATTTTGATGAATTGTTAAAGAGCAGCTATTACGCCGTGCAGGATGTAAAGACTGCCGTTGAATACTTTAAACATAACGCCGCCCGCTATGGCATCGATCCGGATAAGATCATTTTAGCGGGTAACTCAGCAGGAGGGATGATCGCCCTGCAAGCTGCCTATAGCAGTAACGCGGAGTTGGCGCAACTGGCACAGTTATCAAACGACACCGCAGCCATCAGCAAACCACAGGAGCGGGTTAAGGTAGCAGCGGTGATCAATTTCTGGGGTGCTATCTATGATCTCGACTGGCTTAAAAATGTTCGTGTCCCCATCGTTAGCGCATTGGGAAGTAATGACGGCGTAGTGCCACCCACCCACAAAAGCGCACCATTGTATGGGGGCGAGGATATTCACGCCAAAGCGGATTCATTGGGAATACCTAACGAACTAAAGGTATTTGAAGGCTATTCGCATGAGTTACAAAAGCATTTCGATCCGCTGTTCCCGGTAGCCAAAGGCACGGAAATACGCTGGCTGGAAGCCGGGCAGTTTTCTGCTGATTTTTTGTATAAGACTTTGTTTAAGTAGCCAGCCGTGCCTGGAATATAAAAAAACAAAACATTTCTCTTGTTTTTTATGTTACTGCACCAGTATTTACCTATTTTTCCACTATGAAATATATAAAAATTGCCCTTATTGTATTACTGTCTACTGCTGGTTTGCAGTTAGCACAGGCAAAGGCTACATCCGATATCCAATTGCCGCCTCCTCCGCCACGTCCACCAGGCCCTCATCCGCCAGGTCCGCCGCATTTTCATCATTATCACCATCGCCGCTACCATCATCATACTATTCATATTCACTTGCCGCCACCGCCGCCAAGGCCGCCGCGTCCATAAAACTAAAAGAGCCACTATATTGTGGCTCTTTTAGTTAATAGAGTTTGTTCTTAATTCTTTGACGGCGTTATCAAAATTGTTGTTTTGATGCTAATAGTTGTAAATTTGTTATTATGAATAGCTTAGTCGAGTCTAATTTATCTGAAATAAAGGATGTAATGCGAACCTATGGTGTGATACGCGCATACCTGTTTGGCAGTGCCGCTGTTGGAAAGATGACTGATGATAGCGATGTGGATTTTATGGTAAGTTTTAATCCCGATCTTAGTTATACAGAGTATGGTAATAATTATTTCGAGCTTATATATGCCCTACAAAACCTGCTTAAAAAAGATGTAGATATTATCGCAGAAGAAACAATTACCAATCCTTATTTACTTCAAAATATAAACAGTCAAAAAATAGCTGTCTTATGATTCTTGAAGAGAAAAAACTTCTTACAGATATTATTTTATCCATTACATCAATTGATGATCACCTTGAAGGGCGCAGAATTCTTGATGAATATATCAACAATAAAACAAAAAGGCGCGCGGTAGAAAGAGAACTTGAGATTATAGGAGAGGCAGTAAGCAAATTATTGAAAATCAATCCCGGAATTTCAATTTCATATGCAAGGCAGATTGTTGACCTGCGGAATAAGGTTATACATTCTTATGATAATGTTAATGATATTGTTATCTGGAGTATAGTCATGAATCATTTACCTACTTTGAAAACAGAGGTAGAGGTAATGCTGAAAAGTACATAAGATCCGTAAAGATAAAACAGACATTACCCCAGCAACGTCCTAAAATATTCCCCTGTATAATCTGCTGAGTAATGCAAAATGTTATCTAAATAATTAAACTCATCAGCCTCATGGGTAGTGGTCAATACTACGCATTTCATGTTAGCGTTCTTAGCTGTTTCAACGCCTTTGGGGGTGTCTTCAAAAACAAGGCAATCTGTCGGATCTACCTGTAAAAGATGAGCTGCATTTATAAAAGTTTCAGGGTTTGGTTTGCTCAACTTAACATCATCTGCGCTTACTATCGCTTTAAAGTAATGTTGCAGGTTTAAATTATCCAGTACAAAATTTATGTTGAAGGGTATTGCAGCAGAACCTATCGCCATTGGGATGTTGCGCTCATAAGCGGCATCCAATAGTTCCTTTAATCCCGGCAGGAGGGTTAAATGGGGCAGAAATTCTTTCTGATAACGCCTTTCCTTTTCAACTGAAAGCTCATCCATCTCAGCTTGTGTAAATCTTTCAGGTCCGAATACCCTTACAAGTACTTCCTGGTTTTTGCCATACATTTCCTTCTTCACATCGGCCCAGTTCAGGTTGGCACCCAGGTCATTGTTAAATAATTGCTGCCACGCACGGGTATGAAATTCCATATCGTTTATCATGGTGCCATTCAGGTCGAAAACGAGTGCTTTGGGGATAGTCATAATGTAGATGTATTTATGTGGCGTAAAAGTAGGCATGCTGCACATTATTCAAAATGTACAGGCAATAATATTACGCTGATATTAGATGAATAAACTGGCCGTATTAGTGCCTTGCTCTTTTCTTCAGTACGCCACCGGCAGCTTCTTTAATGGTGCTGGTGAAAACAAAGGCTTTAGGGTCGATATCATGTACCAGGTTGCGCAAGCGCCTCACCTCTAAGCGGGTTACTACGGTAAAAATGATATCTACGGGCTGACTCACATCAAAGCTGTCTTTTAAAAAGCCACGCTCACCTTTGTAAACGGTTATGCCTTTGCCCATTGTCATTACCAGTTGCTCTTTTATAGTGGCATTCTCGCCCGATATAATAGTTACACCAGTATATTCTTCCACGCCCTCTATTACAAAACTTATAGTGCGCGATGCGGTGTAATAGGTAAGTATAGAGTATAAAGCCGTAGGCAGGCCAAGTTTTATAGCAGCTATTAAAAAAATGATGATGTTGATGCCTAATATGATCTCGCTTATGGTAAAGCTGATGCGTTTACCAGTGTACAGGGCCAATACCTCAATGCCATCCAGCGCGCAACCGCCTCTTATAGCAAGGCCAACACCTATGCCCATAAAAACCCCACCGAAGATGGATACCAGTAGTTTATCTGAGGTTGTTTCGGGATAATGCACGTACAACAGACACAACCCTAACCCAATTACTGCCGCTGAAGTTTTAAAAGCAAAGGTTTTATTGATTTGGAAAGCCCCCATTATAATAAAAGGGATATTGGCTATGATAATTACATAAGCAATGTTAAAATGGTATAGCTCATGTAACAGGAGGGATATACCGGTAACACCGCCATCAAAAAAATTGTTGGGTATTAAAAAGCTTTTTAAGGCAAACCCGCTTGATAGGATGCCTGCAATTGTATAAATGGTATCGGTTAGCCAATGTGGCAGTTGTAACCTTTTCATTTGTGAGGTAAAAGATCGTTAGATGTTTTAAATATGGTGTGCCAGCCCTGCATTTAGTGCAGCAAACAGCACTATTTTTCGCTAATATATCAAATGTTTTATACTGATGCGTGGAGCAGGCGTCCGAATTTTACAAATTGTGCGCTACGTTTTTGTTTTACAGTGTTTTACAGAACTGTGATATTTGTTTATTAACGTTTAAATTGCGTACTTAAACAATTATTACAACCCGAATTATTTGGATAGGAACAGATAAAGGGCTTTGCTCGTTTGATCCTGCAACGGAAAAAATAACACATTATCCCTACATGCTCGACGGGGCACAGAGGACTAAAGCTGATATTGGTAAACTTGATGATCAACGGGTGTTATCGCTTTATGAAGATCATGAACAAAGGACAATGGCAATGGTATCCCAGATAATATTAAAGAAAAAATAATGCAGCCGTTCTTCACCACCAAACCTACCGGTGAAGGTACGGGCCTGGGGCTGTCATTAAGCTATGATATTGTAGTGAAGGGGCACGGCGGAAAAATAGATGTAGAATCAAAAGAAGGGGAGTATACCATATTTACAATTACCATTCCTGGCTGAACTTAATAGCAACATCAGCGCAAATACATTATATTAGCTAAAAAATATCAGGGCATGCAATTCTTCTACTACCTCGCAGCTTTTCTACTTATAAACCGTTTAGGTAAATCACTTAAGTTTACCCCACAAAGTCTTAAATGGAAAACAATGATCTCCTACGGGCAGTGGGGGATTTTAATAGTTGGTATACTATTCTCTGTCGAGCTTGGTGGTTTTACATGGGTTAATACCCTGTCAGGTAGTGCCGTGTTACTGGGTTTGGTTTTATTTATTGATAAAGAGGATGATTTTAAACACTTTAAATCATACCTGTTTGCGCACTACCCCTTAATCGCGGTAGGTTTTATAACCGGAATAACCCAATTAATTTCGATTGATTTTTATGAAAAAAATGATGAATACTTTGTAATAGCCACGGTAGCAGCCTTTATCTGGATCTTTGGTCGTTGGGCAGCATCAAAAAAACAGCGGGAAGAAATAAGGATTGTAGGTGCCCGTAATGCCGAACTGGATATACTGGTAGCCCAGCGAACGCAAGAGCTAACCAAACAAAAAGACGAACTGGAAAAAACCGTTAGCCTGCTGCAAACCACGCAGGAGCAACTGATCCAATCCGAAAAATTAGCTTCATTAGGTGAGCTAACCGCCGGTATAGCTCATGAGATACAGAACCCGCTGAACTTTGTAAATAATTTTTCGGAAGTAAGTGTTGAACTGCTTGATGAAATGGAGCAGGAGCTAAATGATGGCAATACTGAAGAGGTGATAGCGATTGCCAATGATATTAAGCAAAACCTGCAGAAGATCCGCCACCACGGGCAGCGTGCTGATGGTATTGTAAAAAGCATGCTGCAACACAGTCGCGCCAGTACCGGGCAAAAGGAGCCTACGGATATCAATGCGCTGGCCGACGAGTATTTCCGCCTGTCGTACCACGGTTTAAGGGCGAAGGATAAATCATTTAATGCGGAACTGGTAACTAATTTTGATGTTACTTTGCCAAAAGTAAATGTATTACAGCAAGACCTGGGCCGTGTACTGCTTAACTTGTATAACAACGCCTTTTATGCCGTACAGCAAAGGCAAAAAGCAGCCGGAAGTGATTATAGGCCCGAGGTAAAAGTAAGTACGGCACTGGTTCATAAATCTCTGCAAATAACAGTTGAGGATAACGGAACCGGGATACCGGAATCTGTTAAGGACAAAATCCTGCAGCCATTTTTTACTACCAAGCCTACTGGCGAGGGTACAGGATTAGGATTGTCGCTCAGTTATGATATTGTGGCAAAAGGGCACGGTGGAAAAATTGATATCGACTCGAAAGAAGGGGAGTACACAAAATTTATAATAACCTTGCCAATTGGGTAAAATGTTATTTTAATTCAACTATAACCACCTGTTACTTATAATTTGCCCGGCCTGTAGGTGAATTTGAATACAAAAGTTCTTACGGGGCCGACTGGCATACAGCGGATTGAAATTGATGTGAATACCAAGGAAGATGACGATACTGTGTTCGCAATTTCACCCCCCGGTATAGGTTTAATTAATTATATTAGCAATTCATATATGAAGATATTAGTAGTAGACGACGAGGCCGATGTACAGCCACTTTTTTTACAACGGTTCCGCAAGGAGATACGTAGCCACGAACTCGAATTTGATTTCGCGCTGTCGGGCGAAGCTGCTCTGGATTACCTGCGCGAGAAACACTCCGAAGTGGTGCTGATCCTGTCGGATATCAATATGCCGGGCATGAGTGGGATTGAGCTGCTGACAAGGATACGGCATGACTATAATTTGCCACCGCCGCCTGTAGTAATGATGATAACCGCTTATGGCGATGAGGAAAATCACAGGCAGGCTATGCAAAATGGTGCCAATGATTTTTTAACCAAACCGCTTGATTTTAACCTGTTAAAAGAAAAACTTAAAACCCTTACCGATAATGGCCAAGATATTGGTAGTTGATGATGAAGCTGATCTTGAATTATTAGTAAAACAAAAGTTCCGCCGCAAGATCAGGGAAAATATATATGAATTT
>JAMFSA010000099.1 GCA_026225055.1 Mucilaginibacter xinganensis | reverse complement strand
GTTTCTTTAGCCCTACGAGCTACTTGCGACCCCCATACAAACTGTATACGTTTGGTTTGTACTGGACCGGTGGTCCATCATGTAGATGGACCACTTTCTGATTCGCTCTTTACGCGAACCTCACGTGTTCCTTTATGCACGTGTTCCTTCTAGGCACTTGCAGCCCGAAGCACCCGCTATAAGCGACCCACTCACAGGGCACCTTTTGATCTACGTCCACGGAAACCCGTAGGCGTGAATACATGTACGTGAATACGTGTGTGTTAAGCGGGGGGCGCTTACTACATTGGGCCGGTAGGCCCATCTATATAATGGGGGCGACGCCCACATTCAGATCAGACATGGTTCGGATTTACTTTCATTCATTTTAGGATTCATTTTTGCATCTATTTCGATTCGGAATCGGTTTTGATTCTTTGGGAAGATCTTTTAGCTATGAGTAGGTATGGTGCAGTGGAAAGTAAGCTGTACACGCTGGCTGCCGAGTTTGATGAGGAGCAGTGGAAGGCACATGGGGCAGGGAAAGGGGAGGAGTACCTGCGGGAAGTTTGTGGGTTGTGGCGACCGAGGCTGAAAGCAGGAATGGAAGGTTATGTTCAGTTGTCGCAGGTGGACTATGATGATGGATGTGAAGGAGTGGCGGAGTTGTCGTTGGTGGAGAGGAAGTTGCACCGGTTGGGCTTGATTTGGAGTAATGTGAAGCAGGTTCGGGATGGATGCGAGACGATTGGATGGTTGTTTGGGGATGAGCCGAGTAGACGGTGGGCGAGGAGGAAGGAAGAAGGAGATGGATAGACTGTCGCTCGCAGAGGAGTGTGGTGTGAACACACTCGCGACAGACGCGCCGCTTAGCCAGCGCTGACGCGCTTGGCCGCTAATATTGTGAGTCCATTCCATTGCATTACGCAGTTGCTGCGCAACAGCTCCATTCCATTGCATTCATTGGGGAGTGAGTACAGAGTTGAGAGTTTGAGGATGGTATATTGTAGTATAGACTGACTATGGAACAGCGGAGCGGCGATGGCGGTGGAGCGAATAGGGCAGCCGGAGTGGTGTGTGATCATTTCAGATTGGGTGAGGATTGAATTTTATTTCTAGATTTATGTTCGGTGGTGTTGAAAGTGAGGTTGAGGTGTTCTCGCGTAAGCGAGGAAGAGGAAGGTATGGAGAAAAGAGATGGAATGGATTTTAGCGGAGGCGGAGGAAGAGATAGGGCTTAGATAATTAGGCAGGAGATGGAGATAGACGAGGGCTTTGTGATGAAGTAAAAAGCTAATGGTTGTTCGCGAGTATAAATATGAGTTTGTTGAAAAGTTGGTTTGAATTGCATAAGTGATTATTGATTGAAATACTCAAAATAAAAGTGAGTATGAGTTTTTTGGAAAAAAGAGATTTTAGATAGATATACCAAAAAAAGGGCAAAAATCCGTGGAGCATGAGATTGTGGAATACTAGGGGACCCAACGAAGTTGGGGGGCGGTACTCGCCCATTAAGCAGGGAGCGCAGCGAACGTCACGAGAGATGGAGGGAGATAGCCTGACATTTAAGGTGGGAAGGATGAAGGACGACGGGCGAGC
>JAMFSA010000098.1 GCA_026225055.1 Mucilaginibacter xinganensis | reverse complement strand
GGCGTAGTGATCCCGATCACTGTTGGCAGGGATAAATCTATAAAACTGATCCGCGATGCCAATAAAGGCGACCGGATGATAGGTGTAGTTTCGCAACAGGATGTAGGTATTGAAGACCCTACCTTTAACCAGCTGAATAAAGTTGGTACCGTTGCTCTTATCATTAAAATACTGCAAATGCCCGATGGTAACACAACCGTTATCCTGCAAGGTAAAAAGCGTTTTGTTTTAAGAGAGGAAGTACAAAGCGAGCCTTATATTAAGGCTACTATTGATTCATTTAAAGAAATAAAGCCAAAAGAGGATAAAGAATTTAAAGCCTTGATCTCGTCAATAAAAGACATGGCCATGAATATTATCCAGCTTTCGCCAAACATACCGAGCGAGGCGGGCATCGCTATAAAGAATATTGAAAGCAGTTCATTTTTGATAAACTTCATATCATCAAACATGAATGCTGATATGACTGCCAAGCAAAATTTGCTGGAAACCGCCAATTTGCGTGAGCGTACCAACCGGGTGCTGGAACATTTAACTTTAGACCTGCAAATGCTGGAACTAAAGAACCAGATACAAACCAAAGTACGTGTAGATCTTGACAAACAGCAGCGCGATTATTTCCTGAACCAGCAACTAAAAACTATACAGGAAGAACTGGGCGGCAATACCCCCGACCTGGAGATAGATAGCCTGCGTGAGCGCGGCAAAAAGAAAAAATGGGCTAAGGAAGTTAATGATCATTTTAACAAAGAGCTTGATAAATTAGCCCGTATAAACCCTGCCGCGGCAGATTATTCGGTACAGATAAATTACCTGGAGTTGTTGCTTGATCTACCATGGAACGAGTTCACCAAGGATAACTTCGACCTTAAACGAGCCCAAAAGGTATTGGATAAGGACCATTTTGGTTTAGATAAGGTAAAACAACGCATAATAGAATACCTGGCCGTGCTTAAGTTAAAGCATAACATGAAAGCCCCTATCCTTTGTTTGGTTGGCCCTCCGGGAGTTGGTAAAACTTCGCTGGGAAAATCAATTGCGAAGGCATTAGGCCGTAAATATGTGCGTATGGCATTAGGTGGTATCCGCGATGAAGCGGAGATTCGTGGGCACCGTAAAACTTACATAGGCGCTATGCCGGGCCGTATCATCACCTCAATTAAAAAAGCCGGGGCTGCAAACCCTGTGTTTATTCTGGATGAGATTGATAAAGTAGGTAATGATTTCAGGGGCGACCCGTCTTCTGCCTTGCTCGAGGTTCTCGACCCTGAGCAGAACAGCACTTTTTATGACCATTATGTAGAGATGGATTTCGATTTATCGAACGTTATGTTCATCGCGACAGCAAATTCATTGAGCAGCATACAACCTGCTTTGTTGGATCGTATGGAGATCATTGAGGTGAACGGTTATACCATCGAGGAAAAAATAGAGATTGCCAAACAGCATCTGTTACCAAAACAACGTGAGGCGCACGGCTTAAAATCAAAAGATGTGCTGATCAAGGCCGATGTGCTCGAAAAAATAGTGGAGGATTATACCCGTGAATCGGGCGTACGTGCATTGGAGAAAAAAATTGGTTCGGTAGTACGTGGTGTAGCAAAAAGCATTGCGCTTGAGGAGCCTTATAATAACACCGTAAGCAAACCGGATGTTGAACGCATTTTAGGCGCACCGATATACGATAAGGACCTTTACGAAGGCAACAACGTAGCCGGTGTGGTAACAGGCCTGGCCTGGACATCAGTTGGCGGCGATATATTGTTTATTGAGGCCAGTTTAAGCCCTGGTAAAGGGCGTTTAACCCTAACAGGTAGTTTGGGCGATGTGATGAAGGAATCGGCTACCATAGCTTTGGCTTACCTGAGGGCGCATGCCAATTATTTTGATATCAACCCTAAATTGTTCGATCTGTGGGATGTGCATATCCACGTGCCTGCGGGTGCTACACCTAAGGATGGACCGTCGGCTGGAGTAACTATGCTAACAGCGCTTACATCGGCCTTTACGCAGCGTAAAATAAAGCCACATCTGGCCATGACCGGTGAGATAACCCTGCGCGGCCGTGTTTTACCTGTTGGCGGTATCAAAGAAAAAATACTGGCTGCAAAACGCGCCAATATTAAGGAGATCATCCTGTGTAAATCAAACCAAAAGGATATACTGGAAATTAAGGAGTCATATATAAAAGACCTTCAGTTCCATTATGTAACCGATATGCGTGAGGTGATTAACCTCGCCTTGTTAAACCAACAGGTTGATGACGCTCTTGACCTAACTGTTAAGGAAGATGCCAAACCGGTTTTAAACTAAGCGGTATTTTTATTTAGTTTAGTAATAATAAACACATATTTTTAAAAAGCCTCCCGCATAAGGAGGCTTTTTATATTTTTGAACATTAGTTGATCTCCCGTTAATGAAAATAAAATTACTTTTCACACTCGCATGTATCTGCGCAGCTTCAAACTTATTTGCGCAAGCACAGCACAGCACCGAAATAGGTGTACAAACCGATAACGACTCTTACTTGTTACAAGGGTCGGACAGGTATTATACGGATGGTATTTATTTCTATTACCGTCATGCTTTATCAACCGATGGCGATGACAACCTGAAGAATAAAATATTAGGGTTTGAATTCGGCCAGAAGATATTTAATCCGCAGGCGGGCAGTGTAAATATAGCTGGAAGAGATTTGTCTTATTTAGTCGATCGCCCTTTTGCTGCTTATTTATATGTGGGATCGACCTTAAACTTTCTTTACAGCAACGAAAGCAACCTGAAACTAAGCGGCCAAATAGGCATTGTAGGGCCTGATGCCTATGGCAAACAGGTACAGGATTGGGTACACAGTACTTTTGGCTTTTACCACCCGAGCGGCTGGGAATACCAGATCAAAAACGACCCGGAGATAAATCTTTCCGCCGAATATAACAGGCTGCTGGCTCGTACTACCGGCGTTGATATTTCATTTAGCTCATACGGTAACCTTGGCAATGGTTTTACGGGTGCTGGCCTGGGATTCCTGCTTCGATTAGGTAATTTCAACCAATTATTTAATTCGGTGAGTACACAAAGTACGGCCTCGCAAGGCAACAAAATAACACCGCTGCACAAGCATGAGCTATTTTTCTACTATAAACCGCTCATTAATTACGTAGCCTACGATGCTACCATACAAGGTGGCTTACTGGAAACGCATCACGAGGCCGGCAGTCAGGAAATCACCTTAGATAAAGAACCATTTATTTTCAGCAACCAATTGGGCGTTGATTTTACCACCAATCGTTTCACGTTTGATATTGCCGCGATAGTACGTACCAGAGATACAAAGGAAATGATCCGTTCAACCCACCAATGGGGAACAATTACTGGGATGTACCGGTTTAAATAAGGTAGTGAATGGTGAGCGGTTCAGTCATAAAAGATTAATAACAAATCTCTAATCACACAAAAACTTAATCATCAAACTTAGGCCGTCTACCTTCTTTTTTAACGGAGTTTAATCGTTTATTTTCTAAACGCGCCGCTTTCGCTGCTTTGCTTACACGTGTAGCTTTGCGCGCCTTGGGTTTATGAAGTGCCTGGGTGAGCAGTACGATCAGCTTTTCAATAGCTTTCTCTTTGTTGAGGTACTGGCTGCGCTCCTGATCGCATATTACCTGTATTAAGCCATCCTTATTAAACCGGGATTGTAATTTCTCTTTTAGTAAAGTTTTCTCCTCGTCATTAAAACAAAGCGAATCATCTACAGAAAACAACAACTCTACCTTGCTTGATACCTTGTTTACATTTTGCCCACCTTTGCCCCCACTCCTTGATGTTTTATAGGTGATTGCTTTTTGCAGCGATTCTTTGTTGAGGTTCATTGTTGTGCGAATGAGTGAGTGGTTGATTAGGTTGATTGAGAGAGTAGTTAACAGAGCTTCGAAAATGTCTGAACCTTGATTTTCCTGATTGAAGGATTACATGATGTCAGGCCAATAAAATCAAGAACATCCTGTAATCTTATAAATCAAGGTTCAGAAAAAAATCAGCGAGATCAAAATAATCAATTTAAATCAGCGGTAAATTTCTCCGTCTTCACACCAAACTTATTTAAAAAATCTACACCTTCATCGCTTGGCAAGCCTTTGTACTCGGCATAGGAGCTTTTAAAGTAAACGTGCTTTATACCTGCGGAGAAGATCAACCGTGCGCAAGCAAGGCATGGCGATAGCGTAGTATAAAGTGTAGCACCTTCCAGCTTAGCACCATTCTTAACGGCGTATAGTATCGCGTTCTCTTCGGCGTGTAATGCTAAGGAGCAGCTATTGCGTGAATCGCGCGGGCAGCCTACACCGGGCCATTCCTCATCGCAGTTATGGGTACCTGAAGGCGGCCCGTTATAACCGATGGATATGATACGTGTATCCCGCGTTAAAACGGCTCCGACCTGGGCCTTAATGCAGTGAGAGCGTTGGGCCAGGTCGGATGCCAGGTTCATGAAAATATGATCGAAACTTAATTTAGTCATAGATTACTGTTCATTGATTCACTGGTTCATTAGTTCATTAGTGCAATAGCGTAAAAACCTTAGATAGGTAAGAAAGCGATACCAATGAACTAATGAACCAGTGAACTAATGAACTAAAATATTAATGTCCGCCTTTTGCTTCTACGTGATCAAGGTCGATACCTTGTTTTTGTAGCTCGCGACTAACTTTCCATGCGAAATAGGTAAGGTAAGCGAAGCCTAATACTGGCACTATGTATGAGAAGTGAATACCGCTCATACCAGCTATGATATTGTTACTACCATCGGCAATTTTACCTTGTAGTGGCGGGATAATTGAACCACCTAATATCATCATGATCAAAAATGCTGAGCCTTGGCTGGTATATTTTCCTAAGCCGGTGATAGCTAAAGAGAATATCGACGGCCACATAATTGAACAGCATAAACCACCACTGATGAAAGAGAATGTAGCTACGCGGCCTGTTGTAAATAAACCTACCAATATAAATATCATGCCCAATACGCCTAATGTAGATAAGGTACGTACCGGTTTTTGCTGGCCGATAAAGAAAGCTACAACCAATATAGCTACGCAAACTGCATAAACATAAAAGTTGCTAACATCAACACCGGCAAAAAATGCGTTAACAAACAAAACAAGTCCGAATGCTATAAATGGTACTAATACATATAATACATATTTAGTTGTTTTTGACAGATTAAAAGCACCAATGGCTCCTGCAAAACGGCCGATCATTAAGCTACCCCAATACAAGGAAATATATGGCGCTACCTCAGATTCATTAAATGAGCCAAATGCCGGAGTTTTTAATAATGCACCCATATTACTTTGTATAGTTACCTCGGTACCTACATAAGTAAAAATGGCCAGCATACCCAAAATTAATTGGGGATATTGCATTGCTCCCCAGCCGTGCGCGCTGCCTTTTGCGGCAAATATGGTACCTACCAGTGTAAATATTATAATGACCAGCGAAGCATAAACAAAATACTGGCTCGGTATTGAAGTTGCATTACTGATAGGATCAGCAGCAAGGATCAGTAAAAACGCAATAAATATTACAAAAAGCGGGATGTTAGCTTTTGTACTCGCTTCAATTTCCTCATCGCTGGTTACAGTTGGCAATTTTGAGATCCAGAAAAATATGGCAACAGCTATGAATAAGCCTGCCAATATATAATACAGGTTATCAACTGATGATATCTTTACATCTGCAGGTGCAATTTTTGCTGATGCTGATCCAAATAATACCAAGCCAACCACCACAGGGCCTAATAAAGCGCCAATGTTATTTACGCTACCTGCAAAATTTAAACGGTTTGAACCTGTTTCAGGCGGCCCTAAAGCTACCACAAACGGGTTTGCAGCGGTTTGTTGTAATGAAAAGCCTACTGCTATAATAAAGAACACGGTTAAGATCAAGCCAAATGAGCCTGAAGCAACAGCCGGGATCATGCCCAATGCACCAGCAGCAGATATTACAAGGCCGAGGATAATACCATTTTTATACCCTAACTTATTAAGGATATCAACCTTGCTGAATTGTGATGCAAAGTATAATATCAACGAGCCGATAAAATAGCCGCCATAAAAGGTAAAATCGATTAATTGAGACTGAAATTGCGATAAACTAAAGTGTGATTTGCAAAACGGTATAAATACACCATTTGAGGCTGCTAAAAAGCCCCAAAAGAAAAACACGATAATAAGGGTGTACAGCGCTGAGCCATAACTTTTTGTTTTGTCTTGTTCCATTGTTTATTGTCAGGGTTATAAAAAAGTATAATCAGACCACTAACATAGACAAATTTTATAATTCAGGTTAAAAAAATTTTAATTAATAAATCGATACAGCAAACTTTTCTTTGTTTAAGAGATAAAAATTGCATATTCGCATACTCAAAACTGAAACTATTATTAATGATAGAAGCTGTTATCTCGGGGATTGGATTTGGATTAGTGCTGACGTTTCTTACAGG
>JAMFSA010000097.1 GCA_026225055.1 Mucilaginibacter xinganensis | reverse complement strand
TTGCTTTACTAACCGGAATAACAGGGCAGGACGGAGCCTATCTTACAGAATTATTACTATCAAAAGGGTATGAAGTTCATGGCATAAAGCGCCGGAGTTCTTTATTCAATACAGACAGGATCGACCACCTATACCAGGATCCTCATGATACAAATATTAAACTTACGCTGCACTATGGCGATCTTTCAGATTCAACCAACCTGATAAGGATCATACAGCAGGTACAGCCTGATGAGATATATAACTTAGGTGCAATGTCGCACGTAAAGGTAAGTTTTGACACCCCCGAATACACTGCCAATGCCGATGGTATTGGAACCCTGCGCTTATTGGAAGCCATCCGCATATTAGGGCTTGAAAAAAAGACAAAAATATACCAGGCGTCAACGTCTGAATTATATGGCTTGGTACAAGCTGTTCCGCAATCAGAAACCACCCCATTTTACCCACGCTCACCTTATGCGGTAGCAAAAATGTACGCATACTGGATCACGGTAAACTACCGCGAGGCTTACGGCATATACGCATGCAACGGTATCCTGTTTAATCATGAGAGCCCACTACGCGGCGAAACCTTTGTAACCCGTAAAATCACAAGGGCCACTGCCAAAATAGCCATGGGCCTGCAGGATAAATTATTCCTGGGTAACCTTGATGCGCAAAGGGATTGGGGCCATGCTAAAGATTATGTAGAGGCCATGTACCTGATATTGCAGCAGGATACCCCTGAGGATTATGTTATAGCCACAGGCGTAACCACCCGTGTGCGTGAGTTTGTAAGAATGTCATTTGCCGAAGTGGGCATTGAAGTTGAATTTAAAGGCGAAGGTGCAGATGAAAGAGGGTACGTTGTAAGTTGCAGTAATCCTGATTTCCAGATAGCCGCAGGAAAAGAAGTAGTTGCTGTTGATAAGGCTTATTTCCGCCCAACTGAAGTTGATCTGCTGATAGGCGATCCAACAAAATCAAAAACAAAATTAGGCTGGAAACCTAAATATGACCTGCAGGGATTGGTAAAAGAAATGGTTGCGGCAGATGTTGAACTGTTCAGGAAAGAAAAGCTGTTAAAAGATTCAGGCTACGTTATTAAAAACCAGTTTGAATAATACCCCTATGGAAAAAGAAGCAAAGATATATATAGCCGGTCATAGGGGCATGGTTGGTTCAGCCATCCATAGAAAACTTGAAAAAGAAGGTTTTACCAATTTTATTATCCGCACGTCAGATACACTTGATTTACGTAACCAGCAGGCGGTAGCCGATTTTTTTGAGCAGGAAAAACCCGACTATGTTTTTGTAGCAGCAGCTAAAGTTGGGGGTATTATAGCCAATAACACCTACCGCGCTGAATTTTTGTATGATAACTTACAAATACAGAACAATATCATTCATCAATCATACCTGAACGGGGTGAAAAAGCTGATGTTTTTAGGTTCAAGCTGTATCTACCCTAAAATGGCGCCACAGCCGTTAAAAGAAGAGTATTTACTAACCGGCTTGCTCGAAGAAACCAATGAACCTTATGCCATTGCTAAAATTGCAGGTATAAAAATGTGCGATGCTTACCGTGCCCAATATGGCTGTAACTACATATCAGTAATGCCAACAAATTTGTATGGCTACAATGATAATTATCACCCGCAAAATTCACATGTTTTACCGGCCATGATACGCCGCTTTCATGAAGCAAAGGAGAATGGCACGCCGGCAGTCACCATATGGGGTACAGGCTCGCCAAAGCGTGAATTTTTATTTGCTGACGACCTGGCCGAAGCTTGTTACTACCTGATGCAAAATTATAATGAGGCCGGCCATATCAATATTGGTACGGGTGAAGATCTGTCTATAAAGGACCTGGCATACTTAGTAAAAGCTACGATAGGCTATACCGGGGAAATTAACTTTGATACCTCAAAGCCCGATGGTACACCAAGAAAACTAATGGATGTTAGCAAATTGCTGAGCAAAGGCTGGAAGTATA
>JAMFSA010000096.1 GCA_026225055.1 Mucilaginibacter xinganensis | reverse complement strand
GTTTGTACTGGACCGGTGGTCCATCATGTTGATGGACCACTTTCTGATTCGCTCTCTACGCGAACCTTCACGTGCTCTTCATGCACCCGTAGATGTAAATCCTTGTACGTAAACCCGTACATGTAAGCCCATTTACGTGAAGCGGGGCACGCTTACTACATCGGGCTGGCATGGCCATCTATATATTGGGGCGCCCGCCCACATTTGTTTTTGCATCGCTTTCCGATTCACTTTGCATTCATTCTTGCAATCCTTTTCAGAACCCACACACTTGTACTTCTGGAAGATGTCACGACGGCAGTCAGCACGGCAGGGAGAGGAGGCCGACGGGGGAGGAGGCTTTTATGGAAGGGTTGGTTGTCAGTTGTCGGATGCGATGACACAGTTGTTTGGCGCGGCGCGCAAGGAGGAGACGCGGCAGTATCGTGTGGAGATGCTGGAACAGCGCGTGGCCCAGTTGAGGGCCGAGTTGGATTTTTACGAGAGGTTGTTGCGTTTCGAGGAGGGTAGGTAACGTAGGTGGTGAGTAAGTTCGGAAGTGGGCTGACGGTTTGCAAAAGGACGCGAGCCGGATGGAGAGCGAGGCAGAGGCGTGACGCCAGCGACGACGGTGGCTGGCGATGTGGAGATGTAGTTCTCTGGATCTTATGTGGAGAGAAGAGGTGAGTATTGAGTTGATTGGTAGAGGTTGAAAGATGGAAAGATTAATATTGTATTGTTAAGTGGTGAGGAGATGAATGATTAGTGGGGGCTAATGGATGTGTGAAGTAGGTGAGGATGGTCACGAGTGGAAAAGTATATCCTCAATTAACAGTTGAGGTGGGTGGCGTGTGGTGTGTGGTGTGTGGTGTGTGGCATACAATGTGGAAACATTGGAGCTGGGAAGATGAAGGATATGTGTGATTGGGAAGTGAGTGAAGAGAGATGATTAAGGATGATAGTAGTTAAATAGAGTGTAGATTGTTGAAAGTTGATAGAATGATGATTGTTTGTTAATAGTAAATGTCAGGTGAACTGTCGGTGGTGGGGACGATGGTATGGGAAGGATGTGAGCGTAAGCGAGAGGGGGATGTACGGAGGGAAAAAAGAAGGGTTTGATTTTTGGCGGAGGCAAATGATGGTGGAAGGCTTAGATAATTGAGCAATAGATAGAGAATGAGGGTGGGTACACGATGATATGAAAAGCTAATAGTTGTTTGGAGGTTGAAATGTGAGGATGTTGAGAAGATGGTTAAATGAACAAAAGTGATATTGGTTAAAAAGATGAAAAAGAAAAGTGAGTGTGAGTTTTGAAAAAAAAGGATTTTGAGATAAATATACCAGAAAATCAGAATTTAATCGGAGAAGGAGGAGATGTGAATAAATGGGGGACCCAACGAAGTTGGGGGGCGGTACTCGCCCATCAGACAGCGAACGGAGTGAGCGTCGCAGAGAAGGAGGAAGGCGGCCTTAATAGTCGGGCAGACAGATGAAGAAGACGACGGGCGAGCGCGAGCTCGCGGGGAGTCGGTAGATTAGCCAATGACAGAGGTGGGACATCAACTACATTATATTTTCCTTGTAGTTGATGTCCCAGTTTCTTTAGCCCTACGAGCTACTTGCGACCCCCATACAAACTG
>JAMFSA010000095.1 GCA_026225055.1 Mucilaginibacter xinganensis | reverse complement strand
CGGATGATTGGAAAGTTTGGGTAGAATATAAACCCTATGAGCCTAATTTCTATTCCACTACCATCGGCGACTGGGGCCAATCGTACTTATTGTCATCCAAACTCGGGCCAAAGGCGCAAACGCTGGTTGATCTGGGGCATCATTTACAGGGTACTAATATCGAGCAGATCGTGTCTTTATTATTAATGGAAGGCAAGCTCGCCGGTTTCCATTTCAATGATTCCAAATATGGTGATGACGACCTGACCGTAGGCAGCATTAACCCTTATCAACTGTTCCTGATCTTTAATGAACTGGTGGAAGGCATGGATGCCCGTGGCATGGATCATGCAACGGCTATCGGCTGGATGATCGACGCGTCCCATAATGTAAAAGATCCTATTGAGGACCTGTTACAATCGGTACAAGCCATCAAAATCGCTTACGCGCAGGCTTTATTGGTGGATAAAACGGCTTTAATTGCCGCACAAAACAACAACGATGTGGCGCTGGCGCAGGAGATCCTGCAGCAAGCCTACCGTACCGATGTGCGCCCGTTAGTAGCTGAAGCCGGTAAAAGGAACGGCGGCGCGCTAAACCCTATCGAGGCTTATCGTAAGTTAAAAATAAGGGAACATTTAATAAAAGAACGCGGGTTAAAAACGGTGGCAACCGGCTTATAAACCCCCTAGCCCCCTAAAGGGGGAACAAGCATTAATAAATAAAAATGAGTGCAATACCAGTTATAGCGATTTTTGATGTGGGCAAAACGAACAAGAAGCTTTTCCTTTTTGATGAGCATTACCACATTGTATATGAGAGATCGGCGCGCTTTATCGAAACGGTGGACGAGGATGATTTTCCCTGCGAAAACCTGTACAGTTTAAAGCTTTCCATATTCGATTCCCTGCGTGAGGTATTTCGTATGCCGGAGTTTGAGGTAAAAGCGGTCAACTTTTCTACCTACGGGGCAAGTTTTGTTTATATAGATGATAAAGGCAGGGCCGTTGCCCCACTGTATAATTACCTGAAGGAATATCCGCTGGAACTAAAAGAACAATTCTACAATACTTATGGCGGGGAAGAAAAGCTGGCCAGGGAAACCTCCTCACCGGTTTTAGGCAACCTGAACTCGGGCATGCAGTTGTACCGCATCAAGTACCAGAACCCGAAGCTTTTTAAGCAGATCAAATACAGCCTGCACCTGCCTCAGTACCTGAGTTATTTACTTACCGGCAAACAATATACCGATATTACCAGCATTGGCTGCCATACCGGCTTATGGGATTATGAAAAAAATGATTACCACGATTGGGTTTACAAAGAAGGACTGGATAAGAAATTCGCACCCATCATCGCTTCAGACAGGGTTTTACCTAATACAGAAGGCGGCGATTATGTAGTTGGCGTAGGTTTGCATGACAGCTCCGCGGCGCTGATCCCTTATTTGGTGAACTTTACCGAGCCTTTTATCCTGATCAGCACCGGTACCTGGTGCATCAGCCTTAACCCCTTCAATAATACCCCGGTTACGGATGAAGAACTGGCAAACGATTGCCTTTGTTATATGCAGTACAAAGGTTCGCCGGTAAAGGCATCCAGGTTATTTGCGGGTAATGAACATGAACTGCAGGTACAGCGGATAACCGCGCACTTTAAAGTGAACACCGCTATCTTTAAGCATGTGGCTTATGATCAGGACATCATCAGCAAGCTGAAACAAAAGACGGACAGCGCACTGCCTGTTTCCCGCAGCGAATCGGCATTTGTGGCAAGGGACCTGAACGCTTTTGAGGATCATATCGAAGCCTATCACCAGCTCCTGATCGATATTATAGCCCAGCAGCAGCAATCGACCCAAATGGTGTTACAGGATACCGGCGTGCGCCGCATATTTGTGGATGGCGGCTTTAGTAAAAATGCCCTCTACATGAATTTACTGGCAGCTGCATTCCCTAAACTGGAGATCTTCGCCGCTTCCATGGCACAGGCTACGGCGGTAGGTACCGCCATAGCTATTCATCAGCATTGGAACAGCAAACCTATCCCCGCTGATATCATCGAACTGAAATATTATTCAATCCCACATCCTATCAACTACTGATTATAAGGAGAATATATTATTCCTTTTCTGCTGCCGGTGCATCTTTACCGGCAGCTTTTTTGGCTAAAACCTGGTCTACATAGGTTTTATACATCACTTTCCAGTTTCTGCCGTTATTATTGAAATAGTCTTCTATTTTGGTTTTATATATCTTAAATACATTAGATATTTCTTCCACATTCTTGTAATCAATAGCCTGTTCCCTTGCCTGTTTCAGGTTGGTTAATATAAACGCTTCCTCACTTGGTGTCATATCGGGCACAATTGATTTGTAACCATTCATGGTGAATGCTACTTTGCCAATGGTATATTTATCCAGTATAATTTCTACCTGGTCGTTGGTTAAATATTGGTGCAAACCTGCCATCAATGTTTCATGTACAGTTTTAGGGATGGTCGAATCAACTATAAACTGGCAATCGGCCTTTGTAAAGGTTTTACCGGTTATGGGGTTTAATCCTGCAGGCACAAGTGTGTATGGGTGGTTATTATGCCAGTCGCGCACCGCTGTTAAATGGGTTATAATTATCGCCCTTACCTGCGATGCTTTTGCAGTATCGGTAAGGTTAAGCGCGGCCACAAATTGTTCAGCCTTTACATCCGGATCGGATTTAGATTTGGCGGTTGCTGCTGTTCCGGTTTTTGTTGTATTATCCGTTTGCGCATAAGTATTTACTGATGTTATCATAGCAATACCTGCTGCAAAAATGATATAAGATTTTTTCATCCTGATTAAGTTTAAAAGGTTTACCTGCAATTGGTGTACAGATAGTGAGATTAATTAGGGTAAAGTTATTTACTATTACCCCCGTAAATTGGAATAGATTATCCAATGAATGTACAATCTTATCTTGTTGACCACTAACACATCAACAATAAAAAAAAGATACTCTACATTTGAAATAGCAAACCATATTATAGCTTTTTTCAAAGGTCAAAAAGCCTGGAGAAGCCCTCAAATATTATTCAGCAATGATGAAATTACAACGTTTAATCGCATCCGTTATCTTGTTTTTGTGTGTCATTTTTTCGGCATACAGATCAACTGCGCAAGTTACCCTTGCAAATATTTTTACGGATGATATGGTATTGCAGCAGCAATCGACCGTTGCGGTTTGGGGGTGGGATAAACCCGGCACACACATTACGGCAACAACATCGTGGAACAAAAAAACATACCAGGCAATAGCAGATACAGCAGGTAAATTCATCCTGAAAATCAGCACTCCTATTGCTGGGGGGCCTTACCAATTAAGTATCAGCGATGGCAAACCTGTAATTTTAAATGATGTGTTAATTGGCGAGGTATGGGTATGCGCGGGTCAATCGAATATGGAGATCCCGATGAAAGGTTATAAAAGTCAGCCTATATTAAACTCAAATGAGGCTATTCTTAATTCTAAAAACCCAAATATCCGTTTGTTTACAGTTCCGAGGGGATCAAGAACCACTTTACAAAAGGATATTAAACAAAGCCATTGGCTGCAGGCAGCGCCGGAAACTGTGGCAAAATTCAGCGCTACAGGATATTATTTTGGTAGACTATTGAATAAGATGCTGAATGTGCCTATCGGATTGATCAGTTGCAATTACGCCGGGTCATCCATACAGGCATGGATGGATCCGCTTACTTTAAAACCCTATTCTGAAATAAAAATACCTGCCCCAACCGACTCTATTAAAGAAGTAAGCCGTACCCCTACTACCTTGTACAATGCTATGCTGCACGGCATTATCGGCTATGGCATAAAAGGCACCATTTGGTACCAGGGCGAATCAAATTATGATTTCCCAGCTCAATATGATTCCCTTTTTACAACCTTTGTTAAAGTGCTGCGCACAAAATGGAGCATTGGCGATTTTCCTTTTTATTACTCACAGATAGCGCCCTATGATTATGCCCAGCTACCGCCATACAACAAAGGCGGCAAGTATAATTCAGCTTTTTTAAGGGATATACAGCGTTTAGATGAGGATAAAATACTTAATACAGGCATGGCTGTACTCATGGATATTGGTGAGCAAGCCACCATTCACCCACCCCGTAAGGAACAGGTGGGCTCTCGTTTAGCTTATTTGGCATTGGGTAAAACTTATGGTATACAAGGTTTTGGATATCAAAGCCCTGCATATGAATCAGTGACTATAAAAGGCAGTTCGGCGATAGTAAAATTCAAGAACGCCACTAATGGTTTAACTTCATTTTTAAAAGAAATGAATACGTTTGAGATTGCCGGCGCCGACAAGCATTTCTACCCGGCAAAGGCGCAAATAACAGGCAGCGCTGTAACCGTAAGCAGCGATCAGGTAAAAGAACCCGTTGCCGTACGATATGCTTTCAAGGATTTTGTTGTGGGTGATCTTTTTGGAACCGATGGCCTCCCGGTATCATCATTCCGCACCGATGATTGGGATTACAGCGTTCAATAAATAATTTAAGACAATAAAAATACAGTCAGGCTTCTTGCGCCATGCGCGCCCAGTACCAATGATTGTTCAATATCAGCGGTTTTTGACGGGCCTGCTATAAATGTACCGAAACCATAGGTGCTATCTCCTATTTTTTGATAAGCCTCGTGCATGGTCGGCACCACATTATCCGCTTTTACAATTACAGCCAGGTGCTGGCATATAAACGGCAGTACACGGGTAAACAGTTTATCCTCTGTAACCCAAACAGCACCATTTTCGGCAACGGCTAAATCAGCTTCTATAACCGCGTAGTCAATATTTTCCATGGTATGCGGATCATGTAAGCGCTTGTTCACCATTTCCATGATATCGCCTAACAGCGGTACTGTTGTTACTTTACGTGAATGATTTTTAAGCTCTTCAAGAAGCAAAAATCTTACATCTGCAATAGTTTCTGCTAAAATTACCTTGCCACCTATGGTTGTTAAGATATCAACGAATTTCGCAACCGTGTTATCATTATCTCCCTGTAAAAATGATATATCCGGTACCGGACTGTATACCGGTTGATTCTGGCTTACGGCTGCTAAAATTTTATCCCTGCTGCTCATCGTATTTAATTATTTATTCCTGTTGATCTTATACCACTCACCGAACGATTTCTCAGGTACTTCGGGCATATCGCGGTGCTTATACCATGGGTTAAACTTGTTGTTTACTGCAAAAGGTGCTAACTGCATTACTGTACGGGCGGCTTTACCTGCCACATGGTATTTCCACGATGAGCCCAATACGTTTGCCATGGCCTGCATACTCACTTTTTTAGCTGTGGGTGCATAACCCTTTTGTACAATTACTTGTCGCCACTTGTACAACTGATCATGTATATCAATTTTCACCGGGCAAACATTTGAACATGACCCGCATAAGGTTGATGCAAACGGCAGATCGGCATATTTTTCCATATCGAGGTTAGGTGCCAGGATGGCTCCAATCGGCCCTGATATAGCATAATGATAACTATGTCCCCCACTTCTGCGATAAACCGGGCAGGTATTCATACAGGCGCCACAACGGATACATTTCAACGAGTTACGGAAATCCTCCCGGCCCAATTGTATCGAGCGACCATTGTCAACCAAAATAATATGCATTTCCTTCCCTTCGCGGGGCTTACTGAAATGGCTGGAATAAGTGGTTATAGGTTGCCCGGTAGCGCTGCGGGTAAGCAATCTCAGAAATACCGATAAATGTTTCCTTTCGGGAATGATCTTTTCTATCCCCATACTGGCAATGTGTATATCAGCCAGGTGCGCGCCCATATCGGCGTTGCCTTCATTGGTACATACTACAAATTCGCCTGTTTCAGCTATCGCGAAGTTAACGCCTGTTAAAGCGGCACGCCGTGTTAAAAACACATCCCTTAAATGCTGCCGGGCTGTTTCCGTTAAAAACTGTGGATCAGCATTCCCGGCAGGTGTGCCTAAATGCTCATGGAATAAATCGCCTATCTCTTCCTTTTTTTTGTGGATACAAGGCAGTACGATATGGCTGGGCATTTCCTTAGCTAACTGCACTATACGCTCGCCCAGGTCGGAGTCGATTACATCGATTCCGTTCGCTTCCAGGTGTTCATTTAAATGGCATTCCTCCGTAAGCATTGATTTGCTTTTAACCATTTGTGTTATACCCTGCTGTTTAAGCAAGTCTAAAACAATTTGGTTATGCTCGGCTGCATCAGCCGCCCAGTGTACAATTACACCATTTGCCGAAGCTTTGGCTTCAAATTCCTGTAAATAATTACTGAGATTTGAAAGTACGTTATTTTTTATTTGCGAAGCGGTTTCCCTTAACTCCTCCCAGTTATCAATTTTATTAACGGCTAAGTCGCGCTTTTTCCTGATAAACCAGAGTGTTTCATCATGCCAATCTACCCTGTTCTCATCCTTATTAAATACTTCTGCTAATGCAGCGTGATCCTTATTTCCTGTCATTGTTAGTCCTGGTTGCGCTTACCGTTTAAAATTTCGGCGATATGTATAACTTTTACTTTGCTGCCGCGCCTGTGTAAGATACCTTCCATATGCATGAGGCATGAAAGATCGGGCGAGGTGATATAATCAACGCCATTATTCAAATGATCGGTAACCCTGTCCTGCCCCATTTTAACAGATACGGCTTCCTCAGCTACGCAAAATGTACCGCCAAAACCACAGCATTCATCAGGGCGATCCAAAGGCATAATTTCAAGGTTTTTCACCATGTTCAATAATTGCCTCGGCTTTGAAAATGCAGGCGCAACAAGCTCTGTCATTTGCGATAAGTAAAGTCCTCGTTGCCCGTGGCAGCTCTGATGCAGGCCTACTTTATGCGGAAATTCGGCATTAAGTGTTTCTACTTTAAGTATGTCGGTCATAAACTCTACCAGTTCATACACCTTACCTCTCATAGCCGCGGCCTCTGCTTCATTAGTTTCCGAATGTAAATGATGTTTGATATGTAACACACAACTGCCCGAGGGGCAAACTATGTAATCGAACCCCGAGAAGTTTTTAATAAACAACCTGTTACAGGCTCCTGTTAAATGCTCAAAACCCGAATTGGCCATAGGTTGCCCGCAGCACGTTTGATTGGGCGGATAACTAACATCTACGCCTAATTTTTCAAGCAGTTGTAAAGTAGCGATTGCTGCACCGGGGTAAAACTGATCGACATAACAGGGGATAAAAAGGCCGACTTTCATATTAGATGTTTTAAAATATTCAAAGCTGATAATACCTTCTTATTATCCGGCACCGATTTTATGATTGGAAAGGAAAGTTTATTATAGCCTGATTGATTGTGCAATTAACGTATAATTACAATAACTGTATTATATTTTATTAGCATGATACTCCCTTATTTTGCCATGGATTTGAGGAATTTTATAGAAATAAGTATAATCCAACAGGTTTGCTGGATTATACAGAGGTATTGATCGGGATGAGCTATTTTAATTCGTATTTCTTAGCCGCTTCATCTGCGCCTATTTTATGATAGTCGGCAGCTATGATGCCGGGCAGATCTCTATTAGCTGGCTCGGATGATCTTTGTTTCCTGAGTTGGATGATATCGTTTACTATTGTTAGCAAACCGCTGAGCTGCGGATTACTGTTTGGCATTTTCATAGCAGATTGTATGTACGGAACGGCCTCATCAGGGCGGTCTGTTTTTAACAATACCAGGTACATATTCTCCGTATTGGTAAGTGATGGATCATTATAATACAACCGTTTAAAATAAAATATGGCATTATCATAATTACCCTGATCGAAACTTAGCCGGGCAGCATAAACCGGATAGGTGGTATTTTGTGGATACTCCAGCATTACGGCCTCAACAGCCTTTAAAGCAGTGGCTTTGTCGTTTGCTTTCATACTGTATTGGAACAGTTGGTTCATGGCGTCAAGCCAATTGATTCTGTTTGTTGATAATGCGCCTGCAAGCTGCTCTTCTGCCGCGTTTCCCCGTTTAAAATCAGCAGGAATTGGTTTGTTAAATGGCCAGCCTGTTTCCAGCATCATGATGGTATAAGCGCCGTTTAATGAATCGACTTTAGTTACCGGCATCTGCTGTAACAATTGCTGAAATGATATTTCCTGTGCCGGCTTAGCTTTGATGATATGTTCTTTTTCTATAGCCTGATAAAATGCATCAGAAAGCAATGCATAACCATAAAGATTGGGATGCACGTGTTCCAGTATGGTTTCATTTCCAAGTATTCCGTTGGGTGAGTTCTGTTCAAACTCACTTTTTGCATCAACCAAATGAACATCATTATATTTTTGCGTAAGGTTAACAATGATCTGATTCATGGCTTCAGGCGCTCTGAAACGCAGCATATCCAGCTCCTTTGCCTTATCGTACTGTTGCCTGGCTAAAGTGTACTTCCCTGCTTTGTATGATGCCTGTGCTAAATTAAACTGCTCATCAGCTGATCCCGAGCCACCTTTCTCGCTGATAAATGGTTTGATATCTTTTTCATTACTTACCAGGTTACTTAAAAATACGGGGATCTTTTTATCCTGCATCAGCTGGCAAAGCTCATCCATATTATCCTGAAACTGATTGATCCCAGCCTGGTAAGCCGGTGAATCATATGGAATCTCCTGTTTCGCAGCCATTCTTTTCATCAGGTTATCACGCTGATCGATACTGCCGGATGGCGAAGATTTAAACTTGTTTATAACATTATCAAATAACTGCACCAGCCGGAATTTGCGCAGGTAAAGTACCGTTCTAACTAAAAACCGACTATTAGCAATATGACTGGTTGAGCCTATCCCCAAAGCACCATAATATTCGTTATGCCCGGTGTATACCAACACAGCATCGGGCTGATATTTAACTACCTCCTTACCAAAATCAAGCACGGTGTAGGAATTTACAGCAGTAAGGGAAACATTAATCATCTCAAACTTCACATCGGGATAAGTATGCATTAAACGGTATTGGAGCCAGCGATGGAAAGATCCGTTATGAAAGTACGGATAGCCTGCTGTAGTTGATTCGCCCAAAACAAAGATCCGGAATGTGTTTGGGGCCTTTTCAATCTTAAATGGCTCTATACTTCCTTTGGTGGCATTCGTTGTATCTGAAAAATAAGGTTCGGATGCATATTTATTCATTACCCAATAATCGGTGTTATCCGGGTAAGGAATAAACAGTTTGGTATTATGGCCGTAACCAATAGCCCGTAAAAGTAACTCAGCGATAATTAAAATGATAAAGGGTACAATGATTGCAAAAGCCCTGAACCATTTTAATTTTCGCTTTGATAACTGTTTTTCCATGGTATAAATATCCCTGTTCGTTTATTTGGCAACCAGTTCAGTCGCGTTTAAACTTTGCGGAAACCAAACCATCATTTCGCCTTTACCCCTGTTTGCCCATGAGTAGTAAGGAATAGCGGTAAATTCTGCTTTTTTAACTTTGCCGTATACGCTGTCTCTTTTCAGCACTTCGGCTTTTAATATCATTACACCGTTCAGCAGGTCGCCCTCATAAGCCGGTTTAAAGTTGGTATTGCGTGGGATGATAACATTGCTCACTTTACCTTCATTGTCTTTCCATTCGCCGCAATACATGATCGGGCCGCGTTGTAAAGCAACTTTATTGCTATCCACCTTTACAGCTTTGTTAGCTATTACTTTTTTAACTTCCATTGGCAAATTCAGCGTTATTTTATCGCCTTTTTTCCATTGGCTGTTAATTACTGCATAACCATTTTGCATAGTGTACTTAACCGGGCGACCATTAAGTTTAATTACAACGTTTGATGCTGCTTTATTCTCGAAACTATACAGATCAGATGGAATAGCCTTTGCACGGCTCCAACCCGGTATGCGTACCAGCACATTAAATCGTGCAGGTGATTGCGGCTCTACGCTTAGTGACAGCGCACCACTCCATGGATAGTTATTAACCTGTGTTATCTTAACATTTTTATTATTCAGGCTGATATTGGCTGTGCCTGCTATGAAAAGGTTCACATAAATGCTATTGCCCTTTTGTGCATAGATATAACCGGGCAATGACGGCAGAAAACGTACCATATTAGTTGGGCAGCATGAGCACTCAAACCAGCCTGATCTGGTTGGCTCCATTGCCGGGTGCGTGAAGCCATCAGTTATTTGCATGGCATTGGTGTAGAAGAATGATTTACCATCTAAACCTACACCCGAGATCAACCCGTTATAAAGCACTTTTTCCAGCACATCAATATATTTCGAGTCGCCGTGCAATAAGAACATGCGCTGGTTCCAAAACACATCACCTATGGCGGCACAGGTTTCATTGTATGCAGTAGCATTTGGCAATTCATAATCCGCACCGAAACGTTCGCCGTTAGGTACGGCTCCTATTCCGCCCTGTACATATATCTTTTTGCCTACCATGTTGTTCCAGATCCGGTCGATGGCATCTATGTATTGCTTGTCACCAGTTAAGGCGGCAACATCAGCCATGCCTGAATACAGGTACATGGCACGCACGGCATGACCCTCGGCAGCGTCTTGGTCAACAACCGGCTCATCATCCTGCCAGTACATACCGTTTTTCCACTCATCATTGGCTGTTTTATCATACTGGCGTTTGCCTCTTTCGTCAATAAAAAACTTTGCCAGATCGAGGTAATCCTTTTTGCCGGTTATACGGTACAGACGTACTAGGCCCATCTCCACAATTTCGTGCCCGGGTGCTACATGCCGCTTGCCTGGGCCAAAGGTTTTAACCAGCAGGTCGGCATTTTTAAGGGCGATGTCCAGGAAATTCCTTTCGCCTGTTGCTAAATAATGCGCGCTGGCAGCTTCAAACATATGGCCTGAGTCATATAGTTCATGGCTCAGTTCATTTTCCTTTACCCACCGCTCCGGGCCCGACCATGGGTGCGGATGTAAGGGATCAATAGTACGGGCAGTATACAGGTAGCCATCCGGTTCCTGCGCTTTACCTACAATGGTAATCAGGGAATCAACATATGCCGCCAACTTGGGATCGGGATGCACTGCCATTGAGTATGATGCGCCTTCTATCGTTTTATAAATATCGGTATCATCAAAAGGGAACTTGGTACAAAATGAGCCCTTTCTGGCGGCAGCCATTTCAAAATTCTTAACCCGGCCGGTATTTTCGCACCGGGCAAATGACGCAGGTATAGTTACCGTACGGTTTATCTCAATCCGTGGCGACCAAAATTTATCGTCGAGTTTTACTTTTGTAAAAGTTACCGGCTGTATAGGGTAATCTTTTACCTGGGCATCAACCGCGCCCGAGTACAATAGCGCTGCAATCAGCAGATTTTTCATTTTCATATTCTTCATCAACCACTGTTTTAATAAGTTTAAAAAACAGAGGACAGATAGACTGCCCTCTGCCAGAATCCCGTACTATATTATAGTACTAACCAATTTATAAGTAACCAACTTACAAAGATCTTTTATCAACTTTTTATATTTTAACTACCAGCTTTTTACCGGTATAATTTAATTGTTTTATCGGCTTCGCCGGATCTAATCCCGATCCATTATCATCTTTTACTATCACAATATTAAAGGTATGCCCCGAAGACATTCCTGCATAGCCACCCTTACGGTCACTAATAGTTAATGTCTTCAAACTATCATCCCATTTTAAATTAATAAGCGAATATTTCCCTTTCTCATAGTTATAATTATCGTTTTCATCTTCATACAGGTCAAAAGTTCCATTGGCTCCAGGATAGACCCTGATCTCGATAGGGTCGGTTTTTTCTGTAGCGTATTGAACAAATGGCCCCATAGGCACAATTGAACCCGCTTTAACATACAACGGCATAATATCAACAGGAACTTCTTTTTCTATTTCCTGTCCTCCTTCATATTTTTTCCCGTTCCAGAAATCAAACCAACCAGTGCCAGCAGGCAGGTATACCTTTTGTGTTTTTATCTTACTAAAATCTGCTATGGCATCGCCATTTGCCCTGTTTGTATACAATGAATCGGTAACCGGACAAACTAAAAATGCTTTACCAAACATATATTCATTGTTAATATCATACACCTTTTTATCGCCTGCAAAATCCATTACAAGGGCCCGCATAATGGTTGATGCATTTGAAGTTACAGCCCACGCATTTGAATAATTATAGGGCAATAACCTGTAACGCAGGTTCAGGAATTTTTCTTGTGCATCATAGGCCCAATTGCCTTTCTGGCCAAACTGAAAGATCTCTCTTGGCGCATCAGTACCGTGTGAACGGAACATTGGGCAAAAGGCTGCAAACTCAAACCAACGAGTGTACAACTCCTGGAAAGCGGGATCTTTTACTCCTTTAGGATAATTTCCGCCAGAGAAAAAACCGCCTATATCACTGTTCCAGTAAGGTATGCCGCTTAATGATAAATTAAGGCCACCTGATATTTGCTTGCGGAAAATATCCCAGCTGGAGGTAACATCGCCCGACCAGTTGATAGCCGAATTACGCTGCTGCCCTGCAAATGCCGACCGGGCCAAAATAACTACACGTTTATCTGATGTAGTTTCGCGCTGATGATGGTATACACCTCCGGTTGTCATTAACGGATAGGCATTACGTACCCGCCTGTAAGTTCCTAAATAAGTGGGCGTGTTTTCGTCGCTTTCTTTGGGATATGAGTGATCGGGTTCGGTAGAATCAAGCCACCACCCATCCAGGCCTAATGATAAAAGATTCTTTTTTATATAGCTCCAATACAGATTACGCGCATTGGGGTTAAAAGGATCATAAGGCCGTACAAATGCTTTTGGCGGATAAGTTAAAAAGTTGGTATACAGAAACCCATGCTGTTTCATGTCTGCATATATTTTGGTACTGTCACCAAATGAAGGCCATACAGAGATGATCATGTGCCCGTTTAATTGGTGGATACTATCTACCATCGCCCGTGGATCAGGGAATAATGGGTTACCAAATTCTGTTGAGTTCCAAAAATGATCATCGGCACCCCAATATTGCCAGTCTTGCACCATACCATCTATAGGCACATGCAGTTCCCTGTATTTTTTCAACACTCCAACTGACTGATATTGCGATTTATATCTTTCACGGCTTTGGAAAAAGCCAAATACCCATTTTGGCAACATAGGTGCCTGTCCCGTCAACTCACGGTAATTGGCGATGGTTTTATCGGCAGTACCACCATTTACGAAATAATAATCAGCACAATCACCTACCTGCGATGTAAAGGAAGTACCGTTTTTATCGTCATTAAAAATAGTGGTTGAATAATTGTCCCAAAAAACTGCGTACCCTTTTACTGAATAAAAAACAGGTACAGCTATCTGCATATTTTCCTGTTTTAGGGTAATACTTTGATTACGCTGATTCATCGTGCCTGCCTGGTGCTGGCCTAAACCATATATTGCCTCATCATCTTTTAATTGAAATGACTGGCTTACCTTGAATGTATTTGTTATAGAATCTTTAACGGGCGTAAATTGTACGCCGCCCTGTTTTTCTGCTAATAATAAAGTGGCAACATGGTTGTAAAATTTAATTTGACCGGTTTTAAGATCAAGCCTTACTTTAGTAGTTTTACTACCAACATTCAGCACATTCCCAGCCTCAGTAATTTTCAAAATAGTTGTTTCAGGGGTTTTGATAACTGAAAGACTTTTTTTCTCAAAAGGAACGCCAGCCGGAGATTTTAATATCCTTACCAGATCGGGCGAATAAAATTGGATAGTTATATCAATTTTATTAACCGTTGTATTTACCCCATTGGTAATTTGTTTGTAACGTTGAGCCCATCCGTAAGAACAGGCGAGTAATAACAGGATTAAGATTCTAACACTTTTACTTATTTTCATTGGTTATTATGGTTTGGCATCTTTTATTAAGCAGGATCGGGAAGTAAATGGATTCTTAATATATATTTAAACACAGGCTAATTAAAAAACTAATCCTGCGTCTAAATATATATCCATGTAATTAATAAATGATTAATTAATAACCTGTGTTTTGCTTCAGATTGCTATTTGTTTGAATTGCGCTGGTTGGAAGAGGCAACAAAGTTCTGTAAGCGCCATTTGGCGAATGCGATAACCATGACTTTGTAGTAAATACACCAAACCTGATCAGATCCTGCCTACGGCGACCTTCCTGTGCAAATTCCCAGCCTAACTCATCCAGCATACGGCCGTATTGTATATCGCTTACCACATCGTGCGTGGTGGCCAAGTGGTTTCTTAACCCATAATCATAAACCGTTTGTTGGCTAAGCTGTGCCGCAGTTACCGTTGCCTTGGCCGGGTTGCTGGCAAAATCCCTTTGCCTAACTTGTGTAACCAACGCAGCGGCGGTAGCAGCATCCCCCGATCTTAGTGAAGCTTCGGCTTTCATCATCAAAATATCAGCATACCTGAACAATGGAAAATCATTGCTCATACCTACCAATTCGCCATTAGCTATCTGGTATTTACCTAACCTGAAACCATGCACTTCTTCGGATGAGTCAACTCCCGGAAGCTGATTGATATAAGCCAGCGGTTTGCCGGTATAAGCACCTAATGCCCCAATTAATATACCACCAGATGAAGTATATTGCTGCCCTTGTATCCAGTTATCGGTTAAACGGCTGTCATCAGGATCGAACGTATTGATGAATTGCGGAATAGCGCAAATACCACCCCAAGGCGAATTTTGAAAATTATAGGTAGCCTGGTTCTCCGGTTCCAACGTTTCCATATGCAGTGTCCATGCGGTGCTGCCATCAGCGGTATATACATTATCAAAAGGTATAGAAAAAACGATCTCCTTTGAATTTTGATTTTCTGTTGCAAAAACGCTTGCTTGCACAGGTTCAAGAGTATATAAACCTGAATTAATAACCTGGTTACAAGCAGTAATACAGTCGGCCCAGTCGGGTGTACCTGTGTATACACCTGCATTCAGGTACATTTTTGCCAGTAAAGCATAACCTGCCCATTGGTTAAACCTGCCATAAGTAGTGGCATCATTAGTAGCACTCAGGAGCGGCACATTTGTGGTTAGCTCAGAAATAATAAATGTATACACCTGTGCTCTTGTGCTTTGGGCAGGCAGAAAACCAGCCGGCACATCAAATTTTGTAATGATAGGCACGTTTCCAAAAAAGTCAATCAGTGCGTAATAAAATGATGCCCTTAATACCTTTAATTCTGCCTCGATCTGAACTTTAGATGAAGCCGTTACCGGGATTAAACCGTCATCTATCTGATAAAGCAAGCGGTTGCAGTTAGTGATACCTGCATAGGCATTTGTCCATATCTGATAGCAATTATCCTCATCCGCCGTCCATTTATGGTAATGCATACGCTGATAGATGCCCCCATCAACCCAACCATTTGGCCTTTGGGGGATAACGGTTTCATCAGCCGAGATCTCATTGGTACGCCATACGGCGTTAGCGCTCCTACCAAGTTCAAGTGTTCTCCAATTGGTATAAGGCACGCCTACCAGAGCTGCAACATCAGCTGATTGAGGTGTGAACTGGTCGGCTATAATAGCGGCATGATCTTTATCATCCAGTTTAGTACAGGAATAAAATCCGGCAAGGATTATTAACCCACTCACTATAAAATATATCTTTTTCATTTTTAGTTGAATTAATGATTTCTTAAATTTCATTTATTAAAAACTAGCCGAGAAACCTAATGTAAAAGTCCGTACGGCCGGATATGAATCCCTAGGGTCTACGCCAGGGGCCAGGCCGGTACCCGTAAGCGGAACTTCCGGATCATTGCCTTTATAGCCTGTAATAGTAAATGTGTTTAAGGTTGAAAAATAAATTCGTGGATTATGAATATATTTCGACCTCAGCTGTTTGAAAGTATAGCCCAGATTAATGTTGTCTATCTTCCAGAAATCACCATTTTCAATATAATAGCTGTTAAATTCCTGAGGCATATTTTTATTTAATACAGCTGTGCCAAATACTTTGTCTTTAGATGATGCTAAACGGTTATAGTTTTGAATACCTGTAGTTTCGTAATTCATACGCTGTGAGTTCAGCACCTGGAAACCAAAAGCACCACGCATGGTTACACCGAAGTCCCAATTTTTGTAATGGATGGTATTGTTCCATCCCGCGTAGTATTTAGGTAAACCATTACCTAGTACTTGTTTGTCTGAAAAAGCGTGATTGAATTGGTCGTAAGGAACATCTTTACCGTTTGGCTCTTGATAGATCCATTTACCATCTGCTGATACACCTACCACTTTAAAGCCAAAGAACTGACCTATTGGCTGGCCAACCTGCACAATATTAGTAGTTGTTGTGATTGGGTCGCTCGTGTTTCCGGTTGTAAAGTATGGAACTGTTGTTTTATACAGATCATTTGAAAGGCTAACTAACTTATTGCTATTAGTTGAAAAAGTAAACCCGCTTGTCCATTGAAAATCTTTGCTCCTTATTGGGTTTATGTTAAGCGCAACCTCAATACCTTTATTTTGCAGCGTACCAACGTTAGCTTCTGTAAATGGATAAAGGTTTGGAGGGCTTGGTACCTGGTAATTGTATAACAGGCCGGTAGTTTTGTTATCATATACATCAATGGTACCAAAAATTAACCCTTTAAACATGCTATAATCTAAACCAAGGTTAGTCTCATGTTTTTCTTCCCATCGTAAGCTTGGGTTAGCGTTTTGGCTTGGTAATAAAGTTTGTATCCATTGCCCGTTATATAGTATATAATTACCATAGTTAAGTAATCCAACTCCCAATAAACCCAGGGAAGTTTGAGGTTGATTACCCGTTACACCATAACCTATACGCAATTTCAGATCATCAAAAATATGCTGATCTGCCATGAAATCCTCTTTAGTAATTCTCCAGCCACCTTGTATTGAGGGGAAATTACCGAAGGGCTGTTTGGCACCATAAAACTGGCTGGATCCATCAATACGTAAGCTGGCCAATAACAAGTATTTATCTTTATAATTATAGGTAAACCTGCCAAAATAACTGATCAGATTTGTTTGGGACCGTGAACTGCCAATAACATCAAGACCACTTTTCTGAGCTGCACCCAGTCCTATATTATTATAACCGTATGTAGAGATATCAGTAGGAAAATCATGATTGGTAATGCTTGAAGTAAAGGTATCATCATCCTGGTACTCATAGCCGGATAATAATGCAAAATGATGATCGCCTATTACTTTTGAATATTCTGCCGATAAGTTTAAATACCTGTCGATAGATTGTCCGCTGCTGGTATTCGCTACACCATCTTGTGCATCGCGAATAGTAGAGATATTCTGAAAATTGGCGAAATACTGATTTAAATAACCACTTTTTTGATAAGAGCCAGTGGCCACAAGGCGCAAGCCATCAACAGGCAATAATGTAATAGTAGCGTTATATTTGTTCCTGTACGATGATTGTGGCTGATCGGTGTTATAAATATCTGAAACCGGGTTTTGGTATTCAAAGTTGTTAGGTTCCTGGTAATAGCTGCCGTTCGGTTCCTTAACAGGCGCAGTTGGGTTCATTTTAAATACCTGTTCGTAATCGTAATAATTAAATGGCAAGTCGTTAAAATTGGTTTGTAATATACCCAGGTTGAATCTTAATTTACCATCTAACATAATGTGGTTAATATCAACACGGCCAGTTATTTGCTGATGATTTGATTGCTGGAAAATACCGTTCAGAAAGCGATAATCAAGTGAAGCCAGGTAATTAGTTTGATTGTTACCACCTCTGAATGTTAAATTAGAAGTTTCTGACAGCGGGAAATTATTACTTATAGCTTTCAACCAATCGGTAGAACTTCCCAGATTATATGTTGAATCCCTTGTACCGGCAGCTATCTGGTTGCGGTAATCCTGAGCAGTAAGTAATTTCGGCGCTTTACTGATCTGCTGGGTACTGATGCTACCGCTATAAGTAACTTCGTTAATAACATTGCCACTGGCATGTTTTGATGTGATGATAATTACACCATTTGAACCGTTAACACCATAAATAGCGGTCGCAGAGGCATCCTTTAAAACAGATATTTCAGCAATATCTTCAGGCGCTACAGTTAAAAGATCACCCGGCACACCGTCAACAATTACCAATGGAGCCGTGTTGGCACCTCCAATAGTATTTACACCCCTTAACATGATCTGCGATTGCGCGTTTGGATCACCTGAGGGGTTTGATACAGAAAGACCTGCAACTTTACCTTTCAGCAATTCAGCAGCATCAGTAACCGGGCCCGAAATAAAATTTTCAGCCTTAACGGTAGCTACCGCACTGGTAACGTCAGATTTTCTCTGGCTACCATAACCAATTACCACTACTTCATTTAAATTGCTGGGTGTGCCTTTAAGCTGTACGTTAATGGTGCTCCGCCCACTAATTTCTATTTCCTGCTGTACAAAACCAATAAATGAGAAAATAAGAGTGGTACCAGCCTCAGGGGCACTTAGAGTATACTCGCCATTAACATTGGTTTGTGTACCTAACGAGGTGCCTTTAATTTTAACGGTAACACCCGGCAAAGGCATATTAGCTTCGTCGGTTACCTTACCTGTTATAGTTTTTGCGTTATTATTAACAGGCGTAGTGATATCCGTTTGCGGGGTTTTCTGTTCTGTTTCAACTGCCGGCGCGTTAATTTTACTCAATACTATTCGGTCGCCTATATAGGAATAAGCAATTCCTCTCGGTTGCAAAATTGCGGTAAGTATTTCGCCTAAAGTTTGCTGCTTAGCATCAATTGCTACATCCGCTTCGCCGGCTACTAAACTTTTTGGGTATACAAATTTCAGATCTGCTTCTTTCTCTAATTGTTTCAGGGTTGTGCTGAGGCTGAGGTTGTGAATACTTACATCAAGTCGACGTTGTAAAACAGCCTGTCCTTTGCTGGTTGTAGCATATGACATCCCTGTAAAAATGAGTATTATTATTATCTGACTAAAAGTGATTTTCATGATCTTACACCAGTCAAAATGATTTTGTAAATAAATTTTCATAAATTTAAATCGTTTATTTTTTTTAAAAAATGACACATAACACCCGTTCACCTTATTTTAAGGCGTTCCATCACGGGTTTAAAAAGGTTTAGGAGTGTCATCAGCACTCCTATTCTTTTTCCAAGAAATTGGTTGATTTGGTTTAGGTTTTTTTCATATCGTTCATAATTTAATTAAGGGCTGTTATTTATAATTGGGTTATTTATTGCTTACCAAAACAAATTCATTGCCGTTTACTGCATAGTTTACGTCCATGGTGTTTTTCAACATTTCCATAATTGCCGGTAAACTTTCATCCGTAAAATCAGCGTTTAAATAATCGGTATTGACTTTCTTATCAGCCGACCAGATATGAACTTTGAATTTTTTACTAAGTACTTTAAATACCTCTGCCATAGGCGCATTATCAAAAGACACGGTTGTCTTTTTCCAGATATTTATAGTAGTATCTCTTATTTCCGCATTCTTTTTTAAGGTATTTAGCCCTTTATTGTAAACAGCCTCCTGGTTAGGCGTTAGCATAACTTCCTGCACCGGATCAGTTTGAACGGGGCTGCTCAGATCAGTTGCCGCACGGTTTGCCTTGTATATGCTTACCGAAACTTTGCCTGTTACCACATCAACTTTGGGGATGTCATTTTTATAAGATTTGATGCGGAAACTTGTGCCCCAAACCTTGGTTGTGATTTTTCCGCTATAAATTGAAAAAGGCCTCGCATGGTCTTTGGTTACTTCAAAAAACGCTTCCCCATTAAGCGAAACCTGCCTGCTGTGTGCAGCAAATACCTTTAAATACGTTAATTGTGAATTGGGGCTCAGCCATACTTTGCTCCCATCAGATAGTGTTATTTTTTGAATGGCGCTGGTCATATTATTAACTACCAATTCCTCTTCATTTGCTGCCGGGGAAACGGCCGGCATTTTACCTTTGAGAAAAAATACAATCAGAAGAATTGCGGCAGCACTGGTAATAAAATAAACCAGCGTACGATTAAACTTTTTTCTGTTCAGGTTAATTACATTACTAGTTTCAGCTTTTTGTATGTTATCTCTGATATTATTCAGCATCAGATCTCTGAATAACTCTTTTTCCCTATCCGACAATGCAGAAATATCATCCTCGTCATGCTCAAATGAATTGTACCACGAGTTTACCTCGGCAATTTCATTTTCATTGCAATCACCTTTGAAATATTTTTCTAAAATATCTGCCGATAGCTTCTTTTTCATTAAAGGGTAATTTTAAACGAGGGTTTAATATTGGCTTATAATAGTATGTAACTTAAAAAGGCGCTACCCCCTACTTACATTTTAAAAAAATATGATTGCTATCTTTTAGTCGTTCAATTTCTCTCTTTTTATGGCTCTTTTAAAAATCAGTTGCAATTTGAGCATTGATAATGATGTGTCGCAACAGTAAACTATCCATTTATCGCAATGGTTTTTAATTATATTTGCACACCTAAAATTTGACATGATTAAGCAGGCTGTCTTACTGACAATATTGATCACCTTATCCTTTTTTTGCAATAACGCCCGCGGGCAACAGCAGGATGTAGAGTTTCATTTAAATTCACATTTACTCACCGGCCAAAAAGTACTTAAAGTTAAATGTGATTTTAATGATATCTACTTATGGGTACTTACCGCCAACAATCATGTTTACCGTGTCAATAGCCAAACACAGGCAATTGATGATTATAGCTCGGCATTTGCAGCTTATAATAATCTCCAGTTTATTGACATAGCCGGCCGTAGTCAGGATACCGTATTTGTGGCAACAAATTCTGCTAGTGTTATTGAATATAAAAAGGGTATTATTAAAGATATTGGCTCGGCAGACGGAGTTCCGGGTATTGTAAATTCTATCGGAATGAGCACAGAACCACAAAGTTATCTTGGTTTAAGCGGGACTTCATTAATGATCGCCAGTAAAAATGGCTTTATCTGGTATGATGTAAAAACTGAAAAAACAAAGACTGATAACGATCCCACCGGCAATTTTTATGGCGATAGTAAGGTTTATGAGGCCACTTACCGTACGCAAGTTTTTAAGGATAGTACATCCTCCACTACAGGTTATTCCAACACGACGGACACCATTAAATATCAGCCAGTTATAGACATAACCAATGTCACAACCTATGTTGAATTCCTTTGGGAAGAAAGCAAATTTTTTGGCAGTCCGATCAATACGGCAACCGGCATTTATAGCAATAGTTATAACGAGATTTCTGTAAATCACTTTTGGGGTACAAATCGCGGATTATTTGAAAACTATGGTGATGATAGTTATTGGTCTGTTTTTGAAAGTCCATTTCATTATCTTGATGGCATTAAGGTTAATAAGATCGCCGATATTTATGGGCTTATGGCATTTCAAGGTTATTATAACAATGGATTCGTTTCAAAACAAAACCTTCTGGTTGGAACTGATCAGGGCCTGTATTTCAGCAGCTCAATTTATACGGAAAACTACGGTTATCTTCCGCTAACACGTATGTTTCATTATGACGAATTGGGTAATGACCCGATTAACGATATCTGTGTAAACCATGTGCTTAATAGTAAGCCTATTTGCGAAGACGGTGTTTGGATTGGCGCTAACGATGGCTTATATTTAATAAAACCTGATTATGCTGCTTTCATAAATAGCCAGCAATTAAATAATGCAGTTAAGTTTGTTAATCAACCCGATACAACTTCGCAATTACAGGTTTGCAGCGGCAATCCGGTTTCGGCCTGGGTTAATAACAGATTAAATAACGCGGTAATTTGGTATAAAGATGGTGTGGAACTCCCGGGTGCCAGTAAGGATACTTTGGCAATTACGCTCCCTGGTGACTACAATGCCGTAATGTACGGTGCTTGTGAAAATATTCATCTTGAAACCAACCATTTAAAAGTAAATTTTGTATCAGCCCCCGTTTTTACATTCAATTACCCGGATACACTTAAATACTGTGGCAGTGCATCTACCACCCTGAATGTTACTTATAGCCCGGCCTATCATTACAGATGGTACACCAATGGCACACTTAACGGGGATACGACATCAAAATTTACAGCTACACAATCGGGCAGTTACCATATTGAGGTAAGCGCTTGTACTAACAGTTGGGTGCCATCAAAAGAAGTACAGGTTAATTTTATACAGATACCACAGCCGGTAATAACAACCGATAAACCAGCTTATTGCAATGGCGATAATGCCACGCTAAGTTTGAGCATTGCCCCAAGTACCCTTTTTACCGTTAATTGGTATAGAGATAATGTTTTATTATCGGATGATACAGACAAAACAGCGATAACAACCAATATTGCAGGTAATTACACCGCAGTTGTAACAAGCAATACCGCGGCTACAGATGGCAGCATATGCGCACAAACCTCTGCAATTGTACCTATTTCCTTTAACGCGCAGCCAACGCTAACTATACAACAGCAAATTAATACTACTTTGTGCGAAGGGCAAACGGTTACCCTGAAAGCGATTCATTCAGACGGCACAATTAAATGGTCGACGGGTGAAACTTCCGACTATATCAATGTATCAGAATCGGGCACTTATACGGTTGCCCTTACCACAACAAGCGGCTGCACCGCAAATGCAAACACTAAGGTTACTTTTGTAAACAATCCGCAGTTAAATGTCAGTGACGCGACCATCTGCCCCTATCAGCATGTAACGGTAACGCTTACCGCTCCTGAGGGTTTTTCTCAATACGCCTGGAACAATATTCCCGGCAATCATACTTTTAATGTCACTTCCCCACAAACCGTAACCTTAACCGTAACGGATGTGAACGGATGCCAGGCTACCCGGCAAATACACATAACCGAGCAATGTGCTGAAGTATTTATGCCTAATACTTTTACCCCTAACGGTGACGGCATTAATGATGTTTGGAATATACAGGGACTGGATGCTACTGCGTCAGTAAGCATATTTAACAGGTATGGAACAATGGTTTACCATAACAAAGGTTATGCAGTGGCATGGGATGGGACTTACCATAATCAGAAATTACCTGCCGGAACCTATTATTACCTTATTAATGCAAAAAACAATTCGCAAACATTTAGCGGCCCGGTAACGATATTGTACTGATGATTTGGTCAAAAATTCGCGGCAATATTTAATTAACAGCCGACATTTATGCTCTTAATGATATGCTAACAGTTATTTAACCCACAACTATCGAAAGAAAAAGAACAGCAAAATAATAGATGTATTGATATTTACTCTTAAATATCTGAGCGCTTTGGTCAAATGATTTTCTACTGTTTTTTCGGAGATATCAAGCAATTTTGCTATCTCCTTATTTGATTTGTATTGATTACGGCTAAGCTCAAAAACAGAGCGGCATTTGGGCGGCAACTGATTAACGCCGCTATTAATACTTTCTATTAACTCTTTATAAGTAACATATTCTTCGGTTGGATTGTGCGAGTTATTGTTGGCCATCAATAATAATTCACAATAGTCAGCCCTTACATTTTCTGCCCGCTTATAGTTTAGCACCGAATATTTAATTGCGGAAAACAAGTAACCCTGCAGCGAGGAATGTATTTTAAGCTGAGCCCTGTTGACCCAGAAACTGGTAAAGAGATCCTGCACCACCTCCTGCGCGGCTTCCCTTTCTTTTAACCGGTTATATGCTGCTGAATAAAGTTTAAGCCAGTACCTTTTATAAATCTCCTCAAAAGCTGCAATATCATCCAGCTCGAAAAGTTCGAGTAATTTTTCATCCGGAAGATCATGCAATTTCATCATTTTATATGAACTGAAATTATTGTTCAAATGCCCGTCAGCAAAAACAACATGCTTAAATTTTCTAAATACTTTAATAATAATTTAACTGTCGCATAAACAATTAAATTACACTATATAATTATTATAAAAACCATCTTAATAATTGAGGATTTTTTAGGCTGATAATTAGTAATTAACAGCTATCTAATACCTTCAATTTCTAAGGTCAGCCTACTTAATATTTCATAAATATTCAAAATTGAATTCTACGCGCATTCATCAATGCTCGTTAGGTTATAATCAACGCTAATCTAAAAGATTTTTTTTCAAAAAAAAATAAATAATTGTAATAACAACACCTATAACTAATTTCTTGTTGTTTTTAGCTATAAATTCACCGTCAAAAAAATCAGTAACCATATGCGACAACAACAAGAAAGCCTTTAAGGGTACTTAAAGGCTTTCTTGTTTATTAATCAAACTATATTAAAACCAAAAGTCCGGTTTCCCAGACAACAGGCAACAGGGGTTAATATATTGAAGGGCCACCACCGGGACCGCCACCACCACCGGGCGGAGGGCCGCCACCTCCAGGACCACCCGGGCCGCCCGGACCATGATCGCCCTGACCTTTGCCCGCATTTTTTTGCAAACGCAGGGTAAACGTAAGCATATAATACCTGCCTAAACGGTTAACATTTGTTTGGGTAACGTAATTGCCATTTTGTGTGCTGCTATAGCCTGTATTTTGGTTAAATAAATCAAATGCTGATAGCCTGAACGTAGCCAGTTTGCTCTTTAAAAACCTGCGCTCTATATAAGTGTTGAGTATGTTAGGGTTTGTTGACCCTTTATAGTTATAATAGAAGGTCTTTGTATAATCATAGCTTAGTGTCCAATCCTTCCACACATAATTTTTACCGGTGACACCCAGGTTCCACGTTCTAAAATTATCATTGATACCCGACTGTTCCAGTGAGTTTTTTGATGAATTAATACTGTAACTTGTATTTGGCTCTGCATCAATCACATCAGTTATATCAACCCTGAAACGCAGGCCTTGTGTATATACCAATGTCTTGGCGATGTTCTTCTCCGTGGTCATATCCAAAGTAGTGGCATCCACATTACTGATGTAGGAGATATTGTTATTATAGGATATATTGCCAATAAAAAATAGGTTATACCTGCGATTATCAAAGGGCTTAGCAAACACATAAAAGCCCGATGCTGAATAATAACCATCAGCATTTAAATATTGCGTGGCAATGGTATTTGACAATTTAGTGTTAGGCGTATAATTAGCCGGATAAGTAATGGTATTGGCTACAATTTTATTATCGGTTTGTGTGAAAGACAGGTTACTGAAAAACACGTTACCACTTGCGAAATCAAACTTGTTATACCGTAACGAAAAGGTATTGTTGAATTCCGGCTTCAAGTCCGGGTTACCCGTTATTGGGTATGAAGCATTGGAAAAATCGGTTACCGGCTGCAACTCAGAAAATGTAGGTGAGTTGGTAGTACCCGTGTAGTTAGCGCTTAATGTTTGTGATCTGGAAAAATTGTAAACGAAATGTGCATCGGGGGTAAAATTAAAGCTGTTTCGTTGGGTTGCGATTCCGGTTGTTGGCGAATAACCATCGAGTGAAGTTGGTTGTGCAACCACACCTATTACGTAATTATATTTTTTTTCGATAAAACGATAATTGATCCCAATACGATTGGTAGTAAGCGTAAAATTATAGTTATTACTTAGTAAAGGATAGTTGTTTGTTGAACCATCAGTAGCCAGTGTATCCGTTACTTTATCAGCCACGCTGTAGGCACGGTGATAAATATAATTCACCTGAAAATATGATCTCAGGCTTAAAGGCTCAATGTATGAAAACGACGCGCCAACGGTATCGGTATGGCTGTTGGTATTAATAAACTGATCTAATGGGGCAGTCGCAGCAGTATTTATGTAGGTATATACCGGGTTATCGTAAGCCCTGCTTGTTGACCGGCCAACGCCAAAGTTCACGCTGAAGTTGCGGCCATGACTGTTAAAACGGTGATTGTATAGTACGTTTATGCCATAATTAGGAGCTGATGAATTGCTTAATGTTTTGTAGTTATAGTTTGAAAGCGTCGCGGTATCATTTGCCAGTAAGTTTGAGCCTATTACCGAAGTATTAACCCCGGCATATGAAAATGAAGGGCTTATTTTAAAGTAGTTAACCGTATCCGGCTTATACTCCATATTGAAGGTAAACCTGTGGTTGATCTTGGTATCGTACTCCGTGCTCTTCAATGTGTTTGTGCTTGGATTATCAACCGAGATATTGTTTTGTAAGGTTGAACTGGTAAGGTTTACAGAATTCGACGCAAAACTGTAACTGCCATACACAGTTAACTTTTTACTCCATGAATCACGATAGTTAAATCCGATAGAACGTGCTGTTGTAATTCCGTCCGCAGGCTTTTGACTCCCCGGAGGGCCAAAGTTGAACAGGCTGGTATTGGTGTTGTTAAGGTTGCCTAATACAGCAATCTGCCTGTCGCCGCTGAAACTGAATAAATTAGCCTGACCTACAAACCGGTTCTGGTCTGTTGTACCGTCGACCTGCGGGATCGCATCCCGCCCCTCGCCTGCACTTAACTGGCCAAAATATCCATTATTAAGGCTTGGTTTTACATTAATGTTCAGCACCGTTTGAGGCTCTCCCGATTTAATACCGGTTAAATTAGCCTGATCACCATAATCGTTGATCATTTGCACAGTTGAAACCGCGTTGGCGGGCAAGTTTTGTGTGGCTGTTTTTATATCGCCACCAAAAAAGTCTTTCCCGTTCACCCGCACTTTACTCACTGTTTTACCCTGAAAGGTAACGTTGCCATTATTATCTACGTCGGCACCGGGCAACTTCTTTATTACATCCTCAACCATTGCCCCATCACGCACCTTGTATGCGGCAGCGTTAAATTCAACAGTATCTTCCTTAATCTTAACCGGGTTAACCGAAGTAATATTAACAGTATTTAATGTAGTGCTCGAATTTTTAAGTATGATTGGTTTAAGTATCACCGGGGTAGTTGCATTATCAAGCATAATACGTCGGCGAATAGGATCATAACCTATGGAGGTAATAACCAAACTGATCTGTGTGGCTTTTACAGATGGGAAAACAAAGGCCCCATTCGCGTCGGTACCGGTTAACAGGCTATCGGCACCAGTTAGTAATTTAACCGTAGCACCGGGTATGGTTTGTTTGGTTGAATCAGTAACCGTCCCTTTAATTAAGCGGCCAGTTTGGGCATAGCCATGCACTGTTATTGTTAAGATCAATGCTAATACAGCAAAGCAATGTTTAAGTTTCATACATCAAAGCAAGCCATTAGCCTATATAGTAAAAAACGCAATAGACAGATACCTTTAAAACATAGACAGAGCCTCCTTTTTATCCGTTTAAAAGTTTACATTTAGTTATAAAACTTTTTATAGATCAAGCTTATCCTTTCATCGGTAAAAATGTACTACTGAACGGTTTCGGTTGATGTAAGCTATTATCATTTGTAATATTGCCAGTATGTTATTTCAAAAATCAAACAGTCGTTTAGTTGCTATACTTATACAAATACTGGTATGGCTGGTACTGGGATTGGCTATATTATTTTATCAACCTTTTACAAGTGACATTGCTTTTCCCTACCAATTATGGATAAAGCAGGCAATTGTTTTATTAATGCTCGCAGCAGCATATTATACAAACTCATTGGTGTTAATGCCTCGTTTCCTGCTAAAAAATCATACAGGCTATTATTTACTTTTTTTAGCGCTCATTATCGCGGCATTTTTACTCATTAATACATATACTGATAAATGGCTTAATTTGCATGAGTTGATCGAAGCTGCTTTCAGGCGCCACGGGCCTCCTAAAAACCATGAGGACCATTCGCATTTTGATATAGTAAGCGCTATTATGGTGGCCCTGGTATTGGGCATTGGCACAAGTATTACCGCAATACAAAAATGGCAGGCCGATAAACAATCGCACATGATTTTGCAGCAGGAAAAAACATCATCCGAGCTTTCCTTTTTAAAGGCGCAGATAAACCCGCATTTCTTTTTCAACACACTCAATAATATTTACGCCCTTACTTATGCGGATGCGGAGACTTCGCGAAAAGCAATCCACCAACTGTCGCGTATGATGCGTTATTTGCTTTATGATACACCACAGGGCCATTCGCTTTTAAGTCAGGAAGTGACTTTTATAAAAGACTATATCAGTTTAATGCAACTACGGCTGACAAATACGATGCAGATAAACTTCGAGGCGCCCGAACACCTGAATGACCTGCCCGTTGCATCCATGCTATTTTTGCCCTTTGTTGAAAACGCTTTTAAACATGGCGTTAGCGCAACGGAGCCCAGCCATATCTACATAAATATAAAGCAGCAGGATAAAAAACTTGAACTATCGGTAACCAATACCATTATTACCAATCAAAACTCTAACGTTGATGAATATGGCGGCATAGGGCTTAATAATACCAGGCGAAGACTGCATTTACTGTACCCAGGTAAACATAAGCTGGTAATAACCCAACTAAACAAAACCAATGAATATAATGTTCATTTAATGCTTGATCTGTCATGATATTAAATTGCATAGCTGTAGATGATGAGCCACTGGCCCTGGGGCTGGTTTGCGCTTTTGTTGAACAAACTCCTTTCTTAAAACTTATTGGCCGATTTTCGAGCGCGGTTGAAGCTTTAAAGATCATTCATCAGCAAAAGATTGATCTTATATTCCTGGACATACAGATGCCAGATCTTAACGGACTGGAACTGGCCCGCATACTCGACCATGGCAATAACTTAAACAGACCCCGTATTATATTCACTACTGCCTACAATCAGTTTGCCCTGGAAGGTTACAAGGTTGATGCGCTGGATTACCTGTTGAAACCATTTAATTACGAAGAATTTTTACGGGCTGCACATAAAGGAATGGCTTATGCCGAACTGGTGAACAAACCAGCCCCTGCTGCTGCTCCTGTTGCAGAAGGCGATGGCATTGAAAACGATTATTTATTTTTAAAGGTAGAATACCAACTGGTACGCATTGCACTTAATGATATTGTGTACATAGAATCATTAAAAGACTATGTTAAAGTTTGGCTGCAAGGCAGTGAGAAAGCAATACTATCGCTTACCAGCCTTAAATCATTAGAAGAAAAATTACCCGCGAAGCGTTTTATGCGCATCCACCGTTCGTATATCGTATCGCTTGAAAAGATTAGCGCAATTACCCGTAATTCTGTACAGATAAACAAACTGAACATAGCTGTAGGCGATCAGTACAAAGATGTCTTTAACCAGTTTGTAAGTAAGTGGAATTAGGCCAAATGGCCGGATAAAATGAGTGATTATCGCTCTTCGTCTATTCAATCACCCCATTCATCGATACACGTCTTCGTTTAGGTAAGAAATGAACTATTATTGCAGTCTCATATGACAAATATCCTATTTGTTTATAATGATAAGGTTTAGGTTTAAGGCATCCGAACAGCGAGTGTAAGGATGCCTTTATTTTTTAAACCTTTTTTATCCTACTGCTTTATTCAGTGCTACTATGGCCGTCTTAAAATCTTCCCGGTCTATTAAAAACTGAATATTTACCTTACGCAACGCAAAGCCCGCGCTTTTAATGTTGATTTCCTGCTTCGCTAATGCTGCAGCGCTTTTAGCCAGTAAACCCGGCTGATCCATGTTAGTACCCAGTAAACAAACCATTGCTACCTTTTCAACAGTAACCTTTTCAAACGCTTCTTCCAGGTCGGTAATTAATTGTTGATCGAAATCCTGTTCCCATATTACTATGGATATGCTGTTTGCGCTGGTAGCTTTAAACGTATAGCTAATGTTATGTTTAGCAAACAATTGCATGATCTGCAAATCGCTGCCTACGTTACCTACCATTAAAGGGTCGTAAATATCGATCATCAGGAGCTTATCCGTCCCGGTGATCACCTCTACCCTTTTCAACGCCGAGATGTACTCACGGGTGATCAGCGTGCCCGGATGCGCCGGCTCAAAAGTGTTTTTTATACGTAAATGGATACCGTTTATCTCCAATGGTTTTGAAGCTTTAGGGTGAATGGCTTCCATACCAACATCAGCCAATTGGTCGGCAATATCATAATTGGTATAGCCCACCGGTTTGCAGCTCTCCAATCCTACCATTGCAGGATCGGCTGTTGACAAGTGATACTCTTTATGGATGATAGCTTCCTGTGGTTTTAGTACTTCAGCAATCTTACTGAAAGTAACCTCAGAGTAACCACGGTCGAACTCACGCATAATACCCTCGGTTCCTTTAGCATATCCGGTAACAATGCAAATGCAATCTTTTAGTTCGATAGTAGAAAATGCTTCCTTTATGCGCTGATCAATTGTAAAAGCACGCTGATCATCAAATCCGCTCAGATCAACCAAACGGGCGTTAATACCTTTATGCTGTAGTATTTGAGTAAGGTTAAAGGCCGAATGTGTTTCGCCTATGGATGCCAGGATTTCACGGGCAGCCTGTAGGATACCTTCCTTGCTGACATAGCCTGATGCCAGTATATTCACCAGATTTTCCAGGTAGGTTTGCGCACGGGCAATGTGCTTTTCAATAAACGCGTCGGCCACAGCCAGATCAAGCCCGAGTGCTTCATATTTTATGTTGATCTCTTTTAATTTAACCACCAGGTCATACAATGAATCATGAAAATCCTGGTATTTGGCAATGCGGTGATACACGCCCGGCTCACCTGTTTTTTTATTTTCGAGTAAAAGATTGGTCACACCCGAAAATGCAGATACCACCAAAACACGGTTATATATGGCGTTACCGCTTCTTTCAAACAAGATAATATTATCGATAACTTCTTGCAATGCACTCATCGAAGTGCCGCCTATTTTCTCAACTGTTAGCATTAGTAAAAAACATTTTATTAGCGCCGAAGCTATTAAATTTATCTGTTATGTGCCAAATTGATGGTGATTTCTATGCGGAACACGATATACATTTACCACTTTAAAGGCAATCAGCCTTAGAGCAACCGTGATACTATTGCTTGTATTGATAACTTGTTTTTATATATTTATAACAGTAATATTCCAAAAAATAACCTTATGACTTCCTTTAAATATCTTACCTACTTCGTAACAGGTTTATACATCTTTTTTGAATTGGTTTCAATTATTCCACACCCAAACTATTACAGTTTATAAGAGAACTTATACCGACTCTGACGCCTATATACAAGGCTATAAAAGAGAACCTTTTTCAGTAGAGATATTTAATATAAAGGTTAAGCCAAATGGTTTTTGGGATCGCATTTTACTAACTGATGAAAATGAGAATTTATTAAGCGATGTGCTAAAGGTTGCAACAGCAATATTGTTCGTTTTCTACATTTATAATCTTCGTTTTGACAACATTTTCTCTAATAAAAGCTTTAACATCATTTGGGTAACCATATTTATTTGTGTATTAAGCTACATGGCATATGATATTGGAGCTGATCACACAAAAGATTTTTTCACTAAGCTGTACACATCAAGCGGAGGAAAAGAATTAACAAAATATGATTTTCAACGCAATTCCAGGATAAGGATTATCGATCACAATTTGTGGATTTACGGTTACTGGATACCATTCGTCATAATTAATTTATATAAAACATTTAATAAACATCATAACGGCAAACCAACAGATAACTGGTTCTAATCATAATAAAATGTTTTATCTACTTTTACATCTTCATTCCACTCATACTATTATCATTCCCATTTTTAAAAATAGCCTCACTATTTAACAGGTAAGCTCCGTTAGTAACTACAATATCCCCTCTGTTTAAACCCAAAATAACAGGCACATAAGTTTGATTACCATTGCCTGCTTTTATCATTCGCGGTGAAAAACTACCATCCGTATTTTTCACCCATACCACGCTGCCATTACCACCGGTTAAAATAGCCGAAGCAGGTACCGCCAAAGCATGATTACCACTATTATTGATGGAGATATAAGCCAGCATGCCCGGCTGAATCAATCCCTGCGGATTGGGAATACTGATCCTTATTAAATTTACTTTGGAAGCCTCAGACAGTTCGGGATTAATAAATTCTACTTTGCCATTTATAACCCGATTACCTAAATCGGGAAAGGAAACACTTACACGGTCATTTTCCTTGTAATTGGCTGTTTCATTTGCATATAACTGAGCTTCAACCCATAAACTATTCAATCCTTGTGTTTTCAGAATCGACATGCCTTCCGTAACATAATCCCCTTCATGAACTGCTATTTCGCTAACTGTACCTGATAATTTACTCAATACAGTTGTTGTAGCAGACACCTTTCCTGAAACTGACAGAGCCTTTATTTGTACCGGCGATAAACCCCATAACTGCAATTTATGCTCTGCAGAGCTGATCAATTGCTGGTAATCTACATCCTGGTTGTGAAGATCTTTTTGCTGTTGTTTTGCTAACAGATATTCCTTTTCCGCTTCCTGCAGGTCTTCGCTATAAATAGAATAAACAGGTTGGCCGATTGATATTTTTTCACCTACAGTACGAACAAATAATTGCTGTATGCGCCCTGCTATTCTCGCACTCAGTTCCTGCGCGCTGTTTTCATCTGTGGTAACCGTTCCCGTAAGTGTTTTTTCAGTGCCGATATTTTCCTCCCGAACTGTATCTGTTTGGATACCGGCTAATTGTAATTGCGTGGCTGTTAGCGTGATCTTGTTAGCAGCCATATTGCTCATGCCGGTTAGTTCAACCTTAATGAGCTTCATCCCACAGATTGGGCAATTGCCGGGGTGATCTTCATGTATCTGCGGATGCATGGAACAGGTATAGTAAAACTTGTTTTGAGTTTTAGCCACTGCTACAATTTGTGGCTTTTGCTTACATGCTGCAAAGCCAAGCAGCAACAGTAAGGCTAATATCTTTATCTTATTCATTGCCTTTGGTTTTAATAAAGCTTTCGCTATCCGTTAAATATTGGGCGTTTGAGGCGAGGCTATCTGTAGCCGTTAATCCTTTAGTTACCTGTATTTCATCTCCATTAATAACACCTATACCTACCTGCTGCGCATGAAATACAGGCCCATTTTTAAGCCATACAATTTGTGTTCGCCCCAGATCAATTACCGCCGAACGGGGTATCCATAAGCCATTTGTTTGCCCGGTTTGTATGTCGGCCTTTACAAGGCTGTTCACTTTTAGTTCATGATCCATATTATCGACATAAACCCTGATCGTGGTTGTTTTATCACCATCACGTAGGGTTGGTTCAATAAAGTTCACTTTTCCATTGATCTCTTTGCCCGGCATATCAGGGAGCGTGATTGTAACCGGCTGATTTAATTTTAAGGTTGAAATAATCGACCTGTCAACCTTAATAACAGCCCAAAGCATATGCGGATCAACCACATTAAACAGCGTTTGTCCCTGCTGCACATACATGCCTTCTTTAATGGTTAATGGCAAATTGTTGGATAGATCTGATGGTGCTGGTTCAGTTGCTGCTCCTGCCATCTGGCTATGCGGCATATCATGCACATGGCCTTCGTACGGACTATAAACCGGTAAACTATAATAGGCATTACCTGTTTTTATTACTTGGGTTACTTGCGCCTGTGTCATGCCCAGTAACAATAGTTTTTGTCGCGCGGCATTAACCAATCCTGTTTCCTGCGGGGAGTTTTTGGTAAGATAGATCAGATCCTGCTGGGCAGTAACCATATCCGGACTATAAATATCAAAGATCCGTTGCCCCTTGTGGATCTCCTGAAAAGCATATTTAACATACAGCTTTTCAATCCGCCCCGAAAAACGTGATGCGATATTATTAAATGTACGTGTATCAAAATCCAGATAACCCAGGGCTGATATTGAAGTTGGAACCTCCTTTTGCTCAGGTATAATGGTATTAACCGACGATATTACGGACGAATTAACCGGCTGCAAAACCGTATTTAAACTAATGCCCGAACCCTCGCTGGCCTGGCCTGATTTTTTAACCAGTGTCATCCCACAAATGGGGCAACTACCCGGGTGATCTTCTAATATCTGCGGGTGCATTGGGCAGGTATATTTAGCATCGGTATTTGTTTTTGCCGATGCAACAGTTGCCTGTTTATGGTTATTACAAGCGCTTATTAGTATAGCAACAACGAAAAGCGCTATCGAAATACCTTTAATACTTTTCATTTTCTTTTTCATAAGCTACTTGTAGAGTTAATATTTCCTGTAAACGGTCTAATGCTTCCATGCGGGCGGTTTGCAGGTCTTTAATGCCATCCAATACCGATGGCAGGTCGCCGGTATTTTGGTCGTAAGCCAGCAATGCCGTTTTATAGCCGTTTTGTAAGGCCGGTATTATATTATGCTGATAGTTATTGATCTGCCTTTTCTTGCTATTCATATCCGTTCGTAAACCCGCCAGCTGACCTTCAGCCTGGTTAAGCACATCCATCCTTTTCTGCTGTAATTCTTCCACCTCGTAACGGATACCTTTCAGGTTGGCCTTGTATTCTTTTGACGCCCAGGGAACAATAGGAATAGTAACCGAGGCCATTAACACATATTGGTTGGCATAGCCGCCATAACTGATCATGTGCGCCGCCTGTATGCCAAAATCGGGCTTGCGCTTGCTGTATTCCATTTGGGCGTTGAGCTGTTGTAACTCAATGTTACGGTTGATGCCTTTAACATCACTACGCTGGTTGGCCAGTGCTGCCGTATCGGTTATGGCTATCTCATAATCCTTTAAAACATAATTGGTATCAACCATAAAAGCCGTTTGCTTATCCTGGTTCATCAGCGTATTAAGCATAATATTTTTCTGGCTGATCTCATTATTCAGCTGTTCGCGACTGTTATCCAGTTCATACAACTCGGCTTTGGCTTTATAAATATTGCTGAGTTTTTCCTTGCCATAAGTAAGGCGGATATTGGCATCCTTCAGCATATATTCAAGCAGGCTTTGTGTGTTTTGCAGTAAAGCCATTTTCTTTTCCAGCACCACCTGCTCATAATAATACTGTTTGGCTTGCGCGATGAGTTGGTTTTTCTGATAATTTTTATCTTCCGAAGTTACTTTGGATACCCCCTGCATATAATCCTGCTTTGCTTTAAGCTTTGCAGGGTTGGTAAACATTTGCTCCCCGCTGATCATAAACGAGCCCGCATTCGGACTAAACTGATAGGGCACCATGTATTGCCCCGCGCTGATCTTGGGTGCATCCAAATTTTTTGCACCGGTTGCATAAGCATCCTGCGCGCTGATGCGGGCATCATAAGCCTGTAACGCCGGATTAGCGATAACACGGGCTATAACGCTATCTAATGACAGGCGTTGCGCACTTACATTTGTTACAAAACCAATACTAATGAGTGCTATATATATAAATTGATATTTCGTTTTCATGTTCTTATTCCTTTACGTCCAATACTTCCAGCTTGCCGTATTTCTTTAGCTCATATTCCTTCACCATTAAAAAAATGAGCGGTGTAACCAGTAAAATATGGGTTGAAGAAGTTAATACCCCGCCAATCATCGGCAGTACTATCGGCAGCATAACATCGCTGCCTGTACCTGTAGACCATAGCACCGGCACCAAGCCAAACAGGGCTACGCACACGGTCATCAGTTTTGGGCGCAGGCGTTTTACAGCGCCGTTCATTACATAAACACGCAGGTCTTCACGGGTAATGGTTTCTTTTGAGTTCCCTTTCAGGGCGACTAACTGCTGCATGGCATCGTTCAAATAGATCACCATTACAATACCAGTTTCCACCGCTATGCCAAACAAAGCGATAAACCCAACCGCTACTGCAACCGATAAATGCACCCCAAAGAAATATACCATGTAAGCCCCGCCGATGAGTGCGAAAGGGATAGATATCAGGCTAAAGAATGCTTCCCTAATAGATTTAAAAGCAAAATACAGGCAGGTGAATATAATGACCAATACAATCGGTAAAATCAGCTTTAAGGTATGCTGCGCGCGGATCAGGTTTTCATACTGGCCGCTCCATTCCACATAATAACCTTTGGGCAGCGTTTTTACCATGGTGTTTAACCTATCCTGGGCTTCCTTCACTGTGCTGCCCAAATCCCGGTCGCGTACATTGAAGAGTACCGTACCACGCAACAAGGCGTTTTCTGATTGTATCATGGCAGGGCCGTCGCTTATTTTAATATCCGCGACAGATGACAACGGAACAGGCCCATTATTTGGCGTTTGCACCAAGGTTCGTTTGATCTCATCCAGGTTATTGCGGTAATCCTGGGCTAAACGCAGGTTTACGCTGAAGCGCCTGCGGCCCTCAATGGTGGTGGTTAGGTTCATGCCTCCTAAGGCGCTTTCAACTACTTCATTTACATCATCCACACTTAAACCGTAACGGCCAATAGCATCTTTATTCACCTGTATATCCAGGTATTTGCCGCCTGTTATCGGGTCGACATACAGATCCTTCACTCCATTTACACCCTGCAAAGCCTGTTTCATTTGATTGGATAGCGCGTAAATAGTATCCAGGTTCTGTCCATATATCTTCAGCCCCACATCGGTACGGATACCTGTTGAAAGCATATTGATGCGGTTAATAATAGGCTGTGTCCAGCCGTTTACCACGCCGGGTATTTGCAGTTTGGCATTGAGTTCGTTAACAATATCTTCCTTTTTAAGTCCTTTGCGCCATTCGCTGTGTGGTTTCAGCAGGATGATTGTTTCCACCATGCTGATGGGCGAATTATCGGTAGCCGTATTTGCCCGGCCGGCCTTCCCTAAAACATTGGCTACTTCGGGAACACTTTTAATGATTCTGTCCTGCACCTGCAGCAATTGTTTGGCTTCGGAATTGGAAATATCGGGTAAAGTAACCGGCATAAACAGGATGGTGCCTTCATCCAATGGCGGCATAAACTCGCTGCCTAAACTTAGTAAGAGCGGTATGCTGATGAGCAAGGCAATGATATTAATAGCAAGCGTTGTTTTGCGCCAGGTAACACACCAGTTAAGTATAGGGCGATAGATTCTTTCCAGTCCGCGGGTTAATGGGTTACGGTCATCTGTCCGCAGTTTTCCTTTCAGAAAAAAGGAGATCAATACCGGGGCCAATGTTACGGCTAAAATGGCATCAATGGCAAGGATGAATGTTTTTGTCCACGCCAGCGGGCCGAATAGTTTGCCCTCCTGCCCTTCCAGTAAAAATACAGGGAGGAATGAGGCCACAATAATGAGCGTTGAGAAAAATACGCCACGGCCAACCTGCTTGCACGATGCTTCTATAATTTTTATTCTTTCTGCTGTGGTCATGATTGTTCTTTTTGTTGCGCGATGGATAAGTTCCGGTGCGAGTTTTCAACCATCACTATACCGTTATCTACAATAACCCCAATGGCTAAAGCGATACCGGTTAATGACATAATATTTGAGCTGATACCAAAGGCATTCAACAGTATAAAGCTGGCGGCGATGGTAATAGGGATCTGGATAATGATGCTCAAAGCGCTGCGCCAGCTGAACAGGAACAGAATAACAATAATGGATACCGTTATCATTTCCTCAATCAGCGTATGCTCTACGGAGTTCACCGCGCTTTCAATCAGTTCACTTCGATCGTAGGCTATTTTAAAGGTAACTCCCTGCGGCAAGCCTTTTTGGATATCGTTCATCTTGTCTTTTACGGCATGGATCACTTTATCAGCGTTCTCGCCATAGCGCATTACTACAATTCCGCCTACCGCTTCTCCTTCGCCGTTCTGATCGAAAATACCCAGGCGTTCATCGCCGCCCATTTGCACAGTTCCGATATCTTTTATAGTTACCGGTATGGTATTATTTACGCCGATGGGGATATTCTCTACATCCTGTAAAGATTTGATATAACCCAAGCCGCGCACGATATAACCCGTGCCGTTCATCTCAAACTTGCGGCCGCCTACATCATTGTTATTACTTTTCACCGCCTTTAAAACCTGCGACAAGGGTATATTATAATAATTGAGCTTATGCGGATCAACATTGATCTGGTATTGTTTTTCAAAACCACCGAAAGAGGCCACCTCGCTCACGCCGGGCACGGTTTGCAGGCCAAGCTTCACATACCAATCCTGTATGGCGCGCTGTTCTCCCAAGTCTATCCCTTTGGCATTTAGCGTGTACCACAGGATGTGGCCTACGCCTGTACCATCGGGCCCTAAAGTTGGGGTAATACCTTCGGGTAATAAGCGCTGGGCATAGTTAAGGCGCTCCAATACACGGCTGCGCGCCCAGTATACGTCGGTATTATCCTCAAAAACAATATAAACAAAGCTCATCCCAAACATGGATGTGGCCCTGATGGCTTTTACCTTGGGGATGCCCTGCAGGTTGCTCACCAAAGGGTAAGTCACCTGGTCTTCCATTATCTGCGGACTGCGGCCCTGCCACTCGGTAAAAACGATCACCTGGTTGTCCGACAGGTCGGGTATAGCATCAATGGGGTTTTCCTTAACCGCGTAAGCGCCCCATCCAAACAGGGCAGCCGCGATCAGCAAAACGATATACCTGTTTTTTAACGACAGGGTAATAAGTTGATTAATCATCTTAATGGTTTTATTAAGTCCGCTCCGCCAATTGCCAAGCGGACTTAAATGATTTTAAATTTTCATTGCTGCTGGTTTTTTCTTAGCAGGATCAACCTTTACTAAGGTCATGCCGCAATTTGGTTTAGGGCATTTGCCGGGTTTATCGCTCAAAACATCATGGTGCATAGGGCAGGTATATTGCAACTTTGCAACTTTTGCTTTTTTAGTTTTAGCGGTATCGGTTACCAAATTTGTTGAATGAGCAGCGAACACGGTTGTACTCGCGAAAAGGATGGCTAAAGCCATTAACGTTACTTTTTTCATGTTTCTTGAAAAATTAAGGAATCGACAAAATAGCATCAGGCCATAAAAAGCCCTATGCTTTGGTTATAAATTAAGATGAATAATTTAACTTGAAGGATAGCCGTTTACAGACCGTAAAGGCTAATGCAGGAAAGTACAGATCAGATTCTGTAGGTACAATTGAGGGTATAAGCGGGTATAATTGAATGCCCGGGCGGGGCATTTCCCTTGTATACTATTTTGGTGTGTAACAGGCTAACAATGGCTTCATTGTTCAGGCTGATAAAAGATGGAACTATAGCGGGTGCAGGATGGCTTAAAGATAACGCGGTGGTGTTAAAGTGGTTGTCGTTTATCTTTAAACTTTGTTTTTCGTGGCGGCAGCAGTTGTTCTTATCAACTTGTTTGCTGGAGTTATCCTCGCCATAAGTTAACGTAACTGAAGCCAGCTTACCACAGCAATAAAAACGGTTGATACCCATACCCACGCAGGATAAAAGATAAAAAGCCGTTAATAAAATGAGTGTGGTACGTTTCATATAATAAATACGAAGATATTGAATTTTTAAATTACAAATAGCTATTTATTTGCCCGCAGGGTTTAAAGTAGCTGTAGTTCTGCCACAATCCAGCATTTTTTTACCTAAATATGGATTTTTAATAGCAGATGTTTCACTTAACCAGGTAGCTTTCTTCATTGGGCAATATTGTTCATAAACCACCGTGTTGTTCACTTTTAAACCTTTTATTACCTCGTAAATATTTTTCGACAGGCTGGTAAAGTGCTCGCGCTGATGGTCAATGGCAGTACTTTCGCTAATATGCCTGCTATCAAACTGGAGTTTATCTGTATAAGCCATCCATATTTTATGCTGATCGGGGGTTAGCTTGTCCATTGGCACAGCGTTAATCGCTGCAAATAGTTCTTTAGCTTTGCTTTGCGCGGCGCTGCTATTGTCGCCAGCCAACGCGTTTTTAACCCCATAATAGGCTGTAAGTACATTATTAATGGCAGTGTTTGCGGTTACGCCCTGCGCTAATAATGTTGAAAAGGGTATCAATAATAGAAGAATAACAAATATGGATCTGGTAGTTTTCATGCGTTTTAATTATTTAACGGGTATTATTAATTTATAGTCTGTCGAGCGATTTACGGCTCTTAAATTCATTTGTTTTGTACTGGCTGGGCGTTAACCCAGTTATACTTTTAAACTGCGCCGATAAATGCGCACTGCTGCTGTAGCCCATCTGGTAGGCTATCTCATTCAGGTTTAGCTCACCATACTCCAATAGCTCCTTGATCTTTTCTACCTTTTGCCCAATTATAAACCGCTCAATAGTTGTATCCTGCGAATTGGAGAATAGACGGCTCAAATGCGCATAATCCTTCCCTAATTTACCCGCGATCAGATCTGAATAAGAAATCTTAACTTCCGACAGATCTGAATGATGCACCAGTTCGATCACCACATTTTTAATAGTTTCAACCGTCTTATCCATCTCCTTGCTGATGAGCTCAAAGCCCGAAACTTTCAAGTTAGCGGCAATCAATTGCAACTGCTCATCTGTTGGTTCCGGAGTAATTTCCGCCTGGCCCAGTGAAACCATTTTGATAGTGAACCCCAGGCTTTCCAACTGCTGCCCTACAATCATTTTACAGCGGTCGCACACCATGTTTTTTATATGTATCAGCATTAGCAAATGTTTGGCGCAAAATTAGCGCTTATTTCATGCTTTTGCGTCCCCAATAAAAATAGATGACAGAAACAGGTATAAAGAACAGGTTTAGCCAGGTTTGATAGTTACATTCAAAATGTTCAGCAGTCATTTGCATTCCACTGGCAGACGGTTTTGGTATCCAATGCAAAGCAGCAAATGAATAATCCAAAAACAATGAAGTAGAGAAAATACTAACCACCAGTATCCCTAATAAATACCACATGGTTTTATTGCCATAATATTTGCGGAATACCATCAGCATGGGGATGGTAACCAGGTCAGACAATATGAAAGCGATAACGCCGCCAAAGGATATACCACCTTTCCACAAAACAGCAGCTAATACAATATTACCTACCGAACATACAAAGGCAAAAATGGCTATAAGGATACCAACTATGGCATTCCAGCTTAATACCGCAAAATGTGGTAATGCGCTGTTCCCTGTAAGGAACAAACCTCTCCAAAAAGTATCGGGCACTAAAACCATTAAAATGGCAGCTACAACTAAGCCGATCAAAATATCCTTACCCACCATAGTCACATCCATATAATAATGGCCGCTGGCGGTTTTTAATTTTGCTGATAAGCTTAACTTTTTATCATCATTATTATCCATTTTCATATTATGATGGCAACAAGAGCTTTTAGTTCCATGTGATGATGCGCATGCGGATCATCTGACATTTTTCCTTCTGATTTCGAGATATTCTCTTTGGCTTCCTCCTTTACTTTTGATGGAAAGAACCTGCTGATGAGGATAGCTGAAATGATAATAAAAAACAATCCGCCAATAACTTCGCCACCAAAAAATGCCCAGCCTAACAGGGATACAATTACGACAAATATTTCGAACACCAAATTAGTGCTGGCCACCATAAAAGCAACCGCGTTTGACCATGTAGAACCTTTAATCATCAGCGTGCGCGCCATTGATGCCGCAGCATAAGAACAGGAAGAAGATATAGCGCCAAAAAGGGTTGAAAGGCCAACTGCAGCTATTGAATCCTTCCCCAAACGTGCTGAAATACTTTCAGTAGATACAAATGCCCTTATTAATGACGATAGTATAAACCCCAGAGCAAGCCCCCAATATATATCCCAAACCATAAAAGCCAGCTCGGTTAAAATTTTTGTCATTACGCTCATATTAATTCATTTATTATAATACAAATTTACCCCGACCCTGCTTTTTAAATTTACAGTTTAACGTATTTAATTTATAGGATTATGATATTATAATAGTTTCATTAGATTTGTTATTTCAGTACCAGTTATAGCTATACAATGATTACTTGCGGGATATGTATTTGAACTTTCTGCTGGAATTTCAGTTACGCTCATGATAAAATAAGGACATTTAACAAAATTCAACAATGGCTACAAATCAAGGCCGCCGGTCGGCTATACGGAATATGATTGCAGGTACAGCGGCAATAGGCGCATCGGGTGTGCTGTCTTCCTTTGCTGAGCCTGCAAAACACGATATAATGAATGATAAGCTAAAAGGCAATATAAACCACTCTGTATGCCGATGGTGCTATGCCGATATCCCGCTCGACCAGCTTTGCGCTGCATCCAAAGAAATGGGCATTAAATCCATCGACCTTGTTGGGCCGAAAGAATGGCCTACGCTGCAGCAATACGGCCTTTATTCGGCTATGTGCAATGGCGCTGAAATAAACCTGACTGATGGTTTTAACGATAAGGCCTTCCACGAAACACTGATAAAAAATTATTCGGAAATGATTCCGCTGGTGGCTAAGGCAGGTTATAAAAACCTGATATGTTTTAGTGGCAGCCGCCGTGGCAAGAGCGATGAAACCGGCTGGAACAACTGCACAGAAGGCTTGAAACAATTAACGCCATTAGCTGAAAAGCACGGTGTGGTATTGGTGATGGAACTGCTGAACAGTAAAGTAAACCACAAAGATTACCAATGCGACAGGACCGCGTGGGGCGTTGAACTGGTAAAACGTGTGGGCTCGGACAATTTCAGATTGCTTTATGATATATACCACATGCAGATCGACGAGGGCGATGTGATCCGCACCATTAATGAAAATCATCAATACATCGCGCATTACCATACCGGCGGTGTACCCGGCAGGAACGAGATTGATGAAACCCAGGAACTATACTACCCTGCTATAATGAAGGCCATTGTTGCCACAGGCTTTAAAGGATATGTCGCCCAGGAGTTCGTTCCTAAACGTGCGGATAAACTGGCATCCTTAAAGCAAGGGGTGCTGATATGTGATGTGTAGGGTTAATATTTATCGACGCTTGCAATTATTACAATCACCGCTTCCATAGTTGACTCACCCGGTCATCGCTCAGCCGCTCGACCCGCCCTCTCTGCCGCAAGCGGCAAAGGGGGCGAAGCTCATTTCATTTATTTATTTTTTCATCCCTCTTTACGCTTTAGCGTAGAGAGGGACGACCAGCGTAGCGAAGTCGGGGTGAGTCAAGCTCGTCGACATGCTACTGTCTAAAAGCACCTTTTCGCTCTAAAAAAGAACACTTTCCTGCCAATTACCCCACTTTTAATTATTATTTAATTTACATTGTTGATATTTTACCAAATAATATATACTTTTAAATAAAACAGATTAGTAATAAGCATCTTACATCTATATCTGTTATTTACCGCACCATCACAACCTTAACTATAAACTACCTTATACTATAATTTGCTGTACTGTTTTTTAAAGAATTGAAATTATTTACTGATTTTAAATTATTTTACCGTGCATCAGTTCGACCTATACCCATTTACTTCATTCGACGGTTTTAAATGCAACTTATGGCGATTAAAAACCGACAGGCCAACACCAAAAGGGCCTGTGTTGCTTGTGCATGGGGCAGGTGTAAAAAGCAATGTATTTAATGCACCTAATGACAAAAACATACTGGATTCCCTATCCGAAGATGGCTATGATGTCTGGCTCGAAAACTGGCGCGGCAGCATGCTCTGCACCCCTAACGAATGGAACCTCGACGTAGTTGCGGATAACGATCACCCGGCCGCTGTACAGGAAATATGTAGGCTTACCGGTCATGAAACTATAAAGGCTGTTATCCATTGCCAGGGCTCAACAAGTTTTATGATCTCGGTTTTAAAAGGATTGGTGCCGCAGGTTACCACTATTGTAAGTAACGCGGTTTCGCTGCATCCTGTGGTATCGGGTGCATCAGGGTTTAAATTAAGGAGCTTGGTTCCGGTGGTTAAATTGATAACGAGCTATCTCAACCCGCATTGGGGAGATGACGCGCCCGACTTTAAGGCAAAACTATTCCGCTCGCTTGTGAAATTAACACATTGGGAAAATGATACCGACGTAGGCAAGTTTGTAAGTTTCACCTATGGCGTTGGTCACCCGGCTTTGTGGGAACTGGATAATTTATCCGATGAAACTAAAAACTGGATACGGGGAGAGTTTGGTTATGTGCCGATGTCGTTTTTTGATCATATCATCAAATGTATCGCCGCTGGTACGCTGGTATCAGCAGATGGTAAAACCAATTACGCTGCTGATAAACCGGCAACACAGGCCCGCTTCGCATTTTTCGCCGGAAGGCTTAATAAATGCTTTTCCTACGAAAGCCAGGTAAACACTTACAATTATTTCAACTCCTATCGTCCTGATTACCATAAGCTATATGTTTTTGACACGTACAGTCACCTGGATATTTTTATGGGAAAGGATGCATACACCGATATTTTCCCGGCAATGATTTATGAATTAAACAACTAAACCAATTACTATGGGCATACCTCAACGAATTAAAAATTATACCGGGCGCTATGCTTTGGTTGATAATGTACCGTTCACCATGCCGGTAGCTACCGAAAACTCCCCGGCGTTAATGGCAGCTTTTTTATGCGATTATGATAAAGCTAACGCACTACTGCCCGGTAACGAACTGCATGCGGTAAAATACCTGAATGGCAAAGCCATATTTATGGTTACCGTTATCAATTACCTGCACACCAATATTGGCAAGTATATTGAATATAGCATTGCCATAGCCTGTACCCGGGGAGCAAAACCCGCACCGAGGATGTTGCCCGCCGTATTCATGAACTATTACCATACCGGCCAGTATATACTTGAATTGCCCGTGAGTTCTGAAATATCAGTTAAAGGCGGCAAAGGCATCTGGGGAATGCCCAAGCATAAAGCCAATCTCGATTTTATTATCACCGATGATAAAGTATCAGCCCAATATGAACTGGATGGGCATTTTGCTTTCAGGATAGAAATTGATAAACCGGCTAAAAGCAATTTTCCGCTTAATGTGGGCACGGTAAATTACAGTCATTTCCGTAACATGCTGATGGCATCCAATATTTATTTTAAGGCCAAAGCAGGTATAAACCTGGGTAAAAAGGCTAAAGGCAGCTTATTCATTGGCGATCATAAACGTACCGGCTATATGCGCGATCTGGAGATTGAAAGCAAACCACTTTTTACCGCATTTATGCCTAACGCCAACGGGATATTGGACGATCATTTTGAATGTTGGTTTATGACCTATAAAGACAAGCCCGAAAAGGTGACCCCCGAAGGCTTTGCAAGCGTAATTAACCTCGGCTTGGGTGAAGACTGGCTACCGGCGCCAAGTATTACCGATTACCAACAATTTAAAATATAAACCCACTCCAATGAAAAAACATATCAGGCTAATTGTGCTCATTATCGGGTTTATCACAACTTTTTCAGGGGTGATACCCTTAGTTTTCACAGCTTTTGCATTAAAAAATGTGGGTATCGGGAGTACGCCTGCCACTGTCCAGCTTTTTGCAACTATCGGCATGTATATGGTTTGTTTTGGCGGTTTAATTATCAACGGCATATACAGCGCTGCTGATAATAGTGTGTTGATGTTATGGGCAGGTTTACAAAAATTCGCATCGGCCGCAGCGGTTAGCATAGGCATACTGCACGGCATTTTTAATCATTTGAGCATCGGTATTGCATTAACCGATTTCTTTTCGGGCGTGTTCATTATCTATTATTATAAATGCCTCAAAACCGATGAAACTTATAGCTAATCATTATATCCGGCCAAATAATTAACAGAAATATTGCCAATGGAAATACAATCACCAAACCCAAGTCTTAAGCGTTCTCTTATATTGGCGGGCGGTGGTGTACGGTTGGCTTACCATGCTGGTGTATTGATCGCTTTGGAAGAGGCTGGATTGTATTTTAATCATGTTGATGGCACATCGGGGGGTATTTTTGGCACAGCTATGCTGGCATCGGGCATTAGCCCAAAAGAAACTGCTGTAAGGTGGCGAAATCTGGATCTGAAAGGTTTCATGACCGCCATGCCCTTAAAGGCTTACAGTAATCCAAATGATCTGCCCTCATTAGGAAGCGCGGATGGCATCCGGAAAAAAATATTCCCTTCACTGGGTATCGATGTAAGCAAAATAAACGCGAATACTATTCTGGAATCAACTTTTAACCTATGTAACTTTTCAAATAAAACCATTGAATCTATTACCGGGCAGGATGTTACGGAGGATCATTTGATTGCCGGTATGTCCCTCCCTATTCTTATGCCCGCCATACAGATCAACAACAACTGGTATACCGACGCGGTATGGATAAAAGACTGCAATATGCTGGGTGCGATAAGCAAAGGCGCTGAAGAAATATGGCTGATATGGGCTATAGGAAATACCCGCAAATACCTGGATGGCTCCTTTAATCAATATGTACACATGATTGAAATCAGCTCGAATGGCGGTGTATATAATGAAATTGAATGGCTGAGGAACATTAATGCAGAAAGAGTAAAAAAAGGATTAAAAGCCATTGATCTGCATATTGTTAAACCTGAATATCCGCTGCCATTAGATCCTGATTTCCTGTTCAATAAGATAAATGCGGATACGCTAATTAATATAGGCTACGCTGATACCAAAAAATACTTAGCTACTGATAAAAAATTCGATAGCAGCGAGGAGGTATATAAATCGACAGCTATGACTACCGTTGATGCGAGCCTGCATTTCAGGCAGCAGTTTATGGGTAAACTAATTATTGGCAACAAGGTATGCGAGGTTATTATACAGCTATCATTTTTTATACGGCAAATTGGCGATCAATATATCCTGCAGCAATTTTCATCTGTTTCAATAGATCAGGGTGATTTTATTTCCGGCTATAATAATACTATCCGAGCTGATAACGGAGGAAAACTATCATCCAGCTTTGAATTTTATCGCGACAGCATAAACCAACAGGTAAACATAACCATGCAATTACATGGGGTTATTGATCTGCTGATAGGTATCGATAACAAGACAGCGCTTGTAAGCATCGGCACAAATGAAGTGCCGGGTGATGACTCCCGGTTGAGCCAACCTGCAATAAACCGTATAAAAAATGCATACTACCTGAATGTGAACACCCAGGCAAACTGGTACGGAAAAATAAAGCTAAAACACAAATTATTAATGAAATTATTAAATGGACTATCCTGATAAAAACAATTAATATGAGAAAATTATCAAAATCCATCACTGATCTTAAACCCTTTTATGATGTAGTAATTATAGGCAGCGGCTATGGCGGAAGCATTGCGGCCAGTCGTTTTTCACGCGCAGGACTAAAGGTTTGCCTACTTGAAAAAGGTAAGGAATTTCAACCCGGTGAATACCCGGTTACCTTAATGGAAGCCGAAGCCGAAATGCAATTGAACACTGACATTAGTAAAGCTGATAAAAATGGGCTGTATGATATCCATGTGGGGCAAGGAATTTCCGTTTTTAAAGGTTGCGGCTTAGGTGGCACATCACAGGTTAATGCGGGCGTTGCTATAAAACCCGAGGACCGCGTATTTCTGGATGATAGATGGCCATCGGCTATAAGAAATGATATAGCGAGCCTGCAGGATGGCTATGATAAAGCCTGGGATATGCTTAAACCGGCAAAATACCCGGCAAACACTCCCGGTTACCCTGAACTGGCTAAAACAAAAGCCATGCAACTTTCTGCCGAGAAAATGAACCAGCCTTTTTATTATACGGATATCAATGTATCATTTAAAACAGGCATTAATCATGTTGGGGTTCAACAAAATCAATGCGTTAATTGTGGTGATTGCGTTACGGGCTGCAATCACTTTGCCAAGAATACCCTAATTATGAATTACTTACCCGATGCGGTAAACAACGGGGCCGAGATATTCTGCAATATTAATGTCGATCATGTGGAGCAGTCGGACGATAAGTGGATAACCTATTTTGATGTTTTTGGTAACGACAGGGATAAATTTAAGGCGCCGTTAATGTTTGTACGATCAGCCAATGTAATAATTGCCGGAGGCGCGCTGGGCAGTACAGAGATTTTGTTACGATCACAACAAAATGGCTTATCAGTTTCATCAAAACTGGGCGATCATTTTACTGGCAATGGGGATGTTTTAGGCTTCGCCTATAACTGTGAAGAACCCATTAATGGCATGGGATTAGGTACACTGTGGAACGACGACAAATACGAACCCGTTGGCCCCTGCATTACCAGTGTAATTGATATGCGTAATCAGCCTGTGCTGGATGATGGGTTTACTTTTGAAGAAGGAAGCGTGCCTGCCCCTATTGTTTCCGCACTTAATCTGGCATTGATGTCGTTATCGGCGACCATTGGTCATAACACCAACGGCACCTTCTCCAACTGGTTACGGGATTGCGGTGAAGAAGCTAAAAGCTTGATCAGCGGGCCATATCACGGTGCTACCAGCCATACGCAAACCTATTTAATTATGACGCATGATGATGGCAGCGGCGTAATGAGTTTAAATAATGGATATTTTTCTATTAATTGGTCCGGCGTTGGCAAAGAGGCTATTTTTCAAAAAGCAAACCAAGCCATGACCGATGCCACCGCTGCTTTAGGAGGCGTTTTTATAAAAGACCTGGTTTGGGAAAAGACATTAGATTATGAGTTAGTTACTGTACACCCCCTCGGCGGCTGTAGCATGGGCGAGGACGCTACGTTGGGCGTAACTAATGATATCGGCAATGTATTCTCGGGCACTGACGGGCAGGTCACATATCCCGGTTTATATGTGCTGGACGGCTCTATAGTTCCGCTGCCATTAGGAACCAATCCGTTGTTCACCATCTCAGCAGTTGCCGAACGCGCCTGTAACATCATTATAAAAAATATGGGACTTGAAACAACGTATGATTTCCCTCCGGTGGTTTCCAATTTAACTACTCCTGCACCCGCCGTTCAGTTTACAGAAACCATGAAAGGTTATTTCAGCATGGGCGAAAAAGAGGACTTTGAAGCCGGTTATGCAGCAGGCGAACAACATTGCTCCCCTATCCTGTTCACGCTGACTATTCAAACCGAAGACATGGACATTTTTGTTGCTGATCCTGAACATAAAGGTTATATGAGCGGAACGGTGGTTGCCCCGGCTTTATCAGATAAGCCCTTAACCGTAAGCGATGGCCTGTTTAATCTTTTTGTAAAAGATGCCGACAATCCCGATCACCTGAAAATGAAATATAACATGACGCTTAATACCCATGATGGTAAACAATTCTATTTCTACGGGTATAAAAAGGTTGATGGCAATTCACCATTTGACCTGTGGAATGATACCACGGTACTTTATACAACCATTTATGAAGATGCGACCAAAAACAATGTACTGGGAATGGGCATTTTAAAAATAGCAGCACAGGATTTCGCCACACAAATGACAACCATGAAAACAGTGAATACCAGCAGCATGATGGAAACCATAAAGGCAATGGAGCCGTTCTCCAAGTTCTTTAGCGAGGAACTTATCGATACTTATTTTAAGAAATTCTTTTAATCGTAACTATTAATGGACCAGCAAGATATAAACAAACAGCCCAACCGAACGCAGGATGATTATTTCGATATGACGCATAGTCCGCTGTTGAACCACCTGCGTACCGAAACTAAAAAATCAAAATATGAAACACCTGCTAATAAGATCGGCGATTTCCTTTCCAAAAGGCTTTGGACCTGGTTTTATTATTATTTTTCGAGCAGGTTGGGGCGCAATTATCCATACCCAACTTATACAGGCACGGATAAAGGCATTTACAATATCAAACCCACAGATACGGATACGGTAACCATCGCTATTGCAGCTGACTGGGGTACAGATACTACTGAATCATTTGAGGTAGCAAACAAAATGGAGGAGCATAACCCCGACTATACCATTCATTTGGGTGATACCTATTATGTAGGCGCACCTCACGAGATCGAACAAAATTTCACCAAACCCGGCTCACCATGGATAAGAGGTAGCAAGGGTAGCTTCGCGCTTTTAGGTAACCATGAAATGTATGCCCGTGGGATTGCCTTTTTCAAAAGACTACTGCCCACTTTAGGTTTAAAAGATGAAACCGGTAATTATGCAGGCCAGAAAGCGGGCTTTTTCTGTCTCGAGAATGAACATTGGCGGATATTGGGTTTAGATACCGGCTATTATTCAATAGGTAAAATTCCGATCATAGAGCTCCTGCCGGGATGTGGGCCGGATTCTCATTTCGATAAAAAATTGATCCAATGGCTTTATGATGATGTGAAACTTAATGATGCTAATGACAAACGGGGATTGCTCATCCTCACACATCAGCAATATGTTACTGCCTTTAAAGATGAAGGCGAATACCTGGTACCGGCAACACAATTAGCCCAACTCATTGGTAAAACCCGCCCTGTGCTATGGATTTGGGGACATGAACATAAATTCTCCGTATATGAAAAGGTACAGGTAAACGATGGCATTACTGCGTATGGAAGATGTATAGGCCATGGCGGGATGCCCATAGAGCTGAATACCTTTGAGCGTAATAGTAACAGTCATGGTAATTCAAAATTGGTAATGGTTGATACAAGGCCACAGCCGGGCACTAATGATTATCCTTTAGGTTATAACGGGTATTGCGTCGCATCATTAAAAAACGAACAATTGGAGATCGATTATTATGATGTGAACGGAAAACTCTTTTCAGAATCATGGACCGCAGATACCACAACCGGAGAGATTAAAGGATCAATAGATGTACCCGATTCAAGCGGTTTAAAAACTGTGGACAATAAACCATGGATTAATATTGTTAAATAAACACTTATTTTTATAATCCTTCTTAATTTTTATTAATTTAGGTTTTTGTTGACACACCAATAGCCTGGATTATAATGCATAAAGAAGCCATAAAACTTAATAGAAAGTTTGGGTACACCGTATCCATCGCTTTGCTGGTTATTACGGCTTATCATTTACTATTAAAACATAAACAGGATAACGTAATCGGCATAATAGCCGTAATGTTATTGGCAATTACCTTGTTGATACCTTACTGGCTCACTCCTTTACGCTTATGTTGGGACAAGCTTGGCCATGTGCTGGGCATCATAAATACTTATATATTATTAAGTTTATTTTACGGTGTGATACTAACCCCGCTGGGCCTGATAATGCGCTTGTTGGGTAAGGATATATTAAAGCTAAAAAGATCAAACAGCCAAATCAGTTATTGGGAAATAAGCCCAGTCACTGAGGAAAGCAAAATGGAAAATCAATTTTAAACTATAAGCATGGACCTACTGGCAGAATTTTTCCAATTTCTGAAACAGCGCAAACGTTACTGGCTTTGGCCCTTATGCATGATATTGATATTACTAGCGGTATTTTTAGTAGTGGCACAGGGTTCTGCGTTGGCGCCTTTTATCTATTCCCTTTTTTAAAGGGCATATGTACATTTTGGGTATATCCGCCTATTATCACGACAGCGCGGCCTGTTTGCTTAAGGATGGTGAAATATTGGCGGCAGTACAGGAAGAGCGTCTTACCCGAATAAAAAATGATGCGGCTTTCCCTGCCAACAGCATTAAATATTGCCTTGAATATGCTGGTATCACACTAAATCAGGTCGATCATATAGCTTACTACGAAAAGCCTTTTTTAAAGTTTGAGCGGCTGCTTGAAAGCCATATGGCCTTTGCGCCTAAAGGCATCAACTCTTTTTTAAAGGCAATGCCCATATGGTTAAAGGAGAAGCTCTTTTTTAAGCGGATGCTTATCAAAAGTCTAAAACTCATTGACGGCAGTTGGGAATATAACGGTACCAATCTTCTTTTTACAACACATCACCAGTCCCATGCGGCTTCGGCATTCTATCCATCGCCATTTAATGAGGCTGTAGTCTTAACCGTTGATGGTGTTGGGGAGTGGGAAACGGCCTCGGTAAGTATAGGTAAGCAAAATACAGTCAAAAAGATCAGCCATATTAACTTTCCGCATTCGCTGGGTTTACTGTATTCGGCATTTACATATTATCTTGGTTTTAAGGTTAATTGCGATGAGTATAAGGTGATGGGCCTTGCCCCCTATGGCAAACCCGTTTACGCCGACCTGATATTTAAAGAATTGATAGATGTTAAAGCAGATGGTTCGTTTCGGCTGAACATGGATTATTTTAATTATGGAACCGGTTTAACTATGACGGGCAATCGCTTTAACCAGCTTTTTAAAAATCCGCCGCGCAAGCCGGGAGGTGATATTTCAGCCTTTCACATGGATATGGCAAGCTCTGTACAGCAAGTTACCGAACAGGTAATGCTGCGGACAACCATAAGCTTATATCAGCAACATCAAATAGATAATTTGTGCCTTGCAGGTGGTGTCGCATTAAATTGTGTAGCTAATGGCAAAATATTAAAGCAATCCGGCTTTAAAAACATATGGATACAGCCGGCAGCAGGTGATGCTGGCGGAGCATTTGGCGCAGCCCTTGCCGTGCATTATGAATACCTCAATAACGAACGTATAGCTGATAACAAAACCGACCAGATGCACAACGCTCTTTTGGGCCCGGCTTATAATTCAGCTCAAATAATAGACGCTATGGAACAGCATGGACTGGCATTTGAAGAATTGCCTACAGATGAATTAAATCAGGAAATTGCCAAAGCATTAGCAGCTGCAAAAGTAATAGGTTATTTTAAGGGCAGGATGGAATTTGGCCCGCGAGCTTTAGGCGCACGCAGTATAATCGCGGATCCACGCAATCCTGAGATGCAGTCAGTGTTGAATATGAAAATTAAGTTCAGGGAGTCGTTCAGGCCCTTCGCCCCTGCTGTTTTGGAAGAATATACCGCTGAATTTTTTGATCTTGATACGCCAAGTCCGTATATGCTTTTAGTTGCCGAAGTAAAGCAGGGAAAACGATTAGATCAACCTACTGATGAGGCAGAGGGTTTTGAAAAATTCAAGCAAATAAGATCAACCATACCGGCGGTTACACATGTTGATTATTCAGCAAGGTTACAAACAGTGAACCGGGAACAGCACCCTGATTTTTATGATTTGATCAATGCCTTTTATAATCTAACCGGGTGCCCCATGGTGATCAATACTTCGTTTAACCGTATGGACGAGCCCATTGTATGCACGCCGGAAGATGCGATTAAATGCTTTATAAATACGGGTATAGATGTTCTGATAATTGAAAATTATATTGTCCGTAAGTAAGACTTAATAAGCACTGATAATATCCAGGATCAAATCTATCTCCTGTTTTGTTTTTGCAAGTAATTCCTTAATGTCACTTTCTTTAAAATCAGCCAAATATTCAAACTGGTGCGCCAGCTCTGCCAAAACAGGTAACCCGGCAGAAACAGCAGTACCATATAACTTATGACCTGCCGCATTAAGCCCTTTCAGATCTTTATTACTAATATGCTCCGTTAATACAGCCAATGACCCCGACAACTCAACCTTTGTTAAACAGATTATCTCATTGATCGTCTCCTCATCATCACCTACATAGACCCTGATCGTATTACTATCAAAATGCGCTGATGGATCAATTGCAGCAGCAGGCTCATTTGTGGCTGAATTTTGATCAGCAGGCATCCATTTGTTAAACACTTGTGCTAATGTATCCTCCACAATAGGTTTAACCAAAAAATCATCCATACCTGCAGCCAGGCACTTTTCTTTTTCGCCTTTTACATTACCGGCGGTAAGTGCAATGATAGGCACCTGTCTTTTCCCTTGTATAGCCCTTATCGCCCGGGTAGCATCGTAGCCATTCATTTCAGGCATTTGCACGTCCATAAAGATCATATCGGGCCAGCGTAATTTGCACTGTTCCAGAGCTTCTATTCCTGTATTAGCCTCGGCAACAACTGCGTTAGGTGCTATCCGTTTCAATATGGTTTTTGCGAGCAGCATGTTTACCGAGTTATCTTCCGCAATTAATATGTTCAGGTTCTCAGTTGCTGGGGTTTGCTCTTTAACTGTCCCACTAAACGCTATATTATTTTCTTTTATATATAACCTTGATAAAGTATGATAAACATCCTGTGTTTTAACAGGCTTTACCAGCCGGTGCTGTACATTCAATTCATCGCAGGCCTTAATTATTTCTCCGTCATCTGATGAGCTATATAGTAATACGGCAGGCACCACTTCTCCACCCGCTGCATCAAATACCCCCCTAATCTTTTTAATTACCTCCAGCCCATCCATATATGGCATATGGTAATCCATAATAATGGCATCAAATTTTTCGCCTTTAGCCAACAGCTGTAAAGCTTCATACCCATTGCTTGCCTCAACTGTACTTATCTGTTTCAGCAAAAGCATTTGCCGCAGAATGATGCGATTGTTTTCATTATCGTCAACAACCAATACTCTTTTAATCAGGTCGATATTTTCCCAATTTATCGGATCACCCTGCTCTGTCTTAAAGTTCAGATCGAAATAAAAGGTACTGCCCTGACCTGGCGCGCTTTGTAATTGCAACTTACTGTCCATCAGTTCCAGCAACCTGTTTGATATGGTAAGCCCAAGCCCGGTACCACCATATTTTTTTGTTGTGGATGGATCTTCCTGTGAAAAAGCCTGAAATATTTTTGATTGCTGTTCGGGCTTTATACCAATGCCGGTATCCCGCACGGCAAACCGTATGCTGGTATGATCTTCTTGTGTAGATAATACTTCTATCTTTAATTCAATTTCGCCGGTTTCGGTAAATTTGGTAGCATTACCCAATAAATTTATTAGTATCTGTTTAAGCCGCAGCTCATCAGCCCAAATAAACCGGGGCAGATCAGGTGAAATATTCAGCAGCATTTCCAACCCTTTTGCTTGTACCTGGTAGGTAATAATATCCGTTGCCTGGCTCCCTATTTCGTACAGATCACATTTTTCAACATCCAGTTCCAGCTTGCCCGCTTCAATTTTTGAAAAATCAAGGATATCATTAATAATGCTAAGTAAAGCATTTGCAGACTGGTTAACAATATTAAGGTATTGCTGCTGGGTTTCGTTTAAATGGGTTTTTAGTAAAAGATCTGTAAAACCTATCACGCCGTTAAGGGGCGTTCTGATCTCGTGGCTCATGTTGGCCAAAAATTCAGATTTGGCGTTACTGGCTTGCTCGGCTAATAATTTAGCGGTCTTTAATTCTTCGCGATGCTTAACGGATGTGGTGATGTCCTGTGTAGAGATCATCATACCGCCAATGCTTCCATCGTACTGATACCAAGGGCGCATCTCCCATGATATAAACATATCTTCTTCAACGCCATCCAAATGGAATACATCTTCATTGGTCTTTTCCACAGCCCCTTTTAACACCCTGCTATGCCTTGCTTTCCTTTCTTCATCCAGGTTCTGAAATGTATCATAATAGGATTTGCCGATAACATTGCCTTTGATGTGGAAATTTTCCCGCCAAAAGTTACTTACGGCAACATACTTCATATCGTTATCCATCATGGCTACGGCTGCGGGTGCATGTTCAACAAAAGCGCTTAGTCTTGCTTTTTCGGTGATCAATGCCTTTTCGATCTCGTTTTTAGCTGTAACATCTGTAGCTATACTGAGATAGCCGATGGTTTTATTTTTATCATCCCTGATAGGCATTACAACTGAAGAAATAGTAATTTTTGTACCGTCCTTTTTAATAGCGGTCCATTCGCTTTGGTCTGAGCCGTTTAGTTCCGACTTTTCAGCAATTATCCTGAAACCTTTAACTTCGTAACCTAATTCATCTGAAAGTGCTTTCCCCTTAGCAGCTACTTCCTCAGGAGATCTGAATATATCGGTAGTTTGCTTGCCTACCATTTCTTCGGCTGTATAACCCAGTATTTTTTCGGCACCACTGTTAAAAACGGTTATCAAACCTTCTGTATCTGTGGCTACTATGCTTACCTCTCTTGCCGCGTGTAACAGGTCTTTTAAAAATTTACGGGAGGCAGTTACTTCAAGCTCAGTTCTCTTTTTGTCATCAATATCCTGAAAAGTGCCATATATCCTTTTGCATTTGCCTTCTTCAAAATCAGCATTGCCGAGCACCCTTACCCATAACTCTTTACCTTTTCCATTAATGATCTGTAGTTCCAGGTCCCAGGCTGTTCCATTGTTTATTCCATTATTTACGGCTTCCTGAATTTTATCCCTGTTTTCACCCTCTTTATAAAATTCAATACCTGTAGCCATTTCAGGTTTAAAATCAGGTTCAACACCATGAATAGACTTGGTTTCCGATGTCCAGTAAACTTTTCTGCTCTCCATATTCACTTCCCAGCCACCTACACGGGCAACCTTATTGGTTTGCTCCAGCATGGCTTTGGTACGTTCCAGGTCTATTTGCAGGTTATAGCGGTCGGTAACATCTATCCCGTTTCCTATTATATAATCCTGACCATCGGGCCCAACTTCCAGAATATTATTATACATCCACACCCTGTGCGAGCCATCCCGGTGCAGGGTTGCCATTTGCCCGCTTGCCTTTCCGGTTTCTTTGATCTTCTCCAGGTAAGCTTTAATAAAAGTATGGCGGGATTCAGGCACAATATCGTACAAACTCATATGCAGCATTTCTTCAATACTGTAACCCAGCACATATACGCTGGCATTGTTAACCGATATAAAATTCCCTTCCAGGTCATGCGTGCACATAAACCCCTGCGAGTTTTCAAAAAACGCTCTTAATTTTCGTTCATTTACCGCCAACTGCTGTTCTTTCTCTCTCTCCTCAGTTATATCCCTGCCTATACCAAAAATATTACCGGTAATGGATTTGGGCGTACCCATCCATTGTATAGTACGATACTCACCATTCTTGGTTAACAAGCGCTGTAAAAACGTAGTATCCTGTACTCCAGAGCCTACCTTCCTTAATTCAGTGCGTGTAATCTCATGATCATCAGGATGAACAAACTCATAGCACGATGTATTTAAGATATATTCCTCATTCCAACCCAATATTTTCGAAAAAGCCGAATTGATCTTTTTAAAGTAGCCATCAGTTCCTACTATACAGATCAGGTCGTTCGAAAACTGGAATAGCTTTTCAAAATACCTGAACTCCTCTTTTTGCCTGCGCTCGGTGATAAGCGCCATCACCTCATCTGCTAATATTTTAAGGGCTCGTTGTTGTTTTGGGCTTAACACCCTTGGTTTGCTATCTATAACACACAAGGTGCCTAATGCATAGCCATTAGGGTCGATCAATGGCTGTCCTGAATAGAAACGGATATTAGGATCTCCTGTTACCAGTGCATTTTCTTTAAAACGTTCATCTAACATAGCATCTTCCACATCGAACCTTTCAGTGCCCATAATAGCATATTGACAAAAGGCCAAATCGCGCGACGTTTCATTTACTTTTAACCCAACCTTTGATTTAAACCACTGTCGCTTTTCATCAACAAGAGAAACAAGTGATATAGGCACATCGCAAATCAGCGATGCCAGCTCGGTTATACGGTCATATTCGTCCTCGCTAAGTGAATTTAAAATCCCATAGTTTTCCAGCGCCAGAAGGCGTTCTTTTTCATTAACCGGGACAGGATACTTACTCAATTTAGTTTGAACTTTGATATCAAATTTAATGTAAATTAAACAGATGAGCAATTAAACTACCGTTGTATTAAGCGGTATATCTATTCCAAACTAAAAAAATAAATGAAAAACTTTTTGGGTGAAAATATTAAGTACCTCCATTAGTATCAGGATGATAACAATCAGCTCGAGCCGATAACTGTTCCTGTATTGCAACAGATCCCTGAAAAGCTCATAGTTATCCCTTATAATATTTAACCCCTCTTGTATGTTCCGGAATCTTTCTTTAAGGTCGAAGGTGCGCTTCAGGTCGTTATGAATTTTATTCAGGTTCTCATCCTCCCATGTTTCGGGCGGCGAATCAAATATATAAAGGTTTTCGGCAATGCGGTTTTTTAACAAGAGTGTTCGCCCGATGTATTTTTTAAGGTTGGTGCCTGATATGTTTAAACGCCCATTTGTTTCCAGTTGCTGCGTGTGAAGGTTGGTTTCTTCCATAAGTTTGGTGGTTTGCTCATGGTAATAATCCAGCGCTACGGATTGGGAAACATTGAGCATAATTAAACGCAACACTTCAATGTCGTGCCCGATGATCTCTATCGAGTTAAACCCTATCTTATTTCTGCCCGCATTGGTCAATATCTTAAACTCCTCTTCCAGGCTCTGCTCAAATTTATTTCTGCAGTAAGGCGATATCAGCTGTAAAAACTCTGAGATCTTAACCGCGTCATAATTTAAGAAACAAACAACGCCATATTTAAACACATAAATGTATTGCCCCTCACCGGTAATGTAAAACAACTCATCCGTATCACTAAAATATAATTCCGATTTAAAAGCAGGCTTCAGTAATCTTATATCAATACTATCGGCTACCTGGTATGATAAAACTTGTTGTAACATTTTATTAGGTTGTAAAGTGCCCGCATTTTACAGCAATATCAATTGCAATAATAAAAAAGCGGTATTAGTATAAAGTTACGAAACCTATCTGTTACAATGTGGATGCTACAAGATTTAAAGTATGATCCTGCTATTCAAACACTACCGTTTTGTTTTTGTAAACAAATACCCTGTCTTCAAACACAAGTTTCAGCGCTTTGGCTAATACGGAGGTCTCAATTTCCTTGCCCGCCTGCACCATATCTGCCGCGGTAAAGGAATGGTTTACCGGGATGATCTGTTGCGCGATGATAGGGCCCTCGTCCAGTTCATCTGAAACAAAATGCGCCGTTGCCCCTATCAGTTTAACACCACGCTCAAAGGCCTGCCTGTATGGGTTTGAACCTATAAACGCAGGCAAAAACGAATGATGAATATTAATGATCCGCATAGAGAACTTAGCAACTATTGCAGGCGAAAGTATACGCATGAATTTTGCCAGCACGATATAGTCCGGGTTATATTGCTCAATGATCTCAGCCACCTTTTCTTCAAATTCGGGCTTACTTATATTTTCGTGCGAAACGGTGTAGTATGGCATATCAAAACGCTCGCATATACCCTGTAATACAGCATGGTTGCCTATCACACATTGCACGGTAGCGCCAAATGTGCCGAAATAATTACGGATCAATATATCGGCAAGGCAATGATATTCTTTACTTACCATAACCACCACCTTTTTGCTGGGTTTAGGGTTTATGGATACGATTGCACCGGCCGGTAATACTTCTTTAATATAATTTTCAAGCAACAGTTCATCTTTGCCATCATCAATATTAAGGCGCATAAAAAACAGGTTCTCTACTTTATCCACATGCTCACGCATGGAAATAATATTAAGCTGATGTTTCGCTAATATTGCCGATATGGATGCAACCAGGCCAACCTGGTCTTTACATTGAATAACTATTATCATGTTAATGAATAAGAAAGCTGTAAATATATAAACTGCTATTTATTAAAACGATGCATTTGGCTGTTCAATTTTTAGCTGATAGTTCAGAAATATTAGCATAAAAAAGGGCAGCTATTTTACTAACCGCCCTTCATGATAATACACATCGATTATTTAACTCATTATTTTTTATCTACAACTAAAAACACTACACCCCTTGCCGGTACAGTAACTTTTATGCCGCCGCTGGTGCTTGTTGACGATGCAGCCAGTGACGCATAAGTACTTGGGCCACCATAATCAATTGATGGGCCGGTACCATTAACTAATACCTTGCCGGAGAAATCGCCATTATCGGTACCACCGTGCAGCGTGTAATAATAGTAGTTGCTGCCTGTGTAATAGTTTTTAAAGCTCACGTTTACAGTCGCGTCGCTTTCGCCGGTATTTACTACCACTACTCCCGCCTGCCCTGAGCTGAAAGATGAGGCATAACTAACTATACTTGAACTGCCAGTAACCGATGAACTGATCATCCTATCGCCAAAGAATTTTTGAAAATAGTACATGTAGTAAAATGCCGGGCGTGGCGTAAAATCAGTAACATTTGGCTGCCCGTAGCTGAACAGACCCTGATCATCACCCGGAGATGTGGTACTCCAGGCGTTTGCCAAGTCCCACCGACTTGCCTCGCCATACTGGTCTTTAATTGTTTCACCCAAAACCATTACCGCGTGTACACCGGCAACATTTGATATTTGCTGCTGCGATCCGGTCGAAAAAATGTTCCATTCCGTTAAAGCTATTGGTTTTTGCGTTACCCCGGCAGTTTGTATGGAGGCCTTCACATAATTCATTAACGTAAAGGATGAAGTTGCCGCTGTATTAAAAATAGTTGACGCGGTTGAGTTTTCATTATAGTTTGTATAATAATTATGCACAATAAAAAAATCAGCCGAGTTACTAATCGCGCCAAGTACTCCGGCGTTCCAGTTGCTTACGCCCTGTCCATTATTCGCATCGGCAGTTTCGTGTAATACCGCTCCTATTTGTATGGTTGCACCTATCTGGGCCGCAGCATTACGCATCGAGTCTGCAAAAACTAAAAATTGCTGCCCATATAATGCTCCTGTAAGTATGGCTGGCTGGCCATCCTGATTTTTGGTTACATCAATACGGTAGCATGCTTCCCAGTTGCCATAGCACTCGTTGCCAATTTCCCAAAACTTGGTACGGCCTTTATCATACCTAACCCATTGCGCTGCCAAATGCGCGGCAGTTTGTACAGGGGTTGGCCCGGTACCATAACGTGCATAAGCATAGTTAACCGTAATTATACCGGTGCTTTTTGTTTTTTGTAACAAGCTGTAATAATTATCCAAACTGAGTGACCAGCTATCGGTAACCTGTCCGCTCCAATATCCGGTATTGGTACTAACTGTTCCATCTGCATTTAACAGTTGTGCGGGAACATCCGCAGGGTGGCCACCTGATGGTGAGTTCCAAAAATAAACATCAGATAAGCTTCCACCGGGAGCCCTTATAATATTTGGCGAAAGATTGGTTAGATCGGTAACTACCCCCGCGCTTGTATATTGCCCGGTAAAGGGATTAATATTATTACCAAACATATATTTTGAAACCTTTGATACCACCTGGGCATAATCGGCCGACACCGTGATGGATGTTGTTGCCGATGGCTTGGCCGCTGCCTGTGTTGATGGCGCAGTAAAAGTTCTGGCCTGCCAATCGTTCAGAAAAAAGCCCTGTGTTGCTGCAACTGACGGATCGGTAGGCGTTGTAATAGGCCCTGTTGCCCCGCCATTGCCCTGATCGGTTGTTGTGGTAGTAGTTGTTGTTGTCCCTGTATTATTGCTCTTTTTGCATGCTATTGTCGTCATCAACACAATAAACATTGCCGCACTAATTATCCTCATCGTCATCTGCGTATATTTTGTTCTTTTAAAAAAAAAGCCACCACCGAAACCCGCGATGGTGGCCATATTTACCCATTAACTATCTTTATTATTTAAGCTCAACTAATCCAACGTCATCCAGGTTAAACTGTGAAGGATTCCCACTGAATTCTTGAAAAACCAAATTATTGATACTGGAAGGCAAAGGGTTGGCAGAATCAACAAAATTCTGAACAGGAATAATATAATCAACCCATTTACCTTCAGAAAGTGTAAGCTGGACTGTCACATTAGAATTATAGTTCAGGTTAAGACGTATATTTTTACCGTTGGTTCCCTTTCCGCCATATATGGAAAACTTAATAGCGGTGTTTGCATCAACACTATTTCCGGTGCCCGCATTTATTACAAAACCATTGTAACCGCCGCTAAAAGTATAACTTATGGATGCGGTACCCCTTCTTACCGTTTTTGTATCTATAGTATAAGGAGTTCCGTCCCAACCACCTTGAATATCCCAGCTATTTTCAGCTGCATCTTCAAAAATCGCTGTCTTGAAGCCAAAAATACCATTTGCCTGGTGCACTGCGGTTCCGGTTGTTAACTCACTTGTTCCGGAAGTAAGTAAAGGCCCTGTTCCAACACCACCACCTTTTGTTGCAGCCGTAGTTACTAAAATCGGGCCATAGGTAACTCCTGTAGGAACCTCAACAGTTATCACGGTAGGTGTGTTTGTAAGCACCTTACCAGGCACGGTACCGAAAGAAACTCCTGTAAGGCCATTGAACGTTGTACCGGTAATAGTGATAATATCGCCCGGGTTGCCTGCTAACTGATCAACTGAAGTTATACCCGGTACAGGTTGTTCAATTACAAAAGGCGTACTTACTTTACCATAGTCGGTGACAACGGTAAGCAAATTATTTGTGCTGCTGCTGCTGTAAGGCACAGTGTTGGGCACCGAAAACTGCAAAGTTGTATTTGAAACGTAAGCCACATTAAAATAAACAGGTACACCATTAAGATACACAGCTTTTGCGGTACTTAGGTTGTTGCCTATTATGGCATATAAGGTACCTATTTTACCATCGGTTGTTGTTGAATCAAAAGCCGTAACAGTTTGTGATGTTTGGGTGCTTTGGAATACGGTGCGTACTCTTGTAATAGTGGGAGCGGCATGATCGCCATCCTTTTTACAGGCACTTATGCTGCATATCACAAACAATGAAAATATGCAGTAAAAAAATATCGGTTTTAAATTTTTCATAGCTGTAATTATTTGAATGTATATGCTACAGGTGGTTGTAATAATTTAGGATCACTTGTGGTTTCACCAATCGGGATTGGAAGCAAAAAGTCGGTACTTTTTGGCGTAACGGCTGTGTGGTATACCGTTTTGCGGTCACTGGCATAAGTACCTCTTTCCTGCTGGCTTATCATTTGAGTTGCCAGTGGATGAGAGTTAGTTAATATACCGTTCCATCCGTCCAGGCGGCAAAGGTCAAACCAGTAATCGTTCTCTATAGCAAACTCATGCCTTCTTTCAGATATGATATCATCCTTTATTATAGTTGTAGGCACTGTATTGTTATATGTGGCATCATAATTAGGGTTAGGGACAAGGTGATTACGATTTATCACGGTTAATGATGCTAAGTTTGCCCGTTTCCTGATGGCGTTAATATAAATTAAGGCTTGAGGATCTGACGAAGTACTGTTAGCACCCACAATAGCTTCAGCCGCAATTAAATAAACTTCGGCATAACGCATTAAATAAGTGTTATTAGCTGCCGATTGCGCGGCACCAAGACCGCCGTTATCAGCAGGTGTACCAACTACATACTTTTTAACACCTGCATCCCCACCCTGCGCATTAACAGTTGCAGGCACTGTATAACCGCCTGTTGCCGCGTCAAGTTCTGGATAGAAATCGCCCGCTTGCATAATGGTAGCATGCAGCCTCAGATCGCCCGCTTCATAAGAATTTTGCAAGTCGATAGTGGGACCCAAAACTGCATATCCGTCACCTGTACCTGTAATAGTACTACTGATAGCTAAAGAAGCTTGCTGAGGGTTTCCATGGCCATATGCAGCGCCGCCTGCCCATTGCAACTGGCAAATGCTTTCTTCGTTATTATTATTTGCGGTTTTAAACAGGTCGTTATAGGTTTTATTAGGAATATCTATACCGTATAATTTAAATTCACCGCTATTGATCACTTTCTGTGCTTCCTTAAGCGCGTCAGGATAATCCTGCATATACAGATATAATTTCGCGAGCATTGCTGAAGCTGAACCACTGGATACGTGGCCCTGTGTGATAGATCCCGTTCTGATCATAGCTGTGCAATTGGCTTCGGCAAATTTCATATCGTTCACCATAAAGGTGTAGATATCCTGTATCCGGTTGGTATTTACCTGGAAATTGGTTAAAAAGTTGCTGCCATTTTCAATAATAGGTACCGGGCCCCATAACCTTACAATATGGAAATAAGCCATGGCACGCATAAAATGAGCCTCGCCCAAAGCATTGTTTTCCACAGCTGGTGTTACTGCTGAACCTACCTTGGTGGGCAATATATTGATAAGCGCGTTAGCCTGCTCTACAACTGTCCATAATGAAACCCAGGCAGCATCATTTTGCGCGTTAAGGTTTGTAACGGCCCCATTAAGGTTCCCAAAGTCACTTACATCTGATGAATAACTACGGCCGTTACCGCCTGTCATTTCACATACTGCCCAACCAGGTTTTGACACATAGTTAAACCAAACCGAATTGTAAAGGTTAAGCGTGCTTGATGCTACCTGCGCGTCTGTTTTATAAAAATCATCAATTGTTATCGCATTTTCGGGCGGGCGATTAAAGAAATCCTTTTTACAGCCTGTGACAGCAAAAATGCTCATCACCGCGGCACCGATTAAATATTTTATATTTGTTTTCATGTCAAAATTTCTTTTTTATGTTAAAATTCTGCGTTTACTCCAAAAGTGATAACCCTTGGCGAAGGGTATCTTCCCAAATCCACATTGGTTAAAAAAACGTTTTGATTTTGCTGGCCAACTTCTGGGTCAAGACCTTTATAACCCGTTATTACAAACACGTTTTGCGCGCTGCAAAACACTTTTAGGCGACTAAGTGCTATATATTTAGCCCATTTCGACGGCAGGCTGTACCCTAAACGCACGTTTTGAAGCCTTAAAAATGACGCGCTTTGCAAAAACCTGGTTGACATGTTGAGGTTTGGATTAACACCGCCCTTTGGCGCAGGTATATCTGAATTAGGGTTAGACGGTGTCCAGAAATTAGAAGCTGCGGCAAGTTGATTTGTGTATAAGCCATTCAAACCTTCAAGGCTATAATCTAAATAGTTAAGTATTTTACCGCCATATGAGCCATAAAAAAATACAGACAGATCAAAGGCTTTATAGTTGAAATTATTGGTAAAGCTATAGGTAAAGTTGGGGTTAGGATTACCAATAGGGCTCATATCGCTGGCATCGATCTTACCATCATGATTGATATCGACATACTGAATATCGCCCAAAGATGTAGAACCAATAGTACCAGGGGTAGTACTTGTAGGCTGCCCAAATTGTACAGGGGCGGATTGCAGTTGAGCGGCAGTTTTAAATATACCCTTTACTGTATAACCATAAAACTCACCAATAGGGCCGCCAACCTGGGTTTGTGTAACCGGGATAGTTAAAAATCCTGAAGTAACACTCGCATTAATGACACTGTTGTTGTAAGTAGAAATTACTTTATTGGTATAATGTGTAAAGGTTACTGAAGTACTCCAGTTGAAATCCTTTGAAATAATGTTTTTTGAAGTAAGGCTGAACTCAATACCTTTATTGCTAACCTCGCCGCCATTTACATAAGGAGGGTTTAGTCCGCCAAGGTAATTTGCATCACCGGTTAAGAACTGCGGCAAAGGCGCCTGGAAAAGGAAGTTTTTCGAGGTTTTATTGTACCAGTCAATAGTTCCATCAATTCTGGTAAATAAATTAAAATCTAAACCAACATCGGTTTGTATAGATGTTTGCCAGGTAAGATTTGGATTAGGATATTTATCAACATTAAAACCGGTACCTAAGCCCGTAATGGTGGGGTTAAGCGCTGCACCGTACTGGTAACCCGGCACGTTTTGATTTCCTACTTCACCATAGCCAATTCTTAATTTAACATTGTCGGCTACTTTTTTCAGGCCTGCAAAAAATGCTTCGTTTGAAATTGTCCATCCGAGTGCCGCTGACGGGAAATAACCGGTTTGGTGACCCTGTGCAAAATTTGAAGACCTGTCAGACCGGATCGTAGCAGTTAAGCTATACCTGTTATCATAATCATAAATGGCGCGGGCATAAAAAGACTCCAGCACATTTGAGGACTTATTTTCACCAATTGTAGGTATTTTAGCGCCGCCGAGGTTAAGCGTTGGCAAATCATTGGTTAAAAATGTATTTGTACCGGCATTTATACTGTTGTACATACCTTCATTCAATTCATAACCTGCGGTTCCGGTTATGCTGTGTTTTTTGGCGAAAGTGTGATTGTAGGTAAAATATTCTTTCCAGTTCCAACCTAAAGCCTGATCCCAATATTCACTTAAACTAGCAATGGGGTTACCATATATAATCGTTGGGTCAGTAGGCGATGTTACTGTGTAGGATGGGAAAAATAACTTGCTGGTTGCAGCATTATCATAACCACCAATCTCTGATCTCAATGTCAGATCTCTAAAAAAACGTATATCAGCATAAAAATTTGCATTTACACTGTTACGCACCAGGTTATTAGTATTCAACATCGCCAGGGCAACAGGGCTTATAAAAGTGCCGCTACCATATGATGCAGGAGCAACGGTATAGCTGCCATCAGGGTTGGTGGCTGCCTGATCAGGAGCATTTAATAGCGCCTGGTAAACAATACCGCCGTTATCACTCGCACCCATATTTTGGTCGGTACGGTTTAACGTCATGCTTGCACCTAATTTAAACCAATCTTTCAACTTTCCTTCAACATTGGTACGGAAAGAGTAGCGTTTAAAGTTTGATCCTATAATAGTACCATCCTGTTTAAGGAAACCACCGGATATATAGTAATTCATATTATCGTTACCGCCGGTGAGAGAAAGGTTATTATTTTGCATTGGCGCGGTTTTAAATACCGCTTTCTGCCAGTTAGTACCCGGGCCAAGTAAGCTGGGGTCTGCAAATTCACCTCTGCGGCCTACACCGGTAACATCTGCAATTACATTTTCAATATTGGCATATTGCGGCAGGTTCATCATATCCAGGAAGTGCCCCTGCTGCTGAAATCCGTAATAACCATCGTAATTTAAATGCGCAACACCATTCTTTCCTTTTTTGGTAGTAATAATAATTACACCGTTTGAGCCACGGCTACCATATATAGCTGTCGCGGAAGCATCCTTCAATACACTATATGATTCTATATCATTGGGGTTAATGTAGCTCAACGGGCTAACTGTATTCTCACCATTATTTTGGTTTTGAGTAGTATAGGCGGCACCATCAATATATACACCATCAACCACGTATAAAGGTTCATTTGAACCTGTTAGTGATGTTATGCCCCTTATGTGCACCGAGGCTGAGCTACCAGGAGCGCCTGTACCATTAGTAACTACAACACCGGCAGCCTTACCCTGTAGCAGCTGGTCGGCACTTGTTTGCGGTATATCTACAATATCCTTCGCTGTAACTGTTGATACTGCACCATTTACATCACCCCTTTTTTGCTGGCCGTAACCAATAACAACAACATCATTTAAATTTTGAGTTGTTTCCTTTAGTATAATGTTTAGCTGGGTACTTTTATTTACAGATGCTTCCTGCGGGGCAAAACCTACATAGGTGAAAACCAGTATAGCATTTTCATTAGCCACTATGATCTTAAAACTTCCATGAGCATCACTGGTAACAAAGTTCTGGGTGCCTTTTTCTCTGATAGTTACTCCTGCCAGTGGTATATTCCCATCATCCGTTATTTTACCTGCAACAGCTACAGCAACAGGCTGTTCGTTTGTAGCGCTTACCTTTTTTGTTATTAAAATGGTTTTATTATCAAGCACATAAGTTAATGCCTGATCGGTAAAACACTCATCCAGCGCTTGTTTTAGCGAGGCGTCTTTAAGATCAAGACTTACTCTTTTTGCTGATTTTAAGTCATCAGCGTTATACAAAAAATCGTAATTAGTTTGTTTATGTATTTTTTCAAACACTTCTTTCAAAGAAGCATTATTAACGCGTAAAACTACCTTTTGAGCATAGGTTGAGGCGAAGCCCTGCAAAAAAGTGGTCATTATTAAAATTAGCGTTATCTTCATGACAAGCAGAGTTTTATAGATACAGCTACGAGGCTTGCTGCATATAAATTCAGTAAAATTTTTATACATTTGAATTTAGATTAATAATTATTGATTGTTTCGACTACAATTGATTAACGATCTGAATGCCAGACATTGGCGTAGGCCAGGGGCGGTGCGAACGCTCCTGGTTTTATTTTTCAGAAAAGAAGAGTTTGAGTATAGTTACTTCATTACTATCACCCTCCTTCCCTCAATTTCAAAGTGAACTTTTCCCAGTTTTTCCAGATAGTGCAGCAGATCAGTCAGACTTTTTGAACGATCGTAAACACCGCCAAACTGCTGATCTTTTATATTGTCTTTATATTCCACTTCAACATCGTACCAGCGTGAAACTCTTTTCATAATATCGGTTATATTTTCATCATTAAAGCTGAAATAACCGTTTTTCCAGGCCATAACCTGCTCAATATCAGCAGGCATAATATGGATATCATTATTACCATCGGGCACAACAGCCTGCTGGCCGGGTTTTAATAATGACATTGAATTATTTTTAGTTACCTGTACCGATCCTTCTAATAATGTAGCAGTTATATCATCATCATTATTATAAGCTGCTATGTTAAAGTGCGTACCTAATACCCTCACCTGCACATTATTCATGCTTACATAAAATGGCTTATCCTTATTTTTTGCAACCTCAAAATAAGCCTCGCCGGTTAGCTTAACACGGCGTTCGTTACCGGTAAAAGCAACCGGGTAACTTATTGAAGAGGCTGAGTTTAGCCAAACCTTGGTACCATCGGATAATACAACCTGGTACTGGCCGCCTCTGGGGGTTGTTAAGGTGTTTATAGCATTTCCATCAACTGGTACTGTGCCATCGCCCGGAGTATTTTTATAAACGATTTGGGCATTTTGTATTTTACGAACATTTGATACACCTAAACTTGCAAGCACACCATTTGCCGCATTATTAAGCACTATAACTTTATTGTTGGATAAGGTTAATGTAGCCCTGTTGCCTCCCGGCACTATAATGGGTTTATTAAAGTTATTTGCCAGCCTGTTATTGCCTGTGTGGGTAGTATTATGGGTTGCAAATAAAGCAACGGAAATGCAAACCAAAAGTATGGCAGCAACGCTGAACCATTGCTTTTTAAAGAACCTGATAATAGCAGATTGTTGTTTATACTCAGGTTGAGGGATATGAAATCTCTTATCGGATTGCATGCGTTTAAATACCTGATCTGCAGCTATATCAACAAATACAGGGCCGGTATTAACGTTAAACTGGTGGTGGTCTAATATTTCACTAACTTTTTCAGGATTAGCATCTATATATTTAATCAACTCTACACAATCCTCAGGATCTATTGAGTTATTAAAATACTGATACAGTAAACGCTTAAGTTTATGCTCATCCATGGTTATTCAGTGTTTATAATTGGCCCCCTTTGAAGGGCTGGTTATATATAGAACACGAAACCTATGGAATAGGACTAGTGGAATTATAAATTATTTTGAAAATAATATTATTATAATAGAAATAAGATAGGAGAAGTTAAGATTAGCCTTTATAGTTTTAAGCGCCTGTACCATATGATTTTTTACAGTATTGGGCGATATGCTTAATTGATCGGCGATCTCTTTGTGTGACAGACCTTCAATCCGGCTTAACTTGTATATGAGTTGTTGCTGTCTTGGTAGTTTATTGATCAATTTTTCGGTGATCTGTTTCAGGTCATTTGCATATATATTTTCCTCAATGGAGTTATATACTTCTTCAATATTTGAGAGCAGTTTATCGGTGAGGCTGGTTGACCGGGAAATCTCCCTTATCATATTTAACGACAGCCTTTTAGAGATAAGCGACAGGTATGACCATATATCGCCTTCTGCATCAAGCGATTCGCGGTTAAGCCATAGCTTAATAAAAGTTTCCTGTACAATTTCTTCGCTCCATACTTTATCCTTTAAGTAATGGAAGGCAAGCCTGTAAATTTTTTGAGCATACTGATCATATATTTTTTTGAACGCATCCTCACCACCCAAAATTAACTTTTGAATTTGATTATCATCCACTACAGCCTTTTCTGTATCAAAAGGTATAACTCTCATCATACACAATCATCTATTATATGTACAGTATCAATACGTTTTATTAAATTAAATAAGTCAGCACCTAATCGTTTTTTATATTCAACGGTTAGGTACCATATCCGCAGGAATACAATTCCCCCGGGACATTTGAACTCTCTAATTTTTTATTAAATAGGTTTTGCTGCCGTTTTTGAAAACGCAGTATAATTGTTACATAAAATTATAGCTATTACCGGTTAAACAATAGCAAATATGTTCAGTTTTTTAGCAAATATGTTAAATGTCATAGCTATATTCTATCTACAAAAAATGTAAAGAAACTGATTGTTAAAGATATATAAAGCCATTTAATATTACCTACAAGTATTATAAATATTTATAATACTTTATCTCATCTATATAAAGCTGCTTTGTTTAAGCCAGTTATTTCGGAAGTCAATTAATATATATTTTCATTAAAATTTAAAAAAAATAATTTTAACGTATTGATAATTAATTTTTTACAGTTAATTTTATATCAATTATTAACCAATATTAAAACCAACCTTATGCTGCGAAAACTATTACATTTTTCCGGAGATAAGATTTCTTATCTCCAGATCATAGGATTCAGCGTGATCCTGATCGGTTTACTTTATATGTTTTGCGTACAATTATTCAGCACTATAACCGGAGGAGGTATCGCAATCGTGTTCTTCACCATAATGCTCGGCTTTGCATTTGCTTTTCCTGAGCTGTTGCGCGATTCTACTAAAGGATTAAGCACTATGCGCATTGTAGTTTTTATGATGATAAATGTTATTTGCATGCTGTTGTTAAAAATTGGCTGGGAACAGCATGATTTAAAGGCCATAGGCCTTGACGAATACTGGATGGGTGTTATAGCCTTTACATTTGGTGCAAAAGCTACACAGTCGTACTTTGAAAGCAAACTGGCGGTAGCATCCTCAACCCTTCAATCAACACAAACAACAACCACATCTACCCCATCAGCCGCTTCGGCTCCGGTAACAACCAGTACATCCACTATATCGGCACCAATCACGCCAATTAATCCAACTGCAACAACACCAGCAAGTACTACACCACCAACAGATAATGGAGATGATGAAAACCTGGACGGCTGTGGTACACCAGCTACAAATTTAACGCAGAACGCTGATCTGCCGGCATCGAAAGGAGGAATGTTATAATGGCTTATTCATTAACCTGGTTACCCGATGTTTTAACAAACGCGGGCCTGAAAGTAGCTTTACAACCCGGATGGGAAACCCGCGGGCATGGCGATATGGGCACGGTATTAGGTATACTTTGCCACCATACCGCTACTACCGATCTAACTCAAAATATGCCATCAATAGATGTGCTGATCAATGGCAGGCCCGATCTTTCAGGTCCCCTTGCACAGCTCGGTTTGGGCAGAGATGGCACTTATTATGTAGTTGCAGCAGGCCGGTGTTACCATGCCGGCGCAGGCACATGGCAGGGCATTGTTACCGGCAATACAAACTTTATAGGTATCGAGGCTGAAAACACGGGCGGTCACGATGATTTCCCGTGGCCCGCGGTACAGCTGGATGCTTATCAGCGTGGCGCAGCGGCTATATTAACACACATTGGCAAGGGTGTTGAATTTTGTGCCGGTCATAAAGAATATGCATTACCGGCAGGCCGCAAAACCGACCCCGATTTTGATATGGTTGCTTTTCGTACTGCTGTAAGCACGATATTAAACGGAACAGCACCGCCGCCAGTACTTATACCTGTAGCAGAACCAACCATACCCGGACAAGCACCCGGCAGGGCCACGCTTCGCCGTGGGATACAAAATGACCCGGCTTTGGTTAAGATAGTGCAGGCAAAAGTTGGTGTAACGCCCGATGGCGATTTCGGACCGCAAACAGAGGCCGCTGTACGTGCTTTCCAATTAGCAAGTGGGGTTGTACCCGATGGCATTGTGGGGCCAAAAACCTGGGCATTGATATAGTTTTTCACTCCGTGACTCTTTGTGAAAACCTTGGTGATCTCTGTGGTAAAACTTAACCACAGAGATCACTAAAGCTGTATGTTGAAAACAGTTAAACCATCAACTCCTGTTTGTAATGAAAATTCATACCCATGATTAATTAATATCTCTCTCACCAGTGTAAGCCCTATCCCCTGCCCATCTTTTTTGGTGGTGTAAAAAGGTGAGAACAACTGGTTACTTTGCTGGTAGCTGATGCCTTTCCCATTGTCGGTTATTACAAGTTGCTTGAGTTTATTATTGATGCTTAATTGCACAAGTCCGTTGCTACCTATCGCTTCAATAGCGTTTTTTACAATATTGATCAATGCCTGCTCTATTTGCTGTTCATCAGCTTGGATATAAAAGGGTTCACCAGGTATATCCAGTTCCAGTTTTATGTTATTTTCCGAGGCTTTTAAAGCCATTAAGGTTGATACTGATGTAACCACACGATTAAGATCGATACGCTTTTTATTGGCCTCGGGTAATCGTACCAAATCAGCAAAATTGCGCATGAATATATTTAGGTTCTGATTACGGTCGAGCGCCACCTGCAAGGCATCTTTTAATGGGTCTGAATGATGCCCGAGCCACAGCACATCCATATTCAGTGCGGTTTGCAAAATAGAATTTACAGGACCAATAGTATTATTCACTTCATGCGCCATCATACGGATCACTTTACCGTAAACATTCTTTTCAGCAGCCAGTATTTCGGCGGTCAGCTCCTCTATCATGATAAAATCGCGGGAGAATCCCCTGTCAATAAAATAGGAACGTTGTAGTTTATAGGTATTTGCCCCGTTTAACTTTATTGTTTTTGTATCGCCGGAACGCAGGTTTTCCATATGCCTTACAAAGTTGCCCGGCAATTCATTCACAGATTGGTTAATCAGGCTTTTTTCATCAATCGAAAGTATCTGCGCCGCTTTTGGATTAATCTGGTGAATATTGCCATCATAATCCAAAATAATAATACCCGTTGGCGATGTATAGATAAGCTTTTCCAGAAAAAAATGCTGCTGCTCCTGTAAAGTACGTTCGGTACGTAACTGATCTATCATCTGGTTATATACGTCTATGAGCTGGTCTACTTCTTTTTTACCTGTAGACAGGAACTTTACATTAAAGTCCCTGTCCCTTATAGCATCAACACCTTCACTAAGGCTTTTAAGCGGCTGTATCAGTTGTTGATACAAATTCCATGATATAATAATCGAAATGATGATAAACACCTCTGAGCAAATAAAAAGCAGCTTGTTATCATCAAAAATTAAATAACTGAGCACCAAAGCAATTAAATGCAGTATGATAACAAACAAAAGGTATTTAGTCCTCAGCTTCATCGTAAGGAATTTGGTATTTATCGAGCCTGCGGTACAATGCGCTGCGTGTAAGGCCCAATGATTTTGCGGCCCTGGCTATTTTGTTTTTATGATAATCGAGCGCGCGTTTTATCATCTCCACTTCCATCTCCTCCAGCGTTATAGCACCTACCCCCGGCAATTGCAAATTACCTTTTTTTACCGGTGATAGCTCCAGCTGCGAACGAAAATCTTCGATATCTAACGTATCTTTTTTGCTTACCAGTATTGAGCGCTCCACCAGGTTTTTCAGTTGCCTGATGTTACCCGGCAAGGGCAGGGTTTGCAGCCATTTCATAGCGCTGCTGGTTACTGTAAGTTGGGGCCGGTTGTATATAAGTTTAAGGTTATTGATAAAGAAATTAACCAGCAAGGGTATATCCTTTGGCCTTTCGCGAAGCGCAGGCAGATAAACAGTAATGAGATTTATGCGATATAATAGATCCTCCCTGAAAGTAGTGCGACTCACCATTTCGTTCAAATCTTTATTGGTGGCGCAAACCACGCGTACATCAACAGTTTTGGTACGGCTGCTGCCTAATACCTCGTAAGTCCTGTCCTGCAATACGCGCAGCAGCTTTACCTGGCTGCTGGCATCCAGATCGCCTATTTCGTCTAAAAAAATAGTGCCTTTATTGGCCATCTCAAAACGGCCGATACGGTCAAAACGGGCATCGGTAAATGCGCCGCGCATGTGGCCAAACATTTCACTTTCAAACAATGAGGTTGATATACCGCCTAAATTCACCTTTATAAAAGGCTTATTACGCCGCTGACTGTTTTGATGTATAGCTTCCGCTATCAATTCTTTACCTGTGCCGCTCTCCCCCATTACCAAAACAGAAGCATCTGTAGCAGCAACCCGGCCAATGGTTTCCAGTATATCCAGCATCTTAGGGTCCTCGCCTATTATATGCTGAAAATTGTACTTGCTATCCAATTGTTTGCGGGTGCGATGTTCAGCTTTTTTATCCTGCAGGTCTATCAGCGTTTTTACCGATTGCATTAAATGAACGTTGCTCCAGGGCTTATTAATAAAATCATTCGCGCCAAGCTTCATTCCCTTTACGGCAAGCTCAATACTACCCCAGCCTGTTATAAGTATAACCGGTATACCAGTGTTGATCTTCTTTATTTTACTTAACAGATCAAGTCCCTCATCGCCTGAGGTATCGATAGAAAAATTAAGGTCGAGAATGATCAGCTCGGGCGATTGTTTTTTGATAATTGTTAAGGCTTCGCCGGGCAATCCTGTGTCCATAGCATTGTAGCCTTCGCTTTTAAAAAGCAACAGCAGCGAGGTACGTACAGCAATGTCATCATCAATTATAAGTATCATAAATAGTATCAGCCCGACTTAATCAATCTTTAAAATTAGTATAAACATTCAAATTCCACTTAATTATTCCTCGTGCAGTGCAACAGCAGGTAAAATAGCTGCTGCCTGTTTACCCGGATACAATGAACAAACCAAAACCAGCAGATAAATAAAAATCACGGCCAAAATGATGGCGGTTAAATATATGCCTGCCGACAGGTCAAAAACATTAAGCAATGGGAACTGCACGGCAAAAAATGCCCCTACTATTAATGATAATGTAGCCAGTATGAGTGATTCTGAAACCAATTGTGATGAAACAGACTGGCCCGATGCTCCTATCGCTCTGCGCAAACCGATTTCGCCCCGGCGCTTGTTGATGTTATACCATAACACGCCAAACAGGCCCAGCGCTACATTAACCACTAAAAAAAATGCGACTATGGAGAGCACGATCATCGGCACTACAGCAAAATAATTGGTTTCCTTACGCTTTTGGGTTAAATGCTCAATTTCTATGTTGGATGATGGCATAAAATTAGCAAGCGTTTTGTATAAGTGGCCTTCAAAAGCTGCATTGGCATTCGGTGCTACGTTTATCAATATCTTACCAAGCCAACGGAATGAGCCTGTATCAGTACGTGAATAAAGCGCGTAGCCTGCCGGTGCATAATCGCCTTTTACCTTAATGCCCTGTACTACACCTATTATTCTCATTTTCTTTTTGTCGTAATCAGCAACCAATTTACCTACGGCCTCACCTTGCCCAAACAGGGTTTCTTTTAGTTCATTATTAATAATAATGGGCTTATACTTCGCAACTGCATCCGCCTTATTAAACCAGCGCCCACTAAGCAGTTGCATATGTAAAACGTCCTTATATGTATCTTCGGCAGTGTACATATTTACGCCACCAACCTCTTTATTTTTAATAAAGACTGATCCCGAATTTGTATTTTGAGAAAAAGGTGTGTTATCACTGGAAAAACTGAGCTCCTTAATTTCGGGCATAGATTTTAAGCTTTGCCGCAAGGTTTCATAATAAGTATTCAATGAATCGGTATTCTTGGTATCCAATTCATTATCATAGTTTACAACCCATACATCCTTATACGCAAAGCCCATCGGCTTTTTATAATTGTTGTAATAATACACCAGCAATGTAAATACCGCGAATATCACCAGGAAGGAAACCAGCATCTCCGACATCAATAAAAAGTTTTGTTTCTTTTTATTCCAGATGAGTTTAAATAAGTGCTTTATCATAATATCTTTTATTAAATGATCTATAATTCTATTGAGCCTTTAAGGCTGTCACCACATTCAATTTCGACATTCGCCATGCAGGGTAAACGCCCGATATCAGCCCGAATATGAGGCATACCAATAACCCTATCCCCAGCACAGTAAAGTTGATGGAGAGCTCAAGGTTAGCAATGAAATTTTCACTGTTAATGAGCTGTATAACTATGAAGGACAATATCAATCCAATTAAACCGCCCAATAAAGTGAGGATGATATTTTCGACAATAAACTGGTAAACAAGCGTTTTGGATGATGCCCCGAAGGCCTTACGTACCCCGATCTCGGATGACCGCTCCATAATACGGGTAATGTTGATATTAACCAGGTTAAGCGTAGGTAGCAGCATGAAAATAAACACAAATAAGACGATTACGGTAAGCACCAATGTAACGCCAGACTTATTTTCATCGCCCGTATTTACATAAGCAGAGATATATGATTCGGCACGGCTTGTCTGTTTGGTATACTGCTTATCTTCAAGGGGCAGCCTGGCTATCATCTGGTTATATTCCTGCTGCATTTTGGGCACATCGGCTGATGAAGCCGCCAGCAAAACGCCTATATAACCACCCTGATATCCTTTACTTTTATAATTAATTTTTGATACCGTATAAGGCAGGTAGATGTCGCTATAAGTCATATAACTGGTTATAGGTACATTTTTCACAACGCCTATTACACGGTATTTCACATTATCAGCCTCAATAAATTTACCCGTAACAGAAGGGATATCTCCAAAATATTCATTCTTCATATCCTCCGATATCACAGCCACCTTTTCGGCATTATCAATTTGTTGCTTGCTGTAGGGTTTGCCTTCCAAAAAATCATATTCCATTATATCCCAATAGGCTGCATTGGTATATTTATAATTTACCGCTATCTTTTTATTGTTCACATAGGTATTGGTACCACTAAAGCGGGATGAGATACCTACTTTGACAGGCGTTTTTAAACTGCCTGCGAAATGATCTAAAAAATAAAAAGATAACGCCCCCGAACTCATACCACCAGTATTATTGGTTTTTTGCAAATTGGTAACGTATAATGATCTGTCGCGTTTAGCATCCGGGTAGCTATCGCCCACCACCTTATCAATAAAAGCGGTTAAAACCAGCAAAATGGTAAGCGTAAAGCTGATACCAAAAAGGCTGATGAACGTAAAGAACTTTCTGCGCCTTAAAACCGCTATGGCTATTTTAAAATAATTTTTAAGCATGATATTGCGTGTTTATTATTTATTATTGAACCTGTGAACCATCAAAAAGGCGCACCAGGCGATGTGTTTTCTGGGCCATATGTTCATCGTGCGTAACCATTACTATAGTGGTGCCTTCATCGCGGTTGAGTTGCAGCAGAATCTCCATAATTTCGTTGCCCATGGCGCTATCAAGGTTACCTGTAGGCTCATCGGCCAAAATAATTTCAGGCCTGCCTACAATGGCACGTGCTATGGCCACACGCTGTTTTTGTCCGCCTGATAGTTGTGATGGAAAGTGTTTTACCCTGTTTGATAAGCCTACTTTTGCCAACGCTTCGGTAGCTAATTGTTTGCGTTCTTTAGCTGTTGAATCGCGATACAGTAAAGGCAATTCTACGTTATCCAATACCTGCAGGTCGTTGATCAGGTGATAGCTCTGGAAGATGAAGCCGATCTTTTTATTGCGAAACTGTGCCAGCTGTTTATCATTAAGGTTAATGGTGGTTTGCTCATCAATTTTAACATCTCCTTTTGATGGTTCATCCAGCAGGCCCATGATATTTAGCAGCGTGCTTTTGCCACAACCCGATGGACCCATAATGGAGAGAAACTCACCTTTGGCTATATCCAGACTCACTTTGTTAAGTGCCAGTGTTTCAACCGTATTGGTGCGGTACACCTTTTCAATGTTTTGTAAACGTATCATATCTTGTTTGTGATTTGTGTTGATTTTATTTATAGTTTATTTTCTCGTTGTTTTCAAAGTCGTATAGCGAAAGATAGCGTAACTGGTAATACGCTCCCCAAAAATCGCGCAGTGCGGCCACATAATCCCGCTTGGCCTGGTCATTTTCCTGGAAAGCGATGCTCAGGTCAGTAATGCTCAAATTGCCTAATACGTAGCGCTGTTTGGCTATCTCATATTTTTCACCTGCAATGCTGTCGGCCTCGGCGGTTAGGCCTACCTGCTCCTTCATCTGATCGAATAAGGTAACCTGTGTTACTATCTGCTGCTTAAATGTTTGCTCATCCTGCTCAACGGCATATTCTGTAAATTGCTCGTTGGCTTCGGCAGTCTTTATTTTTGATTTCGATCTTCCCCAGTCCAGCACAGGTATAGAAAATGTAAGCTCCAGTAACTGCTGGTTTTGCGGCGATTTATATACCCCCAGTATATTAGATGCCGTGTTCGCCGACCCCAGGTTGGCGGTCAATGAAGCCGTAAGCCCTGTTTGCCCACGCGCTATGGCAACATCGCGCTTAGCTTCAGCCACTCTACGCACAAACGCTATTGCATCCGAACGGTTGGCGTAAGCCTCTTTAAGCACCTTATCTGCCGAAACACTCATGTTACTAATGGTTTCGGGCACAACAAGGGCTATGTGGTTATCATCTTCCTGGCTAATATAACTGCGCAGGGTGAGCGATGCAATTTCCTTATCGCGCTTGGCAATACCTACCGCTTTTTTGGCATTTAAAAGTTCCAATTGCAGTTGCAGGATTTCATTTTTTGATACTTTCCCCAATTCAAACTTCGTATTGGCTATTTTTAAGATGCTTTGGGTATTGGCATAATTGGTTTCGGATATTTTAAGGTTTACCTGTGCCAGTAGCAGATCAAAAAAGTACCCGGTTGCCGTTATAGCTATTTGCTCCTGTGCTTCAATATAGGCTTGTTTGCTTTCGTTATATAACAAAGGCTGGATCTTTTTGTCCCATTTTAAGCTGTTGTACTGCCCCAATGGCTGACTAAACCCGATTGCATAGGGCACCCCATTATATAAAACCGTATTACGGTCGAAATCATCAAAACGTTGTAGCTGGGTCATGCCGTATATGGTGGCACCTGTGGCTGTAATGCTTTGGCTGAAATTAAGCGTAAGCTCCGAGTTATCATTATGCACCGGCTGAAACAATATAGTTCCGTTTGGCTGCAAAACCTGTATGTCCGTTTTACTGTAACCGGGCAAATTACCGTTTAATGATAGCTGTGGCTGATAGTTTGATTTATAATTACGCCATTGCCAGTATTTGGTTTCGCGGGTGGTTATAGCCTGTTTGGCAGCTATGGAATTGCCTTTTGCCATCTCCACCACATCTTTTAACGATAGCTGGATCGTATCGCCACCATCGGCACAAAAAGCATTGGCGCTGTATAATAAAATAAGTATGAAGTATAAAAATTTCATGGCTTTACTCTTTAATGGTTAGCTTTTTTGAATTTTTATACTCACTCATATCCGATGTAATGATCACATCTCCTGCCTTAACCCCATCCTGCAGCTCCACATAATCAAAATTGCTGAGACCGGTATGTACCGAGTGCCTTATGGCTTCATTATCCTTCACCACAAACACATCCTGCGGACTACTTCCTTTAAATGCAGGCCCATTAGCAACACGCAATACATTGTTGTGCATTTGCGTAACCAAAAAAACATCCACTTTCATATTAGGGCGCAGCAGCTTATTGTTACGCTCATTCAATTGAATATCAAAGGTGATGATGCTGTTTTGTACTGATGGGTAAACGTTTGCCACACTGCCCCGCAACTGCGTATCATTAATGCGAACGATGACTGGCATACCGTTATGTATTTGGTCGAGATAGTTATCAGACAAGCTGCCGGTAACCTTAAAACTGCTCAGATCGGCAATGCGTGCAAGTGTTTCGCCCTCGTGTATGTTGGCACCTATGTTTTTATTTACATAGGTAACCACGCCGCTGCGGGTAGCCACCACATTGGCCAGTTGCAGTTTGCGCTGTAATTCATTCAGATCATTTTGCTGGATAGCGGCGGCAATCTCTGCCTCCTTCTCTTCTATCAGCATGGTTTGCTGCTTATTTTTGATCTCGTTTTCCAGCTGTTTTTTCTCCAGCAGGGCAACTTTAAGGTTTAGTTCGGCTTGCTCAATATCCTCGCGGGTACCGCCACCGGCATTAAAAAGTCGTTTGGCATTTTCAACGGCATCCGTGAGGTTGCCGATGCGTAATTGTTTAATGGCATTGTTTGATTGGATATCGTAAAAGCTCTTATCCAGGTCGAGTTTTAATTTGCTGATCTCATTCCTTTTGGTTTCCAGGTCGAGCTTCATTTTGGTATAATCGTTCTCGGCGGCAGATTTATCGAGCATGAGTATTGATTGCCCCATTTTCACCTTGCCACCGGCATCAATAACCACATTTTTTATGGATGCGTTGATAGGGCTGCTGATCACCTCTTCAAATTCAGGCAAAACCTCGCCGCTGGCATTAATGGTGTTCTCTACATTGCCTACTTCTACTTTAGCGGTAGTGATCTCCTCACGGGTTATAGACGAGCCTAAATAAAAGCGGATAAGCCAGATACCCAATGCTAAAACAGCAACGGCAATCACTGCGTATAAGAGTGTTTTCTTTCGTCTTTGTAAATTTACTTCCGCTGTGATCTCGGTATCCATATCGGGCATTTTTGAGTAAATGCTTTGCAAGTGGCATACCAAACACAATTAATTGATTAACAATTAATTGTGTGATTTAAATTTTCAAAAAGTGATCGATACCGGACAAATTTACCGTTAATGAACAGAATACTATAAAATCGCCAAAGGGTAATTATCAGCCTTTTCTGCTGGTTGATGAGCGCACAATTAATTTGGGCTTTATGCTGATGATCTTAGGGATAACCTCTGTCTCCTTATTTTCCATCTCCTGGAAATACAGGTTTGCAATGGTTTTGCCCATATAAACGCTGAACTGATCTATAGTAGTAATTGACGGACTGGTAATTTCAGTAAATGCCTCGTTTGAGTAACCGCAGATACCTAATTGGCTGGGTACTTTAAAACCCATATCGGTAGCAACTTCGAGTACGCCAAGCGCCGAAAAATCTGAAGTAGATGCAAATATGGCATCGGGCGGGTTGGGCATACTTAGCAATTTGCGTGTGCCTTCTGCTCCCAATTCTTTTGTCCAGGCGTTTTCAATAATCAGTTCATTAACTACAGGGACTTTATGCTTTTTTAACGCTTTAAGATAACCTGCTTTCCGCTGTTTAAATATATCCAGGTTTTGAGGCCCTTCAAGCAAAGCGATGCGTTTATACCCCTGCTCAATCATATGGGATACGGCCTCAAGCGATGCCTGTTCATTATCATTAATAACCTTTAGGGTTTCCAGTTCATCAGCCACACGATCGAACTGGATCAGTTGTATGCCATGATCTAATACATTTTTAAGGTGCTTATGATCGTGACTATCTGCCGAAATAGAGATCACAATACAATCAACCTGCTGGTTGATCAGAGTGTTTACACATTTAACTTCTTTTTCTTCCAACTCATCAGATTGGCAGATGATGAGGTTATAATCTTTTTCGTAGGTAGCGCTTTCAATGCCCGCTATCACATTTGCGAAAAAATTCTGATTGATACGCGGCACAACAATGCCTATAGTTCTTGACTGTCCACTACGCAGGTTTGAGGCGATGGTATTGCGTTTATAGTTAAGTTCCGCAGCTGTTTTAAGGATCAGCTTCTTGGTATTTTCATTAACATAATTGCTGTTATTTAATGCCCGTGATACCGAAGAAGCAGTAATATTCAGCTTTTCGGCTATATCGTAAATGGTAGTCCTTTTCTTTCTCATGGTTTATTTTTGAAAGATAATAAAAATAATTTCTGCAATCGATTGCAGAATAAAAAAAATAATATAATTTCGTAAAGGCAATTATCAACCAATTTATAAACTACAGTCATTTATACAAAATCGTCAGCTTTAATATGTTATTATTAGGAATAGATATAGGTACTTCATCGGTAAAAGTTAGTGTTGTTGATACCCATACCCAACAATCGATAGCGTCAGCGCAATACCCGGATGAGGAGTCGCCAATTATAGCGTTAAAACCGGGTTGGGCCGAGCAATCGCCGGATATGTGGTGGCAGCAAACCCAGCAGGCCCTGGCTTTATGCCATGCAACAGGCACTTATAACCCTGATGACATTGCAGCTGTAGGTATTGCCTACCAAATGCACGGTCTGGTTTTGGTTGATAAGCAACAAAAGGTATTGCGAAACAGTATTATCTGGTGTGATAGCCGCGCGGTAGAGATCGGCGATAAAGCATTTGATGCCATTGGTCATGAAAAATGTTTGTCGCACCTGTTAAACTCACCCGGCAACTTCACAGCATCAAAATTAGCATGGGTAAAAGAAAACGAGCCGGAAATATATTCGCAGATAGACAAAATAATGCTGCCGGGTGATTTCATCGCCATGAAACTTACAGGCGATATTACCACATCGGTATCGGCCCTATCCGAAGGTATTTTCTTTGATTTTAAAACCAACCAGGTATCAAAAGATATCGTCGATTATTTTGGTTTTGATGAGGGTTTGTTCCCGGTTATTAACCCGGTATTCTCACCGCATGGGCATGTACTGGCATCAGTTGCTGAAAAATTGAAATTAAAAGCGGGTATCCCGGTTAGCTATAAATCAGGCGACCAGCCTAATAACGCGTTATCATTAAATGTATTGAACCCCGGCGAGGTAGCGGCTACGGCAGGCACATCGGGGGTAATTTATGGAGTGAGTGATCAGTTGGCCTATGATCAGCAATCGCGCGTAAATACTTTTGCCCACGTTAATTATACGGCGGATGAAAATCGTTTAGGTGTATTGTTATGCATAAATGGCACGGGCAGTATGTACCGCTGGGCAAAAAACAGTTTTGGGGGAAGCCTGAGCTACCAGCAAATGAACAACGAAGCCGCTAAAGCACCGGTTGGCAGTGATGGCCTGCGGGTACTGCCATTTGGCAATGGTGCTGAACGCATGCTTAACAACAAGCAGGTTGGCGCTCATTTACACGGCATCGACTTGAATTTACATACACAAGCGCATTTACTCAGGGCTGTACAGGAAGGTATTGCCTGCTCATTCCGCTACGGATTGGATATTATGCGCGAAAACGGTATGAACCCTACCATTATAAGGGCCGGAAAAAATAACCTATTCTTGAGTGACCTTTTTGCCCAAACTTTTGTGAATGTAACCGGCGTACCAGTTGAGCTTTATAAAAACGATGGCAGCGTAGGTGCAGCACTTGGTGCGGGTATTGGCGCAGGAATATTCTCGTCGCCGGAGGCAGCATTTGAACACATGCACCCGGTACAGCTTATTGTACCAACAAATACAGAAGCAATACAAACGGTTTACCAGGAATGGAAATCACTACTAAACAAACAGTTACTAAATAATTAATACATATAGCAATTATGGGAAGCATAATAACAGGAGAAAAAGAATTTTTCAAGGGGATAGGACAGGTAAAATATGAGGGAGCACAATCCACTAATCCCTTAGCCTTTAAATGGTATGATGAGAACAAAGTAGTGGCCGGAAAGACCATGAAGGACCACCTGCGCTTTGCCACTGCCTACTGGCACTCTTTTGTAGGTAACGGGGCCGATCCTTTTGGCGAACCCACCCATGTATTTGCATGGAATGAAAAGGCGGATGCCGTAGAACGTGCCAAAGATAAAATGGATGCCGCCTTTGAGTTCATCACTAAAATAGGCATGGAATACTACTGTTTCCACGATGTGGATGTGGTAGATTATACCAATGATGTAAAAGAGAACGACCGCCGTTTACAGGCTTTAGTGGATTACGCCAAACAAAAACAAGCCGCCAGCGGTGTAAAACTGCTTTGGGGCACTGCCAACCTATTCAGCAACCGCAGGTATATGAACGGTGCATCTACCAATCCTGATTTCCATGTACTGAGCCATGCTGCCGCGCAGGTGAAAGCGGCACTGGATGCAACCATCGCATTAGGTGGTGAAAACTATGTATTCTGGGGTGGCAGAGAAGGCTATATGTCCTTACTCAACACCGACATGAAACGCGAGCAGGAACACTTCGCTAAATTCCTGCATACGGCAAAAGACTATGCCCGCAAACAAGGCTTTAAAGGCAATTTCTTTATTGAGCCAAAACCATGCGAGCCTACCAAACACCAGTATGATTATGACGCTGCCACCGTATTAGGCTTTTTGCAGAAATACGACCTGCTGAATGATTTTAAACTGAATCTGGAGGTTAACCATGCTACCCTGGCAGGTCATACCTTCCAGCATGAGCTGCAGGTAGCTGTTGACGCGGGTATCCTGGGCTCGATAGATGCCAACCGTGGGGATAACCAGAACGGCTGGGATACCGACCAGTTCCCGAATGATATCAACGAGGTGACCGAAGGTATGCTGATCATCCTGGAAGCCGGTGGCTTTGGTGGCGGCGGTATAAACTTTGATGCCAAGATCCGAAGAAACTCAACTGATCCGGAGGACCTGTTCTATGCCCACATTGGTGGTATGGATGTTTTTGCCCGGGCGCTGATCACTGCGGACAACATCCTGCAAAAATCAGACTACAAAAAACTGCGCAGTGACCGTTATGCCTCCTACGACAGCGGCAGCGGCAAGGACTTTGAGAACGGCAAGCTTACCCTTGAAGACCTGCGCCAGTATGCTATTGACAATGGCGAACCTAAGGCCATTAGTGGTAAACAGGAATATTATGAGAATATCATCAATAGTTTTATATAAAAGCAAGATCGGGAGACAGCACAACTGCTTCCCGGTTTAAATAAGTGTTTAACAATGAATGAGAAGTCTGCTGCGAGGTGGGCTTTTTTTGTTTAGGGAGTCAAAAACTACGGCATAGGTCGGAAGTCATAAGCACCGGACAGCTATCAAACTATTTTCATTTATTAAACTACTTTAATTTTATTGCGATTGGGGTGCTGTTCCTTTGTATCATATTAAAAAATTGATAATTATGATACAATCAGCAAAAGAAACTATTGATCTTTACATTCTGGCATGGAATATAGCACGCCCAGATGAAATTAGCGCTGCATTTGCCAAATGCTGGGCTGATGATGCAATTTATACCGACCCGAACTATTCATTGGTTAAAGGCGTGGATGGTATAAGCCAACTGGCAATTGCATCTTTAGAAAAAATACCGGGGCGCACTTTTCATATTGTGGTGGAACCGGATTATCATCACAATAATGGCCTCTATACCTGGGGCGCAGATTTGCCCGGAATAGGTTCACGACAGGGAATTGATTATTTTGAGTTGAACGACGAGTATAAGATTACTCGAATAGTTAGCTTTTTTCCTCCTTTGTAAAGATGGGGATAAGTCGCCGGGACATTTTATCTTTACGGAAATTCAGAAAAATGTACGACCTCATCCTGGCTAATTTTGCTATGCATATCTCACTTGATGCGGTTGAAACAGCACATGTATTGTCACAACTGCAGCATAAGATGGTAAAAAAGAATGCTACTTTGCTGAGCAGCGGCGAGATATGCAAAGCCATATATTTTGTTAATAAAGGTTGCCTGCGCATTTTCAATATCGACAAGGAGGGCGAAGAACATATTATCTCATTCTGCCCCGAAAACTGGTGGGCTGTTGATATATCCAGCTTTTCGGGGCAGATACCTGCTTTTTATACTATAAGCGCACTGGAAGATACCGAGGTCTTTTATCTGAGTTATACCGCTCTTGAACAGCTTTACCTGCAGGTGCCAAAGTTTGAGCGTTTTTTCCGCATACTTACACAAAACGGCTTTAATTTATATCAGCGTCGCATTACATCCAATCTTTCCAAAACGGCTGAGGAGCGGTATACGCAGTTCCAAAAACAATATCCCAAATTGGAACAAAGGATAGCACAAAAACATATCGCGTCATACATTGGTATCACTCCTGTGTTTTTAAGTATCATACGTAAAAGAAATAGTTAATAATGTAGTTAAACTACGGGCGTAGTGGATCGAGGTCAAAGAAATCGAACAGCAATCTTCGGGCAGCACCTTCAACCTTCTCAAAACTGTGGCGTAACAATTTTAATAATTGTTGCTATCCACAAAAATAATCTGTAAATATGTCGTACTGCTAAATCGATTGCAGTATAAACCTATTATAAATTCAAACCGGCAAAAAATGAGACTTCAAAAAAGAGTTAGCTTCCATAGTTGCCTTGTTACTTTATGCAGTATAGCTGCGCTAATATTGCTAAGTATCAATCCCGTTTCGGCAAAGCAGAAACTTAAAGTGCTTATATTTTGTAAAACAGCGGGCTATCATCATGAATCCATCGCGGCAGGAGTCATGGCCATTAAAAAACTGGGGACTGAAAACGGATTTGAAGCTGACAGCACTACCGACAGCCGTAAATTCACTTATGACAACCTAAAACAATATGCAGCGGTGATCTTTTTAAGCACTACTCATGATGTTTTGGACGATGCCCAGCAAAAAGAGTTCATGAAATACATTGAGGCCGGCGGCGGCTTTGTGGGTGTGCATGCTGCTACAGATTGCGAGTATAACTGGCAATGGTATGGCAATTTGGTGGGCGCTTATTTTGACAGTCACCCGGCGCAGCAGGATGCTGTTATTGATGTGGTTGACCCTGATAATATCGCCACCAAACATTTGCCTGTACACTGGAAAAGATTTGACGAGTGGTACAACTTTAAATGGATTGAACCCAACCTGCACGTATTATTAACTATTGACGAAACCAGCTACACAGGCGGCAAAAACCCGGCTTATCACCCAATGGCATGGTATCATACTTATGACGGTGGCAGGGCTTTTTATACCGAATTGGGCCATACCAATGAATCATACGCCGATCCGCTGTATTTACAGCACTTATTAGGTGGCATTGAGTACGCAATGGGCACTGTAAAAGCTATTAACCAGTAAATAAAAAAGCGAATAACCAATGTGGTCATTCGCTTTTTTATTCAAATTCGAACAAAATTACAGTTCTATTTGTGCAGAATCGATACCTATGTCCAATCCGGGTTTTTGGGCGATCTGGTTCGTATCTTTAAAGAACAGTACAAACAACAGCATAACCACTAAAGCAATACCGCCCGGGATCAACCAGATAGTTTGCCAGTCGTGCGATGAAGATGAAGTTTTCCAATGGTCGACTATAGGTCCCGAAATGCTAAAGCCTATCAGCATACCTACACCATAAGTAGCCAGTGTAATAAAGCCTTGTGCCGAGTTCTTATATTTTTCGCCGGCGAGGTTGTCAGTATATATCTGCCCGGCTACAAAGAAAAAGTCATAACAAACCCCGTGGATAATAATGCCTGCTAACAGCATCCAATAATTTGCATCGGCATTACCAAAAGCGAAACACAGGTAGCGCAGTGTCCAGGCGAGCATGCCCATTGCCAGCATTTTTTTTACCCCAAGTCTTACAAAGAAAAACGGCATAGCCAGCATGAATATGAATTCAGAAAATTGCCCCAGGGTTTGAATGCCTGCCGCGCGTTTAACGCCAACTTCGTTAAGAAAGGGGTTAGTAAAATTGTAATAAAATGCCAGCGGTACGCATATAGCTACTGATGCGATGAAAAACACCAGGAACGACCTGTTTTTTAATAGCCCGATAGCATCAAGCCCTAATATATCTCTGATGGAAGTACTTTGGCCTTTTTTGGCAGGTGGCGTATCGGGCAAGGTAAAGCATAACAATCCTAATGCTAATGAAACAGCTGCGGCAACCTTAAAAGTTAAAACGAGTGAGTTGTTTTGCTCCCATCCCAGCCAGCCGATTAACAGCCCGGCAACTATCCAGCCCACTGTACCAAAAATGCGTATTGGCGGAAACTCTTTGCTTGGATTCAGCATTTGCTTAAATGATACGGTATTTACCAATGCCAACGTAGGCATGTATAGGATCATATAACTTAATATTAGTGGATAGAAACCTGTGAAGTCAGCAGCCTGGCTGGCGTAAAACATCAGGATAGCCCCAACAATATGCAGTACAGCTAATATGCGTTGTGCCGAAAAATATTTATCGGCAATAAGGCCTATGATGAACGGCGCAAGTATGGCACCTAATGCCTGTGTAGCATATGCGCTGGCATTTTGTACGGCGGTAGCATTTAAGTTTTTGCTTAAGTACGTACCCATGGTAACAAACCAGGCCCCCCATATAAAAAATTGAAGGAACATCATGGCGGAAAGTTTGGTTCTGATTAAGGGTGTCATCGCTGAATAAATTATTGAGTTATAAAATGGTTACGCAATATAAATATTGTTTGGATATTTAGCTATGGGGTAGCCGGTATTTTACAAACAGGAGTTTTCGGCATGGTTGTGGCAGAAAACCTGCCACGTATTAGTAGGTAAAAAATCTTTTACCGCTATTTTTTTGCCTGATTTTTAAGGTCAGTGGCCATTATTTGCTATATCTTTCCCTTAACAATTCCATCATATATACGTTGATGTCCCATTGGTTAGCAATCGGCTTATTTGTATCGGGCAGATGAACCATGTAAGGGTACGGACCGAATTCGGGGGTGATGGTGAGTATTTCGTCTTCCTGTCGCTTGAGTTCAGCTATTTTGTCCCACCATTTTAGGTGATGATCCAGCGCTTCCTTCCATTCTGGCACGCGCGGATCAGGGACCTGCGGACCTTCCGGGTAACCAACACGGGCGTGGACATGGCCGGTACGTTGTATCGCTATATTAATAGCATCCTGCTGATCTTCCAGATAAGATTCAGCCACATTTACCCAGTGTGATGCATCCAGGGTTATTTTTAAATCCGGGATTCTTTTCAAATAATCTTTTGCTATATGTGCCGCGAAAAGGAATTTATTGCGATGTGTTTCATGATAAACGGGAATCCCAGTGTCACGCGTGTACTTTGTAGCAGCATCAACCAATTGCTTATTTTGTTCGAAAGTAAAAAAGTCTTTTCCTGTTTGGGAGTCGATCTTTACAGCAGGATAAGGCTCAACCAATTGCAGCCACGCCGAATACCGGTCAAAATGCTGATTAAAATCGGCATCATACGTGCCATAATGCTGCGGGATAATACTTAGTTGATGTTTATGCAGCTTCTCCCAGATCTCATCTAACTCAGCTGAAGTAGTTTCATTGGCTATGCCATATTCTACCCCATCATAATCCGCTTGCTTTACTTTCAGGAAGAAATCATCCCAACTTAGATCTTCACTTCCCCATCGCGGGCAAAAAAATTGCAGTTTCATTGTATCATTAAATTTAGCTATCGCGATTATTTTAAGGGTTGATACATCAATATATTGTTTATTATAGCTTCCATTTCCGACGGTGGTCTTATCGCCAGCAAATAATATTGATTGCCAGTTTCTGTCCAACTATCGCTGCCATTAGCATTTAGTTTAATTTTTCCTGGCACTAATTTATAATATGGTGCAGCGCCATTTATGGCAACATATACCGCTGTTTCGTCCCAGCTCATGCGGCCATTCACATCTTCTTTGGCCTGCGGTATGGAAATCCTGAATACATCCTTTACCGGGTCATTAATGATCTTTTCATTATGGATCAACGGTATACCGGTATGGATCTTTTCACCTATATCAAACCCACTGAATATAATTGGCTTTGTAAAATGCGAAAAAACATATCTTGAGGCTAATGAATCATTATCCATATTATATTCCCAGCCAGTAGGGAATTTTCCAGCCATAGAAACCATTTTCATTACCTTTTTATCAACCAATTGCTGTCCGCTTAAAGGCGAATACTCATCGGCCTCTGATTTTAGCAGGTTTGCCACATTGGTAAAAAAGCCAACAGTTATGATGGTAACGCTGTTATCCGGTTGTTTAGCCAGTACTTTGCGGTATAGCTTTACAGCATCCATCGCCTCATCATTCGATTTGATTTTATGCGGATATTTTGCCACCAGCGTATCCGACCATTTTTGCCAATCGGGATCAGTTGACGCAGCCCCGGTTGGCACACCTATTGGGATATCAGGCCTTTTAAAATAAGTATTCATCACACTTAAAACAGCAGCCACACGCGGGTATTTGGTGCTTGCAATAGTAGCCAGTATGTTAGCTTTGCCTTCATCGGCATAATAATGCAGTAAGGTTATTGCGCCGATATCATCATAATCAGTAGCCATATCGGTATCGAAGACCACATTTACTGGCTTGCCTTTGCTTACCTGGGCATGCGTGCTTATTGCATATAGCGATATTGCTATTATTAGTACTAACTGTTTAATTATTCCATGCAATTTATAGGTGATTGTATGTCTCATTTTGATAACTTTATTTGTCCAGTAAAGCAAAGGCTACGTACGAATCGCCCGATTTGGTATTCAGTTTTCCCCCGCCACAGGCTATCACCACATACTCCTTACCGTTAACTTCATAAACCGAAGGCGTTGCAAAGCCTGCATTTGGCAATTTAACCTGCCATAATAGTTTACCATTGTTTTTATTGAAAGCCCTGAACATGCCATCCTTTGTGGCAGCAATAAATAGCAGTCCGCCTTTTGTTATGGCTGCACCGCCATAGTTTTCGGTACCGGTATTTTTTACATTCTTAAATCTTTCGTCCTGCCCCAAAGTATCCCTCCAAACGTACTGACCGGTATTGAGATCAATAGCCGATAAGGTACCCCATGGCGGCGCAATAGCCGGCAGCCCATCCTTTGTCGCGAACCGGTTATAGCCCGAGATGCTGTAAGGCACGTTCCTAAACTCTTCTTTAGCCGAAAGGTGCTGTACATATGGTTTCTTCTTCTCATCTGGCAAATTCAGTACATAACTGGCGATAGCTTCCTTTTCTTCCTGCGGCAGGTGATGAAAAGCGGGCATCATCCGGCGACCGTTATTGATAAAATCAATAAAATTGGGTTCATTTAGTTTTTGGCCGATATTGATCAGCGACGGATAATTACCCCCGCCCTTTCTATCCGCGCCATGGCACGACATACAATTCTGCTGAAACAACCGTACACCAGCCTGCCCATAATTTTCGGCACTGGAAGCGGCTTGTTTTACATCGTACATTTTCAATATCCAGGCCATTTCGCTGGCATTTACATATAGTATTCCGGTATTTGGATCAACCGACGGCCCACCCCATTCGGCCCCGCCATCAAAACCGGGGAAGATGATGGTACCTTCTTTCGATTGCGGTGTAAACAAATGCCCGGTATGATAAGTTGCCAGTTGCTTCCTGATATCTTCTTTTGCAGAATCAGACAGATAAGGGTTAATATCTTTTTCCAAAAAGGATTGCCTTACATAAGGCTTCGGCAGTTGCGAAATAGGCTGTGTAGGCGATAATTTTTCATCTTTTAACTCAGTTACGGTATCAACTGTAGTTTCCTTTATCGGGAACAGCGACTTGCCGGTTACTCTATCGAATACATAAACAAAACCCTGCTTGGTGGTTTGGGCAACGGCATCAACCATCTGCCCATCATGCTTAATTGTAACCAAAACCGGGGCTGATGAAGGGTCACGGTCCCAGGTATCATGATGCACATATTGAAAATGCCACAGTACTTTACCTGTTGCCGCATCCAACGCTACCAGGCAATCGGCATACAGATCATTTCCCGGCCTTTTAGCACCATAAAAGTCCATTGAGGCTGAGCCCAGCGGTACATAAGCAATCCCTCTTTTCTGATCGATGGTCATACCCATCCAGTTGTTTACACCACCTGTAAGTTTCCAGGCATCTTTATTCTCCCAGGTTTCATAACCAGCCTCGCCGGGTTGCGGTATGGTATGGAACACCCATTTCATTGCGCCTGTACGTACATCAAAGGCACGTACATAACCCGGCGCGGCATCCATACTTTCGGATACACGAGTGCCCGTTAAATACAAATCCTGATAAATAGTGCCGGGCGTGGTAGCGGTTACATAAAGATCAGCTGCATTTTCACCCAAGCCAGTATGCAGGTCAACCTTACCATTTTCCCCAAAGCTTTCTATCAGTTTCCCAGTCTTCGCATCAACAGCTTGTAAATATTGCCCGGTAACATATAGGATTCGCTCATCATCTTTCCCGTCCGTCCAGTAAGTTACGCCACGGTTATTGTTCATACCAAAATGCCCTGCCCTTGAACCTTCTATATGGATAACCGGCTTATATACCCACTTTTGCTGCCCTGTAGCTGCATCAAGCGCGAATAATGACAGTTGGGGCGTTGTGCCATACAAAACGCCGTTAACAATAATAGCGTTGCATTGTATTTGTGATGATGCCGCGGTATCGGCATCGCCGGTATGGTATGTCCACGCTACCTGAAGGTTTTTAACATTATCGGTATCTATTTGGGTAAGTGATGAGTATTTATTCCCGGTTGAATTTCCCCCGGCAATTCCCCAGCCGCCGTAATCTGGTTTTGAACTATTATTACAGGCAACTATAGCGGCTGCAGCCAGTAATACCCCGCCAAGAGTTTTGGTATTTGAAATCCTCATTTTTCAGGAAGTATATAAATTGGTTGATAACGGTTGATCTGTAGGGTTGCCCCTACAGATCAATAAAAATGATACTAAATCCCTGAAAAACAAAATGCCGGGTGTAAATAATCACCCGGCATTTAATTCTTTTTAAAAGTATGACACTATTGCAGTTCTCTTACCCAAATGTTGCGGTAGCTGATTGGCTTGCTGTCGTCACCATGAGCCTGCAATTTAATAGCGGCAGGGCCATGTGCTTTGTACTCAGGTTTGCCAATGTATAAGGTCGGGCCTTTTAGCTCTACATTGTTTTCAACCAAAACACCGTTGTAAATAACTGTTACACGTGCAGGTGTTTTTAATGAACCATCGGTGTTAAAGGTCGGCGCCGTCCAGATCACATCATATGACTGCCATTCGCCGGGAGGCCTTGCCGGGTTAGCCAAGGGTATAAATTGTTTGTAAATACTGCCTGCCATACCGTTTACATAAGTTTTGTTTTTGTAAGCATCTAGTACCTGCAATTCATAACCACTATCGCCTGAACCCAATGACGCTAAAAACACACCGCTGTTACCACGTGCCTGTCCGCTGCCTGCAATATCAGCAGGGATGCGCCATTCAATATGCAGCTGGTAATTGCTGAATAATTTCTTAGTCTCGATATTACCGGCTTTTTTATTTACCGTCCAGATACCATCCTTAACTATCCAGTTAGCAGGCTGCGACCTGTCCTGGGCAGATACCCATTGATCCTGGCCGGTACCATTAAACAATACAATAGCGTCCGAAGGTGCGTCAGCGCCTGTTTTGCCGGGGGTTACTACAGCCGGTTCAGGGCTCCAAACTTCGGTATCTTCGGGTTTGGCATTTTGCGCGTTAGCTACAAAAAAGCTTCCCGCAAGCAATGCAGTTAATACAATTTTATATTTCATGTTGATCATAATTGGTTTATAAAGCAGTTTTTTAACCCTTTGTCATTTCTCCCTCCGGTCGAAATGACAAAGAGGAGTGTTATTTCTTCAGCGATAAGATATACTTGATCATCTCGCGTGCGTCATCCATTGACAAGTCAGGGTGCGGCGACATTGGCACTGAACCCCAGTTACCTGAACCACCCTTAATTACCTTATTAGCCAAAGTGTCAATCACATCTGCTGAAGCTGTGTATTTATTAGCCACATCCTGGTAAGCCGGACCAACAATCTTTTGATCTAATTTATGGCAGGTTAAACAATCGTTTTTAGCTATCAGCGCTTTACCTACAGTATCATTAACGGTAGTGGTTGATGAACTTGCTGTTGTAGTAGCAGTTGTGGTTGTAGTTGTTGTGGAATCAGTGCTGCTGTTTGATTTGTTGCCATTACAAGCTGCAAATGCCAGTGCCAGTCCTAAAACAATAAAGGTTCTTTTCATTGATATATTTTTTTATTGATTACTTTTTGATTTAATTAATGCCTAATAGTTTTTTGTTAAAGGTATCATTACCTCCGGATGATGCAAAATCGTCAAAGGCTTTATCTGTTACTTTTATAATATGGTTTTTTATAAACTCTGCTCCTTCTTTAGCACCATCCACTGAATTTTTTATAGCGCATTCCCATTCCAGTACTGCCCAGCCTTTAAAATCATAAGTGGCTAATTTGCTGAAGATGGATTTAAAATCAACCTGGCCATCACCTAATGAGCGGAAACGGCCTGCCCTATCCACCCAGTTCTGATAGCCGCCATATACGCCTTGCTTGCCTGTTGGATTAAACTCCGCATCCTTAACATGGAACATTTTGATGCGCTCATGGTAATTATCGATGTACTCTAAATAATTTAAACATTGCAACACAAAGTGCGATGGATCATATAGTAAACATGCGCGTGGGTGATTATTTACCTTTTCGAGGAACATTTCGTATGTAATACCATCATGCAGATCCTCGCCGGGATGGATCTCATAACACAGATCGATACCGCATTCATCGTACACATTCAGTATAGGTTCCCAGCGTTTGGCGAGTTCATCAAAAGCGGAATCAACCAAACCGGCAGGGCGCTGAGGCCATGGGTAAACCATTTGCCATATTAATGCCCCGCTGAATGTAACACTGGCGTTTAAACCTAAGTTTTGCGATGCCTTTGCTGCATATTTCAATTGTTGTACGGCCCACTCCTGCCTTGCTTTTGGGTTATTACGATAAGCCTCTGGCGCAAAGCCATCAAACAACAGGTCATAAGCAGGGTTAACAGCTACCAGCTGACCTTGTAAGTGAGTGGATAGCTCGGTTATTTCCAAACCAAACTCGGCTGCTGTGCCTTTTATTTCATCAGCATAAGTTTTGCTTTCGGCAGCTTTTTTTAGGTCGATAAAATTGGCATCGAGCGTAGGTAATTGTACACCTTTATAACCTAAGCCGCTTGCCCATTCACAAATATTCCTTAAATTATTGAACGGCGCATCCGGACCCATAAACTGGGCTATAAAGATGGCCGGGCCTTTAATAGTTGTCATTTGTTTTTATGATAGATTATATAATAAAATCTGTCCATTTAGTATCTGATTTACCCGAGGCGATCACATTCTCTACAAACGCCATTCCTCTTACACCATCTTCAATACCCGGATAATCGAGCCATTCGGGTTCAGGAGTTTTTCCTTCCAGATCAGCTTTAATACATAACGCAAAATTGCGGTATAAGTTGGCAAAAGCCTCTAAATATCCTTCGGGGTGCCCGGCAGGTACACGGGTATTGTGCGATGAGAACGAGCTTACATAACCACCACCTGTACGATATATCTCGGCAGGTTTATCCAGCCATTTTACCAGTAAGGTGTTGGCTGTATCCTGCTGCCATTCCAAACCACCTGTTTCGCCGTAGACCCTTACTTTAACGTTATTTTCATCACCCGCTGCAACTTGTGAAGCCATCAACACGCCGCTTGCTCCATTGTTAAATTTTAGCAGCGCAGCGCCATCATCATCCAGCTGGCGGCCTTCTACTACAATATTTATATCGGCACAAATTTTTGTTACTTGTAAACCGCTTACATATTCAGCCAAATTAAATGCATGTGTGCCTATATCGCCCATAGCTCCGGCTATCCCGCTTTTACCCGGGTCGGTACGCCATGATGCTTGTTTTTGATTATCGCCTTCTAAAAATGTGCTTAACCAGCCTTGTGGATATTCGACATATACCTTCCTGATCTTGCCTATTTTGCCGGTTTTAACCAGTTGTTTTGCCTCCTTAACCATTGGGTAACCAGTATAAGTATGCGTAAGGCAAAAGCGTTTGCCGCTGGCTTTAACTATTTTTTCCAGTTCTTTAGCCTCGGCAAGTGAAAAGGTCATGGGTTTATCAAGTATCACATGGAAACCGTTCTCTAGCGCCAGTTTGGTTGGCTCAAAGTGTACGTGATTAGGCGTAACTATACTGATCACCTGCACACGCTCATTTTCGGGCAATTGCTTTTCCTTTTCAATCAGCTCTTTATATGAGGTGTATACCCTATCGACAGGTAAACCAAGCAGCACACCGCTTGCTTTAGCCTTTTCAGGATCGCTGCTGAAAGCACCGCAAACCAGCTCATATTCATCATCAATACGGGAAGCAATACGGTGTACAGCGCCTATAAAAGCCCCCTGACCGCCACCAATCATTCCTAATTTTAATTTCATTTATTTATAATGGTAAAATGCTGCTAACCCAAGGGAAAGCACCAATTATTTTGCGAATGCCAAGATAGTATAATTTCAAATTAATACCTCCCATTGTAGCCGCAATTATTGTACAAATAAATGAATAAACTTGTAACAATACTATTGCTAAATCGTGCTGACTTATAGAAAAAGATCATCCATAAACTTTTTAATATTTACAGTATCCTTCAAATAATATGGTAAACCGTGCTCCTCCAAATGCAGTATGGGGAACTTCTTTTTTGTTTTAAACTGAATAGGCACTATCAATTTACTGATATAAGCAGTATCGTATTTCAGACTATCGGCCAGTATTTTTTTAACCCGGTCAATCTCCGGTTCCTTTTTAGTAATGTAATTACAGCCTAAGGTAGTCGCCCCCATTTCCGCCGACAGGAACCATTTACTAACCGCGAAATCATAGGGATTGTAGCCGATAACAATGGGATAGATACGATTATCCTTTGCTGCAATATCAGGCGAACGCTTGTTAAAATCAACAAATGTTTCAACTCCCGGCATCGCAGGTGCAAGCATACCTAAACGAATATCCGGGAATGTAGGCGTTCTCATCTTCATCAGGTTATTCATTTCCTGCTGATCGCGCTCATTCTTCATCTTTGGCCATTTTGATGTACAATTGAATAAAGCACCCGTGCCCACGCTTGCCCCGAGGCTATGCGTAATCATTACCAGCGGGATCGGGTCCTGTAAATTATTGAGCACCTTGCGCAGGGATAGGCCAACATACCGGCTATTATTTTGCGCGTGCTCCCATATTTTTATGGCTGATGTTACTTTGTTATTGAGGTTTTTTAACCCATCCCAATAAACCTCAATAAACACCATGCGCTTACGGTCGTTATAATGTCCCTCCTCTATTTTTGCTTTCAGCAACTCATAATCCTCAGTAGCATCCTCCACATTAAAGCCATGTACAAAAACCACATATTTATCAGCATGCAGCTTCATTACCATTTGGTGGATCTTATCGGCATACATGGCTACTATCTTGTTTTCTACATCATTGTATATTTTGTCGGGGATACCCGAGCCGCTTACCTTATAAAACCTTGCCAATGAGTCGAGCGGCCGGGCATTGGTTGTGAAATAGTAATACAGGTTAGCACCGGTTGTATCGGCATCCTTTACATGATCATATGGATGCATAAAAACAGACCTGTTGATTGGCACAACTACATTGGGATAGAAATAACCATACTTATCAAGATAGATCCGTATGACATCATTAGTGGGATTTGGCTGATTTTTAACCTGTACTTTTCTGAAATAGGTTTGGTTATTATAGGAGGTAAAGCATCCGCACAAAAAAATACTCAGAAGCAAAATTAATAATAGCCGTAGCCGCATAAATAGGGTTTTATGAATGATATTACTTGCCTAATTTACATTAATTTGGATAAATTCTAATCGCAAAAAATATCCCTCAAAAAATAAAGCCCCAGCATTAAATACCGGGGCTCTTATTATATATTGGTTTCAGTTCATTTAAACTATTACACGGCCCATAAAAGGGTCGCTGTAGGTTGTTTTGCCGGTTTCAACCCTGCCTGCGTATCGCTTTTCAAAAGAATTATGACCAGTAACCTTCATGCTGAAATCATACCAGTTGTAGCTTTTCGCAAGATCTAAAACCAAACTGCTTTCACCCGATGGAGCTACCAACTTTTTGTGGTTATTGGCTTTGTAGGCATGGTCAATTATCTCCACCACCTGGCCGCTTTTGGTAGCATTGCTCACTTTTAATATCACGTTACCTGTAAGCTTGTTGCTAGTCAGGCTTCGCTGGTAATCAAACTGGATGTGTACATCCGGATCCTGCGCGTTACCTTTAAATTCGCGATGGAAACCATTAGGTCCGTAAACTCTTAAATGGTATTGGTTATCCGCAAATTCATTCAGCGGCCAGGCATCGCTCAATGTATCACCTGCAGTTAAACCGTAAGCCCAGGTACGTACATCTCCTAATGCGCCATCAATCTGCTGTATGTACTTACCTGGCGCATACACGTTAAAAGGTGTGCCTAATGCCTTATCGCCAAATACTTTATTACCTGCGGTGAATTTTATTTCAAACGACTTTTTATCAGCGCTTAACTTACCATCGGCATACATCTCATACGGCAAGGCGCATGACGGGCGGATACCTTTTTCCTGCTGAGCCATGTAAGGCGCATTAACCGGGTTGGTATTGATCAGCTCTATCTCAGCTTTGGTAAGCAATTTATAGTCAGATGGTAGCTTTTTGAATTTCGCGTTATGGATGCCTTCAATAAAAGCATCTTTCTTTAAAAATTCAGGATTAGGGATAACCTCACCATTGTATGGCCTGAATGCGGATGTTAAGTTACCGCAAACGGTACGTCTCCAATCGCTGATGTTTGGTTCAACTACTTTTTTACCTGTTTTTTTGCTTAGGAAATCTTCCAGGAATTGCAGGGTTGAGGTATGATCGAATACCTCTGAATTTACATAACCGCCCTTGCTCCACGGCGAAGCGATCACCATTGGTACGCGGAAACCAAGGCCTATCGAGTTCTCTTTATCAAACTTCTCAGGGAAATCCTTACGCGCCTGTTCCTGCTCAAGGGTTACAAATTCCACACGGGTATCAATCCCTTTTGATACTTTGCCTGTACCCTCTTTATGTGAATGTGGGGCAGTAAATGGCGGAACGTGATCAAAATAACCATCGTTTTCATCATAAGTTAAAATGAAGATGGTCTTCTTCCATACCTCCGGATTTTTGGTAAGGATATCAAACACTTCGGATACATACCAGGCACCGTACCATGCAGCAGCGGGGTGATCGCTGAAGTTTTCAGGGGCGGTAACCCATGATACTGTTGGCAGTTTGCCATTATTTACATCTTCCCTAAACTGGTGTAATACATCACCTTTAGGCACCTGTACATCTCTTTTAGTGCCATTATCATCATAACTTAAAGTAGTTAATGTATGATAATCCGGGTCATTTGTATTGGTGTTGAAGGCTTTTAAATGGATACTTTTTTCCCTGTCGGATAGCTTCTCAAAGCCGTTCGGATCGATGGTTTCTTTTTCCTTTTTAAAACCATCCAAATAGTATTGCATCTCCTTAACCTGTTTTTGCAGGTGATCTATATGCGCATCGCCTGCGGGTAAGGCAGCTATTTTTTTGTTCAGATCATCGATCATTACCGGCAGCTGTACCAATCTTTTATCCAGCGCCTCCAAATGTTTTTTATGCAGATGGATGTTGTATTGGGCAAAAAACTCCAGCGGGTTATCCTGAAAATTTGATAACCATGGATCTTCTTCACCTTCAAAACCAACATCAATGCTCATTTCGTTCTGGTAGCATTTCCAGCTGATGCCATTATCTTCTAAACGCTCAGGAAAGGTCGCCCATTTCAGGGTGCCGTAATCCATGTCCTCGTTCCACACATTGGCTCTTGAGTTTTCGTTTTGCTCTTCGCGTACTGTACCCGTCCAGAAATAAAGCCTGTTAGGGTTGGTACCGGTAAGCGACGAGCAGAAATTCTGATCGCAAACGGTAAACGCATCTGCCAGCGCGTAATTAAAAGGAAGATCCTCACGGTTATGGTAGCCCATGGTTAATGGCATGTGGCTATATTCTTTTATACTGTTCTTTTTTACGTTGAGCCATTGGTCGAATTTGCCATCGTTACGGGCATCCACCTGGTTTTTCCAGGAGTGTGGTAATGAGCTCATCCAGGTAGCTTTGGTATTTTTTATATCCAAATGGAAAGGCGCATAAGTTTCACCTTCAGCATTTGATTGTAGCCATACTTTGTTTTTGTTTGGCAGATCAATAGCTCGCGGATCGTTAAAGCCACGTACTCCTTTTAAAGTACCGAAACAGTGGTCAAAAGATCGGTTTTCCTGCATTAAAATAACAATGTGCTCAGCATCCATATAGGTACTGCCTTCGGGCGCGTTTATGGCCAATGCCTTTTGTATTGATGCAGGCAAAACACCGGAAACACCTGCCGCGCCAGTTAACAATGCAGCCTTTTTTAAGAAATCTCTCCTGTTATCCATTATAATATTGAGGTTGTTATATTATGAAATTACCGTTTTATAATTTTATTTCTCACGTGAGGCAAAGTACTGTTCGCATAAGCCGAATGATAGCGTCATCCCATTACCGCCCACGCCATTTATAACCGTTACACCCGGCTCAATTTCCCTGATAAGTTCTGTTTCGCCGTTCATCATTTTAGGGTAAATGCCGTGCCATGATTGCATCAGCTTCCAATCCTTAAAATTAGCGAAGGTATGTAAGTAGTCTGTTATCATGGTATTAATAAATTCCTTATCAAAGGGATCGTGCACAAGGCCATATTCATGCGAATCGCCTATGGTAAGCTCACCGCTGCCATTTTGTGATGCCATTACGTGGATGCCCCATTTCAGTTGCGTGGCATATTGCTCTTCATATCTTTTACGTAGCGCAGGCAATGATGCCGCCGCCTGGAAACCGGGATAGTGGATCATGGATAAACCGCCGCACAACGCCGGGCCAATACGCCAATCGCCGGGCTGACTAATCAGCCTCATCATCTGTAATTTGCACTTGCTGATATCCAAACTTAAAAAAAGCTCGGGATACAATGTTTCAAAATCGGCACCGCTGCACACAAATATTTCATCTGCTTCCCAGTTACGGTTCCCGGATATTACTTTGGGGTGCTGTATTTCACTTATAGCTGTGTTCCAATGGAATTCTACACCAAATTTATCCGCTAAATACTTCGCCACCTGCCCCACTGCCACGCGCGATTCAACAATCATTTCTTCACCGCTGAACAACGCGCCTTTTAACCCATCCGGATTAACCGCCGGTGATTTTGCCAAAGCCTGTTCCGCTGTAAGCAAAGTACAATCGCGGTGCGAATGATTTACTTCTACATATTCTTTTATTACCTGCAGCTCATCATCATGATAAGCGAGATGCAATGAGCCTACTTCATCGTGCCAGATGTTGGCTTCGGTACAGATCTCTTTCCATATGCTGCGCGATAGCATGGCGCGCTCAAACAGCGGGCCGGTTGCCTGCCCTATGGGCCATATCATTCCAAAATTACGGATGGATGCACCTACCGCGCGTTCGTTACGTTCAAATATTGTTACTTTATAACCTCTTGTGGCTAAGGCACGGGCTGTTGCCAAACCCACAATACCAGCTCCAATTACTATTGCCGATGGCTGTTTCATACTGTTACTATATTAAGGCTATCGGCTGGCTTATTTTTGCCTTTGCCGCGTGCCATGTTTAAAAAATAGATCAATGATAATACTGCGCAAATACCGCCTACAACGGCTACCGTCATCACACCTTCCTTAAAAAATGCGCCCCAGCTAATGTTGGGTCTGCCAAATTCTTTAATGAGCAAAACGCTTACGCTACCCAAATAGCCCATTGAATCAGCCACATATATCAGGAAGCCAACATTGCCCTTAAAGTGATAAGATGCCAGCATCCGTTCAAAAAACACAGCGTTGTATGGCACATAGCCAAAGTATAAGCCAAGGCCCGCCAATGTCATCCAGGTCATGGCATTAATTGCATTTAGCGCGAATAAGATGGTGGATCCCCCTATCAGCAAACAACCAGCGATGATCATATAATGTATAATGCTGAATGCTTTAAGATTATTTTTAACCAGTATAAGCAAACTCATGCCCACCAATACGATGATAGAAATTATACTATCTATCTTGGTAAAAATGGTATTGTCTTTTACCCCTAAACTCGACCAGATCTCCACCTCGAAATTATCCCTTACATCGCGCATAATGGTCAGTAACACATAGATGATCAGTGTAAGGACAATGCCCGGTAAAAAACGCTGTAAAAAGTTTTTGCGCTCAGCAGCGTCCATTGGTAAACGCTTGGTACGCAGCTTAACATCTTCTTCGGTTGGTGGAGGCATCAGCTCCAAACAGAATACAAATAACAGTAGTGGCAATACAAATAATGCCCCGGTTAAAAATGGCATCTGGTATTCACTTACATGGAATGAAGCCATTAAAGTGCGAGCTACAGTTTTAACAAAGCCCGAAGCGAAAATGAGGCTGATGGATAACACTGCCGCCATAAATTCGGTTGATTTGCGGCCTTCGAGATACCCAAAAACCAGACCCCAAATTAAGCCCAGCGGGAATCCATTTATAAACAGGAATATGATATTGTAAGGCGCAGGAACAATAGCGAAAAAGAACAATGCCAACCATGCCACGCCTATTAAAACCAATATACTTTTAGCCCTTTGACCGGGTTTCAATTCTGAAATAAACTTTATACCATAAAATTTGCTCATGGTATAGCCAATGATCTGAGCAATTACCAGCCAAACTTTATAATCGATATGAAAATACTGTAAGTTGCTATAAGTGCCTGCTGAAAACCCTTTACGAAAGGCATACATACATGTATATGCCCCGAATGATGAGATAGCAGCCAATAACGAGATCACCCCGTATGGCCATTTGGCAACTTTTGCCCGCAGGTTATCGGTCAATTTCATAATTATTGATTGATGATATCAATAACCTGTGCTATATTATTAATTATGTGGGTTGGTTTATAGGCTTCCAGCTCGTCGCGCGTAAAAATGCCGGTGGTTACACCAATTACATATTTACAACCTGCATTTTGGCCCTCGCGAACATCAACTTCAGTATCACCTACTTTAGCCACTTCTTCCCCGCGCAGAATCCCGCCTTCACGCATCATTTTTTGAATCATGTACGGGTGCGGGCGACCTAACTCTACTTCATCCGATCCTACTAAAAAGTCTATTAAGCCTTTTTCTTTCCAGTTCAGTCGGTTGATCACCGTTTCAGCAATATCTTTTGAGAAACCTGTGTTAATGCCTACAAGTACACCCTGCTCATGTAAAGCAGCGAAAGTTTCCTCCACATTTGGCAATGCTTCAATATCGGGCGACGTACTGTAATATTTTATCATCTGCTCAACAAAAGCACGATGTATTTTGCCAACCAACTCTTCAGTTATATTTTTTTCGAGCTCAACAGAGCGCAGGATCTGTTTTATTGCTAAAGTTTTCTCATAGCCCATTAAAGGGTCAATAGTACTTACCTCAACATGGTAATTATATTTTTTTAAAGCTGATTGAAAAGCTTTACTTACTTCGTGATTATCCTTAACGGTGGTACCGGCAATGTCGAAAACAACTAATTTTATAGCCATAAAAAGATTAAATAATGTTCAGCAATACTAAACTTAGTTTATTAATATCAAACTAAATTAATATTAAGATAAAATTAATTAATCAAAAGGCAGAATTAGCAACTGTTACTGTAACAATTCAGGCATTGGAATTATTTCTTCTCTTCAAAAAAATAGACCACTAATATGGTAGCCGTTTGTGAGGTAAGATTTTGCGGTGTATGTGATATCCTACCGTCAAACAGCAAGGAGTCACCTTGTGATAAAGTGATACTCTCCTCATTAAACTGATAAACTATTTCGCCTGATAAAACATATTTATATTCAAAAGCCTCAGTTTCTACCATTGGCCTTTCAGCGCCGGGTTCAAGCTCTAATATTACAATATCAACGGTTGACTGGCTGATCACCTGTGTAAATATGCGCTGGTAATGAAACCCGATGGCATGCTCCTTCTCAAAATGCTCATAATCCGCTTTGCGCTTAACTAATATAGGCGGGAGGTTGCTTTTGGTATGGATATCCTTAAAAAATTCATTCAGGTCGATATCCAGCGCCTTAATAATATCTATTAATACCATTAAAGATGGAATGGTACGGCTGTTCTCTATCTGTGAAATAAGGCCTTTACTTACATTGGCACGTAAGGCCAGTTCCTGTACAGTAATATTTTTTTCGCGGCGTTTGTCTTTTATATGATTACTGATCTGTATTAGGGTATCTTCTTCCATTTAGGTTGTATTAACGCAACAAAGTTATTATTAGTAAACTTTTTGCAAACTTGAATTTCGTTAAGAATAGTTAAATTTTAATTGGCGATATTGTTTAATCAGGCTAAACAAAGTTTAAACGCAATATCATAAAAAATTAACAATTAACTAATTTTAAAAACTTTCATTTGCTAAAATCCATTTTTATGCCACTATCAAATATTGAAGGTATTGTTGATAAAGTTTTTTCGCTGTATAAACAATACGGTGATGAAGATTATATAGGTGAACCGGTTTCACAATTAGAACATATGTCGCAAGCTGCAGCGCTTGCTGAGGCTGAAGGCCATGACGATGAAGTGGTGCTTGCCGCATTCTTTCATGATATTGGTCACTTATGCGCTCCGCATGACGAAGTGGAAAGTATGGACGGCATGGGTAATGTGGATCATGAAAAATTAGGTGCTGATTTTTTGCGTGAGCTTGGTTTCTCTGAACGCCTGGCCAGCCTGGTTGAAAGCCATGTGGTTGCCAAGCGCTACCTTACCTATAAATACCCTGAATATTATGATAAATTATCGCCTGCCAGTAAAACTACACTGGAATTTCAGGGCGGAGTAATGAGCGCAGAAGAAGCACAGGCTTTTGAAGCGAACCCTGATGCTGAGTTAATCATTAAATTAAGGTACTGGGATGATAAGGCTAAAGAGATGGATATCCCGGTTGACAATGTAGAACACATTAAAGCTTTAGCTATTAAGCACTTAAACAGGAATAATTAGTCTTAGACGCTCCGAAGATTAATTTATTGTAAGCAGATTGTAACACCTCCGTTACCACAAATCTACCTGCTTAACATTCTCTACACACAATATTGACCATACGGTAATACTAACTTAGTTTACAAATAATAAACTAAGTTTAGTATTGCTGCATGAAACAATCTCATTATTCCTTAATTAAAAACAGCAAATGAAACAAATTTACCAGCAATTAAAGATTGCAATAACAGCACTGTTATTGCTTCTTATCCCAGCCATCGGCTTTGGGCAAACAAAGGTCGGTGGTATTGTGACCGATGAAAATAAACTGCCGCTGCCGGGTGTTAGCGTAATAATCAAAGGCGGCCAAAAAGGTACAGTTACCGATATCGACGGCCGTTTCGAAGTTAAAGCCAACAGCGACCAGACTTTGGTTTTCAGCTTTATTGGCTATGAAAAAAAAGAAGTATTAGTTGGTAACCAAACTGTTATTAACGTTAGCATGCAAGGCGGTGCCAAAGCATTAAACGAAGTGGTAGTAACCGCGTTAAACGTTAAGAAAGACGTAAAACGTATTGGTTACGCTACCCAAACAGTTGATGGCGAGGCTTTAACTACAGCACGTGACCCTAACCCTATCACAGGTTTAGCAGGTAAAGTTGCAGGTTTATCAGTTGGCGCATCAGCCGAGTTATTAGGTACACCTAACGTATTAATAAGGGGCGATGCCGTTACCTTATATGTTGTGGATGGTTTCCCTATCAACACAGACACTTTCAACATCAGCCCCGATGATATTGAAACTTATACCGTATTAAAAGGCCCTGCTGCTGCTGCATTATACGGTAGCCGTGCGGCAAACGGAGCTATATTAATTACTACCAAAAAAGGCGACAAAAACAAAAAGGGTTTTACTGTTGATCTGAACAGCAGCACCATTCTTAACAAAGGATTCTTGGCTTTCCCTCGTGTACAGCACTCATTTGGACCAGGTGAAAACGAGTTTTATGAATTTGTTGATGGTAAAGGTGGCGCACCAGGCGGTGTGGATAGTGATTATGATATCTGGGGCCCATATTTCGCTGGTCAGCTGATCCCTCAGTTTGATAGCCCTGTAGTTAATGGCGTACGCCAGGCAACTCCATGGACTGCCCGTGGTGCCAACAACTTAGCTAACTTTTTACAAACTGGGTATCAAACCAATAACGAAGTTGCTTTAAGCGCGGTTGGTGATACTTACAACATCCGTTTCTCAGCTTCGCAACAACATCAGCAAAGCTATATCCCTGATAACTATTTGGATATTGCTAACGCTAACTTATATGCGTCATTCCACCCAATAGATTCACGTTTTACTGTTGAGGCGAATATCGATTTCAACAGGCAAACTACTGATCAGTTCCCTGACGTTAGTTACGGCCCGAACAGTTTGATCTATGATCTGGCTATATGGACAGGTGCTGACTGGAGTGTTAACCAACCGATAATAAAAGCTGTATGGCAGCCAGGTAAAGTTGGTGTACAATCAGAATTTGAAGAATACACCCGTTACCATAACCCATGGTTTATGGTTCAGGACTGGAAACGCGGTCACTACAAAAATGATACTTATGGTTACTTATCAGGAAACTTTAAAATTGATAACAACCTGAACGTAACCTTACGTAGTGCTATTGATACCTATAACATTTTACGTACAGAGGATATGCCATATTCGGCACACCCTTACGGCCGTGAAGGTAACATGGGTGATTATCGCGAAGATCGTCGTGACCTGTTCGATAACAACACCGAGTTATTGTTAAACTATAACTACACAGTTAAGAAATTTGTAAACCTTAGCGGTTTAGTAGGTGGCAACCTGCGTAACTTCAGCTATAACTCAAGCTGGGTATCTACCGATTACCTGAACGTACCGGGAGTATACTCATTCAGTAACTCTGAAAACCCTTTACAGGCTACTAGCTTTAGCTCACAAATGCGTGTGTTAAGTGCTTTTTACTCATTAGATGCTACATTCGGCAACTTCCTGACCATATCAAGCACAGGCAGGGTTGATAAATCATCAGCCTTCGCTATGCCAACTACTTATTATTATCCAAGCTTATCAGCAGCTTCAGTAATTTCTGATTACGTTAAACTGCCTGATGCTATTTCATTCTTAAAAGTACGCGCATCATACTCAAACGTACGTACCGATGAAACCAGCCCAACCATTGGCCCTGCACCATATAGCTCTATTACAGCCTTTGGCGGCAGTACAGGTCCGTCATTATATGATAATCCATTGGATTATGGTGCAACTTATCTTTCACCTTATAACGGCCCTAATTATTCATTGAACCCTACTTACTCAGTAAGTAAGCCCTATAACAGCCAAACTGCAGGTTATTCATCAACTAGTATATATGCTAATAACCTGGTTACCTCAACCCGTGTTAACTACGAAGAAGGTTTCGATATTAAATTCTTAAAGAACCGTTTAGGATTAAGCGCTACCGCTTTCCAATATGTTGACGGACCTGAAGTGTTACCAAGTACCGTTTCAACCGCAACCGGCTATAATACTGAATATATAAACGCTTTAAAAACTAAAAAAACTGGTTACGAAGCTTCATTAAATGGCAACCCGGTTAAATCAAAAGATTTCAGCTGGAATGTTTTGGTTAACGTATCAACCTACAAACAAACATTTGATGAGTTGCCTGCCGGTCAAACTTCATATGCTTACAACAATGGTTACTTTACCAAAGGTGAGCGTATAGATAACTTTTATGGCTCAGCTTTCGTACGCAATAAACAAGGCCAGATAGTTAACGGTTCAAATGGTGAACCATTAGTAAACCCTGTTGATCAGTTCCTGGGCCACTTAAATGCTAACTACCAGTGGAGCATTTACAACAGCTTCCGTTACAAACAGATTACTTTTGGATTCCAGTTTGATGGTTCAGTAGGTGGTGTTATGGTTGATTACATGCACAAAAAGACCATGGTTGGTGGTGCTAACGCTGAAACCGCCGAAGGTGCACTTGGTGCTGCCCGCTACCAGGATTGGGTAAACTTTGGTAAAAAAGGTTATAACGGTTCATATGTAGGTCCGGGTGTTGTTATCTCAAACGGTGTTGCTCCAAACTACGATTCAAAAACAGGTGCAATTCTTAACTACAACCAATTACAGTTTGCTCCAAATACACAAACAGCTTTTGTACAGGAATACGTAAGCCAGTATTACAATACTGACGAAGCTAACTTAATGAGCAAAACTTATGCAAAACTGCGCGAGGTAACTGTAGCTTACGATTTCCCTAAAGATTGGTTAGCACATACTTTCATCCAACGTGCATCAGCATCATTATTTGGCCGCAACCTATTGTACTTCTACAAAGATGCAAGGTTTAAAGATGTGGATCTGGACCAATATAACAGCCCGCAAGCTACTTCTGTTTTGCAATCACCAACAGTACGCAGCTACGGCCTTGACCTAAAACTTTCATTCTAACCTAAATTAGATAATGACCATGAAAAAGACATTTAAAATATATTTACTGGTGCCGGCACTATCGTTAATGGCACTAACCAGTTGTAAAAAAAGTTTTGAGGAATTAACCCAAAACAATAACAACCCAACCAGCGTACCGGCAGCATTGCTGATGAACGGTGTATTAACCAACTTGCCCGATCTGCCTGATGGCGGTACAACCAGCAGCACACAAGGCAGCATGGTGTATCCATCAGCATCAAATAAAGCTGAGATCTGGAGCCAGTATTACATTTATAACTATAACTACTACGGTAACAACACTTATGATTTTGATAGCGGTGCTGATTACTATACCACGCTAAACAACGTGGTACAAATGGAAACCGTTGCTGCTTCAGCAGGCGGTGCAGCTATCAACCCTTATGAGGCAATGGGTAAATTTTTCAGGGCCTATTTCTTCAGCAAAATGAGTTTGGAAAGAGGTGATATCCCGATGACCCAGGCATTGAAAGGCGTTACTAACCTTACCCCTGCTTATGATACGCAAAAGGCAGTAATGGTACAATGTTTAGCATGGCTTGAAAGCGCTAATGCTGATATGACCCAATTAATAGCAAACCCATCAGTTGGTGGTACAGGCTTAGGTGCAACTTTAGGTGGCGATATTTATTTTGGTAATAACCTGGTTGAATGGCAAAAAGTGGTAAATACTTTCAGGTTAAGGTTACTGTTAGAACTAAGCAAACAGGCATCTGATCCGGACTTGAATGTTGCATCACAGTTCAACAGCGTTGTTACCAACCCAACAAAATACCCGTTGATGCAAAGTGCTGATGATAACCTGCAATATGTATTTGTAAGCCCAACAAACTACTATCCGCAAACACCGGATAACTTTGGTCAAAGCGGTTCAAGGCAAAATACATCTGCAACCTATATTAGCTTGCTTACCAAGTTACAGGATCCGCGTGTGTTTGTAACGGCTGAACCGGCAAGATACCTGGTTGATACCCTGAAACAAAGCCCGACTGATTTTAAATCATTCGTTGGTGCCGACCCGGGATTAGACCTTGGTGTAATGTACAGTCAGGCGGGTTTACAGCGTTATTCATTCCTGAACCGTAAACGTTACTACTCAACTTATACAGGTGAGCCAAGCATACAAATTGGTTATGCAGAGTTACAGTTTAACATAGCCGAAGCTATAAACCGCGGCTGGACCACCGGCAATGCAGAAACATATTATGAGGCAGGTATACAGGCTTCAATGGCATCATACAGCATCCCGGCTACCGGTTCATTTACAGCGTATTTTTATCGCCCGGGATCAACAAGTGTTACCGTGTTAGGTAATTATGATGCTTACACCATTAACACTAACTGGAGTACCTATTATAACCAGGCTGGTGTAAAATATGCAGGTGGCGCAACTGGTTTAACCCAGATATTACAACAGAAATACCTGGCATTATTCCGTCACTCAGGTTTGGAGTCGTACTTTACCTATCGCCGTACCGGTGTGCCTACCTTTACTACAGGCCCGGGTACTGATAACGGTCAGCGTATAGCACAACGTTTCCAATATCCTGCAAGTGAGCGTACCGCGAATACTACTAATTACAACACAGCATTAGCTAACCAATATGGTGGCAATGATGATATTAATGGTATTATGTGGATATTGAAATAAGCATTTATTAACACACTATACATTACAAAAGCGGAGATTTCTCCGCTTTTGTTGTAAAAAGAAATCTTTATGAAAAAGTTAACCTTATTATTTATGGCGATGTGCATTGTTTGCACAGGCCTATATGCCCAAAATCACAAAACTAAAAATGTAATTATTATAACGTTGGATGGTTTCCGCTGGCAGGAATTATATAGGGGCGCTGATTCAGCCCTTATTAATGCTAATTACACCGAAGATAAGGATGAAGTACGCAAAAAGTACTGGGCGGCAACACCACAGGAACGTCGTAAATTATTGATGCCATTCTTTTGGTCAGTACTTGAAAAACAGGGGCAGTTATATGGTAACAGGGATCTGGGTAATAAAGATGAGGTTGCAAACCCTTACCATTTCTCGTACCCTGGTTATAATGAAATTTTTACCGGTTTTCCGGATGTTAGGATGAATACCAATGACCCTATCACCAACCCTAACATGAATGTGCTGGAGTTTATAAATAAACAAAAAGGGTTTGAGAATAAGGTTGCTATCTTCTCATCATGGGAAAGATTCCCGCAAATATTGAATGGGAAACGCTCGGGTTTATTTATCAATGCCGGATATATGGATTTTACTTCCCCCGATGCCAGCGAACGCTTAAAGTATCTAAACGAAATACAGCATGAAGCACCATATTATTTAGGCGATTCTACCCGGATTGACTTTTTAACTTATGAATTTGGCAAGCAGTATTTAAAGCAATACAAGCCAAGGGTGTTATACATAGCGTTTGATGAAACAGACGATATGGCCCACGCAGGCATGTACAAGTTTTATTTAGATAGGGCGAACCAGGAAGATGGTTTTATAAAAGAATTATGGGACTACCTGCAATCAGACCCTCAATATAAAGATAACACTACCCTGATCATCACCTGTGACCATGGTCGTGGCGAAATACCGCTGGATAAATGGCGCGATCATGGCAGTGATGTTGTGGGTTCTGAGCAAACATGGTTTGCCGTTATCGGCCCTGATAGCGCTCCAAAAGGCGAGGTTAACACCCAAACTACCACCTATCATAAGCAACTGGCGCAAACTATTTCAAACCTGCTTGGCTTTGATTTTAAAGCCGTAGCGGGCCATGAAGTTGGCAATGCTATTGAGACTGTTTATACCAAATAGTTTTATTTCAAGCATAGCCCTGAAGCTTAGTTAGCTAAGTTTTAGGGCTATTTAATTATACTAAATTCCGTCCGCCGGTTCAACTGATGCTCTGCTTCAGTACATTCAACTCCATCAGCGCAATTATTTACGAGGTTCGTTTTCCCATACCATTTTATAGTTAACCGGTAAGCGGAAATGCCTTTTTCAACTAAATAGTCCATAGCAGCTTTTGCCCTGCGCTGGGATAAAGTGAGATTATACTCCGATGATGCGCGGGAATCTGTATAAGAAGCAATTTCTATTTTTAGTGATGAATTTTGGTTTAAGAGTAACGCCAGCTTATCCAGTTCAAGTGCCGCGTCCGGACGGATAGCTGATTTATCCAGGTCGTAATAAATAGTTTTTAATATCAAGCCCGGTGTGAGTCGAGTTGGACTTTCGAGGCTGATTTTAGCGATTGGTTTTGAGGGCGCACTATCAGGCTTAATGGCGAAACTATAAATATCATCACTACCTTTTCCTCCATTCCGGTTGGATGAGAAATAACCATTTGAACCATTGTGTGTGATGAAGTAAAAATCATCGCTGGTGGTGTTTATGGGATATTTCAGGTTCTGCGGTATGCTCCAATTGGCCTTGTCGCCTTTGGCACTATAAATATCATAGCCGCCCATGCCCACTAAACCCTTTGATGAGTAGTATATAGTACCATCATCAGCAATATAGGGGAACGCATCTTCATCCTTCGTATTAATGATTTTGCCGCAGTTTATGGGCTTGCCCCAGGTGCCGTCTGATTGTTTTTCGCAATACCAGAGATCCGTTTTACCCTCTCCACCCGGCATGTCCGATGAAAAGTAGATCACCCTGCCATCCTTTGATAAAGTGGCACTGCCGATAGAATATTTTTGAATATTATTATAAGGGAACATACCAAAGATTACCCAAGCATCATTCATTTTTTTAGCCATGCCCAGTTGTAAGCGACGGGTATATAGGTTTTGAGAACTTATTTTCTTGTCCATCTCAATTTTCTTAGCCGGAATTTCAGTAGTAATGGTAACATAAGCGGTATCCCCTGCCACATTTAATGCCAATGGCCCGGCGTGGTAAGAGTTATCAAATTTCTCGGACGATTGGTTTGATAATGTCATATCTCTAATCTCATCCCCTTTTATATTGGTATGATATAATTTAAACCAATTATTGCCTGTGCGTTGGTCTGCATCGTCTCCGTTGATTTTGTCAGAAGTGAAAATTAGACCTGTTTTACCATCGTATGTTAGCCCCCAGTCGGAGTATTGAGTATTTAGGTTTGATATATTTTTAATGATATACCGCGCCGGTTGCTTCATCCATGCCGCTGCTGAATCACAGTTGGAAAGCTTCAAAGCCAACTCCTGGGCATCATCAGCATAAAAGATTTCATATTGCTCTTTTGCTCTGTCAAACTTTTGATTCCGCAATAGCACTTCCGCATAATAATAATGGTCTGGTTTGTTTGCCTTGGGCTGATCTACCGCTTTTGCATACCATTCTTCGGCATCATCATAATCGTTTATCTGGCGGTAACAATCCGCAATGCGTTCCATAAGCTGTACATCTGTTTTCTTCTTCTCAGCGATCTTTAAATACAGGTTCAGGCTTTTAAAATATTCATAGCGCTCGTACAGCTTATCGGCCTGCTGTTTTATGTTGAGCTGTTCCTGAGCACCGGCATATTTTGCCAGTGCGATAAGCCAAATGCCTATGAATACTAATCGCTTCATCTGTTAAAAATATCGTGGACTAACCACACGTTGTTTTTTACCCGGGAAAGTTATACTTACCGAGATCTCATGCGTACCATTCTGATAACTGGCCAGTTTACTCACCGTAAAATCATAGGCATAACCTATCCTGAAATGCTCACTGATATAAAGCTGGCAGATAGCCGCCACGGCATCCTGCTCACTCAAATCGCTTTGTAGATTACTGTTCAACACAGAAACTCCTGTACGGTATGACGCGCCAAGCCAGATCCGCCTGTTAAATGCCAGGTAAGCAGTCAAATCCACATTAGTTGGGCCTTTAAAATCTTCCTTTACCATAAATGATGGTTTCAGATCGATATCGTCCGACAACTGTACCATCGTACCTCCCGTTAAATAAAGTGTGCGCACAGGTTTAATGATCTCGGGGTTATCAACCAGGCTGTTAAACGTACCCGATAACAAATTAAACACCGATGCCCCAAAGTATATGCTCGGCGTATAATAATATACCCCAAAACGAAAATCGGGCGTAAACTTACTAATGCTGCCAGTCGGGATACTGCCGTCACCGGCATCCGTAGCTATGAATTTAGACCCATCCAGGCTGTACTGCTCTCCACCAAAACCGAGGCCGAAACATAGGCGCTTGGTATCTAAAGCACCCAGTCGCAGCCTATAGGCATAATTTGCATAGATAGAGGTATTGCTCTCCGGCCCAAGCTGGTCGAGCGTTGCGATCAACCCTAAACCCACATTTTTGTTATCGCTATTCACCACACCATCAACTGATACCGTGCTTGTTTGCGGCGCATCATTAATACCTACCCATTGTATGCGGCTGCTCAGGTTAAGCGTAACATCCTCCTTATAACCCGCATAGGCAGGGTTTAGCGCCAGTCCATTAAACATATACTGGCTAAACTGTATGGTTTGCTGTGCCGTGGCATTTATGGTAAATGAAGCCATCGCAATTAACAATGTATATAGTTTAAGGCGCTTCATCATTTACTCCGTTTTAAAAATACCCAACCCTTAAATGTGGTAATACTGCCATTATGCTCACGCCTGTTCAGCAAATAATAATAAGTTCCCTCGGCGAGGTTGCTGCCATTCCAGTCGTTTAAATAATTATCAGCGCGATAAACTTCATTACCCCACCGGTTAAAAATGATCAGCTGCGAACCTTTATAACTCTCCAGCCCTGCTATTTTAAAAACATCATTCTTACCGTCATTATTCGGGGTGAAAATATTGGGGATAACCGTATTGGTTGCGATCACATTAAGCGCCACCGTATCGGCACAGCCGTTGGGGTTAGTATAGATGAAATGATAAACCCCAACCGTATTCAGTCCCGTTATTTCGGTTGATGAACTTGCCGGACTGGCAATATTACCTAAAACCAAGTCGCTGGTGGCTTCTGTCCACGTTCCTAAGCCTATGGCAGTAATGGTAGAATTAACAAATTGAAATACGATCTGATCGGGCCCGGCATTGGGTACTGGCACAAAATTGGTGCTGCTGGTTTTTATGTTATTACAGCCTATGCCCGATGGCTGGGCGTTACATTCATTTACCGGATCGGTTGGAGGGGCAGCATCCGGATTAGTAGCATCGGGGTCTGTAACATCAGCAGGCCTTAATATACTTGCTGTTACCATAAGGCTTCCTGTGGTGTATTTAGCTATTTTCCCTGTAATAGTAAATGTTCTGATCGCGCCGTTAGCCAAATCAATATTAGCAGTATAAACATTCGCTGCAATAGCACCGCCCGAAACTGATGAAATACCTGTAGTTGCTGCACTGCTAACCGAAATATTACTAACACTATCCGGATAAGCAAAACTAAACTTAGCCCCGGTAACATCATCCGGGCCATTATTTTTTACGGTGACAGTGTAGATCACCTGCTGGCCCGCGCAGCCTGCTACCGAGGTTATACTATCGATTTCCAGATCAGCTTCCATCAGCTTAAAGCCAACCGAACTTGTAATTGGTGTACTTTTTATATATGCCCAGGTATCAATTCCCTTATTATTGCCAAAGTCGGCATCATTCTGCGGGTCAGCCGTGGCGGTGCCCCATTTATGGCCATTTACCAGGCTGCTAATACCTGTTAAATTTTTTATCGGATTGGGGGGCGTGCCCACTACGGTTATGGGTGTATCATCCCAGTAAATGATATTATCGGGTGCGTTACTTCCGTTGGTTCGGGTTAGCTGAATACCATTTACATTCCGCTCAACATCAAAAAAGGGAAAATGCACCTCACCTGCGGTTGTTGCTATGGTGATATTTGCCTTATATCCTGCAAGTGTATCTGCCGGTACTTTATTCCCTGCGCCATCAAGGCCGTCCCAGTAAACAGCATTTGCGCCCATGGTGGCTGTACCTGTCAATGTGCGGTCTATAGGATCAGTGTATAGGCCATTCTTATTTACATCTATAACTATTGAATAAGTGCCATTACCGCTTGTAGTAAAATTAAAATTCCCTCCTAATGGATTGGTTCCAGCTCTGCCTAATGTCCCTTCTTCTCCGGTAAAAGTAACATCACTTATAGTTGGGCTTACGGGTGTGTTTAACAGCCATGTAGTCCCGCGCGGACTGTTTGCCGTGACGGGCATATCAGCAGCAGGTTTATTGAAGAAAATTTTATGGGTTACATCAGTCTCAGAGTCATCACCACGGGGATCCTGCACATCGGGATCGCTGATATCATCCACACTTTGGTAAGATGCCGAGCTATTAGCATTTCTGAAACCTTTGTTATTCACAAAAAAGGTAAAGCCGTTACCGGCCTGCCCGTTGTTATTGAAGGTATATTGATAACCATCTTTAGTCAATATGTTTAAAATGGCGTTAAAACCTACGTTAAACGTACCCAATATACCCGAAAATACATTGGTATATACCCTGCCGGGGATAAATGCTGTATTCGCCGTATTGCGTACCGACACATCAAAAGCGGCAATATAGATGCCGCTGGGTTGGGTCCAGTTGGCGTTTGAGGCTACAGGAGTCGGGTTAAAATCAAGGTCGACACCATTGCTTTGCGATATAAAATCAACTTCCCATATGCCATCCTGACCTGCAGGAACAATAACTGTAAATGGCGTATAGCCGCCCGAATTAGGCAACGGCCCCGCTACTTCCTGGCTGCGATTGGCAATAAGCCCGATGCTTGCTGAACTGCCGCTGGTATAAGTTGTGCCGTCAGGCGCTGTAAGGTTAATTGTGCCGGCCCCTATCCCCTGCGCGCTTGAGCCTAAATTAATGGTTTCGCCTGCTTTAACATACACTTGCATGGTACCTAGTGTGGGGAATGGAAAGGACGAATTACCTGTAGTACTTGAAAAAAGATATGCTCTGTAACCGCCGCTCGCATTCAGCTCTTTGCTGCCATCGGCATAACTTAAAGTTGATGGGAGCATTAAAAAAAATAAAACCCGGATCATCAAATTCCATTTTTTCGATAAGGAATATGAATTAAACCGGGCACCAATATTACAACAGGTTGAAAATATAGGTTTCAGCATGTAAAAAGGCTTGGACTTACAAAGTTGAAAGGTAAAGAATATATTTTCAAATTAAGCGATAGCGATTTATGAAAATTATCATTGTTAAATATAATACTAAGCCAGGGCCGGGTAATCTATCACTCAATAAATTACCTTCTCATAAATTAACTATTAAACAACAATAGTTTCTTGTTCTTATTAATTTATATTTAAAATATTGATCAAACCAAACATTATTAGTTAAAAAATACGTATAATAGACATATATAGAAAACGAGCGTGTTAAACAATAACTTATATATAAAATTTAATTTTTCCTTTACGTTAACAATCCTTATTGTTTGTCTAACATTTTTTAAAGCGTTCAGTAACAATGGCATTGATAATACTGATAGCTTACGTTCATCAGCCAACAATAACATAGCCGATACTGCCACTATAAATCGTTTGAATAAATTAGCTGAGGGCTATTTCCGCACCAATCCCGACAGCGCTTACCTTTATGCTAAAAAAAGTATTGAGTTATCTAAAAAAATAAATTACAGCGCCGGTATAGCACGAGGCTTACTACAAACAGGGCACGTAAATTATTTTAACGGCAAAACCGAACAGGCGCGGCAAGATCTTGACCAGGCAACCGCTATTTATAAAAACCTGCATGATTATAAAGGATTAAGCGCTTGCTATATTTCCTACGGCCGCATGTATACTTTATTAGCTAATTATAACCTGGCTTTCAATTACCTTAACTTAGCAATAAAGGCAAACAAAAATATCAATGACGATGATGGATTAACCGATACCTATAAAAACATCGGCAGTGTTTATTATTCCATGGGCCAGTTATCAAGCGCGCTCGATTTTTATTATAAAGCCCTCTTCATCGCTATTAAAAACCACTCTACCATCCTTTCTGGTGAAATATATAATGATATAGGTGTTGTGCTGCAAAACATGGGCGTTTATCCCAACGCGCTCGAATATTACAAAAAGGCCCTCAATATTATTCAGCATGAAAACGATTTACAGGGAATTAGCACCATGAATGAAAATATTGGTGAAGTGTTACTGGCCCAGTCATCATACGATAATGCCATTGTCTATTTAAATAAAGCATTAACTATCGCCAAAAAACAAAATGATATTGATGGTTTAAGTTCTGTTTATGCCGATCTGGGTTTATGTTATGCCGATAAAAACCAGGCAAAATTAGGTGTCAGCTATCTTGATACAGCGTTGCAGCTGGCAGAAAAATACAAGTTTGTTTATAACCAGGCATATGCTTCAATAGGGTTGGCAACGATATATAATATGCAAAAGGATTATAAAAATGCCTATAAGTATGCCGTAGAGGGTCAGTCCCTTGCTTTAAAGCTGCGCAATTTATCAGTGCGTGCCAATGCCGCGTTGCAGCTCAATAAAACTTTGGCGGGCTTAGGGCAATATCAGCAGGCGTATATTTTATTGAACCAATATATAGCCCTGAAAAACCAGTTAAAGGACAATGAAAGTATTCAAAAGCTCACCTCCTATAATTACGAACTGAATTTTGCAGCCAAAGAACGCCAGATGGAACAACAACAGCGCGTTCGGGATCTGTTGTTTCAGCAAAAAATACATGATCAGCGCCTGCTGAATACCATCTTTATCATTATCACATTGGCGATGATAGTTACATCTGTTGTTTATTACAGGCAGAAACAAAAACAAAAAAGAATAAATGAAATGCTGGCAGACCGCAACCGCGAAGTATTGCAGCAAAAAGCCAATATTGATGAACAGGCGCACAAATTAAATGAACTTAATTTATTAAAAGACAGGCTTATATCGGTATTAGCGCATGATCTTCGTGCCCCGCTCAGCACCTTGCGCGGGCTATTCTACTTGTTACAGGACAATACTATCAGCCATAAAGAACTGGTTGAAATGATCCCTACTGTACTAAAGAATCTTGAATATACATCAGACTTTTTAGATACTCTTTTATTCTGGATGAATAGCCAGATGGAGAATTTTGAGAGTTCGGTAAAAAGCTTCTCATTAAAAGAGATAGTTGCTTATGAAATAGACCACTACCAGGACCAGGCCGCTTTAAAAGGGATAACGCTTATTGATCATGTACCCCACTCCCTGATGGCTACCGCCGACCCTAACTCTATACGGATTGTGATCCGCAATTTGATCACGAATGCCATCAAATTCTCAAAAAAGAATGATACCGTGGAGATATACGCCTCGCCCGATGACGAGCAAAATATATTGATCAGGATAAAAGATACCGGGATAGGTATCCCACCACTACAACTGGCAAAACTTTTTAAAAGCAAGATCGACAGCAAAACCGGCACTAACAATGAGTCGGGAACAGGCATGGGCCTTATGTTTTGTAAGGACCTGGTTGAAAAATGTAACGGCCATATCTGGGTAACTACCGAACAGAATGTAGGTACTGAATTTTCATTCACCGTTCCGGCGAGTTTAGCTTAATAAGTTTGTCGGGGCAACCATAGTTCTACAATACTCGTCATTCGTTATAGATGAAATTTATTTTTGCCAGCTATGTTTACACCCCTGAATTTATCGACCCGGTTGAATGGTTAAGCAGAATTAGCTTTTATACCGGGATATTGGACGAATTAGCAAAAAACCACCAGATAATAAGCATTGAGCAGATTGATTATGAGGGCGAACATGTAAAAAACGGCGTGCGGTATTATTTCAAACGCTTTTCCCATAGTTTATTTCCTCTTGAATCGCACCGCTTTATTAGACAGCTTAACCCGGACGTAGTAGTGATACAAGGCTTGCATTTCCCGTTGCAGGTAATGCAGCTGCGATTATTCCTTAAAAAAGAAACAAAGATCATCATACAAAACCATGCTGAAAAGCCTTTTACCGGGATAAAAAAACGCCTGCAAAAACTGGCCGATAAGTTTACCGATGCTTACCTGTTCGCCTCACATAATATGGGTGCGGAATGGGTTGAACAAGGCAACCTTGCATCGGTTAACAAAATACATGAGGTAATGGAAGTATCGTCGGTATTTACACCAATGTACAAAACTGAGGCCTTTCAAAAAGCTGGTATTACCGGTGCACCAGCATTTTTATGGGTAGGCCGACTTAATGACAACAAAGCACCTTTAACAGTTGTAAAAGCATTTTTGCAGTATGTTAATATACAAGCTGATGCGCGTTTATATATGATCTATCATACTGATGAGTTGTTGCCTCAAGTAAAAGTCGAACTTAAATCATCACCTAATGGGGAAGCCATCAAACTAATAGGTAAGGTACCACACAGCGATCTGCAATACTGGTTCAATAGCGCTGATATTATTATTTCAGGCTCCTATTATGAGGGTAGCGGTACGGCAGTTTGCGAAGCCATGTCGTGCGGGTGTATGCCGTTGGTAACCGATATTAATTCATTCAGGATGATAACAGATAATGGTCGGTGTGGATTACTTTACGAGGCAGGAAATGAGGCAGCATTATTATCAGCATTAATTGAAACACAACAAATCAACATCGCCGAAAAACAAAAAACTTCGCTGGAGTATTTCAGGGCAAATCTTTCTTTTGAGGCTATTGCTAAAAGATTTGAGGAGGTGGCGCTATCAATAAAATAAAAACCGGTAAAGTATTTCTACTTCACCGGCTGGCAACAAGGTTTAGGTTAATGTTACTTATTACCGAAAACGTAGAACACCGACAGATTAAGCCCGTTATTTATGAAATCTAAATTCAGATTGTCAGTAGTCCCACTCCCCATGTTGTGGTTGTTATCTTTTGTATGATCATATTCCAAATTAGCGATGGTAGCTGAAAGACCGATATTCTTAGCAGGATAGTACACAAAATCAAGTTTAAAAGCTGCTGTATAACCATTACTGGTACTATTTTGATTATCGGCTGCAGGCTGTTGACTATACGTTAGCTTATTAGTACCGCCGGTATAACCGAACTGCGGCCCCATACGGAAACCTATTTTATCATGGTACATAAAATACTTCCTTACAAAAATTGCGGCACTATAATCTTTCGTAGTTTGCTTTGAAACATCAACACCATCCGTACTAGTCGACGATGATGTCCCATATGACAAGGCAGCGCCTATGTCCAGCTTATCAGCAATAAAATAACTGTAATTGGGCCCGGCACTAAAATTTTTGTATTGATAAGTGGTGTTTGATATGGGATTAACAAGAGGGTTTGTGTTAGCATTAGTAACTTGCTGAGCCGTATACCCCAAATTAATTCCCAGTGATTGATCGCCTTTTTCAGTTTGTGCTTTTGAGATCTGCATTACAAATAAAAACGCAGCGGTTAGAATCATTAATTTTCTCATATGTATATTGTTTAAGTGAGCAAGCTAAACGGGGGGAAACTATAGATATTTCAAAATATCCCCTGATTAAATTGTTAATAAATGTTAAGTGTTAAATAATGTGTTAATGAATTAAAAATGGATAATACAGCGCTTAAAATGGCGTTTAACCGGGTTTTGGCATAAGGAAGCAGCCAATTTCGCAGACTTTTTTGCAGATAAGAAGTTTAGGTTTTATGAACAAGATGAATGATCAAAGATCTACAAATACCGATTATTTTCTTCTCCAATAACCTTTTTCTCTATCCTCCTGTCGGGGATAAACCACATGCATGCCACAGCGCCATACAATACAAAACTGATACAGGGATTTACCCATGCCAGAGCGATAGCAATTGCGTAGATCACAACAGATATCCTGCCCTTAAAATCGCTGCCAACTGCATCCGCCAGCATAGAATTTTCGCCTTCGTGCCTTGTTAACACTATAACCAGTATGCGATAGGCTACCCCGCTCATAATTAATGATATGCCATAGAATATAGTGGGCCATTTGGTGAAGTTGTTCTCGCCCATCCACGCGGTAACAAACGGAACGAGTGACATCCAGAACAATAAATGCATATTGGCCCAAAGCACAGCCCCGTTCACTGATTTTACCACCTGGAACATATGGTGATGATTGTTCCAATAAATGCCTACGTATATAAAGCTAAGCAGGTAACTTATAAATACAGGGATAAGCGGTTTCAATTCCTGCACACTATCGCCGTGAGGCACTTTAAGCTCCAGCACCATAATAGTTATGATAATAGCTATCACCCCATCGCTGAAAGCCTCTAAACGTCCTTTATCCATAGAACCGAAAATAATAAATATTTGTGAAATTGTTTATTTCAATGGCGAATGATCCAATGACAAGCGCAGCGAAATGACTCAATGACGCGCAGCATAATGACAAGTGCAGCGAATGACTAATGATCAAACAAGTCTTTCAAAACCCTTTTCGCAGCATAATACCCACACATGCCATGCACTCCTCCTCCCGGCGGCGTGGCTGCCGAACACAGGTAAATACCTTTTGCCGATGTTTTATATGGCGACCATCGCAAAGCAGGCCGGGTAAACAACTGGCCAATATCAATTACACCACAATTGATATCGCCGCCGATGTAATTGGGATTGTATTCCTCAACCTGTGCGGTGTTCATGGTATGTTTAGCCAATATTCTTTCTTTAAAACCTGGGGCAAAGCGTTCTATTTGATTTTCGATAGCGGTTGTCATATCCACGGTTGAGCCATTTGGTACATGGCAATAAGCCCACACGGTATGTTTACCAGATGGTGCACGTGTGCTATCGAACAAACTTTGCTGGGCAAGTAATACAAATGGTTTTTCGGGGTGGCGGCCGCTCCATGTTTGTTGCTCGGTATAGGCTATCTCACGCATAGTATTTCCTATGTGAACGGTACCCGCCTGTGTACATTCGGCAGCAGTAAATGGTATGGGTGCATCAAGCGCCCAATCTACCTTAAAAACGCCCATGCCGTATCGGTAACGTTCCAGTTGCCACTTATATAGTGATGAAAACTTATGCCCTGCTATCTGTAATAATTGCCTTGGCGATATATCAAATAATACAGCATGTGATGATGGCAATTGCTCCAGCGATAGTACATAAAGATCAGTTTCAATCTTTCCGCCTATCGATACAAAATAAGCAGCTAGCGCATTAGCTATACTTTTTGACCCGCCTTTTGGTATAGGCCAGCCCTGCAAATGCCCCGATGCCATTAATACCAGCGCGATGGCTGATGTGGCTACATTGGTTAAGGGCTGCATGGAATGTGCTGCCATGCCTGCCAGTAGCCCCTTTGCTTTTTCGGTATCAAACCGATTTGCGAGATAAGCAGCAGATGTTAGGGCCGGCATTCCAAACCGGGCCATAGCCAGCGGATGTTTTGGAAAATGCAGTGGACCCAGCACATCTGGTGCTATTAAGGGCCAGTCGTTAACCACCGGCTGCATCAGGTTTATATATGACCGTTCATCGGCACCAAGCAGGTGTGCAGTTTCTTCAACAGATTTTTTAAGTATGGCTGCCGTACCATCATCAAATGGATGAGCGCCCGATATTTCAGGATAGATATACTCCAGCCCATGATCGGCCAGCGGGAGTGTTTTAAAAAACGGCGATCCAGCTGCGAGCGGATGTATGGCCGAGCAAATATCATGTGTAAAACCCGGCAAAGTAAGTTCCGCCGAACGTAGTCCTCCACCTATCTCATTTTTTCCTTCTACTATTAAAACTGATAACCCTTTTTGCTGCAATAGTATAGCAGCAGCAAGTCCGTTCGGGCCTGAACCAACAATTACAGCATCAAAATCGCGTTTATCTGGCTTCATCAAACAATTAAGATATTATACGCGATGGATATCGCTTTTCCAGTTTTTAATCGCCTTTTTAATATCTGTTGGCGATAGGTTTTCAGCTACGGCCCTGTCAACCAATGGCAGTAATTCATCATCGGGTGCAAAACGCAGCGCGGCAATTTGGCCTATGGTTATGCGGCTGTCGATAGGTTTACGGGTGAGTATAAAATAACGCAGGCCTTCTTCAGCGCGGATCGCCCTGTCCTGCGCCTTTAGCGGAAACTGACGCATAAACACAAATATTAATGCCGTGCAGATAAACAGCAAAGCAATAAGTATATCGCTCATATAACCACCGTCATTTGGCGAATGTGTTATAACATTTACTACTGATGCAATTGCCCCAATTAATATTAAACCGCTGAGTAAAAAGTGATATCCTTTTGCATAACGGTGATGATTAGCAAAATTTTGCCCGTCCATAAATTGATTTATTTTTATGCCAATATACCATTATTTGATATACCGATCCGGCTTATTAAATTGACACTGCTATTGATTTGTTACCGAACAAATACGCTACAATTGGGTTAAATAGTAAATCAATAATTATAACCATGGCAAACACATCAATTTCATATCAGCCAACGTTCACCATCGGTGGCGATCTTACCGTTAACCGTTTGGGTTATGGCGCAATGCGCATTACAGGCAAAGGCATTTGGGGCCCGCCAAGCGATAAAGATGAGGCTATCCGGGTATTAAAACGCGCCGTTGAATTAGGCGTTAATTTTATTGATACAGCTGATAGCTACGGCCCGTATGTATCAGAAGAATTGATAGCCGAAGCGCTTCACCCCTATGCCAGCGGACTGGTAATTGCGACCAAAGGAGGCCTGGAGCGTACCGGCCCTGATCAATGGCCGGTGAACGGACATCCTGATCATTTAAAAACCGCGTTGGAAGGTAGTTTAAAACGCTTACAACTGGATCAGATAGATCTTTACCAATTACACCGCATCGACCCAAAGGTACCTGCCGAAAAAACTTTTGAGTTCCTGCAAAAAGCGCAGCAGGAAGGCAAGATCAAACACATCGGTTTATCAGAAGTTAGTGTGGATGAGATTAAAAAAGCGCAGCAGTTTTTTGAGGTGGTATCGGTACAAAACATGTACAGTGTCGACAATCGTAAATGGGAACCTGTTTTGCAATACACAAAAGAGCAGAATATAGCCTTTATTCCATGGTTCCCGCTTAACGCGGCTAATGTTGCCAGTCAGGAAAAACTGAAAGAAGTAGCCGATAAACACGGCGCTACTGTTTATCAAACCGCATTAAGCTGGTTATTACACCATAGTGATAATATCCTGCTTATCCCGGGTACATCAAGCGTAAAACACCTTGAAGAAAACCACAAAGCGGTTAGCGTTGAGCTTACTGCAGATGACATGCAGCACCTGGATAAGATAGCCGGATAAGCATTTTCTTTCTGAATTATTAAAGCGAAAGGTTTAATTGTGTGAAAATAAATTACATACAAATTAAACCTTTCGCATTTTATATGATCATATCAGGATATTATGAACCACTAAACTCATTATTTTGATATGAAAACATTCAAACTATCTATACTATCGCTCCTGATATTGGGAGCATTGAGCTGTACAAAAGGTACAGTAAATTCGGATACCGCTCCAACCGATCAGGCAGCCGACCTCGTAACAACATCTCTTGCTGTTAATACCGACGGCGCTTTTAATACCATAAGTGATGCTTCGGTTGAAGCACAGGTAAAAATAAGTGTCGACACCCTATGCGGCACCATCTGGACCGATAGCATCACCCGTAAAACACCAACCGGCCAGGTGCCATCATATAACTATTCCGCAAAATATACTTACAGTTTAAACTGCAACCCGAACAGCAGCACTTTCAGCGGAAGCGTAACTGCAGTATCATCATACAGCGGTAGTTTTACCGGCCCAAGCCTATCCTCAGCAAATTCAGGGAGTTCAAATTTCACACTTTCGGGCTTAGGAAAAACTTCAACCACACTGGGTTTAAGCGGCGAATACAAACGTACAGGCACTTATCAAACTAAAACAGACGCAGGCAGCAACAGTGTGGATGTGGTAGCAACAGACCTTGTACTTACCAAGCCACAGCATATTATTAAAAGTGGTACAGCAACCATTAACGTATCAGGTACCTCAACAAAAACCGGGTCATTTAGTTATAATGGGATATTGGTATTTAATGGTGGCAACGCGGCAACATTAACATTAAATGGCACCGTTTATACTATCGACCTGGCAACAGGCGTAAAAATAAGGCACTAATATCTATAACAATGAAACATAGGTGTGCGGAAGATTTATTTTATTACAAATATTGAGCGCAGGGTCACCCTGAGGCACTCGAAGGGTAAGCGTAAAGGCCTTTGCCCACATGCTTCGAGTGCCTCAGCATGACCCTTTCTTTAACCTTCCGAACACCTATGAACCAATGAACAAGGCGCAGGGAGCAATTCCCGGAGCCTTGTTTTATAAATTCAGACCGATTAAACGGCTGCTACTTTGAATGGCTTTACATCCACTGATTCCCATATTTTTTGGGTGATGTAGGGCTCATTTTGTTTCCAGGCTTCCAGTTCTTCTTCGTTCGCAAACTGAAGGATCATAACCGAACCCATCATTTTACCTTCTTCATTTAACAGGGCTCCCCCAATTACATAATTGCCTTTCTCTTTCAGGTCTTTTGCTCCATCCAAATGGTGCGGCCTAACATCCATACGGCGCTTTAAAGCCCCGTCATCGGTATAATCATAACCCGTAACAATATATTGATTCATAATGCTAAAGTAATTGATTTTATGTTCTATCCGCTTTATAACAAGCAAAAAACAGCTTCTGTTTACTTGATAATTACTCCCATAAATTAAAACTGTATTTTTTACATTTTATATTTTATAACCTATATATTTGCAATTATCCGATTCTGAATTTTATAAACCAATGAGAGATTTCCTACAAATAGAGTTTAAAAAAATCTACCAAAAACAAGCCGAACATGCCTATTTTTCACCAGGCAGGGTGAACCTAATCGGTGAACATATTGATTATAATGGCGGCCTTGTAATGCCATGCGCAGTAACTTTAGGCACATATTTATTAATATCAGCTAATAATGAAAACGTTTTCCGTTTCAGAAGCCTGAATTTTGACGAGCAATTCGAGATAACATTACAAAACGATTATATAAAAGAAGGTAAAGGATGGTATAATTATCCTTTAGGAGTGATCCAACATTTTGTTAAGGATAGCAAACAATTAAAAGGATTGGATTTTCTGTATTTCGGTAACATCCCTATCGGCTCAGGCCTTTCCTCATCAGCATCAATTGAAGTGGTTACAGCATTTGCGTTGAATGATCTTTTTGAGTGCGATTACTCTAAACTTGATCTTGTAAAACTGTCAAAATCAGTTGAAAACAACTTTATAGGCTTAAACAGCGGCATTATGGACCAGTTTGCGGTTGCCTTCGGCGAAAAGAACAAGGCGCTGATACTGAACTGTGATACACTCGATTATCAGGCTGTTGACAGCAACCTGGGCGATCATATCTTAGCCATCATCAACACCAATAAACCACGTAAACTGGCTGAATCAAAATATAATGAACGTGTGTTGGAATGCCAGGCTGCTTTAAAAGTCTTGCAGCAGGAGCTAGATATCAATAACCTTTGCGATATTGACACCGCAACGTTTGAGAAATATGAGCATTTAATTACCGACGCGATAGTTAAAAAACGCGCGGAACATGTTGTTAAAGAAAACGACCGTGTTAAATTAGCCGGTGTTGCACTTTCAAATAATAACCTGGCAGAATTTGGTCGTTTGATGTATGCCTCGCATAATTCGCTGCGCGACTTGTACGAAGTGAGCGGCATAGAACTGGATACTGTTGTAGAATACAGCAAAACTAACCCCGATGTTGCCGGTGCACGTATGACGGGTGCCGGATTTGGCGGCTGTGCCATAGCATTGGTTAAGGAATCATCATTCGAGAAATTTGCAAAAGAGGTAACTGAATATTACACCCAAAAAATTGGTTACGCCCCTTCTGTTTACAGCTCATTAATTGGCGATGGTGTTGGTTTATTGAAGGAAGAATCAGCAATAAGGGCATAAAGCATCAGGATTAGGTATATTTGCCGCTTTATTGCCAAATAATACTGCAAATGACTAACGATCCGATAACCAACGACTATAAAAAGTTAAAGCTGGATGAACTGAACCGCGCCTCGGTTGATGAATTTAAGGCGCAGAAGAAACTTCCGGTTGCGGTTGTGTTGGACAATGTGCGGAGTATGCATAACATTGGCTCCATATTTCGCACATCTGATGGCTTCGCGGTTGAGCAGATCTGCCTTTGCGGTATTACCGCCCAGCCCCCTCATCGTGAAATTGAAAAAACTGCGCTCGGTGCCACACAATCCATAAACTGGCTATATTTTGAGGATACGCTGCAAGCCGTTGAACATTTGCGTAATGGGGGTTATCAAATCATTGCTATTGAACAGGCCCAAAACAGTATCATGTTAAATGATTTTAACCCTGCCGGGGATGAAAAATACGCGCTTATTTTTGGCAACGAGGTAAACGGCGTAAGCGACGAGGTAATGCAAAAGATTGACGCCTGTATCGAGATCCCACAGTTTGGCACCAAGCATTCTTTTAATATCGTAGTATCCGCAGGTATTGTTTTGTGGGATTTTTTCTCGAAGATAGTTAGATAGAATATTATGAGTACACAACCATTTGTAATTGAACAAACCTATAACGCCCCAATCGGCAAAGTGTGGTCGGCATTAACTGATCATAACAAGATGAAGGAATGGTACTTCACACTAAAAGATTTTAAACCTGAAATCGGTTTTAAATTCACTTTCGAGGGCGGTTCAAAAGAAAAAACTTATATCCACCTTTGCGAAGTGACTGAAGTTATTCCAGGCAAAAAACTTACTCATAGCTGGGTATATCAAGATTACCCGGGCGAAACGTATGTAACCTGGGAATTATTTGATGAGGGTGACAAAACGCATTTAAAACTCACCCACACAGGCCTCGAAACCTTCCCGCAAGACAATAAAGATTTTTCAAAAGAAAGCTTCTCCAAAGGCTGGACATATATTACAGGAACCTCGCTGAAGGAATATCTGGAGAAATAAGAAGCGGCACAAAACTTACGAAGTTTTAAAAACTTCGTAAGTTTCATTCTTTATAAATTACCAAACCATTCATTTTTTATACTTACAGTTTCAGTTAATTGAGTATCTACACCTAGTTTAAGCTCTTTTAATTTATCGCAAAGCAATTCACCATCTATAAGATCAATCGGTGGCGCCCCATCTCTTGTTGCCTCTTTAATTGCTTCTCTCGTAAATGTTCCCGTAGTTATTACAAGCCCCTTGTCTGCACGTCCTTGCATAGCTCCTCTAAAATCTCTTATTTGGCTTGGAGTAACTGATCCTTTATAACGTTTACATTGAAAGATAACATGAAAACTTAATAGTCCACTTACTCGAACAATACCCTTTCCATCAATACCCCCGTCTCCTACTTTTCCCGTTACTTCAACTTGAAAAAAGCCACTTTCACGTAAAAGTCTTTGTGCTAATCTTTCAAATGCGGCTGGTGTAATTTTATATAATATATTTAGTAATTGTTCTTTCCATTCTTCCGAGTTATAGACCTCTTGTTCAATTTCATTTTCAACATCACCGATAGTTATTTTGCTTTTGACTTTAGTTTGAGTATCTCTATTTTGATCTCTTACAGTCTTAACTATTTCTATATGATTAAGCTTTGAAACATCTATATCAGATTTAGATAAAGCCCAAATGCCTCTGGAAGAATTTTCTAATAACCCAAACTTTTTAAGATATGTTCTACTCCATGCAAGACGGTATTCAACCTCATTAATTGTGCCTTCTTCTCCATGTGGAATTTGAATTATACTTTCCGGCATCATTGTTATCTCATACACCTTATTGTTAATTTCCTCTATAGTCCCTGAGCCGCCTAATTTTATTAAGGCTTTAACAGTAGGAACTATTAATTCATCATAAGAAGGTATATTACTAATTGATTTCTTTCTTCCCATTATATGGTATTGCAATTAATTATTTAGGGTTTCAATTTTAAGGTAAGGTACAAAGTTTTCTATAAATAATTTATTCAACAAAAAAGCCGGACATACATCCGGCTTGATATGATTGGTTAATAAAGGCTGCGTATTATTCTTCCTTTTAGGAGTTAGGGGCTTAAAAAACCTGTTCGAACATATTTACAGCGTCCTTGCTTTCTAAGGTAGAGTGCCCCATCAGGAACTCATCTACTTTACGGGCACATTCACGGCCTTCGGATATCGCCCAAACTACCAGTGATTGTCCCCTGCGCATATCGCCTGCTGAAAACACTTTACTTACGTTGGTACGGTAAGTAACATCATTAGCATTTACGTTTTTGCGCACATCAAGGTCAACGCCTAATTTTTTAAGCAAACCTTCATGCTGCGGATGTAAGAAACCCATCGCCAGGAAAACCCTTTGGCAAGGTATCTCACGCTCAGAACCTTCAACTTCAGTGAATTTTACCGGGCGACCCAGTACATCAAGTTCCCAGTTAACGTCGGTTACTTTAATAGCCCTTAAGTTGCCATCGGCATCACCTAAAAACTCTTTTGTGTTGATACCCCAATAACGATCGGCACCTTCCTCATGCGAGCTGGTAACCTTTAACACCATTGGGAATGTTGGCCATGGCATGTGTTGCGTACGTGCCTCAGGCGGCCTAAACATCACCTCAAACTGTTTAACCGATGCTGCACCCTGGCGGTTTGATGTACCCACGCAATCAGAGCCGGTATCACCGCCACCAATTACTACTACATCTTTGCCTGTTGCAAAAATATCTTCTGTATCAAATTTGCTGTCGCCAACACGTTTGTTTTGCTGTTTCAAAAAGTCCATCGCGAAATGGATACCTTTCAACTCCCTGCCCGGCATAGGTAAATCACGCGGAATGGTTGAACCACCGCTCAATACCACCGCATCATGGCTGCGCAATACTTCATCGGCTGAAAGATCTTTACCTACTTCCACATTATATTTAAACTCAACGCCATCCTCTTCCATTACCTGTATACGGCGGTCGATGATCCATTTTTCCAGCTTAAAATCAGGGATCCCGTAACGTAATAAACCACCTGCTTTATCGTCGCGTTCGTAAACGGTAACCGCGTGGCCTGCTTTGCTTAATTGCGCAGCGGCAGCCAGTCCGGCCGGACCAGAGCCTATAACCGCAACCTTTTTACCTGTTTTAATAACAGGTGCTGTTGGTTTAACCAGGTTGTTAGCGTAAGCTATTTCAATAATATGCTTTTCAATTTCCTCAATGGCAACTGCCGGTTTGTTTATACCCAGCACACAGGCCGACTCGCACGGAGCAGGGCAAATTCTGCCGGTAAACTCCGGAAAGTTATTGGTTGATGATAATATCTGGTAAGCTTCTTCCCAGTTTTTACGATAAACGGCATCGTTAAACTCAGGGATGATGTTACCCAGCGGGCAGCCTGAATGACAGAACGGAATGCCGCAGTTCATACACCTTGCAGATTGCTGGTTTAATTTCTCATCAGAATATAGCCCAACAAACTCATTATAATTTTTAACACGTTCTGCAGGTGATACTTTTTCAGGGAGTTCCCTATTAAACTCCTGGAATCCTGTTACTTTTCCCATTCTTAGCTTACAGTTTGATATTGTAATTTTTCTAAAACTTTTTTATACTCTTTTGGATATACCTTAACAAATTGCGTAGATACTTTATTCCAGTTGTTCAACAGCTCCTGAGCTACTTTACTGCCTGTTAATTGTATGTGCTTGCGCAATAATGAAAGGATCTCCTCCTCGTCTTTAATTGATAGTGGATCAAGGTCGACCATTTCCATGTTACAGTTTTCAGCGAACGTATTATCAGGGTTATAAACCCATGCAATACCACCGCTCATACCTGCAGCAAAGTTTCTGCCTGTTTTTCCTAATATCAGCGCGCGGCCTCCGGTCATGTACTCGCAACCGTGATCGCCTATACCCTCAACAACTGTAGTTGCACCTGAGTTACGTACGGCAAAACGCTCGCCGGCCATACCACCTATAAATACTTCACCCGATGTTGCGCCATAAAGTGCAACGTTACCAATGATGATGTTATCCTCTGGTGTGAAAGTTGCTTTTTCTGACGGATAGATAGCCAGTTGTGCACCGGATAATCCCTTACCTACATAGTCATTGGCTTCGCCTTCCAGTTCAAAGGCAATACCTTTGGTGGTGAATGCGCCGAAACTTTGTCCGGCTGAACCTTTGAATTTAATATTGATGGTATTATCAGGCAAGCCTGCTGAACCATAGATCTTTGAGATCTCGTTTGAAAGTAAAGTACCTAGTGTGCGATCGGTGTTTTTCACATCATAGCTCGCAAATACCGGTGTTTTATCCTCAAGCGCAGGTTTTGCAGCTTCCCACAATTTCCAGTCGAGGATCTCATCCATACCATGATCCTGTTTTTCGCTGTTATATAATGTTAAACCTTTGGCATTAGTTACCGGATGCAATAAGCCTGAAAGATCGATCTTTTTAGCTTTCCAGTTTTGCAGGTTGTCTTTAACTTTCAGGAACTGAACACGGCCAACCATTTCATTAATGGTACGGAAACCTAATTCAGCCATTATCTCGCGTAATTCCTCAGCCATAAAGCGGAACAGGTTTACTACGTGCTCAGGTTTGCCTGAGAATAGTTTCCTTAATTCAGGATCCTGGGTGGCAACACCTACCGGGCAAGTATTTAAGTGACATTTACGCATCATGATACAGCCGCCTGCTACAAGGGCCGCAGTTGCAACACCCCATTCTTCCGCGCCTAATAATGCTGCAATAGCCAAATCGCGACCAGTTTTTAACTGGCCATCTGTTTGTAATACCACACGGCTGCGCAGTTTGTTGCGTACCAGTGTTTGGTGTGCTTCAGATAAACCAAGCTCCCATGGTAAGCCTGCATGTTTTACAGAGCTTATTGGCGATGCACCTGTACCACCGTCATATCCGGCGATCAGGATAACATCGGCATGTGCTTTTGCAACACCAGCTGCTATAGTACCTACCCCTGCTTTTGATACCAACTTAACATTGATACGTGCGGCACGGTTAGCATTTTTAAGGTCGAATATTAATTGCGCCAAATCCTCGATTGAATAAATATCGTGGTGCGGCGGCGGCGATATCAAACCTACACCCGGTGTTGAGTGACGGGTTTTTGCGATCCAGTCATCCACCTTATGGCCCGGCAGCTGACCGCCTTCGCCCGGTTTTGCACCCTGCGCCATCTTGATCTGCAGCTCATCAGCATTAGTAAGGTAGTTTGAAGTTACCCCGAAACGTGCTGACGCCACTTGCTTAATAGCCGAGCGCATTGAATCGCCATTAGCCATTTTTATATAGCGCATTTCATCCTCACCACCCTCGCCGGTATTGCTTTTACCGCCTATACGGTTCATGGCAATTGCCATAGTGCTGTGTGCCTCATGCGAGATAGACCCGAATGACATGGCGCCTGTTGCAAAGCGTTTCATGATGTTTTCAGCCGGTTCAACCTCATCTATGTTGATAGCCTCGCGGTGATGCGTAAAGTCAAGCAAGCCACGGATAGTGAAGTGCTTTTCGCCCTGCTCGTTAATTACGCGTGCATAGTTTTTATACACATTGTAATCGTTACTGCGGGTTGCATGCTGTAATAAATGTACAGTTGTTGGGTTAAACAAATGCGCTTCGCCGCGGCGTTTCCATTGGTAAATACCACCTTCAGGCAATAAATGGCTCTCCGTATTTGAGCTGCCAAAGCCTATTTTGTGTTTACAAAGTGATTCGCGGGCAATTTCATCAAGGCCCAAACCTTCAATACGGGTTACTGCCCCGCAGAAGTATTTGCTAACAACATCCTTGTTCAATCCTAATATCTCGAAGATCTGTGAACCATGGTATGATTGCAGTGTGGAGATCCCCATTTTTGAGAAGATCTTCAGCAAGCCATCATTTACAGATTTTACGTAGTTCTTTAATAAGTATTTTTCATCAAGGCTGGTTTCTAAGCTGCCATCTCTCTTAACAGTTTGAATGGTTGATAGTGCCAGGTACGGGTTAATAGCCGTAGCGCCAAATGCCAGTAAACAAGCAAAGTGGTGTACTTCCCAAACGTCGCCTGCTTCAACAACCAGACCTACAGAACCACGGCGGCCTTTTTTGATCAGGTGGTGATGCACGGCAGATACAGCCAGTAACGACGGGATAGGCGCATGCTCTGAATCGATAGCACGGTCTGATAAGATCAATACCTCGAAACCATCATCAACGGCATCCTCTGCATAACGGCACACACGCTCAATACCTTTTTGCATTGAACCCGGCAGGCCATCAGCCTTAAAGTAGGTTTGCAGCGTTTTAGCGTGGAACATGCCGGTATCAATACTTCTCAGTTTTTCTAACTGATGATTTTTCAATATCGGGTGTTTCAGCGTTACGCAATGGCAATGCATTTTATCTTCATCCAATAAATTGCCGTTGTTACCTATAAAGGTAGCCAAGCTCATTACCAAACGCTCACGTATTGGGTCGATAGGCGGATTGGTAACCTGGGCAAAGTATTGTTTAAAATAGCTTGATAAATGCTGTGGTTTATCAGATAATATCGCCAAAGGCACATCAGTACCCATTGATCCGATCGGCTCTTTACCATCAATAGCCATTGGCTTAATAATGGTATCGATATCCTCACGGCTATAACCAAATACCTGTTGGTAGCGGAAAACCGCGTCGGGTGCCAGATCGGCAAATACTAAACGTGGTTCGGCAAGTTCACCTAAATTAATTTTATAGTTCTCTAACCAACGGCCATAAGGCTGGCGCGATGCTATCTGATGTTTAATTTCATCATCGGTGATGATCTTACCTTTTTCAGTATCGATTAACAACATTTTGCCTGGTTGTAAACGGCCTTTCTTAATAACTGTCGACTCATCAATAGTTAAAACACCAGCTTCAGATGCAGCAATTACGCGGCCATCATTGGTGATCACATAGCGTAATGGGCGTAAACCGTTCCTGTCTAACAAAGCACCTACCAGTTTACCATCGGTAAAGGTTATGGCAGCGGGGCCATCCCATGGTTCCATAATTGTAGCGTGGAACTCATAGAAAGCCTTTTTTATCGGGTCCATCTGCTCGTTGCCATCCCAGGCCTCTGGCACCAGCATCATCATTACATGTGGTAATGAGCGGCCGGAGTGTAAAAGGATCTCGATGATGTTATCCAAACACGCTGAATCCGACTGGTTGTTATCAATCACAGGCAACAACATCTCCATTTCATCATTGGTAAAATAAGATGAAGCGTATGATTTAAGGCCTGAGTAGAACCAGTTAAGGTTACCTGTCAGGGTATTGATTTCGCCATTGTGAGCGATCAGCCTGAATGGCTGCGCCAATTTCCATGACGGGAAAGTATTGGTTGAGAAACGCGAGTGGATCATGGCAAAGCCCGATGCAATACGCGGATCAGAAAGATCAGCATAATAATTGCGCAGCTGGTAAGTAGTTAGCTGGCCTTTATAGATTATAGTTTTGCATGATAGCGAGGTAAAATAAAAGTACTCAGCCGCTCCGCTAATGGTTTCGGTGATGGTTTTATTAATATATCTTCTTAATACATATAGCTTACGCTCAAAATCATCAGTATTAGTAATATGGTGCGGCCTTAAAATAAACAGCTGCTCGCAATCAGGCTCAACAGCACGGGCGGTTTCGCCAATAACTGATGAGTTTACCGCAACTTTACGGTAACCTAATTTATGCAAACCCAGCTTTTCAATGGCATTGGTTATAACATTACGGCAGGCTTTCTTAACTGAAGGATCTTTTGGAAAAAATATCATCCCTACACCGTACTCGCCGGGTTCAGGCAGGCTCATCTCAAGGTTTGAGCATTCTTCCATTAAAAATTCATGGGGTAACTGAATTAGTATACCGGCGCCATCGCCGCTATCAGGGTCACATCCGCACGCGCCTCTATGCTCCATATTCTCGAGCATGGTAAGGGCATTATCAATAATCTTGTTCGACTTATGTCCGTTAATGTTGGTTATAAACCCTGTCCCGCAGGAATCGTGTTCAAATTCTGGCCTATAGAGGCCCTGGTGGCTATCATCTTGGTTCATCGTAAAAACTAACCGTTTAAAACTAGGTGTAATTACGAAGTTACAAAATATGAAAAAAAATTACGATTTTTTCTTAATTTTTGGGATTATTTTAAAATTACACTTCCTAAAAATGCTATAATTTAGAATTTGATAAACATAAAGGGTTTATTATTGAAAAAATCATAATTAAAATCATAAAATCAAACAGAATTTTATTCCAAACCCACCCAATTATACCAAATTAGATGGGTTTTAAATGCGCTTTTAGGAATACTTGCACTATTTTATTCTTTTTATTTGTTTCCTCAATCACCTCTTTTAGCTATATTAACTTAACATTAATGGCATAATTAATTTACATTGTATTCACTACCGGGCATCGCCCCCATCTATTATCAAGGTGATTATCGGGGCTAATACCAACTTTAGTGAATATGGTAATTAATATTAATTTTGCGGCAAATAGATAAGGTGTATGTCAGCAAAAAATAAAGCAGTTTTTTTAGATCGCGATGGAGTATTGAACCAGGAAATGGGCGACTATGTTCGCCGGATAGAAGATTTTCATATACTCGATAACTTTGACGCCTTAAAAACATTGCAGGATAAAGGCTATCTGCTGATAGTTGCCACCAACCAGGGCGGCTTAGCTAAAGGCTGGTATACCGAAGATGAACTGGCAAAAATGCACGGAGAGCTCAGAAAACAATACCTTGCGCATGGTGTTGAGTTTACAGATATGTTCTATTGCCCGCATCACCCTGATTTTACCGGTGAGTGCGATTGCCGCAAACCAAAACCGGGCTTATTATTAAGAGGAATTGAGAAATATAACCTTGACCCTGCTCAATCTTATTTTATTGGCGACAGGGAACGCGATGTAGTAGCAGGCACCGCCGCAGGGGTAAAAGGAATTTTAATTGACAGCGATCAACCAATAAGTACGATATTAGATTTGATAAAGTAATATTATACATGGCTTTACCCAAATACTTAAAAAACCTCGATTCACTTTTAGCAGCAATAGCTGGTTTTTATGCTATACACCTATATACAGCATACAGCGGTATCGGCATATCGCCCGATTCAATAATGTATGCCAGTACCGCCCGTAATATTTATGAGCATGGTTCGCTGTTAACGTTCAATGGCTCGCCATTGGTGTTCTTCCCGGTTTTTTATCCGTTCTTTTTAAGTATCGTATTATTTATTTCAAGGGTTGATACAGTTACGGCCGCTCCTTATATCAATGGTTTACTATTCGCCGCTGTAATATTTACTGCCGGGTATATCGTATCAAAATTTAAATCAAACTCCCTTATTTATAAGTGGCTTATATTAATAGCATTGGTGCTAAGCCCTGCCTTGCTCGAGATCTACACCTATTTATGGTCTGAAACACTGTTTATACTGGAGACAGTCATCTTTGTGCTGGTTTACCGCAACTACATGCTAAAGCATACCATGAAAAGCCTTTGGCTGCTTAGTCTGTTGGTTGCCATAAGTTGCATAACCCGCTATGCAGGTGTAACACTGATAGGCGCTGGTGGCTTGCTGATGCTGCTGGACGATCAGCTTGTTATCCGTAAAAAGATACAGCACGTGTTGATATTCGGCTTCTCCTCCATTTCACTATTAGTATTAAACCTGATAAAGAACCGCCTTTCAACAGGCCTAAGCACAGGTACCCGCGAGCCTGCCGTAACTCCGCTAAGCAAAAACTTGTATTATGCAGGGACCGTGATGTGTGATTGGATGGGCTTACCTAATACCTTTTACCCGTATGCTATAGCCATAGCATGTATTATATTATTATCGCTGGTGGCTTTGTTAGCATGGCGGGCTTACAACCGCAAGATGAACACCACGGAAAACATCGTTATTATGTTCGCCGCGTTCTATGGTATTTTTATCCCTGTGCTTGCCAGTGTGTCGCGCTTTGAGCCATTGAACAGTCGTTTGCTGTCGCCGATGTTTGTTTGTTTGCTGATAGCCTGCACCAGTTGGGTACCTGATATATTAAATGGCTTACAGCTAAAAAAACAGCTGGTATATGCTATCCCATTCGTAATTCTAATGCTGGCCTTTGAGTATTCGGTAGGCGCAAAAGATTATCAGCGATATGATGATGAGGGTGATTACGGTGTACCTGGTTACACCGATGATGATTGGAATACCTCGAAATTCATCACCTTTTTAAAAACACACAAGGATATATATAAAGCCGATGTACCCAAATACTCCGATGCGGACGAGGCTGTGTATTTCTTTACCGGCACTACGGCAACCTTACTGCCACACCGTTATTTTACCAATACAGTAGCGCATTTTTATTCAGTTAAACACTATTATCTTATCTGGTTTAATAATTTAAATAACACGGAGCTGATCGGCCTAAAAGACATCCAGCAAAATCATAAATTAACCATGTTGTACTCGTTTCCCGAAGGCGCGGTGTATGAATATAATGCTGATAATAAGTAAGCGGTTTTAATTTTGTTGGGTAATTGTTGTTAATAGCTTCGTATTCAGCAAGCTATTGCACATAATTCTATTTTCTCAACAATTACAGAAAACCTGAAAAAATTGTTACTTTTGTATCCCGTACACAAACATTTTATTCCGGCCTAAAACCGGGATTAAAATCACAAAAAATTTATGACTAAATATATTTTTGTTACGGGCGGCGTTACTTCGTCGTTAGGAAAAGGCATTATTTCAGCTTCACTGGCTAAACTTTTGCAATCGCGCGGCTACAGCGTAACTATTCAAAAATTCGATCCCTACATTAACATTGATCCCGGAACGCTTAACCCTTATGAGCACGGCGAATGCTATGTTACCGAAGATGGTGCCGAAACCGATCTTGACCTTGGCCACTACGAACGTTTCCTGAACAGGCCTACCTCCAAAGCAAATAATATTACTACAGGCCGTATCTACCAAAATGTGATCAATAAAGAGCGTGAAGGTGCTTTTTTAGGTAAAACAGTACAGGTAGTACCCCACATAACAGACGAAATAAAAAGAAACATCCGCATACTGGGTGAAAGCGGCGAGTATGATATCGTGATCACCGAATTAGGTGGTACCGTGGGTGATATCGAATCATTACCATACATTGAGGCTGTAAGGCAGTTCAGGTGGGAAGTGGGCAGCAGTAACTCACTGGTTATTCACTTAACACTTATCCCCTTCCTGGCAGCAGCAGGTGAGTTAAAAACCAAACCTACACAGCACTCTGTTAAAATGCTGTTAGAATATGGTATTCAGCCCGATATTTTAGTTTGCCGTACCGAGCATCACCTTAACATGGATATCCGTAAAAAGATAGCCCTGTTCTGTAATGTGAACATCAACGCGGTTATCGAATCAATTGACGCGTCTACCATATATGATGTGCCATTATTGATGCTGAAAGAGCAACTAGATAAAACAGTATTAACAAAATTAAAGCTGTCCCATAAAAATGAGCCCAGCCTTGAAAACTGGAAAGAATTTTTGGGCCGCTTAAAAAACCCTACCTCCGAAGTAAGGATTGGCCTTGTAGGTAAATATGTTGAATTGCCCGATGCCTATAAATCAATTGTTGAATCATTTATACACGCGGGTGCTAAAAATGAGTGTAAAGTTAGGGTTGACTACATCCACTCCGAGCAATTAACGGTTGATAATGCGGTTGAACGCCTTAAAGGTCTGCATGGTGTATTAGTTGCACCAGGATTTGGTCAGCGTGGTTTTGAGGGTAAAATTGAGGCAATACGCTATGTACGCGAAAACAATATCCCATTCTTCGGGATCTGTTTGGGTATGCAGTGCGCTGTTGTTGAGTTTGGCCGTAATGTGTTAGGTTTAAAAGATGCCAACAGTACCGAAATGAACCCTGAAACTGAATTCCCGGTGATAAACATGATGGAAGATCAGAAGAAAGTTATTCATAAAGGTGGTACTATGCGTTTGGGAGCTTATCCATGCGATTTGAAAAAGAACAGTAAAGCTGCCGCGATATATGGCAAAGCGCACATAAGCGAGCGCCACAGGCATCGTTATGAGTTTAACAACACTTATCTGAAAGACTACGAAAACGCCGGTTTAACGCCGTCAGGCATCAACCCGGAAAACAATCTGGTTGAGATAGTTGAACTTAAAAACCACCCGTTTTTCATAGGCGCGCAATTTCATCCGGAATTAAAATCAACTGTTGCTAATCCTCACCCACTTTTTATTAACTTTGTCGCCGCTTCGTTGGCTTACGCCCGCAAGAAATAAGTAATTGTTGAATACATAATGGATAGAAATTCGTTCACAGGATTATTCCTGATCATGCTGATAATTTTTGGCTCGTTTTATTTGCTAAAACCATCAAAACAAGAGATCAAAAAAGAACAGGAAAAGCAGCATATAGATTCTTTAAAAAAAGCAGGTAAAATTGTTACTCCTGTCGCAACAGCTAAGGCTGATACCAGTAAAGCCGCTGTAAAGCTTGATTCCGCGCAGTTAAAAGGCGCTTTCGGATCAGCATTGGCAGGCACTGAAAAGTTTATCACACTTGAAAATAAAGACCTTCGCTTAAAGTTAACCACTCACGGCGGCAGGATATATTCAGTTGAGTTAAAAAACTTTAAAACGTTTGATGGCAAGCCGCTCATTTTATTTGATGGCGCCCAAAACAGCTTCGGTGTAAGCTTTGCCGCCGAAAACAAGAACTTTGATACCAACAACCTATATTTCACATCAGCTACAACCGGGCTTACCGTTGCTGATAAAGATTCAGGCTCGGTTACCCTGCGTTTAAACTATAGTGCTACACAGTATGTAGACTATGTGTATACACTGAATGGTACCGGTTACAAAGTAGGTTTCACTATTAAACCAACCGGGCTTGACAATGTGGTTGCCAACAGTAACACATTAAATATCAACTGGACCGCCTACCTGCAAAAACAGGAAAAGGACATGGAGTTGGAGCGTCGTTATTCAACTGTGTATTACAAAACGCTTAATGATAATGTTGATTACCTAAGCGAAAATAAGGACGATCAGAAAGATATTACTGATAGCAAAGCGCAATGGGTTTCATTTAAAGCGCACTTTTTCTCTGGTGTAATTCTGGCTAATAACGGCTTCGCAAAAACCAACATTTCAGTTGCTACCGATACCAGCGACCACGTAAATATTAAACAGATGAAGGCCGATCTGCAGCTTGCAAAAAGCGCTGATGGCACTTTCCCAATGAGCTTTTACTTTGAGCCAAACCAGTTCCACATGCTGCAGGCCGAAGGTTATGGCTTGGAAAAACAGATCAACTTAGGTCCGGGCCCGTTAAAACTTATCAACAGATTTGCTACGCTGCCGGTATTTGATTTCCTGAAACAGTTTAACTGGAACTATGGCTTAATTATATTAGCGCTTACCGTTATATTAAAACTGGTTTTATCGCCGCTTACTTATAAATCATACTTATCAATGGCCAAAATGAGGGTATTAAAACCTGAAATGGACGAGATAAAAGCTAAAGTTGGTGAAGATAACCCCACCCTTTTACAACAGGAATACCTGAAGCTTTATAAAAAGGCCGGGGTAAATCCGTTGGGCGGTTGTTTGCCATTGCTGATACAAATGCCGATAGTGTTCGCATTCTTCCGCTTTTTCCCAAGCTTGTTTGAGCTACGCGGACAAAGCTTCCTGTGGATGCATGATTTATCAACCTATGATGCGGTAATCACTTTCCCTCACATCCCTTTCATAGGCGATCACTTGAGTTTGATGTGTTTGTTGATGACCATATCAACGCTGATTTACACCTACTTTAATAACCAGATCTCGGGTGCTACAGGCCAAATGAAATACATTGGTTACATTACACCGGTTATATTCCTGGCTACGCTGAACAGCTACCCGGCAGGCTTGAACTACTATTACTTTTTAGCTAATATGCTAACCTTCCTGCAACAATACCTGATCAGGTTTATGGTTGATGACAAGAAGATCCATGCGCAGATCCAGGAAAACAAAAAGAAACCTGAAGACGCTAAAAAGAAAAAATCAGGTTTCCAGGCACGTATGGAAGATATGATGAAGCAAAAACAATTGGCAGATACTAAGAAGAAATAAATTAGAGATTAGTTAGCCTAATTACATAAAGCAAAAGAGCACGGTTATAATAACCGTGCTCTTTTGCTTTATAAGTATGCCGTATATCGCAATGGGAAAGAGCGCTAAAATTATTTTCGGCAAACGCTAAAATAATTAGTAAAATATCTACATTTGGAATATGTATGCAATTGTTGATATTGAGACTACCGGAGGGCATGCCAGCGCCAATGGCATAACAGAAATTGCTATATGTATACATAATGGTAAAAAGGTAATTGAGCGCTATTCAACCCTTGTAAACCCTCAGCGGGATATTCCTATTTACATCAGCGCGTTAACTGGCATCACTAATGATATGGTACGTGAGGCCCCGCTTTTTGAAGATGTGGCACATGATGTTTATCACCTCTTGAATGGTAAAATATTTGTAGCCCACAATGTAAATTTCGATCATTCCTTTGTGCGCTATCATTTACTGGCCTCGGGTTATGATCTGCAATGCAATAAACTGTGTACCGTAAGGCTTGGGCGTAAAATACTCCCAGGTCTGCCATCATATAGCCTGGGCAAACTTTGTCATCACCTGGGTATTACTAATGAAAGCCGCCACCGTGCTGCAGGTGATGCAGAAGCAACCGCACAATTATTCACCCTGCTGCTGCAAAGCGACAAGGGTAATCATATCCCTGAGGCTTTAAAACAACGCTCGAAAGAACAGGTGCTTCCGCCTCATCTGCCTAAAAAAGATCTGGAACAATTACCCCATATGCCAGGCGTATATTATTTCCACGATGAAAAAGGGAAAGTGATCTATGTAGGCAAAGCCAAAAACCTCAGGAAACGGGTAAGCAGTCATTTTACAGGTAATAATCCCGGCTTACAGCGACAGGAGTTCCTGCGCAACATTTGCCACATCACCTACCAGCAATGCGGTACAGAGCTGATTGCCTTTGTGTTGGAAGCTGTTGAAATAAAACGCCTCTGGCCTAAATATAACCGCTCATTAAAGCGCTTTGAGCATGCCTATGCGCTCTATGCTTTTGAAGATCAGAGCGGGTATCTGCGTTTAGCTGTTGATAAACACCGCAAATACAACACACCACTATATACCTGCAATACTTTGCTGGAGGGCCACGGCTTACTGGTTAAGCTAATAGAAACCTTCGAGCTATGCCCCAAGCTTTGCTTTATACAACGCAACACCGAACCATGTACCGGAACTACCAAAGCATCATGCGCCTGTACCGGCCATGAAGATCCCGATGATTACAACAAAAAAGTAAACCTGGCCATCGACGAATTAAAGCAGGCATTACCCACCTATGCCATCCGCGACGAAGGTCGCACAGGCGAAGAAAACAGCTGTATCCTGATCGAAAAAGGGCAGTTTTACGGCATGGGTTACATCTCCCAATATTTTGATGTAGATAACCTGCAGCAACTCAAAAACCACCTCACACCCTACCCGGGTAATGATTATATAAAGAATATGGTATCCAACTACGCCACACGCTTCCCGGAGCGGAAAGTGGTATTTGCGTAAATAATATTAATACCCTAATTATCATTTCGAACGAGGTACGAGGAGAAAACTGCACGCGACTCAACAAGCGTAAAAGCTAATCAAAGAAGATTTCTCTCTGTTCTTCAAATGACAAGCACAATTTCTCCAAAGTTATTATTTTATCAAAAAAGTAGAATTCAACAACACAATAGCGCTCTCCACTGGTTATTTGTATATCATTCACCAATAAACCACTACCATGGACAGCATCAATAAACAACAGCCCGAAGATAATTTCAAGAATTTAGAAGGAACCGAAGCTTGGGCAAAAGCAAAAGAAATAGCCGAAAGCGCTAAAACATGTTTCTTTTGTTCCGGCATTAAAAACGGATTACCTTTCTCAACCCGCCCTATGTCGTTTCAAAAAATTGACGATAATGGGGACTTTTGGTTCCTGAGCGCTAATGACAGTCAAAAAAACGCCGATATACAGTCAGACCCAATGGTGCAGTTGTTATTCCAGGCATCACCGCATTCGGGATTTTTAACCCTTTATGGCATAGCCGAAATCAGCACCGATAAAGCCAAAATTGATGAACTTTGGGAGCCAATAATAAAAACATGGTTCACCGAGGGAAAAGATGATCCGCGTATTACAGTAATAAAAGTATCACCAACACAAGGTTACTACTGGGATAATAAACATGGCGATGCCATCGCATTCATAAAAATGGCAGCCGGCGCAGTATTAGGAAAAACTTTTGATGATTCAATTGAAGGGAAATTGGAAGCTGAAGAAGGGAGTGCGGTTAATTAAATATCTATATGTCATTGCGAGCGATAGCGTGGCAATCTCGTCGCTTGCATATGGAACGCGACGAGGTTGCTTTGTCGTTCCTCCTTGCAATGACATATATTTATCTTATATCACCCCAGCCTTTCCCAACTCTACTTCCATATGCTGCTGCACCTTTAAAGCCTCGGCTCTTGCCGCATCTGCAAAATCTTCGCCGTTGCTGGCATATAATATAGCCCGTGATGAATTTACAATAAGCCCGCAATCCTTGTTCATTCCGTATTTACAAACATCCTCCAAACTTCCGCCTTGCGCGCCTACGCCGGGTACCAGTAAAAAGTTATCGGGAGCATATTTACGAATATTGGTAAACTCGGTACTTTTAGTGGCTCCTACTACATACATAATACGGTCGGCGCCCGCCCAGGTATTGGCTTTTTGTATTACGGTTTCATATAAAAAGCCGCTTTCGGTAGTTAAATACTGGAAATCTTTACTTCCAACCGATGAAGTCAGCGCCAGGATGATGATCCATTTATTATCATATTTTAAATATGGCGTAACGCTGTCATTACCCATATATGGCGTAACAGTAATAGCATCAAAGCCCATCCCTGACGAGGCTTCATCAAAAAATGCCTTCGCATATTTATCAGATGTATTACCTATATCACCACGTTTTGCATCAATAATACTTAGGGTATCTTTGGGCAGATATTCCCAGGTAGCTATCAAGCTTTGTAATCCTTTTACACCATAAGCCTCATAAAAAGCGGAATTTGGCTTATAAGCTACGCACAGATCATGTGTAGCATCAATTATACGTTTGTTAAATTCAAATATCGGGTCGGGGTAAGCCTTTAAAAATGATGGTATTTTATCAATATCTGTATCCAGACCAACACATAAAAATGATCTTTTCTGTTTTATCTGGTCTATCAACTGCTGGCGGGAAATCATGCTGGGAAGATTAATTATTTACAGCGTCAAAAAAACTAAAAAATAATCTAAGTGTTAAATTAACAATGATATTTATTTTAAAAGTTTGTATTTCGAAATAATTTAATTACAATTGCATCGTTTTCCTTTTGAATTTTTCTTGCACTAAAGAAACAATTAAAACTCCACGTTATTTATTACTAAGTATATACATGGTTTTAGGTGTTGCATAACAAAGTTAGCGGGAAACTTCTTTCAGATAAATATTCAGTGTATCATTTTATTGATTAACAAAAACACACACCATATTTATCGTTGAAAAACAAATAAACAATAAAAATCTTTTTTGAACTATAATCCATCTCATGTCTGATACAATTGAATTGAACGACAAACTCGTTTCGGAGTTGCGCGAAATTGCAAAAAGTTTAGGTATCGCTGAAGCTGACGAACTTAGAAAAGCACAGCTTATCACCGCTATTGTTGAACAGCAAAATTTGATAGAAGCCGCAAGGGCTCAGCAAAGTGCTGTTGCAAACAATTACGCCCCTATCGCATCTGAAAATGCTGACACCCCAGCAGCAGATGCCGGTGAAAAATCACGTAAAAGGGTACGTACTATAAAAACTAAAAGCAGCACTGCCCCACGTATTGAGGTGCCGCTTGATGATACAAACCTGTTTGATATAGCCGATGATGAGGCCCCGGCAGATGAGGCTGAAACAGAAGCTCCGGCAGAAGTTGAAACGCCTGTTAGTCAGCAAGGGCAGCCTGATGAAGTCGCCCCTAAAACTGAAGAAGTTGCTGCTGAGGCAGCACGTCCGCAAAAATTTGAGCGTCGTATAAATCAAAATACTGGTAACGGACAGTCAAAAAACCAGGAGCCTGCTATAAACCTCGATTTTGATAATGTTATTATAAACGAAGGTGTATTGGAAATTATGCCTGATGGCTATGGTTTCTTACGCTCATCTGATTATAATTATCTTACCTCTCCCGATGACATTTATGTATCGCAATCGCAGATAAAATTGTTCGGCCTTAAAACCGGCGATACGGTGCGTGGCAGCATAAGGCCGCCAAAGGAAGGTGAAAAATATTTCCCATTGGTACGTGTTGAATCTATCAACGGCCGCATACCTGCCGAAGTACGTGACCGTGTACCATTTGATCACTTAACACCGCTTTTTCCATCAGAAAAACTGAGTTTGTTTACCGATGCGGGCAACTATTCAACCCGTATTATGGACCTGTTCTCGCCTATTGGTAAAGGTCAACGTGGATTGATCGTGGCACAACCTAAAACTGGTAAAACCATGTTATTAAAGGATGTTGCTAACGCGATAGCCAAAAACCACCCTGAGGTTTACCTGATCATCCTGTTAATTGATGAGCGCCCCGAGGAGGTTACCGATATGGCCCGCAGCGTACGCGCAGAGGTAGTTTCATCAACATTTGATGAGCCTGCTGAACGCCACGTAAAAATCGCTAATATCGTATTAGAGAAAGCTAAACGTATGGTTGAGTGCGGTCATGATGTAGTTATCCTGCTGGATTCTATCACCCGCCTTGCACGTGCATATAATACAGTAGCTCCAGCATCTGGTAAAATATTATCAGGTGGTGTTGATGCAAATGCTTTACATAAACCTAAACGCTTTTTTGGTGCCGCGCGTAACATTGAAGATGGCGGTTCATTAACTATTATAGCTACAGCACTTACCGAAACAGGCTCAAAAATGGATGAAGTTATCTTTGAAGAGTTTAAAGGTACTGGTAACATGGAACTGCAATTGGATCGTAAATTATCTAACAAACGTATATTCCCTGCTATTGATATCACTGCTTCAAGTACCCGCCGTGACGATCTGTTGCTCGACCGTGAGACTTTACAGCGCATATGGATACTCCGTAACCACCTGGCTGATATGAACTCACAGGAATCAATGGAGTTTTTACAGGCCCAGATCAGGGGAACAAAAACTAACGAAGAATTTCTCATATCAATGAATTCATAATATTTTTGTATTTATGGAGTTATTATTTTAACTCATAACTTCATAAATACTTAATATAATTCTGATACCTTCATGCCAT
>JAMFSA010000094.1 GCA_026225055.1 Mucilaginibacter xinganensis | reverse complement strand
GTTTGTACTGGACCGGTGGTCCATCATGTTGATGGACCACTTTCTGATTCGTCCTTTTACCGAATCCTCACGTGCTCTTCATGCATACGTCCACGTAAATCCTTCTACGTAAGCCCATCCACGTAAACCCGTCCGCGTGAAGCGGGGCTCGCTTACCACATCGGGCTGGCATGGCCATCTATATATTGGGGGCACCGCCCACATTCTCTGGAGAGCCTTTTGCGATCACTTTCATTCATTTTCTACTCGGAAACCTTTTGCATACGGCAGCTCTCTTCGAGAGCCCTTGTTGGAATTGGATTCAATCCGTTCAATCCATTTGGATTGGGCAGTGTTGTCTGCCTCTCTGAGAAGAGATTGTATTACTGTTTGTGTGTGGTATTGGCGGGAGCCATGTCTGTTCAACAGATTCCGGTGAGGGAGAGGAGAGACGCGGGTGAGTTGGAAGACGAGTGGGAAGATATTCCGGATTCGGTAGAGAAGGGCAAAGAGTAAGTTTTGATTGGATGATGTGAGTAGGGAGTGCAGCAAGGCTGATGAAGCAGAAGCGATGAACGCGTCAAGAGACGGCGGAAGTTTTGTCGAAGGTGCTTAGGAGGGAGCCGGGGAGTGGTCGATTCACGAGATGTGGTCGTAAGACCGTTTTCTTTTAAGCAGAAGTATATGGAGCTGACGTTTTGGGATTGTGATGTGACATCGGAAGAGATGTGTAACCACGTGCAGTCGTGTGGACTGAGGTTGAGCTGCTTGAAGGCAGGAGTGTCGATGTGGAAATGTTGGAATTTTCATGATGTGGTAGTACATCGGATAGTGTATGATGCGGGGGCAGGACGTAGGGTATCGATTGAAGGAGAAGGGAAGTATGATTTGGTTGGTGAGGATGGAAAAATCAGGTGGTGTCCGAGTATTGACGAGGTGTATTTTCCTAGAAGGGTATGGAAGGAGATTTGTGATGTGCGGGACGGGAGTCAAGTGTATGGCGGTTTGGTAGAACCGGTTGTAGAAGTGGTGTCGGTGTTTAGGTCAATAATGAAATGATGGTGGGCAGGTAGCCAGAAGAAGGAGGGAGAGTTGGAGGAGAGGAAGCGAGTAAGTGAGGAGAGGTGAGAAGAAAAGGTGGAGATGATTTGTGGAGAGGACAAATGGAGGGGGGGCGCTTAGGTAAGCAGGATGAGTGGTGAGGATATACTCGGGAAGAGGGTGAGAGTGAATGTGGGTGTAGAGTAGAAAGGAAGCTTGAATGTAGATTTGTGAAAGTTCTTTAAAAGGTAGAGTGTGGAGAAGTGAGTATGAGGATGGGTTTGAAAAAAGAAGGGGTTGAGATAGATAGATAGTTGCGTGGAAGAATGAGAATATATTTCTAGGTGAAGGAGAAGTTGTGGAATGCTAGGGGACCCAACGAAGTTGGGGGGCGGTACTCGCCCATAATACAACGAGCGCAGCGAGTGTCACGAAGTCGAGGGAGGCAGCCTCATATGTGAGGCGGGAAGAGAAGAAGACGACGGGCGAGCGCGAGCTCGCGGGGAGTCGGTTAATTGACGAATGATACGAGTGGGACATCAACTACATTATATTTTCCTTGTAGTTGATGTCCCAGTTTCTTTAGCCCTACGAGCTACTTGCGACCCCCATACAAACTG
>JAMFSA010000093.1 GCA_026225055.1 Mucilaginibacter xinganensis | reverse complement strand
TTGTCATTTCCTTTAGATTAGCTTCAACAAAATAGTGATGGTTATTATTATTGTTGAAGCTTTCTTTTTGCTTCTTTTTCTTTGTTAATAACCTTGAATTTTGTGGATAAAGTTAACAGCGGTAAAGGCGCATTATTGTCATTTCCAGGCTTGCAGGCCTACCGGTCGATTTACTCCTTTACCGCTTGTTTTAAACTGTGGCATCAAATAGAAATTAGAGTTTCGAAGGCTCATTAGCAAGGAATTGATGTGGTTTAAAACCTGTTAACTGTTTACTAACATAAACAGGGTAAAGATATGGAATTTGAATTTTTTATTGGCATTGATGTGTCAAAGGGCGAACTGGATTTCGCCGTTCAGCGGGGCAGAGAACTGTTGTTTCACCGGGAGATTGCCAACGAGCCGCAGGCTATTCTGGCTTTTATAAAAGAACTTGGCAGATTGCCTGGTTTTAAGTTGACTGGCGCTGTCTTTTGCATGGAACACACCGGCATCTATAATAATCATGCTTTAGCCTGTTTGTATAAAAAGCATGCCTGCATTTGTTTAGAGGCAGCCACCCAGATCAAGAACTCCTTAGGGAACATCCGCGGCAAGAATGATAAGATAGATGCGATTCGTATTGCTGGCTATGCTTATAAACAGCGGGAAGCGCTGCGCTTATGGAAACCTAAACGTGAAATGGTACAGCAACTGGCACATCTTGCAGCCACCCGCTTAAGGCTAATAACGGTCAAAAAGCAGTTAAAAACACCTCTTAAAGAACATGGTGCCTTCAGTTCAGTTAAGGTATCAAGGCAAAGCCAGCAGATCTGCAGTCATTCATTAAAGGCGATAGATGACGACCTTAACAGGGCAGATAAAGCCATTGAACAACTTATAAAGGCCGATACTGAATTACATCGTTTATTCACCCTGATTACTTCGGTAAGCGGTATTGGTAAGGTAACCGCAGTACAGATCATTGTCGCAACCAATGAGTTCAAGGATATTAATAATCCTAAAAAGTTTGCTTGTTATGCCGGGGTTGCACCCTTTGCTGACGACTCCGGAAAAATCATCAAAAAAGCCAGGGTATCCCATATGGCTAATAAAAAAGTTAAAACATTGTTACACCTGTCAGCCATTGTTGCTATACAGTACAATCCTGACCTGAAACTATTTTATCAACGAAAAGTATTACAGGAAAAAAAAAATAAAATGAGCGTCATCAATGCGGTAAGAAACAAACTCATCCTGCGCATTTTTGCTTGTGTAAACCAAAACAGACCCTACGAAAAAAATTATTGTAAATTAGTTGCTTAAATCATAGAAATCGACCAGAGGGAGAAATCTTCTGCACTTAGCATAACTGCTTTGCAAATCGAAGAAGATTTTCCCTCCGGTCGAAATGAACAAATGGGGATAATATTAATGCCCCGCAGTAGCAGCATCAAACACCCGGCAGAAATTGCCTCCGCCTACCTTGCCGATCTCATCGGCAGTAAAGCCAGTCTTTAACATCGCGTCAACTACGGCATAATAGAACCCTGCTTTCTGATCCTGCCATGCCAGGTTGGTGCGCTCGCCCGGCCTGCCGTGGTTTGGTCCGCCAGGGCCGGGGCCATCGTGGCCTTTATCTGGTGGAGGTCCCTGGCGATCGTCGGGATTACCTTCAGGCCGTTGTCCGGGTTGCCCGGCAGGAGGTCCGCCTTGTGGGCCGGGACCACTTGGCTTTGGGCCGAAACCATCATGCGAACCATACGAAGGGGTTAACTTGGTATCGGTACCAATACCAACATGGTCAATGCCGATCACATCAACCAAAGCACGTACATTTTGCGAATATTCCAACGGCGTATCAGCCAAATGTGTCCATACGCCTATCAAGCCGCCTGCATCGGCAACAATTTTAGCCTGCTCCTTGCTGATGAGTCGTGGGCGCATCATCCGCGCCATATTTGGGTTTTGCCCCAGTTGCGTATCGAGGCCGGTATGCGAGATGATCACTGGTTGTGTTGCCACCTTTAACGCGGCTGTAACGGTCTCCAAATTGGCGTGTGCTAAATCAACGAGGATGCCTAAACGGTTACATTCTCTTATCACATCTGCCCCAAACTTGGTGAGCCCGCCCCATTGCGCTGTATTTGTATAAACATCGCCCAGTGGTACAGAGGCATCGCTATCATGCAGCAATCCTAAATGCCGTAAGCCCCGGCCATAGGCATACCCTACGCGATCCAGATGTCCTTCCAGAAAATGGCCACCTTCTATCGACTGTACAACCGTCGGCTGGCCTTTTTTATGCGCTTCGCGGAGATCAGCGAAATTCAACGCGCGTTTCATGCCATTGCGGGTCAGCTGCTGATCCATTGAGGTTAGGCCATTCTTAAAACGCTCGAATGCCTCGCCGGGGTTTTGCAGTTTCTGGTAATCGAGGGCGAAGGTCATACAGATAGCCGATAAACCCGACTTCTTCATTTCGCCAGCCAAATCAATATCCGGGCCGGGCACTTCAGCCGTTAGCAGGGGCACATCTATATGGTTATGTGTGTCGATGCTGATGGTGCCGGCAACAATGGCAGCCACCCGCGGGTCGAGCTCGTCAAAGGCCCAGGCTGCCAGCGGGTTCATCATTATGGCGGTACCCGCCCCGGCAACAGCTACTGAAGTAACAAACTTGCGCCGCGACCATATTGGTTGATATCTCATATATAAATAATTTTTTACGCTATAAATTAATGCAGCTTTAAATCGCTGCAAGCCAAACTTATTTAAATATAAGCAGTATCCGGATCACGTTTTTGATACAATCGGCGTTCAGGTGGTTTTCACCGATGAATAGTTGGCATGGGCGGGCGGAGACTGTGGATAGTAGGAGTTTCGGATTAACCACAGTATGACGCTTGCGGGAGCTAAAGAGCGGGAGCTAACTTTTCAAAAATGCACAGATTCCACCTCAATAGTTATCGCTGAATTCATTTTTTCTAATACTTCATCGTGTTTGTTCTAATAAATAACGCATGGTTTGGTATTTTTGGCTGACGTTAATTATTAAAATGAACAAGATTTTCAGAACGGCTTACATTATATTTATCGGGATGGTTCTTTTGGGCACTGCCTGCAAACATGAAAAGAAATACATGAAAGCGAAAAGAAAACCGAAACCTGCTCCCGTAATAACTGCCGAACCCAGCCGCAAGCTGGATTCGGCTTCATTTTCAAAAGACGATGATAATGACTTCGTTATTGACCCGATGACCATGGGGCCTATTGCACTATACGGACAGCCAGATACCTTAACGCCGGTAAAAGAAATTTTGCCGGCGTTTATGCCATTTAAAAGATTGGGCTACATAACCATCAACGGCGAAGTTCAGAGGCCCGGGTTAAGGCCCGGCGATCCGCCATATACACAGATGACGTCAATAACATGGTATCGGATACGTACCGAAGATGGTAAAGAGGGGTATCTGCATTATGTTGGCGAAAATGTTGCAAAATATACTTTCACCGATACCGCGCGCCATGTTAAATACCTGGCGGGCCCCTACCTCGCTGATAAGAAAAATCACGACTGGAAAATGGGTTTCTTTAAGTTTGATATGGCTACCCAAAAAATTACCGATAAAGTAAGTTGCGAATTCCTCGGCGAGGCGCAGGAAAAAATAGAGGTAATGAAACAGCTTTCGTTATCAAATGTGCAATTTGCCATTAATTATAGTCAACACGCAGATTTTTGCGGAGGCGGCGAATCGTACGAAATAATTGTTGACACACCAACAGGGCTAACTAAACTTCCTGGATATTTAAATACCTTTGACGATGGCGATTATAGTATATTGAATGGTGATGCGGTTTATTTCCCGATTGCGGGCAGCAACGGGCGCGTAACGCTATATGGCAATGGTTTAGTTGTACAACATACCGACACTACCGGTTTTAAGCCCGACACTTTTGCCTATGATGCGAATGCTACCCTGCCTATCAATAACGTAATTGTTAGAACAACCGAGTTGGGCGAAGTTTATGTAGATAAAGACGGCGATCCGATCACCCTGAAAAATGGTGTTAATAAATATAAAACGCATTCAAAAGTCACCACTTATTACCATTGGGACGGTGAAAAAGCAATCGTGGCCTATAAGCAAACAACTAAGCTTGCGCTTAATTAGGTTTACTTCTTTTACGCTGTCTGTTACCCTTCACTGGTCGAAGTTTTAAAACTTCGACATAAAATAGAGCAAGAATCCTTCTTGCGTTAATAAGCTGGAAGCTTTGTGAATTATAGGATCTAAGTTACGCTGCGCTAAACTTAGACCAGTAAACAGTCTCGCCACGCGTCATTGCGAGCGATAGCGTGGCAATCCCTAACAGTACAGGGCGAAGGGATGGGCATAGTTGATCTGCATAGTCGGGGATTGCTTCGTACCTCAATGACGCGCGGTGAAGTTTGTCCGGCAGTTATCAATCCATTAGCTGACGGACAAGATAATTTACGCGGTATTTAAAAATATCTTATCTTACCCTATCACTTAACGCGTACACCATGCCCCGTACATTGCTGCTATTATTGCTTATACTTTTTTGCCCGGCAATCACTTTCAGCCAAATACAACCCATACAGTTAAAGTTTGAGAGCGGGCAGATAAAAGGCATCTTTAAAAGCAAAAATGGCGAAAAGAGTTTTGTGCTTGACGCTGTTATACCATCCACCTCCCCAACTTCAACTACCCAATTATTATCGGCAGATAGCACGGGTATTGTTGTAATAAAGCACATTAAATATTTTAATAATACCTGCGATATAACCAGCACCGTAAAACGAACTGCCTATGGGTTGCAATGGGATATTGACATAGCCGGAAAAGATAGCAGCGACTGGACCATACCCATTGAAACTTCGCTGCAATGGATAGATCAGCAATCGGCACAGTTTTGGACCACATGGGCTGATAACCACCTCACCCCCAAAACAGATGCATGGCAGGACCCATTTTTACCCGCCCGGTTTCAGGATCTGGCGTTAACTTATGGCGGTGAGAGCCACCTCTCGCGCGATGCATTTGTAATACCTATTGCCAGCACCTTTTTTAAGGACGAAGACCTGGGGCTGAGTTTTATACAGTCGCTTAACGATACCATACTCAACCTTGAAATGCATACTACTGCCAATGGGAAGATCGCTTACCGGCACCTTAACCACCGGATAAGCGCGAAGCATATCATTCATATTCGCCACCAGCTTGTATTACATGAGGCCGACTGGCGGGCCGGTATGGCCTGGATGGTGCAAAATTATAAAGCCTACTTTTTGCCCGAAGAACCACTGGTGAACAAGATTGCCGGTTGCGGGGCCTACTCATCGTACGAAGGCGAGCTGGACACCGCCAAGTATCACAAAATGGCCTTCAGCCTTAACTGGAAGGCATCACTTGATTTCCCGTACATGGGGATGTTCATCCCCCCGGTTAAAAATGATGATGAAAAATGGCTCAAATACAAACAAGGCGGCGTGCAGGTTGGCGATGGATATGCCACCATTAACCGCTTAAATAAATATTCGGAACATTTAAATAAAATGGGCTTTTACACCATGAGCTATTTTAATGTAAGCGAGTTTGGCAATGGCATTGTTTACCCTTACAAAAATGCTGCTGTACCGGCCGATTCGCTCTGGAAAAACGCTAACGACTTTGTTTACACCAAATTTAAACAGGCTTTTTTGAAACCCGCCGGGATACTGCCCGACTGGGATGACAGGCCCCTATTCTCCAACTGGGAGAACTGCGTAGTGTTGGATCCGGCAGATTCGACATACCGGGCTTTTTTATTAGAGCAAGCCCGGCTGCATATACAAAAGATCCCGGCATCATCAGGCATATGTATCGACCGGCTCGACTGGATGCGGTTTTACGACAGCAACGGCGATGACGGCACCAGCATGGTTGATGGGCAAAAGACCCAGGCGATGCTGCTATCATGGAAAGGTTTAATGGAGCCATTGGGCCGGATAATGCACTCGGCGCATAAAGTTATCTTTTGCAACCCGCTTGATCGCCGGATAGACCTGATGGCCCATATCGATGGGTTTTATGATGAGTTTGGCTATATGCCAACCAGCCTAAACCTATGCGCGCAAATGGCATTTTTTAAACCAATTATCGCCTGGACGGCATCAAAAGAAAGCCTGATGCCCGATCCGGACGCATATTTTCAGCGGCACTTGTACCTGGGGGCCTTCCTTACAGTGCCATTCCCCGGTAACGACCACTGCATTGCCCCTGATGCATGGGCCGAGAAATTTTATACCGATTATGGCCCCATGCTATTAGCTATAAAGGGCCGCGAATGGCTGCTCTCGCCGCACATCGTACAGGTAGAGAACGGAGTGGCAAAAGCCAACGTATTTAAAGCCAACGGCAAAGTAATTATCCCGGTAGTACTCGGCGGAACAGCCAGCAAAGCAACCGTTATATTAAGGATGCCCTATACCGAGCTAAATAAGAAAAAGCTCCGCATAAAAGTATTATACCCCGGCGAAACTAACTGGACGCCGCTGAAAACAATCAACTACGCCAAAATGCTAAAATTAGATGTGACGATGAAAAGAGGGTGTGTGTTGATTTGGGTTGGGTAGAGGGGAATATTGCGATGCGTATAGTAAAAACCCTCTCCGCGCATCATTAAGGAGGAGGAACGACGTGGCAATCCCCGACTATGCGGATCAACAATGCTTATTACTTTGCCCTGTAAAGTTTGGGATTGCTTCGTACCTCAATGACGCTTGGTGATAAGGGGATGTCCGGAAGTACCCGCACCTGGAGCGGGCGGACACTTTATACTAACCTTAAAGCCATACCGCATTACCTACCCAATCATTCACTTATTTCATTAACTTCACCCATCAATTAAAACCTATGCGATACCGTATCTTAACATTTATCATCGGCATGGCCTGTTTATCAGCGCATGCCCAGGTAAAGCCACAGCTGGTAACTACTACGGAGAACAACAATTGGGTATCATCCAATGCTATTGCCATCAGCAAAAGCGGAACAGCAGCCATAACTATCAACCCTGATGATACCCTGCAAACTATCAACGGCTTTGGTGCCTGTTTTAATGAATTGGGGTGGACATCGTTGAAAACATTATCGGCCCAAAACAGGAACGACATATTTAAGGAACTGTTTAAGCCCGGCGCTGGCGCTAACTTCACCATCTGCCGCATGCCGGTTGGTGCAAATGATTTCTCTCGTGATTGGTACTCCTATGATGAAACCGACGGCGATTTTGAGATGCAGCATTTTTCCATCGCTAATGATGAACAGACGCTTATCCCCTTTATAAAATCGGCGCAGCAATATAACCCGCGGTTGCAGTTATGGGCCTCGCCATGGAGCCCGCCGCAATGGATGAAGGTGAACCACCATTATGCCGCTGCCATGTATCCTGCCGGTTCAGCGCAAAACAACGGTTTAAAGCCAGAACAGGTTGGGCACGAGGGCACTAATATGTTTATTCAGCAGGATAATTATTTTAAGGCTTATGCCAAATATTTCTCGCTGTTTATTGATGGCTACCAAAAAGAAGGCATTAACATAGCTATGGTGATGCCGCAAAACGAATTCAATTCGGCGCAGGTGTTCCCCAGCTGTACATGGACCGCCGCCGGGCTCGCCCGATTCATCAGCTATCTTGGTCCGCAAATGCAAAAGCAGAACGTGAAAGTGTTTTTTGGCACGATGGAACGCGCTGATACCAAACTGGCGGATACCATTTTAACATCGCCTTTGAGCAGGGATTATGTGAAGGGCATCGGTTTCCAATGGGCGGGCAAGGGCGCTATCGCAACTATCCACCAGCAATACCCTAACCTTACCCTTTACCAAAGCGAGCAGGAATGTGGCGACGGCAAAAACGACTGGGCCTATTGCAAATACACCTGGGAGCTGGTGAAACATTACCTCGGCAATGGCGCAAGTGCCTATATGTACTGGAACCTGAGCCTCTCGAAAGATGGCCTGAGTCGCTGGGGCTGGCGGCAAAACTCACTGGTGACTGTCGATACAGTAAACCATACGTATCAGTACAATCACGAGTATTATTTACTGAAACACCTGAGCCATTTTGTACAGCCCGGTGCTAAAATGCTTAAAACCACGGGCAACCTGTTAGCTTTTAAAAACCCGGATAACAGCTTGGTAATAATAGTGCAGAACGAGGCGGCATCGCCAAAAACAGTGACTTTTAAAGTTGGTGGTGACTATGTTACGGCTACTTTAGCGGCTGATTCATTCAGTACGATCTTGTTGTAAGGCAGACTCCGCTTTTACAGTTGACTCACCCGGTCATTGCTTCGCTTGACCGCCCTCTCTCCGCTGCGCGCAAAGAGGGCAAAAAAATAAAATTCCCCTTACTCTCTTTACGCTTTAGCGTAGAGAGGGTCGACGAGTGTAACGTAGTCGGAGTGAGTCAGCATCGCCAATTAGTTCGTATATTCGGGCTGGTAAAAATCAGTATTCCACCCCGTGACCATAAACAAACTCTTCGCCAACTTTGATAACTACCTGCCGCTTAATCAACAAGAGCGGGAAGCGCTTGCCGACCGGGTTACCGAACGGACTATAAGGCGCAGGCAGTTTATTTTGCAGGAAGGCGATATCTGCAAGCATTACACCTTTGTAGCCGAGGGCTGCTTTAAAATATTCCATGTTGATAAGAAAGGCGTAGAGCATAACCTCCAATTTGTTGCCGAAAACGACTGGATAATGGAGCTCGACAGTTTTTATACCGATAAACCGAGCCGCGTTTACATTGAAGCCATTGAACCATCGGTTATTTTGCAGATAAAAAAGGAAGATTTATTCTATCTGTTCACCAATATCCCCAAGTTCGACAGGAATTTCAGGGTGATAGTAGAGAACCGGTATGTGGAATTGGAAAACCGCATCTTACAAGCCATCAGCTCAACAGCAGAGGAGCGTTACCTGAGTTTTTTAGATCATTACCCGCAGTTGTCGCAACGCTTGCCCGGTACGCAGATAGCCTCTTACCTAGGCATAACGCCGGAGTTTTTAAGTAAGATCCGTAAGGATATCGCCAAAAAGCACTGAAAACCTTAAACTATATTAAGGGTATTTCTTAAGCTATGTTATAGGCTTTTGCGCCGCATAACAGCCACCTTTGCTTTGTAAATAAAACGAAAAAAAAAGCAATGGAAAATATAACAGCACGCAGGGAAGGGTTTAACCAGTTAGGCAGCATTTACCCTAAACAAGTATCAGTAAAAACAGAGCAAGTTATCATAAACGGGGTAAGCTGTTACTGGCTCACACCCGAAAACCCGGCACCCAATAAAATAATTATTCACCTGCATGGCGGGGTTTACGCGGTGGGGGCAATCCAGTCGCATGAAAGTATGCTCACCCACTTTGCGCATAAACTGCAAACCAGAATTCTGTTTGTTGATTACGCTTTAGCGCCCGAACTCCCGTACCCTAACGCGCTGAACGATGTGATGAATGTATACACGGAATTAATAGCCCAGTACCCCGGTTATAAAATTGATTTTATTGGCGATAGCGCAGGTGCAGGCCTGATTGTATCCGCCGTAGGCGAAATGCTGAAAAAGAACATACAACTGCCGAACGCCGCGGTATTTATTTCGGCGTGGATCAGTTTGCATTGCGATAATCCATCGCATGAGGGCAACAGGACAAAGGACCCTATCCTCACCCACGAATATTTAAAAAGTTCCGCCCTGGATTATATAGGCACTTTGCCGATAGAAACGGTGAGTCCCGAAAATGTGGAGCTAAGCGCGTTTCCGCCGGTATTGATCATGGTGGGCACCAATGAGATCCTGCTGGATGACAGCGTTAATTTTTATAATAGTGTAAAGACCATCCAGCCCGCCGCTAAGCTCTCTATTTATGAAAACCAGGTGCATGTATGGATGCTAACCGGTATGCCGTCAGAGGCGTCGCAAAATGCGCTTACAGAAATTAAGGAATTTTTAAACTAACAGCACCATGAAAGCAGCAGTAACAACAAAAGCAGGCAAGCCTGACGTTATACAGATACAGGACAGACCAATACCCGCCGTGCAAAACGGTTGGGTTTTAGTTAGGATAAAAGCCTTTGGGATAAACAGGTCGGAGATTTTTACCCGGCAGGGCGATTCACCCAATGTAAAGTTCCCGAGGGTGCAGGGTATTGAATGTGTTGGCGAAATAGAAAATGACCCATCCGGCACGTACAAAAAAGGCCAGAAAATAGCCGCACTAATGGGCGGCATGGGCCGTGATTTTGATGGAGGTTACTCCGAATATGCAGCATTGCCATTAGCTATTGTATTTCCTTTCGAGAGCAAGTTGCCCTGGGAAACTTTGGGTGCGATACCCGAAATGTTCCAGACGGTATCCGGTTCATTAAACGAGGCTTTGGAAGTTAAAAAGGGAGAAACGTTGCTTATCCGTGGCGGCACTTCATCTATCGGGCTGCTGGCCTGTCAATTGGCTAAACACTATGGCTTAACGGTAATAACCACTACCCGTAATGCCTATAAAGAAGCCTTGCTGAAAAGTAATGGAGCAGATCATGTTTTAATTGATGATGGCGATATCAGCTCAAAACTAAAGAGTTTATATCCACAAGGCGTTGATAAAGTACTTGAGCTCGTAGGCATCACTACGCTTAAAGATTCATTGAAATGCGTACGTGCAAGGGGTGTGGTTTGTATGACAGGCATCCTCGGCGGCCAGTGGACCATGAAGGAGTTCACCCCTATGGGCGATATCCCCTCGCTGGCCCGCCTAACCGTTTACATGGGAGATGCCGCCAATTTAAGTAAGGAATTGCTTCAGGATTTTATAAACGCTGTTGAAGCTGGTGAAATAGAACTAAGCATCGGCAAGGTGTTCAAACTCGATGAAATAGTTGAAGCCCATGAACTGATGGAAAGCAATAATGCAAGCGGCAAAATAGTAGTATTAACTTAATGGCTAAGGTATCAGAATGTATTTTCTTACAAATAAAGTGTCATCCTGAGTTTTAAAATCCGCGGCCTCTGAAGGTGAAATGACAGATTTTTCAATTCTGTCATGGGTAGCAATGTCATTAAGTTAAGGGATAGTAGTTGCTCTGTAGGAGCAAAATGTCGGTAGAAAAGGAAAAATATAAATTCAAAGCATGCCGTCAGGTATGCAACTTCGCCAGTTTCGTACCTAACGGCACGAATTTCTGATTTATTTTCTACTACCAACATTTAACACCTACGGTGTTTCTTAACTGTAATGAGATTCATGAGCATGCCAATTTTGCTATTCTTTCGAACACTTCAGGTCCTATATCCGCGATTTACAAATTATGGATATAGGACAATAGCAATCCCGCGCCAAAATAAGAAGCCTTTGTATTACCCGGGTCGCCTAATAAAAGATTGTTTTCATTAGGGTTGGTAAAGTTAACAGCCTGCATATAATTATCTGTTCTGCCATAAGATAGCAACAAACCCGCGCGGAAATTGAATTTCCGTTTTTTAATGTTGGCACCTATCTGGCAATGGTAAATATTATAATAAGCGGTGTTTGATACGAACCCATCACCTCCATCTTTATACAAGCTGTTATCCGCATAATTATAATCGGTGTGTAATGATATAAAACCGGTCACTTCCGGTTTCAACATATAGCTAAAACCAATACCATAATTCAGGATCGATTTGCGGGCATCTTCAAATTGAAGGCTCTCGGTTTCGTTATAGTCGGCAGGTGGCTGGCCTTTAACAAAGTTTGCATTACGCGGTGTTATTATACTATACTGGTTTACTTTTGCAAAGTATTCAGCTGCAAAGTATATCTGCCCTTTATCAAAATCATAAGCATAGCCAAATGCGGTGCTCAGGGGCATTTTATATTTTACTTTTAAGCTTTGCTGCCTGGTGTTGGCCAACAGGTTAAGCGTATCCTTTGGGGCAATTATTACATCGCTTATCTGCAGGTCGGTTAGCAGGCTTGCGCTGCCTGCTACGTGTAGTAAAGGCGATGATATGGTAATACCAACATGGCTCCTGTCTTTATCATAAGCCAAACCCGCTTTAAACCTTACGCCTACATTATAATATGATGCCAGATACGATTCCAATGATGTGGCAATAGGTGGTAAACCCTCTTCATCATCGGCGCCATTATAAAGTGCCCTGGCACTAATATCTGAATTATAGCTTTGCTTGCGCAGATCACCTTCTGCCGATAGGCCAAAGGAAAAATCATTAGAGATTTTAAAACCTCCGCTTATTATACCTGTGGTTTCATTAGTGGTATTGATGTTTTTGTATTGCCCGAGGTAAGCCTCGTTGCCGGGACTGTAGGAGTCATCGAGCACATTAAACTTATCATCGCGCTGCTGCGTAGCCTGAAAACTCATTACCGGGGTATGCGTTAGCGCGTAGCCTAAAGTAAAAGGATGATTGCCTTTGATGGCTATAACTGCCGACACCATTTGCGGGATAATACTGGCTGATGTGGAGTTAAGATCGTAACCGGCACCCGCGCCGTTCTTTATTTTGATATCACCGTATTGGTATACCGTTCCGCTGATGGAAGCTGAACTTTTAGTGTTGTGTGATAATAAGGCAGGGTTTAAAAACATCACCCCGCTATCGCGGTTAAAAGCTACCACAGCGCCCGGGGTTAAATAACCTGCCGGGTTATAACCCGACGACCAGTAGTTGGCGTCCTGTGCTTTGGCTGTTTGAACAAAAAACAAAGCACATACAAATGCGATAAGGATTTTTGACATAGGCTTATTTTTTTAAATAATAAAAATATCATAAATTCACCATAAGAAAAAGTATTTATAAATCAATTTTTTAATAATCAGTTAATTATGGCTGGTTACATCACCTTTTAACCCCGGTTTATGAAGTTTTTAAATGTTATTGCTGCACTTATATACTTTATTATTTCCCCGGGTTTAATAAGCCTCCATGCGCAAGATCTGAGTTTTAGTCAGCCAGGCAATTTTCTGCCTGCTGCCCATACCGATAAGGGCGTTGATATCACCAATTTTAAAGGAAGTTTTTTTGTAACCTGGAAAGATGCTGGTTCAGCAGGAAATATACATGTGTGTTATCTCGGTAACCAAAACAGCACCAGCTTTTCATCAAATGAGGTAACCGCAGGCAGCGAACAAAGCGCTTATGCACCGGTTTTCAGGGTGGTGAATAACCATATATATGCCTTATGGCTAAGTACAGATGACTTATTAAAATATATAATTAATAACAGCGATACTTCTTTTAATACCGAAAACATACATACGCTAAACTTTAATAACCCCGTAAAACTAAAAGGAGGCATTACAGCATCGGTTTTGAGTGGCAAGTTGGTGATAGCAACACATACCGATAATAAATATGAAATGGCCATCGCCATAATTGATGCTGATGATAATGGCATACTTAAACCTGCCGACCTGCAAATCATCCCCGGTAAAAAAAGTGAGGAGTACCCATTCGTAGTAACGCTTTCAACCAATGTGATCAGGATCTGTTATAAAAGCTCCGGCGATCAGGGTGTTTATTATACAGATTTTGATCCGGCAGCTAAAACATGGTCGGCTGATGTAAGTGTTGGTAAATCAAAAACACAAATATCGCCAGCGGTATATCATTCCTTTAATACTAGCCGGTTATTTTATATCTGGAAGGGATATAAGAAGGATAATCATTTATATTATGCTACGGAAGAAGAACAGAGCCGCCCGAATAACGATCGCATTCTGCCCGATTTTTTTACAACAACAAATCCTGTTTCTATTTGCACGGTAGATGATAAAAAGTTCATACTGGCTTTTGTGGGGCTTGATAAAAAATTATACCTCAGTTATTTTACTAATTACAACCCTTCACGCTGGATGGAAGATTTTCTGTTCCCGGCTAAAGGCAATTTAACACTAAAGGATATCGTGATCCCCGGCTCGCATGATGCGGGCATGTCGGCATTAAACGGTACCGGTGGCGCGCAGGCGGGTTCTATCAACCCATGTAATACGCTTACCCAAACACAAAATATCGGCAGCCAGTTAAATGCAGGTATCCGCATGTTTGATCTGCGGGTGGGTACGTTTAAAAAACAGCTTTATATAAAACACAGCTCATCTGATTGTATGGCCGATGCCGTTGGCGGTGGATACGGCGAGCGTTTTAAGGATATTTTAGACTCGGTTAAAACTTTTTTAGATCGCCATAAAAAAGAGTTCATTATTTTAACGTTCAGCCATTTTTGCCCAACCGAGGCTTCGGCAAGCGATGTTGCTGATTCTATTGTAAGCGTATTGGGTAAAGACCATATTTATAACAACAAAGGCAAAAGCATCGACCAGATAAAGCTGAACGATCTGGCGGGGAAAGTGCTCGTCGCTTTTGAAAAATACAGCTACCCCGATAAAATGATCGACTCCAACTCTATGGCCGATGCCGGGAAAACCTTTCTGAATTTCCGAAGGAAATATGCAGCTACCAACCAGATCACCAATTTGGTAGCTGCCGAGGAACAGTTTTTTACGTCGATGAAAGATGGGGTAAGCAAAAATGACCTGATCCGTTTAGACTGGCAACTTACCCAAAGCAGCCAGGAAGCGGCGCTGGTTTGTAATGATTTTCAGAACGACAATGTGAACCCGGTAATTAACGGCGTAATGCTGCTCACCAACGTGATCAATAAAAACCAAAGCATTACCGACCTGGCTATATCCGGCAACAAGTATATTATCGCCAAAGTTAACGGATGGATAAAGGCAGGTGTGATCAATAAAAACAATAAGCCCAATATTGTATATGTTGATGCGGCGGGTGCCTGGATAACCGATTACTGCATCCAGTTAAACAGCAAACCGGTTTATAATTAACAACCGGCGGCTTTTATTTATCAGCCGAGTTTCAAATCTTACATCTTGCCATGCAATTCAGTAAGCTGTTATCGGAATTTAATTATATTCGGCACTTTGAACTAAAGCAAGTATTAATAAGACCCTCCCTGATTAAAATGAAAAAAGCACTATTCTTTATTCCCGTATTTTTAATACTGATAAACGCAGCCAGTTATGCCCAGAAAAAGGTAGCCGTTGTTACATTTTACATGAACAAACAAATCGACCTGTCGGAGTTCAGCGCGTCAAAAGATGTAGATATTCAAAGCAAGTTGAACGACGACCCGAAATTTAACCTCACGCCGTTATTGTCAAATTTCCATACCCGTTTTTTTAATAATTACGCGTCTAACTTTCCTTTCCAGCTTTTACCGGAAGGTGATGTTACCAATAACAGCGAGTATAAGGCTTTTATCCCTGCCGGTGATAACAGCAAAGGCGCTTATGACGATAAGCACGCTTTTTTACCGATAGACGGCTATAAAGTTATTTTGCCTTATGTGAGCCATGCCAATGAAAGAAAGCTGATAAAGATATTTAACCAGTGCGATGGCGTAATGAAAGTGTATGTATATTTCTCGTTAGTAAAATACGGCGTAGCCGGAATGGGCGTGGTTAAAATTGAGGCGCATTCTGATATATCACTATACAATAAAGATGGCGACCAGATCTTCTCTATAAAAGAAGCCGCAAAATCAAGAAATATGAACACGCTTACCGGCGGTATCCCTAAAATGTCGGCCGACAAGATATTGCCCATGTGCCAAAGCGCTATGGATGAGCTGATATCAACCGTACAAAAGGATTTGCCTAAGCTGGTTAAAAACGGGGCTACGCTGTAAACAGTTTCAAACGCATTTACAAAATCATTCTCTTAGTGTCCTTTGTGAAAACCTCAGTGACCTTTGTGGTTAATTTTACCACAGAGAAACACAAAGGTTTTCACAAAGAATACAGAATTAGATTTTATATCTTCAAAATCTAAGCAGGCTTTACCGGTTCCAGGCCATAGTTTTTCATAATGGCCAGTACTTTTTGCATATCGGGCGGGCCACCCGCGTTTATCACCGCTGCAATTTCACGGAAATAAGCCGGGCCGATGGATGCCGGCGACAGCGTGCAAAGCACCCTTGCGGTTTCACTATGCAAATTATTAAAGCCATGCACCACGCCTCTCTTTACAAAACAATGGTCACCTGCTTTCAACTCCACTATTTCAGTGCCAATGGTTTGGGTGAGGGTGCCTTCCAATACATATAGCGTTTCATCTACTTCTACATGAAAATGCGGGGCGGGTACTTTTACGTTGGGCGGTACAATCATTTCAAACTGCACCAGTGTACCGTCAGTATCATCGCCATCCAACAAAAAATTAAGCTCAAGCTACCCATACGGATAGTTTCTTTAATAAATGGGAACATCGTGATTTATGATTTAAATTGATGATTAAATATAATAATTATCTGCCTGAAAATTAAAAACTTACTATCCTCATGTAGCATTTCAGCTTTTTTACCCGTAATGGATATATAATTAACCCCCTATTATCATTATGAAAAGTTTAAGAAAAATTAAGTCGGTTTTGGCTGGTGTTGGTTTTGTGAGTTTGTTATCTATTCTGCTATTTTCCTGTTTAAAGGATCATAACACCTATGTAACGGTGCCAACTGCCCAGTTAATGGTTGTACAGGGTTCGCCGGATGCCCCGGCTGAAACGCTGTACCTTAACAACAACAGAGTAACCTCCCAGCCCTATAATTATGGGGATTGGGCTGGTTACTTTAATGCTTACACAGGTAACCGCCAGGTTGTGTTATACAATTACAATAACCAAACACAAGTTGCTTCGGATACGATTACCTTACAACAGGCTGTTACTTATTCATTATTCCTGGCTAATACCTATACCAAGCCTGATTTTATTTTGCTGAAGGATACCATTTCAAAACCTGCCAGCGGAAAAGCGACCATCAGGTTTGTTGATGTGAGCCCTGATGCAGGTGCGGTTGATCTGGCATTGAATAGTACGGTACTGGTTTCAAATAAATCTTATAAGGGCGCGTCATCATTTTTACCGGTTAACGGCAATAATACGGCCTCTACCTTCCAGGTATTAAAAAGCGGAACCAATACAGTTTTAGCAACGTTGAGTAATGTTACCATCCAAAACGGTAATGTGTATACTGTTTGGCTGCACGGGTTGGCAGCAGGTTCAGGTACTACAGTGTTAGCCGTGGGTATTATTAACAACGTGTACTACCAGGAATAAATATTACAATAAGCCTTGGCGTGTTGTAGCGTATGGGTCGCTATTATCGTAATGCCATTATAATATACTATAATATGAAGATAAAATTAATTTACCTTTTGCCATTATTGGCAGTTTTCCTGATCACGGCATGTGCTAAAACCAGTAACAATTCAACCACTGTTGTTTTGCCAACCGGAAATTTTACCGGCCAGTTTTTACGTGTTCACTACAGCAAAACAAGTTTAAAGTACGATACACTAAAGGCTAATCTTAATTTAGCCATGGCGCAAAGTACAGGTTTTGCCATTACCGGCGATACCACAACCCTGCATGCTGGCAGTTATGGCTCATATGCGGCAAATGCCTATTATATTCAATTTGTTGATCAAACTTATTCGGCTACTGCGCCTTTTACAAAGTACCATTTATCGGGTGTTTATAATTATACCTATGATGGCTCAACCTTAGGTATTTATATAATTTATGGCGATACGTTAAAACTGCAATACAATTTTAAAAAGGCCACCAATTAATTACTATTCATAACCGGTGAATAGATAGTTTTGTAATTCCGAAAGGTACAGGGTCTTTTAACATAAGGGGACCCTATATCTTTTTTTAAGATCTGGCGATAATCATTATTAACAAGGAACAGGTTAATGCTAAAACCGGCCCGCATTGCAGAAGATGAGCTTATAGCGCAATGTAAAAAAGGTAGTTTAAAGTACCAGGAAATGTTGTACACTCAATTTTATGGCTTTGCTATGGGCATTGGTTTGCGCTACAGCATTAACAGGGATGATGCCTTAGAGTCTGTTAATGACGCATTTATAAAAATATTTAAAAATATAAACGAATATAATCCGGCCAAACCCTTTAAAGCCTGGCTGGCAACGGTTGTAATTAATACAGCTATTGACAGGCGCCGCAAAGAACTGAAACACCAGCTTAATACCGACCTGGATGATGCCATGATGGTGCAGCATTCTGTTAGCACCGTTGATAACCTGAACGCGCAGGATATTTTAAAATTGCTGAACCAGTTACCCACCATACACGCTACCATTTTTAACATGTACGAAATAGATGGCTACAACCATGATGAAATTTCACAAATGCTGGGAATAGCAACAAGCTCGTCGAGGGTTTACCTTACCCGGGCCAAGGAAAAATTAAGAAAGTTATTATTAATCACTACATATAATGAGCGACGATCAGTTAGATGATGACTTAAAGAAACGCATTAAGCAGGTGTTTGATAATTACGAAGACGACACCGCTAATGAAGGCTGGCTACTGCTCAGGGAGAAATACCCGGAGAAGGAGGAAGACGACCGCGGTATTTTCTGGCTGTGGTGGCGCATTGCGGGTGTGGCAGCACTTTTATTAATGGCATTAGGTGTTGGCCTGTGGCTTAATTTTAATGAAACAGGTAAACAAAATATCGCGCAGCATAATAAAAAGAACTTCATTACCGATACAGCAAGTACATCGAAAATAGCAGCAGTTACAGGAAATACAAAGCAAACAGCAGATTCAGGAACGAACATTGCCGCCCAGCAACAGGCTGTAGCAGTTGCGCATGCCACCTCCGTTACTAAAAATACGCCATTTGCACAGGCGGGCGCGAATCCTATTAGTAAACCGGCAAATACAACTAACACGGTGTTTACTGCTAAGGTTGATACCGGCGTTAAAAAGGATTTGGCTTATCAATTGGCGAATAGGGCGCAATCGCTTGATATTATTGATAGCCCCTCAACAACAAACACAACTACTATTATTGCGAATAATAAACCATTAACACTTATTTCTACAAGGCCCGCAGGGGCACCTGCCGTAAAAGAACAACCTAAGGTGGTTGCTGATAATCAGGTAAGCAAAGGTATGCAGGCGCTATTTGATAAGGAAGCGCAACACAAGGCCACGCAAAATACTGAAGAGCAAAAAACCATCGACAAAAAAGTGGCTTTTAGCATATACGCGGCCACTTATGTAAACTATGCCAAAGGCAGCAACAAGCAATTTAATACCGGTGGCGGGGCAACTGCCGATATTAGGCTAACAGACAATCTAAGGCTTTCAACCGGTGTATCGATAGGGCAAAACACCCTAAGCTATGCCAATAATACCACCACTGTTATGCCTGTGGCGCTAATGGCTGCTGCTTCACATAATTTTACAGCCAGTTCAAGCAGTTTACTTTATTCAGTTACCCCGGCATCAAGCAACCTGAATGCAAATTTGGTTAACCTGGATGTTCCCGTCGACCTGAAATATGTGTTTAATCCGCAAAAAGGTAATACTTACGTTTCGGCCGGTTTTAGTTCGGGTACATTTATTAATGAAACCTATAACACCACCTATAGCTATAATGGCGCTAATGGGTCATCTGTACAGCAAAGTAGTGATCCAACCCATAAATCGTTCGATAACTTTTATTTCGCGCAGATGCTGAATGTATCCTTTGGAGTAGGCTATCCGGTAGGTAAAAATCAGCTGATCATTGAGCCGTTCTTTAAATACCCCCTCAACGGCATGGGCGATGAGCACCTGTTGTTTGGCTCGGGCGGCATAAACCTGAAATTTAATTTCGATCCGCCTAAAAGCAAACATTGATAAATTATTGGCATCCAAACCATAGGTGTTCGGAAGATTAAAAGAAAGGGTCATGCTAAAGGAGGCACTCGAAGCATGTGGGCAATGGCCTTTACGCTTACCCTTCGAGTGCCTCAGGGTGACCCTACGCTCAACATTTGTAATAAAATAAATTTTCCGAACACTTGTGGCATCCAAACAATTAAAGCTTGGCGACCGATAAATAGCAGTTTATAAAATAGAGCGGATTAAACCGCCTTCGACCCTTATTGATGCCCCGTTTGTAGCCGAAGCCAGCGGACTAACATAATAAGTTACCGTGTGGGCCACTTCATCAACGGTTGCAAACCTTTGCAGTAATGATGTTGGGCGCATATTTTTAAAGAAATCTTCTTCAACCTTATCTGTTGATACATTGCCCGATCTGGCCAAATCCTCAATAAAACCTCCCACGCCTTTTGAGCGGGTTGGTCCCGGTAAAATGGCATTAACCGTTACTTCTGTTCCCTGGGTTAGCTCTGCCAAGCCACGGCTTATAGCCAGTTGCGCCGTTTTGGTCATGCCATAATGGATCATTTCATCTGGTATAAACACAGCAGACTCGCTGGAGATAAAAATGATACGGCCCCAATTTTTCTTCAGCATCTTTGGCAAAAAATGGCGCGACAGCCTTACACCGCTCAAAACGTTCACTTCAAAAAAGCGCAGCCAGTCTTCGTCAGGGATATCTTCAAAAGCTTTGGGTTCAAAAATACCCGCGTTATTGATCAGGATATCAATATCAGGCAACTGGTCAATTAACTGTTTAACATCATCAGCTTTAGAAAAATCGGCCGCTATGCCAGATGCCTTTGCACCGGCAACTAAGCCTTTCAGTTCCTCAACAGCTTTATCAACGCCATCCTTTGTGCGGCCGTTAATAATAACTTCTGTGCCTTCCTGCAATAAGCTCTGGGCTATTGCAAAACCAATGCCCGCAGTTGAACCGCTCACAAAGGCTATTTTATTTTTAAGTTGCAAATCCATGTTTAAATGTTTCCCGCAAAATTATGGCATAGCGTGTTTAACTATATAATATCTATGTAAAACATATACTATCGTAATAATAGGCCCTGAGCTTATTTAAGTATTTAATCCCGAGTGCGTTTTCTGTTCATTGTTGCCTTTTGTATGCTATAATGCGGGCTAAATAATTAAATTTATAGCCGGTTATAATTCTTAATGTTGAATAAAAAGTGCAGCGGTAAAAATATGATCACGGTTTTTAATCGTGGTAAATGGCTGCAATTTATTCTTTTGCTGCTAATGTGCAGCGCAAGCACTTTTGCGCAACTACCCCAAATCAGTTATCAAACCCCACAGGTTTATACTGCTAATACCACAATAACGCCATTGAGCCCAACCAATACAGGCGGGGTGGTACCGGCGAACGCATATGGACTGGTTACTACGTTTGCGGGTAACGGAACAAGTGGTTCAACTGATGGACCTGCAATTAGCGCCCGTTTTGTAAGCACAAGGGCCATTACAGTAGATGCTGCGAATAATGTTTATGTAGCAGATAACGGAGGCAATAAAATAAGAAAGATAACTCCCGCGGGGCTGGTGAGCACAGTTGCAGGCAGCGGCATGCCCGGCGCGGTAAACGCTACCGGGGTAAATGCAAGCTTTACTAACCCTAACGGGTTAACAATAGATGCCGCAGGCAATATATATGTAGTTGATTCAGGAAATCAGCTGATCAGGAAAATAGCGCCGAATGGCGCGGTAACTACATACGCCGGAAGTGGTTTTCCAGGCTTAAATAATGGCAGCGCGACAACAGCCAGTTTTGATTTTCCTAATGATGCGGTTATTGATAATGCCGGCAATTTGTATGTTTCAGATTATGTAAGCGATGAGATCCGCAAGATTGCTCCCGATGGAACGGTTAGTACATTAGCAGGTTACCCTGTATTAGGTTCGGCAGATGGGACAGGTTCGGTTGCCAGGTTTTTTAATCCCGGTGGACTAACTTTTGATGCATCAGGTAATATTGTAGTAGCTGATGAGAGCAATACATTAATAAGGAAAGTAACCCCGGCAGGTGTGGTTACAACTATTGCAGGTGATGGTAACAAAGGGGCAAACAACGGAGCTGCAAGGGCCTCAAATTTTCAATATCCAACAGCCGTTACTTATGACGCATCGGGAAATTTGTATATAGCCGATACTTTTAATTCACTCATCCGCAAAATAGACCCGACCGGTAATGTCACAACCTTTGCAGGTATGGCTGGGGCTTACAGCCTTAAAAACGGTGATAGGTTATCAGCTACATTTAATGACCCGATGGGGATTGTGGCAGACCATAATGGCAACTTATATGTATCTGATGAAGGCAACTTCGTTATCAGGAAAATAACATTAACCGGTTATACTATTGATAAACCCCTGCCTGCTGGTTTAGTATTTAATTCCACAACAGGCATTATCAGCGGTACGCCAACAGCAGCTTCGCCAGCTACCAATTATACCATTACCGCTTACAATACAAGCGGCAGCAGTAGCGCGGTTGTGAATATTACGGTACTGGCAGCAGGATTCTCGTTCCCGGCTACCTCCACAAAAACCATGTGCGATGTTGATTATGATCCCGGCGCTACCGGCGGCAGCGGCACTTATACCTATACCAGCAGTAATACGGCGGTTGCGACTATCGTTGCCGGAAAGATTCACATTGTTGGACCCGGTACATCAAACATAACAGCAAATGATGGCACAGGGCCACAGACGCAAACATTAACGGTTAGCCCATACGTAATACCATCAGTAACTGTAACGCCTAATGCTTTTGGCTCTTGCCAGGGTATTTCAGTTACCTACACAGCAACGGCAGTAAATTCCGGAATTAATCCTACCTATCAATGGAAAGTGAATGGGCAGCCAGCAGGCACCAACAGCCCCACATTTACCAGCAGCATATTAAACACAGGCGACATTATTACCTGTACCTTCACCAATAATAGCGATTGTACACAGGGGCCCGTAACATCAAATAATGCTACTTTAACAGCGCCACCAAAGACCACGCCGACACTTACTATACAAGCTATAACAAGCGACAACGTACCTGCAGGCACAGATATTTCATTTACTGCCACAGCCACCAACGGCGCTACTAATCCCAGCTACCAATGGCAGGTAAATGGCGGAAGCGCTGGTACCAACAGCCCGGTATTCACCAGTAAATGTTTTAATGATGGGGATGTGGTTACCTGTATGGTTACTTATGAAAGCGGCATGTGCGTTACTACTTTATTTGCTACCTCAAACCCGATTAGTGTAACTATCACTAACCCTTTAGCGGTAAGTATAACAGCATCCGCTAATAACATATATGCAGGCACCCCGGTTACATTTACTGCAACATCAAGTATCAATCCGGTATTATATCAATGGATGGTGAATAATAAGAATGTGGGTGTCAATAGCGCTAATTTTATCAGCACAACGCTAAATAATGGCGATGTGGTTACCTGTACCGTTATGTTAGCCAGCGGCTGTAGTGTATCGGCGGTTAGCAACCCTATAGTGATGGTGATAATGCTTACATCAGACATTGCCATACCCAACGCTTTTACGCCTAACGGCGATGGCATTAACGACCAGTGGAATATACCGGCATTATCAAATTTCCCAAATTGTATCGTGAATATTTACAATAGATATGGGGCATTGTTGTATAACTCACGTGGGTACAGCAAGCCCTGGGATGGCAATTATAATGGTAGCAAACTGCCTGTAGCCACTTATTATTATGTGATAGACCTGGGGATTAAAAGCCCTAAGTTGAGTGGCTATATAACATTGATCCGGTAATTGAAAAAAAATTACTTATATTTATCTACAACCTTAACCAAATGACATACTCAAAATTTATTCTTTTTGTAATTACTACAATAGCAGTTTTTAGCAGCTGCAATTTTAATCATACATACATGCCTGAACTTAATGGCAAACAAGAGGCTATAATAGATAGTATTGATACTAAGTACAGGTTTGAGAATATAAATTTACAAGGACGAAAAACAAGCGGCACCGGCGGAACGCATACCTCTTTAACCGTTGATTTTATAAATGGCAAAAATATCCCTTCCGGGGATGATAAAATTACAGTATTGGCAAAAAAGTTAGCTATCCAAATAAGGCAGACCTTAAAAAATCCTAAAGAGTTTGAAAGTTATATTATCAGGTTTGATGATAAAGTGGTAAACGGTAATACTACTACTACAAATTATGTTGGTCACGAGTTTAAGGCTAGTGAGTTATAAAGAGCAACTATTTTATAAAGCAGCCAGCGCCAGTTGAGCCACTTCTTCGCCCACTAAACTGCCCATTGCTACGCCCATGCCATTGCAGCGTACCGCGCAGAATATGCCGGGCTCAATTTGTTTAACTATCGGGGTTATATCCTCGCCAAAACCCATGATGCCGCTCCACCAATAATCTATTTCGAAATCCTGATCTGGTAAGATTACATCTTTTAGATAAGTATATAATTGCTGCTTCACAGTTTCGGTATGCCCGAACTCCCAGGTAGCTTCCGAATCAAAATCAAGATTGCGCCCACCGCCGAACAATACACGGTTATCAATATTCCGGAAATAGTAATACCCTTCATCAAAATGATAGGTGCCTTTAAGTTTTAGTCCATTGATTGGTTTGGTAACCAGTACCTGCCCGCGACCCGGCACTACCTTTAAGCCCGGAAAAAGCTGACTCGCAAACGCATTGGTTGCCAGTATAAGTTTACCCGTTTTAAAATTGCCCTGTGATGTTGACAGATGAATACCGTCGCTATGTTTTTCAACCCTGGTTACCGCGCAGGAGTTTAACACCAGTATGCCTGCTTCATAAACTCTTTGCAATAAAGTGCGCATCATTTTCCCGGTATTTATCTGGCCTTCATAGGGGTTATAAATTATCCGGCCAATGCCCTTAAAGCCAAAATCTGCAATTTTAGCATTGGCTACTGCATAAATGTCAGGCTCGCCAATGGCCTGCTGTAATAATTTATTGAGGTAAGGGATCTGATCGATCACTTCATCGGCATGGCTTGCTTCACTGGTCATAAATAGTTCATAGCCACCATTCTGATGGAAATCAATGTTGGCATCACCCAAATTTTGCCGTAAGCGCTGCAGGCCAAGCCATTTATAATTAACCATGCGTGCAACCTCCTCTTCTGCTGATTGTTGTAACCCTGTAAGTTGCTCTGATACAGTGCCAAAGCAGGCGAATCCGGCATTTTTCGTACTTGCGCCGGTGGGTAAAAAGCCGCGTTCCAAAACCAATATCTTTAAGGCGGGCTGTTCCTTTTTTAAATGCAGGGCGGCGCTCAGGCCCACTAATCCGCTCCCGATAATAATTACATCGGCATTATCAATAAAAGCGCTGCGTTCCCAATATGAAAATGTGGTTTCCGAATTCATAGGTCAAAAAAATTAAAAGAAATGCTATTAGGGGTAGTACCATTAAGCATGATCCAGTTTTTTGAATTTTTACTTTTGAATTTTGACTTGTACTGGAATGCTTTTTGAAATAGTCAATATACAAAAAAATTAGCATGAATCATTTAGCATTAATTACAGGATATATAGCTCCGGGTTCGGCCTGGTTCCTTATGATCGTTATTGCGATAGTAAGTTTTATTGTGCAGTGGCGATTCAAAAGCAAATTTAAACAATATTCAGAAATAGGCTTATTATCCGGCCTATCGGGCGCTGATATAGCCGAAAAGATGTTGCGGGATAACGGCATTTATGATGTACAGGTAATATCAGTTGAAGGGCAACTGACCGACCATTATAACCCCGAAACAAAAACCGTTAATTTGAGTCCGGATGTGTTTTATAGTCGGAGTGTAGCCGCTGCTGCAGTTGCCGCGCATGAATGCGGTCATGCTGTACAACACGCCAGGTCATACACATGGTTGAGCCTGCGTACATCGTTGGTGCCGGTTATTAATGTGGCATCAACCTTAACACAGTGGACCTTATTTTTAGGCGTGATGCTGTTATTCTTTACACATAACCCTTTTGTGCTGGCCATAGGCGTTGCCGCGCTGGCATTGGTTACGCTGTTCAGCTTTATTACGTTGCCGGTTGAGTTTGATGCCAGTCGCCGGGCATTGGCATGGCTAAATAACAACTACACCATAATGCAAACCCGCGAAGAACATGAGCAGGCCAAAGATGCCCTTTGGTGGGCCGCCATGACCTACGTTGTTGCTGCCCTCAGCGCGCTGGCTACCTTAATGTATTACGCATCGTTTTTATTGAACAGGAGAAATTAGCCCCCAGCCCCTAAAGGGGAGCATACTTTAATGATAGGAGTCCGCTTCCTTCTGTCCCCGCAGCGGTCTCTCGCAGAGGACCCTGCGTACGCGTGCAAGGTGTTCAGCCCAACCCGCAACCACGCAGGGTCCTCTGCGAGAGACCGCTGCGAAGACTCGTTAATATAAATATGTGATACTGTCCCTTCATGGGCTATACACCCCAAAGGGGAGCAATACTTTAATGACAGGAGCCCGCTTTATGCGGGTTTTTTGTTGGTTGATTTTTGGCTGGTTTGAAATTCTAATTGAATTCTAATCTAAACCTTCAAACTTAACTTGTGTCACAGTGTAGTTACATAAACTAAAAAACAATTATGAAAAGATTAGCAAAAGCATGTTTACTTATAACGGCAGTATTATTTGCCACCCCTAAAGTGCATGCTCAAATTAGTATTGGAGTTACAATTTCGGCCAATGTTGCGCCACCGGCTTTACCGGTTTACGTGCAACCAGCCTGCCCAACCGATGGCTATTTATGGGTGCCCGGGTATTGGGCCTATAGTAATGATAGCGGCGATTATTATTGGGTGCCCGGTGTTTGGGTATCCCCGCCAACCCCCGGTTATTTATGGACACCTGCTTATTGGGGATATGCCGGTGGTGTTTACGGCTTCCACTCTGGTTATTGGGGAAGGCACGTAGGTTTTTATGGTGGTATTAACTATGGTTATGGCTACGGTGGCGTTGGCTTTGGCGGCGGTGCATGGTCAGGCAATACCTTCCGTTACAATACCGCGGTGGTTAACGTAAATACTACTGTGGTGCATAACACTTATATTGATAAAACAGTAATAGTTAATAACACTACGGTAAATAACCATAACAGCTTTAATGGCCCCGGTGGTGTTACGGCACAGCCGCGCCCCGAAGAAATGGCGGCCATGAAAGAGCAGCACGTGCCTGCAACCAGTCAGCAGCAATCGCACGAACGCACTGCCAGCCAGGATAAGAGCCAGTTTGCATCCGTAAACCACGGCAAGCCAAATAATGCAGCCATGAATAGGGTTGGTGGTAGCCATTTTACCCCAGAGGGTCAAAAAGCCCCTCGCGCTAATAACAATAATAACGCCCCAAGCGCGGACCATCAAAATAACGATGCCGCTAAACAGCCGAATGCACAACAGGGCGATCGTGCAAATAATAATGCCGATACACATAATGATGCTACGAAAACTAACAATGCTGAAAAACAAGATCAGCAGCAGGCTCAGCAGCAACATGCGCAACAACAGCATAATCAGCAGCAACAACACACCCAAAAACAGCATGTGCAGCAACAGCAGCATAATCAACAACACAAGCAACAACAGCAACATAAATCTGCGCCAAAGCCTCATAATGAAGGCAAGAAAGAAAAATAATATAATACCCCTATAACTCTCCCCTTCTACGCGCCCCACCTGTTAACCAGGTGAGGCTTTTTTGTTGATATATATTTTTCACCCGCTGATATCGATCGGCTTGTCATTATTGCTGAGCACATGGATGGTTTGCCCGATGATTAAACTAGCTATTGTTGCGCCGGGCGCGGTGATCGGCTCATTTTTATTGGCGGCTGTTATTGTGAGAATACCACGGGTGAATAAGGCGGTTTAGGGAGCAAATAACTGACCTGTAAGTAGGGGGATTGCTTCGTACCTCAATGACGCTTGGTGAAGTCATGCTGAACTTGTTTCAGCGCCTCATATGCAAAGTTTTCGCCAAGCACGTTGCTTGTCCTGTGGGATCCCGAAATAAATTCGGGATGACGGTAAAGTAAGATGCTTTATTAGGGAGGCGGCTAATTCATCCTATAGGGAGTGATCAGATAAAACTCTGGTATTTTTACATCAAAGACAAAGTTATCCATCAGGCGGATCATTTGGTATTCGCCTTTCATGCTGCCCATGTCGGTTTTTAGGTTACAGCCTGATACATATTCGTGAGCATGGCCTGGTTCGATCAAGGGCTGCTGACCTACTACGCCTTCACCTTCAACTTCGCGCTTGGCGCCGTTGGAATCGAATATATACCAGTGGCGGCTTAACAGCTGCACGGCATAGTCACCCATATTCTCGATTTTTACCTTGTAAGCGAACATAAAGTGGTCGTTCGCCGGGTTGGAGTATTCCGGCTGATAGATCGTTTCCACTGAAACTTTAACACCATCAGTTATAGTAGTAACCATGAAGATATTTTCGTTTTCTCAAATATATAATTATCCGGAACAAAATTAAGCCATTTCAGGCGCATAATTTTCATTTATTTGCCATAAAATCTCGTTCACTTCATCCAGTGTGCCCGCTGTAACCAGTTTCATGCGGTATTCCTTAAAATGATCGATGCCTTTAAAGTAATTGGAATAGTGCCTGCGCATTTCAAAAACGCCTGTTTTTGCGCCCTTCCATTCAACAGATTTTGTTAAATGGGTTCGGCAGGCATCAATCCTTTCGGCAATAGTTGGCTTATCTAAATGTTCGCCGGTTTTAAAGTAGTGCTTTATCTCCCTGAAGATCCACGGGTAACCAATAGCAGCACGACCGATCATCATGCCATCCACGCCAAACTCCATGCGCCAGTCGGCGGCCTTCTCGGGTGAGTCGATATCGCCATTACCAAAAATTGGGATCTGTATGCGGGGGTTTTTCTTAATATCACGGATCAATGCCCAATCGGCAACGCCTTTATACATTTGCGCGCGGGTGCGGCCATGTATGGTAAGGGCCTTTATGCCAACATCCTGTAAGCGTTCGGCAACTTCATAAACGTTTTTGGTATTATCATCCCAGCCGAGGCGGGTTTTAACGGTAACGGGCAAATGAGTGGCCCCAACCACTGCTTTGGTCATGGCTACCATCTTGTCGATATCCTGCAACAAGCTGGCACCTGCGCCACGGCAAGCTACTTGTTTAACCGGGCAGCCGTAGTTGATATCCATCAGGTCGGGGCCGGCTAGTGAGGCTATCTCTGTAGCTTCGCGCATATGGTCGATATCACTGCCGAAGATCTGGATGCCTATAGGGCGCTCATATTCAAAAATATCCAACTTTTGGCGGCTTTTTGCTGCATCGCGGATCAATCCCTCGCTCGAGATAAACTCCGTATACATCATATCCGCGCCGTTTTGCTTGCACACGTAACGGAAGGGAGGATCGCTCACATCTTCCATCGGAGCCAGCAATAGCGGGAATTCACCTAAATCTATATTTCCAATTTGTACACTCATGCCTTATATTCGTTGCAAAAATACAAATTTTAACCCGGATGATAAATATTCCATATAAAGACCTGGATAAGAGCAGTAGTGAGATGCATCCGGCATTGCAGTTTTTGCTGGTTTTGGCCATCCTTTTAGTGGCATTGCTCATTGGAACCGCCATTGGCTTAGGCATTATAACCGGGTTGTATGGCTATAATACTTTTACTGCCATAACGGAATCAAACCTTGCGGTGCCGCATGCTATATCTGCATTGTGGATATTGCAGCTTACCAGCACTACGCTGCCTATTTTGGCTACCCCGGTATTTTTTGCTTACGTACTTACGCCTGTTCCGCAACAATACATCAGGTCGAACTTTAGATTTTCATGGCTGTTGCTGCTGCTGGTTTTTGCCATCATGTTTATTTCATCGCCATTAATTGAATTTTTATCGAATATAAATGCGAAAATGGTGCTGCCCCATTTTTTACAATGGATGCGCGATAGTGAGGATAATGCCGAAAAGCTAACCAATGCCATGCTGCACATGGATACCATCTGGCAAATGATATTCGATCTGCTGTTTATCGGATTACTTACAGCTATTGTTGAAGAGTTTTTATTCAGGGGATGCATTCAAACCATTATTCAAAAATGGACCAAGAATATACACGTAGCCATTTGGGTAACTGCCATATTGTTCAGCGCTTTCCATATGGAGTTTTTTGGCTTTTTGCCAAGGATGATGCTGGGCGTGTTGTTCGGCTATTTCGTGGCATGGAGCGGCAGTATATGGACATCCGTATGGGGGCACTTTATAAATAACGGTACGGCTGTGGTAATAACCTACCTGTTTCAGCATAAACAAACTAAAATAAGTCCTGACGACCAGCATGTATTTAATTCAGTTGGGTATATAATTAGCTTTATAATTGTATTATTTTTGTTTTGGGTTTACCGGGATATTGCACTAAAGAAAAAGCCGGTGCAGGCATAATGGAAAAAAACTGGGTTAAAATTTACAAATCAACAAATTTTTATCAGTCGGAGTTTGTAAAGCAGATGCTTACACAGCATGCTATTGAAGCGGTATTGCTTAATAAACAAGATTCATCCTACCGCAATTTCGGAAACGTTGAAGTTTATGTACATAATGAGGATTTTAACCACGCCATTGAACTGCTTATCCTCAACCAAATAGATCTATGAAAACACGCGCCATTACGGGCTTCTTTTTTATTATTGTGATGCTGGCCTCTGTGCTATTGGGGCATTATGTATTCGGAGCTTTTTACCTGGTGTTAAGCCTGTTTTGCCTGTATGAATTTTATGGCTTGATAAGCCAGGGAACCGCAAAACCAAACCTGCCGATGGGGTTAATATGCGGCGCTTTGCTATACATCGCTTTTGCTTTATTTACTTATAAGGATGCTTTTGCATTACCTGCGCTATCGCAAGGCAGATGCGTATATAAGCTACTGTTTCTGACCCCGGTAGTATTCGGTGGCATATTTATATGGGAGCTGTTCCGCAAGTTGGACACACCGTTTAATAACATTGCCTATACGTTTCTCGGTATTATATTTACAATTGTGCCGTTCACCTTCTTCCACGCGCTGGCTTATGCAGGCAGGTTTGAGGGTTTTAACTTCCATTTTCCGATGGCGTTTTTGCTGATGCTGTGGGCCAATGATACCGGCGCTTACCTTACCGGTATGGGCATTGGTAAACATAAACTGTTCGAACGCCATTCACCTAAAAAAACATGGGAAGGCTTTATCGGCGGTGTATTGATCAGCGCGGGTGTGGGTTTAATCATCAGTCATTTTTATACTGACCTCACCTCTGTGCAATGGGCAGGCATGGCAGTGATCATTGGCACAGTAGGCACCATGGGCGACCTGGTGGAATCCATGTTTAAACGTAGTATTAATGTTAAGGACAGCGGCGGCATATTGCCGGGGCACGGCGGTTTGCTTGATAGGTTCGACGGATTATTTTTAGCTGTTCCTGCTGTTTATGCTTACCTGTACTTCATTACAAATTAGTAGTTTTGCACAATTATTGTGCGTTATATATCGATACAAATAAAAAAGAATTTAACATGACCATTCATAAAGAAGGATATACCTCGCTAGCCGTTACCATATTGTTCATATTTGTATTGAACGCGGTGATACAGTTTTACCTACCACAGGCGCACTCGCTTAAATGGTTCGTATATATATTATCGGCTTTGCTGTTCCTCATTATCCTGCAGTTTTTCCGCAGCCCGAAACTAACCATTACCCAGGATGAAACCCAGGTGCTTTGCCCTGCTGATGGTAAAGTAGTGGTAATTGAGGAAACTGAGGAGCCTGAATTTTTAAAGGACAGGCGCATACAGATCTCTGTATTTATGTCGCCCATAAATGTGCACGTTAACCGTAACCCTATTAGCGGTGTGGTTAAATATTTTAAGTATCACCCGGGTAAATACCTGGTGGCATGGCATCCAAAATCATCAACAGAAAATGAGCGTACCACGGTTGTTACCGAGAACAGCGCGGGTACACAGGTATTATTCAGGCAGATTGCCGGTGCTTTGGCCCGTCGCATATGCTGGTATGTAAAAGAAGGTGATAAGGTGCAACAAGGCGATCAATTCGGCTTCATTAAGTTTGGATCGAGGGTGGATATATTTTTACCGCTGGGCACCAAGGTTAAGGTTAATATAAATGATGTGGTAAAAGGCGGCAGAACGGTATTGGCTGAATTAACCCCACCTGAAGGCGCGAAGGTTGTTAAAGCTGAAACAAAAGTAATTGCCACTGAGCCTAAAGAGGCAGTCGTAGATGTTGAATTGCCTGCAAAGCCTGTCAAAGTTACAAAGGCTAAAACGCCAGCTAAGGGATCAGACAAAAAGGTGTCGTAGATAAAGTTCTAATATCAATATGAAAAAATCCTTGCTATTAACGGCAGGGATTTTTTTTGTTGGAAATAACCTGTTTTTTATCGTAGAGACACAACACATTGTGTCTCTTGTACGGAATGATATGCCTTGCAATTTGGGAGACGCAAAGTATTGCGTCTCTACGTGGAATAAAAAGAATTTTCGTTGTAGAGACACAATACTTTATGTCTCAGCAAAATGCGATGTGTCTCTTTACACGCGGTTTGCCTGTATGTGGGAGACGCAAAATATTGCGTCTCTACGGAGAATATGAAAAGAATTTATTTGTAGAGGCACAATACTTTGTGTCTCTTTTTGCGGGATATGCGTTGTAATTGTACAGACGCAATATTTTGCGTCTCCATGGGGATTGTTGATACAAAATCGTAATCAACAAAAAAAACCTCCCCGGAATGACCCGGGAAGGCGAATATCATGAATCCCCTTTAGGAGGATTGGATAATTAAACTCTTTTTGATTTGATACGAGCTGCCTTACCAGTAAGTGCACGTAGGTAGTATAGTTTAGCACGACGTACTTTACCGTGGCTGTTAACTTCTACTTTATCAATGTTTGGTGAGTTGATAGGGAAGATACGCTCAACACCTATGCCGTTTGAAATTTTACGAACGGTAAAAGTTTCAGATACGCCAACACTGTTGCGTTGGATAACTACACCCTGGTAAATTTGGATACGTTCTTTGTTTCCTTCTCTTATTTTATAATGTACGCTTACAGTATCACCGGCTTTGAACGACGGAAATTGATTAACTGCTACTGTTTGCTCTTCTACAAATTTTACTAAATCCATGATTTTAAGCTCTAAAAGCGATTTTTAACCCGTAAAAATCGGATTGCAATTATAGGGATTATTTTTGGAAATAAAAAGTACGATTTGATTTTTTTTGTTGATTCGTTGATTAAGTTTATTTGGTGAGTGGTTGGCGCTTTTTAAACTAAAAAAAATGCTCACTAATCCAACCCAATCAACCACTCACTCCAGAAGATCAGGCCTTCTTAACCTGGTGCGCTCTACAGCCTGCTCAAAGCGCCATTTTTCAATTTCGGGGGTGTTGCCGCTTAGTAGTATATCGGGTACACGATGGCCGTTCCAATCGGCCGGGCGGGTGTAAACTGGGGCATCAAGTAATCCATCCTGAAAAGAATCAGAAAGCGCCGAAGTTTCATCAGATAATACACCTGGTATCAATCTCACTATCGCATCAACCAAGACAGCAGCGGGCAGTTCACCGCCGGAGAGTACATAATCGCCAATAGAGATCTCGCGGGTAACAAATATATCCCTGATACGCTGATCGATGCCTTTATAATGCCCGCACAATATAATGATGTTGCCTTTTATGGATAGCTGGTTGGCTATCTGCTGATTCAGCGTTTCGCCATCGGGCGACATGAAGATGATCTCGTCGTACTCGCGTTCGCCCTTTAGTTTTTCAATAATGGCGGCGAATGGTTCAATAGTCATTACCATGCCGCTGCCACCGCCGTAGGGGTAATCGTCTACGCTTTTTTGCTTGCTGGTGGAGTAATCGCGCAGGTTATGTACAACAATTTCGGCGATGCCCTTTTTTTGCGCACGCTGTAAAATTGAATGTGCAAACGGACTATCCAGCAAACCCGGCAAAACGGTAATGATATCAAAACGCATGGCGCAAAGATAGTTTCTTTGAGTTGAAAGTATAAAGTTTAAAGTTCAAAGACAACAGTACTACCCTTTCCAATCCGGCGAGGCTGGTATCCGGCATTCTATTAGCCACTGATGCCCAAATGGATCTTGCAGCGTGCCCTGTCGGTAGCCATATTCATAATCTGTAACAGGGGAGATAATAGTGGCACCTGCCGCAATAGCATTATCGAACATACCATGTACATCGGCAGTCATTAATCCCAGGGTGATCACACCTGCATGTGCCTGCGGGTTAAACTCATCAGAGTGGGGGTAAATCTCATGCAGGTGGAACATAGCATCCTCTATCATCAATTCTGCTACGTGTATGCTGCCATCATCATTGTTAAGCCGCATAAATTCAACTGCTCCTAAGCCATTTTTGTAGAAATCAATATCGGTTACACCATTACGAATGGTTAACATAGGTGCGAAAGCTGTTTTAGTTTCCATTATCAATCATATTAAGTGTTAATAACAAAGTTCACCATTAGTATAGGTTAGTCCGTATCGTCCAATGTAAAGATCTGTTCCACAGGTTTATCAAACACCCGGGCAATTTTTAGGGCCAGCACGGTTGACGGTACGTAGCGGTTACTCTCGATGGTATTGATGGTTTGGCGCGATACGCCGATCAGTTCGGCAAGATCGGCCTGGGTGATGTTTTTTATGGCGCGCTCAACGCGGATCGTGTTTTTCATCGCAGGTCCCTATCTCTTTTAAGTAAGCGGTTGTTCTGGAAGATCTTCCACTGAAAACGCACAATAAAGAATACCAGCGGCACCAGTAAATTGAGGAACAAGATATGTTGGGTATCGTTAGTTAAAATTAAGCTGACGATAAGCAGCAGGTAATTGACGTAGATAGCCCACTGCAATGAATCCAGGCGTAATTGCGAGATCTGCTCATCTTCTATCCGCTCTTTTGCAAAGGCCGCCAGAAACAAGCCTATGGCCATTAATAAGGTAGTAGTCATAAAAAATACATGCTGACTACTCAGCAAACCATCATCCGGCCCGTGCGCCTCAAAGCCAAGCTGTTTCCTGAACAATACAATGGGGATATGAACCAAAAACAAGCCCCAGCCCAAATACCGGCACCAATACGGGAATAAAAAGCGTGATTTCATGATTTTGTAAAGTTTGATTTACCAAATGTAAAATAAACTTTACAAAATGTCAAATTTGATGAAGCAAATTTATTTGAAAAATAGTTTGTAGATTGGTTGGCTAACTCAAATTACAATGACACCAGAAGAAATTGAAAAACTAGAACATATTACACAGTCTTCTGCATTTTATAGGGGGTCTGTATTGAATGAATGTATTTTTTTAGAAAAAACAATTGATGACTTTATAGTAAAGGATATATCTTTTGATGCTGATACTCAAATAAGAATATTTCATATCCTTTTAGATAGGATGACACTCGAGAGCAAAATAACTGCCTTTACATATATACTTGACGAGGCTCAAGACAAATCTGGTTTTGCTAAAACGAACACTAAAGGATACCCACACAAACAGCTAATAAAAAGGCTTAGGATGATAAAAGATGAGCGGAATTTTTTTGCTCACTATGCACCATTAATAAATGCAGATGCGTTGGAATTTTACCCCCAAGTTGGGCTCATTAACTTTAGAGATAAAACCAAAATTGAGTTTTATAACGATGATAGAATTAAAGACATACTAAAACTAATACATGAAGTAATGGGAGAAATAAATAAAATGATTACGGACATGCAACCCACCTGATCCTCTCGCTACTTTTTTCAGTTTGCAACCCTACCAATTTCGGTCGACAGGACTCAAATACACTATATTTCACTCATTTATACAAATTTGTTGCAAATTGTCTGTAAAAAAAGCTCACGTTAAGTGAGCTTCATATGTAACTGGAATGTAGCTAAAATCTTGATTCCTGACTCTTAACTCTTGCTTCTTTCCTATTAATCCAAATAAATCTCCAGCAACCCATCCGGCAGATCAATAAAAACGATACTTTTCACTACATCTATCCCTTTAATAATATCCTCATTTAGCGGGAACAGCACTTCGCAGCCTTTGTAGGTTACGTTGGCTATCAGCTGCTGCGGGTATTCGTTAATTTCAGTTATTACGCCCAGTTCGCCTTCGTTTTCGTCAATGGCGGTAAAGCCTTTCAGGTCCTTTAGGGTAAACTCGCTCTTTTTCTTTTTGGGTTTTTGTTTGTTGTTGAGGTAAACATCCCTTTTAGCCAGTGGGGTGGCTTTTTCAATGCTATCAATATCCTCCAGGTACAGGTAGGCGGTATTCTTCATCGGATATTTTATCGATTCAACAAAATAAGGGATCAGCTTGCCTGCCACATCAATAAATATGGCGGTGATGTCAATATCAGCCAGGTTGTCAAAATCAACATATAATTGCAGCTCGCCTTTAAGTCCGCGGGTTTTTAATATGCTGCCTATCCTGAAACAATCTTCTATTTTCATATGCTTAATTTGATGTCAAATTAATTGTAATTCAATTTTTTGTTTGCTTATAGCAATGTTTATCCAATCTATAGATTCTTCAGTAGGCAAATAATCTATCAAACTTAATCCTTTTATACCTGCATCAAATGATAATGGTCCAAAGTGAATAATCATCTCGTATTGTTGCTGACCATCAGATCCTATCCACGCATTTGTAGAAATCATCTTAGTGTCCATAAGATTCTTATCCGTGAGTTGATATTCGTCTGGCATTGCTACCCCATCACACCAAATATATTTAAGTGTTTTATCCGTTGAATTTTGAAACGTCCTTGTCACGTGATATTCAAGTAACAAACAAAAATCTTCATTAAAGGACTTTTTGATGGTGTTTTCGGTATCGCTCATTATTAATGCCACCTGTTTACTCCCTCCGCCTCCGCCTAAGCTTAGGAGGAGGCCGGGTGGGGGTATAAAAAACAAAGGCGAAGAATCCTTATCAGATTACTTCGCCCATGTATGTTGTTAATTTTTTTATCGAAAAAATTATTCTGCACTATCAGCTTCTGCTTCAGCAGCAGGTGCTTCAGTTTCTTCGTCAGCAGGAGTTTCTTCTACTTCTTCAGCAACAGGAGCATTTTTAGCAGCAATAGCAGCGGCTCTTTCTTCTTTCTTCTTAGCTTCAGCAGCTAAAGCAGTTTTACGGGCTTCGTCTTTTGCTGATACTAAACCTGTTTTCTTGCCAGTGATCTTTCCATCTTTCTGATCAAGCCATTCCTGGAATTTTGTTTCAACCTGCTCAGCAGTTAAAGCACCTTTTTTAAGGCCGCCTTGTAGGTGTTTTTTGTACAATACGCCTTTGTAAGCTAATATAGCACGACAGGTATCGGTTGGTTGCGCACCATCGTTAACCCAATCTAAAGTTTTGTCGAAATTGATGTCGATAGTAGCCGGGTTAGTGTTTGGGTTGTATGAACCTAAACGCTCAATAAAACGACCGTCGCGAGGTGCGCGTGCGTCTGCCACTACGATGTAGTAAAAAGGTTTTCCTTTTTTACCGTGTCTCTGTAGTCTGATCTTAGTTGCCATTTCTTAATATTTTTATGTGTTCAACATT
>JAMFSA010000092.1 GCA_026225055.1 Mucilaginibacter xinganensis | reverse complement strand
GGTAATAGCTTTTACGCATAAACAGATTGAGCTGAAGGATTTGGGACGATTGGTGATTTGCCAGGAAAATCTGATAGACAAGCTTCAAGAGGTTAAAACACAGTTTCAGATATCCGAGATCTTTTATCTGGGCACCTGTAACCGCGTTGAATTTGTTTTAGTGACTGATCAGGTTGTTGATATGGCCTATACCGAGCGTTTTTTAAATTCGCTTAATATTGGTGTTTGTCACCACTCTATGGGTACGCTTTTACAGGGCGTTACCATATATGAAGATCAGGAAGCACTTAACCATTTACTCCGCACTTCATGTTCGCTTGAAAGTTTGATAGTTGGCGAAAAAGAGATCCTTCCGCAGGTTCGTAAAGCCTACGAGCAATGCAGGGAAGCAGGCTTGACAGGCGATTTTTTACGCATGGTGATGAACTGTGTAGTAAAAGCAGCTAAAGAGGTTTATACCAATACCAATATCTCAAAAAATCCAATTTCGGTAGTATCACTGGCTTACCGTAAGCTTAAGGATTTCAACTTATGCACTAATGCTCGCATCCTTATCATCGGCGCAGGCGAAACCAATCAGAATATTTCAAAATATCTTCAAAAGCATAAATTCTCAAACTTCGCCATTTTTAACCGTACACTTTCAAAGGCTGAGCAATTAGCGAAGGATCTGAACGGTGAGGCATTTACGATTGACGCACTAAAAGATTATAACAAGGGCTTTGATGTGATCATCACCTGCACATCAGCAGTTGAGCCTATCATCACTCCCGAAATTTATACTTCACTGTTAAACGGTGAAACCGGCAAGAAAACTATTGTTGACCTTGCTGTACCAAATGACACCGCCCCTGAAGTATTAGAGCGATTCCCGGTTAATTTTATAGAGGTGCATTCACTAAATGAAGTTGCCAAAAGAAATTTACAGGAACGCTATCATGAGCTGGTAAATGCCGAGGCTATTATTGGTGAAAACATTACTGAGTTTTTAACCATGTTAAAACAACGCCGTATTGAACTGGCGATGCGCCAGGTGCCTGAAAAAATAAAGGAGATCCGTAATAACGCCATCAACACCGTGTTTTTTGAGGAAGTACAAGGCATGGACGAGCAATCGCGCGAGATACTGGAAAAGGTGATCAACTACATGGAAAAAAAATATATCAGCGTGCCCATGATCATGGCCAAGGATATTTTGATTAATAGTCAGCAATAAAAAATTCTTACCCCAATATATAGTAAATAGCGATGAGGTTAACTTATCGCTATTTTTGTTTTTGGTGCTTTTTAAATAGATTTATAGCTCCATTAATTTAACAAATACCCTTAAGAACAATGTACGAAACTGTAACAGTAGAGGAAGCCATAAGCCGCGGCCGCCGCATGATAAGTTACCCTGTAATGGTGATCATGTTCGGGATAATAGGTATAAGCGTTTACCTGAATACCCAAAATTTGATTCCTGCCTTATACATGATAATTGGTATCGCAGCCAGCTTGTTGCTGGCATGGTTATACTGGAGTTTTATGATCACCAAATGGAAGGTATGGGCTTTTGATAACGTGCGGAATGTGCATGAACTGCAAAGAAAAGCAGTTGAAGCGCAGCTGATATGGACAGAAGGTAGCTTTTGGGAAAAGACAGAGATCTGGAATTCGGCTGACAGGGATAAATGGGCCTTACTGCAGGACAAATTTAGCCAGAAGGATGTGTTTGCAGAAGATCTTTCAGTTCCGCAGGAAACATCCATCCATTATTCAAAAAATGCGATACTGGTACAGTGTATTATACTATTGCTATGCCTGGGCCTGGGGATCTATTTGTTTATCATAAAGCAATACATCGGCGCTACATTGCTATGTGCTTTTGGCGGTTATTTTATTTATACCGAATATAAAAAGGCCATGAATAAAGATGCCCAGATCATACTGAATGATAAGGGTATCGAAACCATTTCAGCAGGGTTTGTAGAGTGGAAAGATATAACGGACGAGGAAGTAGTAATCATACGCGCAGGCAAATCATCAAACATGTACCTGCAATATAATTATACAAACGGAAGCGAAAAGGTTAACATTAATGAATTTGATACCAATAAAAAAGCGCTCGAAAATTTATTGCACACTTATAGGGTGAGGAGTGAGAAGAAAGTGAATCGCCTGTAAAATTTTCTTTTTTTTTGACTTTACCATAGCTATGGGTTTCAAATCCATCGCTATTTTTGATGAGGCAAAATGTTTATTCGTTATTAAACGCTCCATTTCTCAAATTTTGACTTTTCATTAGTCAGCCTACTTTCATATCCGCAATTAATATTATATTCATAGGCGCAAAAGGTTAAATTTGCGGTGCTAAACATGAGCCCATTGGACAGAACTCTTATTATTGGAACACGCGGCAGCGAACTAGCCTTATGGCAGGCTAATTTTATAAAGGATAGCCTCGCTGCTATTCATATTCCGGCTGAATTAAAAATTATTAAAACCCAGGGCGACCGTATTCTTAACCTCAGCTTTGATAAGCTGGAGGGCAAGGGCTTTTTTACCAAGGAATTAGAAGAAGAGTTGTTAGCTGGTAAAATTGACCTGGCGGTACACTCGCACAAGGATCTGCCTACCGAAAATCCTGCGGGATTGATCATAGCGGCGGTATCTGAACGTGAGGACCCATCAGAATTATTACTGATATTAAAAGATTGTGTTGATGTACGCCAGAAGCTGTCATTAAAATTTGGCGCAGCTGTAGGCACTTCATCAAACAGGCGCAAAGCTCAATTGCTGGCTTATCGCCCCGACCTGGAAATACAGGAACTGCGCGGCAACGTGCCGACACGTATTCAAAAATTACGTAACGAAAGTTATGACGCTATCATGCTTGCAAAAGCTGGTGTGTCTCGTTTAGGCATCGACCTGAGCGAATTTCATGTGGAGCAATTAACGCCAAATGAACTGATCCCGGCGGCGGCGCAAGGTGTAATGGCTATACAGATCCGCGAAAGCGATCAGGAATTATTCGATGCTTTACAGCCATTAAATCACCCGGATGTAGCTGAGGAATTAGCAGTTGAACGTGGTGTACTTAAACTTTTCGGCGGCGGCTGCCATTTACCATTGGGCTGTTATTGCCATAAAGATGATGGCGTTTTCCAGGTATTTACCTCGAAGGCTGATGAAGACGATGAATTTCCGGACAGATTATTCCTGGAAGCAAAAACAACTGAAGGGCTGGCTGAAAAAGTAGTGGCAAAATTTGCTAAGGATCGTAAACATCCGCAAAGCGTATTCATATCGCGCGATCTTTCAGAGCAAAGCTATTTCCGCAAAGCGATTGAAAAACATGGTATCACTATAGAGGCGCATTCATTGATCCGTACCGTGCCGGTGATCACTAAGTTCGATTCCTATATATTAAAGCATGTCGACTGGATATTTTTCTCCAGTAAAAATGCAGTAGATTATTTTTTTCTGTTGAACCCGCTTTTCCCTAAAGATGTAAAATTTGGGGTAATGGGCAGCGGATCAGAAGAAATGCTGCGTCGCAAAGGTCATTTTACCGACTATGTTGGCGTGGGTAATGATGCTACCGAAGTTGCCGAAGAGTTTGCTGCTTTAGCCAATGGCACTACCGTACTGTTCCCATGTGCTGAAGGCTCAATGCGGAGCATACAGAAAGGCTTATCAGCCGATACCAGGATCATCGACCTGCCGGTTTATGAAACCGTTATGGAAGAAGAAGTACAAGCATCAGGCGCTGATGTGCTGGTATTTACCAGCCCGTCAAATGTCGACGCTTATTTTGCCGAGAATTTACTCGACCCCTACCAAAAAGTAGTGGCGATAGGTAAATCGACCGGCAAAAAATTTGATGAAATGGGTGTAAAATACATACTGCCTTTTTCGCCCGATGAAGTCGGGCTGGCCGAGGCGGTGTTTGGGATATAATTGTTCATTTGTTCACTGGTTCATTAGTTCATTGGTACAGCTTGTATAATATCCAAGCTGTATAAAGAACTAAGGCCGATGAACTAATGAACCCAACGTTCATTGTTAATCAGTTCAAAGGTTCGCTGATATCGCTTATGTAAGCCATATCCAGATGCTAAGACCAATGAACTAATGAACCAGTGAACCAATGAACTAAAAAAATGCTAAAAAGACCACGAAGAAACAGGAAAAGTGAGGTAATACGCCAGATGGTGCAGGAAACGCATGTTAGCGCGGCTAATTTGATATTCCCGCTGTTTATTGTTGAGGGCGAAAATCAGAAAAGCGAAGTATCATCAATGCCGGGTATTTACCGGTATTCAATTGATAATTTGCTGCGCGAAGTGGAGAGCTGTTTAAACCTGGGCTTAAAATCTTTCGACCTGTTCCCTAATATTGATGAGGCACTGAAGGATAAATATGCTACTGAAAGCTATCGCGATGAAAGCTTGTACCTGCGTGCTATCCGCGCGGTAAAAAAGAACTTTCCGGAGGCTTGTGTTGTTACAGATGTGGCCATGGATCCATATAGCAGCGACGGGCATGATGGTATTGTTGAGAATGGCGAGATACTAAATGATGAAACGCTGGAAGTTTTAGGCAAAATGGCATTGGCACACGCGCAAAGTGGCGCGGATATCATTGCACCATCGGATATGATGGATGGGCGTGTGGGATATATCAGGAAGGTGCTGGATGATAATAAATTTACCAATGTTTCTATCATGTCGTATTCGGCAAAATATGCCAGCGCGTTTTATGGTCCGTTCAGGGATGCTTTAAACTCGGCACCTAAATTTGGTGATAAAAAAACTTACCAGATGAATCCTGCTAATCAAAGCGAAGCGCTGATAGAGGCTAGGCTTGATGAGGCTGAAGGCGCTGATTTTTTAATGGTGAAACCGGCATTGCCTTACCTGGATGTGATCAAATTAATAAAAGATAATACTGAACTGCCGGTTGCGGCGTATAATGTAAGCGGCGAATATGCCATGATAAAGGCAGCCATACAAAAAGGCTGGCTAAATGAACAGCGCGCCATTACTGAAGTGCTTACCAGCATCCGCAGGGCAGGCGCCAGCGCGATATTAACGTATCACGCTAAAGAGGTATTGGAGAATAAGTGGCTGTAAGAGAGGTTAAAGCTTAAAGGCGAAAGCTGAAAGGTATAAAAGAGGTTAAAGCATAAAGGCGAAAGCCGAAAGGTTTAAAATAGAAAAATAACAAAGCGTCATTGCGAGGAACGAAGCAATCCCCGACTGTGCAGATCGGATTTGCAAGTATAGATTGCCAGCAATGATGAAAAAGAATATAACAAGATGTTTGATTCGATTAAGAAAATATTTTCAAGTGAGGATGATTTGCCGGTAAATACCACCGGGAAACCAAATATCAGCAGGGAAAAATCTGCGGAATTGTATGCCAAGGCTAAAACCTATTTCCCGGGTGGGGTTAACTCGCCGGTTAGGGCTTTTAAATCGGTATATGGTACGCCGCTTTTTATTGAAAAGGGGGATGGTAGCCATATATGGGATGCTGACGGCAATGAATTTATCGATTTTTGCTGCTCATGGGGACCGTTGATCTTAGGGCATAACAATGCCAAGGTTCGCGAAAAAGTGATCGAGGTAATGCAGAATGGTATGTCGTTCGGCGCGCCTACCGCTTTGGAAAATGAATTGGCCGAACTCATCCTCAAGAACAATAAATTTGTTGAAAAGCTTCGTTTTGTAAGCTCAGGTACCGAGGCCGTTATGTCGGCGATAAGACTGGCACGCGGCTATACCAAACGCGATAAAATATTAAAGTTTGAAGGCTGCTACCATGGCCATACCGATGCGTTATTGGTAAAGGCGGGCTCAGGCCTGGTTACTTTTGGCGAAACATCATCAGCAGGCGTACCAAAAGCATTTGCCGATGAAACCATTGTTGTTTCATTAAATGATACCGAAGCGCTGAAGAAAGCATTTGAAGAATTTAAGGATCAGATAGCGGCGGTAATTATCGAGCCCATCCCTGCAAACAATGGCTTATTGCTGCAAAGCAAAGAGTACTTGCAGTTTTTAAGGGAGATCTGTACCCAGAATGGCACACTGCTAATATTTGATGAAGTAATATCAGGTTTCAGGATCGGGTTTGAAGGCGCAGCGGGTCTTTATCAAATCAAGCCGGATATCCTTACTTATGGTAAAATAATCGGTGGTGGTTTGCCCGTTGGCTGTTATGGTTCATCTGCCGAAATTATGGCCAGTATATCGCCTGACGGTCCGGTTTACCAGGGTGGTACTTTATCTGGCAACCCGGTAGCTATGGCAGCTGGTATTGCTCAGCTAACTGAAGTACTGCGCATGGGTTTCTATCGCGACCTGGCCAATAAAACAGAAGAATTTACAACATCTATACAGCGTTTTGCATCGGCACGTAATTATAAATTCAAGGTGTTCACCATCGGTTCTATGTTCTGGTTTGCCTTTACTGATAAAGAAACGATAACCAGGGCCGATGAAATTGACCCGGCGAGTATGGATAAGTTCAAAGTAATGCACCACGAACTCATCAACAGGGGTGTTTATTTAGGCCCTTCAGGTTACGAAGTTGGCTTTATATCATCGGCCCACACAAAAGTTGATTTGGAACGGGCAAAACGTGCTATATTTGATAGTCTGGATCTTGTATTCAACACAAAATAAATAAGTTATGGTAAAGCAGCGTTCATTAGTTATTTTTTATGCCCTTATCATTTACGCAGTAGCGCAGTTAATATGGTGGGCATATTATTTATATAGCTTGCAGCACAATCGCCTGGGCATGATATTGGGCGAGGGCTCCATGTTTGTTACCGTTTTTGTGTTCGGCGCTATCAGCCTGCACAAAACAGTTAACCGGGAAAGCAAACTACAGGAACAGAAAAGGAATTTCCTTTTATCAGTTACCCATGAATTGAAGTCGCCGCTGGCATCCATCAAAATATTACTGCAAACTATCCAGAAAAGGGACCTGACCAAAGTACAGATCCTCGATTTTATTGATAAATCACTGCTGGATATTGAGCGTTTGGATGATATGGTGGAGAATATGCTGCTGGCATCAAAAATTGATAACCGCTCATATACCTTCCCCAAGGCTAAGTTTAATATGTCGGTTTTGGTGGATAGCATTGTGAACCGCCTGCAGGTTACCAAATGCGATTGTAACCAGCAGGTGATCGACGCGGAGATTGAACCTAAAATTGAGATCACCGGCGATAAGTTCGCGCTTACATCGGTAGTAACTAACCTGGTGGAGAATGCTATAAAATATTCCAGTCCGTGTGAGGTTGTTGCCGTGAAACTTTTTTCAAAGGACGATAAAGTGTTCTTACAAGTTGCAGATCATGGCATTGGAATAGCTGATGCGGAAAAAGGCCGTATCTTTGATAAATTTTATCGTGTGGGCAGCGAAGACACACGTAACACAAAAGGCACAGGTTTGGGGTTATATATAGTTAAGGAAGTGTTGGATAAACACGAAGCAAGCATAAAAGTTAAAGATAACCGCCCGGCAGGAAGCATTTTTGAAGTAACTTTTGCACTAACCTAAATAGTAAATTATATGCTACACAAAAAAAGAATTTTATTAGCAGAAGATGAAGAGCATCTGTTAGAGGCCATTAAACTTAACCTTGAACTGGAAGGGTATAAAGTATCTACTGCTAAAAATGGCAAAAAGGCATTACAAATATTTAAAGAGGAACGTTTTAACCTGGTGATACTGGATGTTATGATGCCCGAGATAGATGGCTTTGTAGTTGCCGAAACCATAAGGCTTGAAAACACCGAGGTGCCTATCATGTTCCTTACCGCTAAAAACACTAATGAGGATAAAATATCGGGCCTTAAAAAAGGTGCTGATGATTATCTGACCAAACCTTTTAACCTTGAAGAGCTGATATTACGGGTGAACAACCTGGTAAAACGCAGCCTTAAAGGTGATGACCTGAAAGAGTTTAACAGCTATGTTATTGGCGATAAAACAATTCATTTCAACTCGTTTGAGCTGGTAAATGCTGATGGTTCAATAACCGCTTTAACCAAAAAGGAAACCATGCTGCTGAAACTGCTTATTGAGCGCAGGAATGACGCGGTATCGCGCGAGCAAATATTAGAAACCGTATGGAACTATGATGTTTACCCATCAACCCGTACCATTGATAACTTTATACTTACGTTCCGTAAATATTTTGAACCGGATCCTAAAAACCCGGTTTACTTTCACTCTATCCGTGGTGTAGGTTATAAATTTACCGATAATCAGCACTAAGGAATAAATGTTCAGTAATAACGCACGGATAATACTTGTAGGCATTTTTTTAGCCATGCAACTGTTCTTTATTTATCAGCATGTATACGAGCTGGCCGCTGTAATGGTACTGTTTGTAGTGCTGATCATCTGGGGATATTTTAAAGAAGGAACAGTAATACTGGCCGCTAAAAGCTTTCATAAAAAGGATTACGACAAAGCCGAATCGTTGTTAAGGCAGATTGCCCGCCCTGCATGGTTGAGTAAAAAAAGGCGTGGCTTTTATGAGTTTATATTAGGCGGTGTAAACCTGCAAAAACAGGACTATGAGGCTGCTGAACAGCATTACGAACTGGCTTCGCAATTTCCTTTACGCAGTGCTAACGACCATGTAGCCGCTTTGGTGCATGTAGCCAACATCAGCATACGACAACAAAATTTTGATAAAGCACGAGCTTACCTGCAACTTGCCGGTAAGCATGAAGGCAAGATCACCGCTAAAATGAAAGAAGTGATAGCCAAGCTTGAACTAGAACTAAAACAACATTAATTTTAAGAGCCAGGAGTCAAGAGACAAGAATCAAGAAAGTAAAAGCATCTTGATTCCTGACTCTTAATTCTTGACTCTCTTCAACACATGAGAGATTCGTTATTAATTAAAGCAGCATTTTCAGAGGAAACACCAAGGCCGCCGGTTTGGATGATGCGCCAGGCAGGCAGGTTTATGAAAGAGTATTGGGATATTAAGAATAAATATTCCTTTTTGGAAATGTGCAAAACCCCTGAGCTTGCCGCCGATGTAACCATGTTGCCGGTTGACCTGTTAGGAATTGATGGTGCCATTTTATTTTCAGACATATTAGTTACCGGCGAAGCCATGGGCGGCGATTTAAGCTTTACCCAGGGTGTAGGCCCTAAGTTTGCCAACCCGGTGCGTACCCAGGCTGATATTGATGCTTTGGATACCCAAGTGGTACACAAGCTGCAATATGTAGCCGATGCTATTAAAGTAATACAACAAAGGCTGAATGGCAGTATCCCGCTGATAGGTTTTGCAGGCGCGCCGTTTACCGTAATGAGCTACCTGGTTGAAGGCGGATCATCAAAAGATTTTAAGCTAACCAAACTGATGCTGCACAATGAGCCCGAAATGGCACATCAGCTATTATCAAAAATTGCTACCGTTACCGCCGATTACCTGAACCTGCAGATTGCAGCCGGTGTAAATGCCGTACAAATATTCGACAGTTGGGCGCAGGCTTTGGCATGGGATGATTATAAGGAGTTTTCGCACCGCTACATTGTTGAGATCATCAGCAAACTGAACAGGAAAGATATCCCGGTGATCTCCTTCTGTAAAGGCAGCTCCGTTTTCGCGCCATTAATGGCAGAGGCTAAACCGGATGTGATCTCTATCGACTGGAATGTTGACCTGCTTGATATTAAAAAACGTTTACCTGCCGGCATTGCCGTACAAGGAAACCTCGATCCGCATATTTTGTATGCCGATAAAAAGGTGATAAAAGAAAGGATCTACCGTTTGTTCGACAGAATGAAAGGTGAAAAAGGCTTCATATTTAATCTCGGTCACGGCATTATGCCTGATATACCGTTTGATAATGTGAAGTACGCGGTAGAAATAATAAAAGAATACAGCTATTAGTGTCATTGCGAAGAGGTACGACGAAGCAAACTCGTCGCGTTCAATATACAAGCGACGAGTTTGCCACGCTATCGCTCGCAATGACATATTATAAAAGTTTATGTATCCATATATACTTGCCATACACATCATTTTTGTAGTCTGCTGGATGGCGGGGCTGTTTTATATTGTGCGCCTGTTTATTTACCACACCGAGGCGCAGGATAAGCCCGAAGCCGAACGCAAAATACTATCCAGCCAGTTCGAGATCATGGAGCGCAGGCTATGGAACGTGATCACCATCCCATCTATGTTTATCGTGATTGCGGCGGGTATTACCATGCTGGTATTGGATCCGGGCTGGTTGCAGGATCGCTGGTTGCATGTAAAACTTTTTTTTGTGGGATGTTTGGTTATTTATCACTACATCTGCCAAAACAAGATTAAACAGATGCGCAGGGGCATCTTCAAGTGGACATCGATCCAATTACGCCTTTGGAACGAGCTGGCTACCCTGCTGTTGTTTGTGATTGTAATGTGCGCGGTTGTTAAGGACAATATTAACTGGCCATACACCATTATCGGCCTTATAATTTTTGTTTTTGTGATGATGGCGGCAGTGAAGATCTATAAGTATTATAGGTTGAAGAAGTAGTTCTATTTCGTTTCATCCAATAAAAAATAAACAACGTCCTCTCCGGCATCTTCTTTATTTACATATTGATAATCCAAATCCTGCTGAAAACTACTTCTCTTTAATAAATTACGGGAGCCCTCATTATTCGGGCGGGTTAAAGCAAGAATTGTTTTTGCCTGCATGGTATTGAAAGCGTAGGATATAATTTTTTCAACAACCTCAAGCATTATACCTTGTCCCTGGTATGCCGGGCTTAGTTCATACCCAAGGTCTGCTGTTTCGTTTTCAATTGAAAAGTTCCATAGGCATACAGTACCTATCAATGTATTATCAGTTTTTTGTGTAATGACCCAGAAAGCGCCAATACCATCATTGAGGTTCCCATCTATCATTTTAACGAACGCCTCACATTCATCAATAGTGATAGATTTTGGCCTTTTCAGATATCTGTTTACTTTTTCGTCTGAGCGCAACTCCTGTAGTTGAACGCAATCGTTCTTGTCCAGCCGTCTTAATAATAAGCGGTCTGTTTGCAGATCGGGAAAGGGTGTAAAACTGGTGTTCATTAGTATAAAGATAGCATCAAGTAAATGATTTTAAAAGCGATTCATTTTCAGCTTAAAGAAAAGTTGACTAAATTCCCATTCTAAATACACAGAATTTGAAACGCTTAATTTTTGCCCTGATCATTTGCACACTGGCAACAGGTGTATTTGCACAAAACAGTAAAACAGATTCTGTTAAAGTTAAAAAAGCGACCAGTCGTAAATTGAGTTCTGTTGATGAAGCTACGGATCTTAACTTTAATAAAAGTAGAGATACTGTTATTAAAGAGCATTCAAAGGCACCGGGTTTTAGCTGGGGTTTAACTTTCGCCAGGTTTGATTTTGGTTTTAGTACATTGCTTGATAACGGTAGCTTCAGGTTATCGCCGCAAAATGAATTTTTGCGCTACCGCTCATGGAAAACCAGCAATGTTGGCTTTGATGTGATACAAATGGGGTATAGGTTTAATAGTTCGTTCAAAATCTATTTGTCGGGTGGTTTCGACTGGACGAATATCCGCCTGCGCGATAATATTACCATATTGCAAAACCAGCCTGTGCTAACTTACAGGCAGGATGATATAGATTACAGCAAGAACCGGTTTTCATCTACCTATTTGCGAATCCCGCTAACATTTGATTTTCGTACCAAAGAAGATTATAATGGCGGGAGTTTCCATTTTGTTTTTGGGCCCGAAGGCGGAGTGCTGTTAGGCGGCAAGGTTAAACAGGTCAGCAGTGAAAATGGCACGCAGAAGGCTTTTAATGATTATCACTTCACTAAGTTTACCTATGGTCCGTTTTTGCGGGTTGGCTATGCGGGTTTTGGCATATTCGCCAAGTATTACATGAACAATATGTTTGAGAACAGCCCCGAGCAGGATGGGTTGAAGAATTTCTCGTTCGGTATGTCATTTATATTTTAAGCGTATTTGTAAATCCGATATTATCTATAGTTGAGTTTTACCACAAAGGTCACTGAGGTTTTCACAAAGGACACAGAGATTGATTTTATTTAGCCTACAGTCATAAGACCTTTGTATAACTCTGTGTATTAAACTTTGTGACCTTTGTGGTAAAAATTAACAATCCAGACCACAATGGTTTGATGACATTTTAAAAACCGCCCTCTTTTCCATTTTACGTATCTTTGGCACAATGGCTCCTCCACATTTTTTACAGGCAACTTCTATAACAAAAAAATATCCCGGCGAACGGGTTTCAGGTGTTTTAGACGTTAGCATCACCATAAATCCCGGCAAAATAACGGCTATAATTGGCGAAAGCGGCAGCGGAAAAAGTACGCTGATGCGCCTGCTTTATGGCTTGCTTGCACCCGATGAAGGCGAAGTGCAATTTAAAGGCAAACGCATTTGGGGCCCGGCCGAAAAACTGATCCCCGGGCATGATGCCATGAAAATGGTTACTCAGCATACCGACGATCTGAATTTATTTGCCAAAGTGTGGGACAATGTGGCCGTACTTTTACCCAATATAAATGTGCAGGCCAAAGAAGAGAAAGTAGCCACGGCCTTAAGCCTGCTCAATATGACGAAGCTTACCAACAGCCGTGTGTTCGATCTGAGTGGGGGTGAGAAACAACGTGTAGCGCTTGCAAGAGCGATTATAACACGCCCCGAAGTACTTTTACTGGATGAACCTTTTAACCAGGTGGATACCTCTTTCCGCGAGGATCTGCAACAGGATATACGACAGATAGTAAAGGAAACCGGACTTACCGTTATCATGGTATCGCACGATCCATCCGAAGTACTATCAATGGCTGATGAGCTTGTGGTAATGAGGGATGGAAAGATCTTAGAGTCGGGCGCGCCGGTAGAGATCTACCAAAATCCTGAGAACTTATATACTGCGAGCTTGCTGGCAAATTGTAATATACTGGATGCAGCTAAAGCGAAAGTATGCGGCATTACGCTTAACGCTACAAAGGAAACTGCAGTTGTATACCCGGAATGGATAACGTTAAGCACTAATAAATTGCCAGGCTGGGATTTGAAAAGTATCCTGTTCAAAGGCTTTTATGAAGATCTGATCATCGAAAAGGAGGAAGTGGAATTAAGGGTACGTAATTATGCAACGCATACGTATAAGGAGGGTGATAAGCTGGGCGTGAAAATAGGTAAGTGGCTGGAGTATTAAGCTATTCGTCCTCTTACCTCTTTCAGAACCATCGTCATACTTTCTGCATCAGATTGGATCCAGGCACTGTAATCATCAATAGCCTGTAGGCGGTCATCATTACTGATATATCCTTCATCCACCATCTGGGTTGATGCGGCTACCTTGGCCCATATGCCAATCTTTGAGAGGAAATTATTCTGACTTTTTACATATACCTCATTAGCATCATGTATCTCAATATCATTAAAACCGGCTTCCGCAAAATATCCGGGCAAATCTTCAGTGATATGGTTATTCATGCCTGCATCGGCACGCCATCTTAAAAAGGTACTGTAAAAGCGCAGCATACTTTCAGGCGGGCTGGGGTTCCACTGTAACTGTTCGTGATTATAATCGAGCACTGATACTCGTCCACCGGGTTTTAGTAGCTCCTTAAAGCGCTTTAGGGCATTAACAGGATTGTTTAGCCATTGCAATACACGGGCAGATACGATCAGGTCGAATTTTTCTTCCGGTTCGAACTGAAAAATATCAGCATATATCAAATCGAGATTCTCAATATGCTGATAGGTTTCCTTACCGCTGGCAATAAATTTTTCTGTATTGTCTATTCCGGTTACGTGTCCTTCAGGACCTACTTTTTCGGCTATTCCTTTAGAGATGGCACCTGTACCACAACCCACATCTAAAACCCGCATGCCGGGTTTTAGTATCGGAATCAAGGTTGCATAATCAGCCTCAAGACTTCGGTTATCAAAGATCTTAGTTGTGATTTCTCCGTCTCTTTGAATCTCCTTGTTCATATAAATTGCTAATTACTCCCCTTTAGGGGTTAGGGGGTTATACCAAATATTCAAAAAGTGTCTGGTCCCTGTTGATCTCTATCACATCAAACCTGTGTGCCGCCATGCGCTGTAAAAGAGCAGGGTAATCCTCGGCATTTTTTAGTTCGATACCAACCAGAGCAGGGCCGTTCTCTTTTGAAGTTTTTTTGATGAACTCAAAGCGGGTAATATCATCGCCAGGGCCTAAAACATTGTTCACAAACAATTTCAAAGCTCCCGGGCGTTGCGGGAAACGCACGATAAAGTAGTGTTTAAGACCTTCATATAACAGGGATTTTTCTTTGATCTCCTGCATACGCTCAATATCATTGTTACCACCGCTGATCACGCAAACTACTTTCTTGCCTTTGATCTGTTCTTTGCACAGATCAAGCACAGCTACGGATAATGCGCCCGCAGGTTCAACTACGATAGCATCTTCATTATATAATTTAAGGATGGTGGTACATACTTTACCCTCGGGTACCAGCAGCATATCATCCAATACCTCACGGCAAATTTCATAGGTAAGTGAGCCGACGCGTTTAACAGCCGCGCCATCAACAAAACGATCGATAGTACCTAAAGTAACCGGTCCGTTGTTCTCAAACGCGCCCACCATTGATGGGGCACCTTCAGGTTCAACGCCGATTAATAAGATATCGGGGTTTTGCTGTCTGAAATAAGTCCCTGCACCTGAAGCCAAACCACCACCGCCAACCGGCATAATTACAACTTCTACATCGGGCAGGTCGTTCATGATCTCAACACCAACAGTTCCCTGGCCCTCAATGATACGGTAATTATCAAAAGGCGGGATAAACGTCATGCCGTGGGCCTCGGTGTAAGCTAATGCTTCACGCAGGCAATCATCAAAAGTATCGCCGGTTAAAACCAGTTCAACGTTGCCATTACCAAACATTTCTGTTTGCTTAACTTTTTGTTTCGGGGTTATTTCGGGCATAAAAATTACGCCTTTAGTACCCAGTTTTTTGCATGAAAACGCCACGCCCTGCGCGTGGTTACCAGCGCTTGCACATACCACGCCGCGGCTTAGTTCTTCTTCGTTAAGCTGGCTTATCATGTTATAGGCACCACGCAATTTGTAGGAGCGGACTACCTGCAGGTCTTCACGTTTTAAATATATTTCGCATTCGTATTTTTCAGATAGACCGGCATTATATTCAAGCGGTGTATTTTTTACTACACCGTTTAAACGTTCAAAGGCCGCGTCAAAATCCAGCTGCGTATTTTTTGCTGTGTCCATCATTAGTCCTTTACCATTTTAAACGTGACTAAGCTCAGCAAGTCTTCATCATTAATATCCAGCTTATTGTCAGCAAGTGTTAAAAAGCGCGAGTAGGCACTGTTCAAATCTTCTTTATCTAAATGAAAACCAAGGCGCTCCAAATGGAATCTTAAGGCATGCCTGCCGCTGCGTGCGGTAAGCACAATGCTGGCACTTGGGAAACCAACATCCTCCGGACGAATGATCTCATAGTTCTCACGGTTCTTAAGGAAACCATCCTGGTGAATACCTGAGCTATGCGCGAAGGCATTATTACCCACAATAGCTTTGTTTGGCTGCACCGGCATACGCATTTGCGTACTTACCATATGGCTCAGCTCATAAAAGTTTTTAGCATTGATGTTGGTATGTAAGCCTAAAACCTGGTGGGTTTTCAGCACCATCACCACTTCTTCAATAGAAGTGTTTCCGGCACGTTCGCCAATACCGTTGATGGTACCCTCAATTTGGCGGGCACCATTTTGCAGGCCAGCGATGGAGTTAGCGGTAGCTAAGCCCAGATCGTTATGGCAATGCACAGATATGATGGCCTGATCGATGTTTCTTACATTTTCTTTCAGGAAACGGATCTTGCTGCCGTATTGATCGGGCAGGCAATAGCCGTTAGTATCGGGGATGTTTACCACAGTTGCACCGGCAGCTATAACTGCTTCAATCATCTGCGCTAAATAAACCACATCAGCACGACCGGCATCTTCTGCATAAAATTCGATATCCTCAACATACTTTTTAGCATATTTTACAGCATCAACGGCACGCTCCAGAATTTCTTCACGGGTGCTGTTGAATTTATGCTTAATGTGCATATCAGATGAACCGATACCTGTATGGATCCGCGGTCTTTTTGCATATTTTAATGATTCAGCAGCAGCATCAATATCACCTTTATTGGCCCTGGTTAAGGCACAAACAATGGGCTCTTTTACAGACTTTGATATTTCAACTACACTCTGAAAATCACCCGGACTTGAAATAGGGAATCCAGCTTCAATAATATCCACGCCCAGTGCTTCCAGCTCGCGGGCAATCTCAATTTTTTCTGGGGTTGTCAGCTGGCAGCCGGGTACCTGCTCACCATCACGCAGGGTGGTGTCAAAAACATAAACGCGGTTGGGATCGTGTAACATATTATTCCTTTTTTATTTTTAGTAATTGTTTTTAGTATCAAGTAGCAGGTATCAAGTATCAAGATTTTAGCACCATGTACCTGTCTTGATACCTGATACTAAATACTTGCTATTCTTTAACAGCTATAAACCTTAATCTCTTATAATCAGCATACCATTGGCCGTCTTCGTTGTAGTCGGGTTCAAGCAGCTCTGTTATTTCACTTAGTATTTGTATTTTTTCTTCTTTGGGGATGCCCTCCATAAACTGGTTGCCGAACATGCAGATCCATTTGGTTACGCCCAGGTCGCCATCCTGCAATGGGGTTTTACGGTCGAAATGCGCTGCGAATGTTACCCTGAAGCCTGCAGCCTCTAAACGTGTGGTGTACTCGCCCAGTGAAGGGAAATACCAGATCTTTTTATCAGCCAAAGCATCATAACCATGCTGCTTTAACACTTTTTGCGTAGCCGCGATCATTTTCTGCACATTGCCTTTACCGCCCATTTCGGCAACAAAACGACCACCGGGTTTTAAAGCGTCATAAACGCATTTTATAGCCGCATCCGGTTTTAAGATCCAATGCAGGGTTGCGTTTGAGAAAACGGCATCAAACTGTTTATCGAAATGAAAATTGGCACCATCGGCAACTTCAAAATGCACATCAGGGTATTTTTCCTGTGCTGCCTTTATCATCTCTGGTGAAGCATCAATGCCGGTAGCCACTCCGCCGCGTTCCCGTATGCGCTCCGTTAGCTGACCGGTACCGCAGCCCAGATCCAGGATCTGCTCACGGCGTTTAATGTCCAGCAATTCCAGTACATTCTCTCCGTATTCAAATACGAAGGAGTGTTTGTCGTCATACAATTCAGCGTTCCATTTCATATTTATTTAGATTACACCGATGGTTTTTTGATTACACCGATTTTTTTTAATTAGTTGACATTCAATTTTAACTAATCTCTAACCTCCAGCCTCTAATCTCTAACTTAAATATTCCAGTACCTTTTGCCCCATGGCTTTGGTACCTAATATTTTGCTTTTATCAGTTTTGCTGTCCGCGATATCACCTGTGCGGTAGCCATCTTTCAGTGCTTTATCAATAGCATCTGTTACCTTTTTAGCTTCTTCTTTTAAGCCGAAACCAATTTCCAGCATTAAAGCTACTGACAACATTGATGCCAGCGGATTTGCTTTATCCTGCCCGGCAATATCATGTGCCGAACCGTGGATAGGCTCAAAGAAACCGGTACCATCACCAATTGATGCTGATGCCAGCATCCCCATTGAGCCTGCTATCTGCGATGCTTCGTCAGTTAAAATATCACCGAAAAGATTGGCGGTTAATACCACATCAAACTTTTTAGGGTTTTTAACCAGCTGCATAGCGGCATTATCAATAAACATATGCTCTGTTTCCACATCAGGATAGTTTTTAGCTATTTCCTGTACCACTTCGCGCCACAGGCGTGAGGTTTCAAGTACATTGGCCTTATCTACCGAACATAATCTTTTGCCACGAACACGGGCAGCTTCATATGCTTTTATAGCGATGCGCTCCACTTCGTAGCGTGAATAGATCATCAGGTCGGAAGCAGTGTTCCTGTCCTCGCTGCGTTTTTTCTCGCCGAAATAAACATCACCTGTCAGTTCGCGGAAAAATAAAATATCCGTGCCCTTTAATATCTCTGGTTTCAGGCTTGATGCTTCCAGCAGCTCATCAAATAACATGATGGGGCGCAGGTTGGCATACAGGCCCAACTCCTTACGAATCTTCAATAAACCCTGCTCCGGACGAACTTTTGCAGCTGGATCGTTATCATATTTTGCATGGCCAACCGCGCCAAATAATATGGCATCGCTGGCTTTTGCTTTAGCCAATGTTTCATCAGGCAGCGGGTTGCCGGTCGCCTCAATAGCAACGTGGCCCATTAATGCCTCATCAAAGGTAAATTCATGGCCAAAATCTTTGCCAATTTGCTCTAATACGGCTTTTCCCCAGGTTGTTACTTCTGGCCCGATACCATCACCGGGTATTACTAATATGTGTTTTGTTAGTCCCATGCTCTCGTTAGTATTGTCATGCCGAACTTGTTTCGGCATCTCATCAGAATAGTAGTCCGTTTGCTAAGCAAGCGGACTGTCCTGTGGGATCCTGAAACAAGTTCAGGATGACATTTAATTATTTAGAAGTTTCAAACTCCGCTATCAATTCCTTTTTACTCAGGATATAATCAATATCATCATAACCGTTGGTCATGCAGGCTTTTTTGTAGGGGTTAACCTCAAAGCTTTTTGTTTCGCCGGTGGCTACTATTTTGATGAACTGATCAACCAGGTTAACTTCAACTACTGCGTGCTCATCTTCAAAAACCGCATCGAAAATCTTTTGTAAAAAGTCTTCGCTAACCTGTACCGGTAGTAAACCATTGTTAAGGGCATTGCCTTTAAAAATATCAGCGAAAAAGCTGCTTACTACGGCATCAAAGCCATAATCGGCAATGGCCCAGGCAGCATGCTCTCGGCTGCTTCCGCAACCGAAATTTTTACCTGCAACCAGTATTTTACCGCTATAATTGGGGTTGTTGAGCACGAAATCCTCCTTAGGGTTATCATTCTCATCAAAACGCCAATCGCGGAAGAGGTTGTTGCCAAAGCCCTCGCGGGTAGTGGCCTTTAAAAAACGCGCAGGTATGATCTGGTCCGTATCGATATTCTCGATAGGCAACGGCACTACGCTGGTTTGTATGTGTTTAAATATTTTGGTTGCCATAATATTTTCTGTTATTAAGCTTTTGCCTTTCAGCTTTTACCTTTCACCTCTATTCATAATATTCAACAGTAGGGAAGGGGTCATAAAAATGATGTAATAGTCCTTTCCATTCCTGGTATTCTTTTGATCCTCTGAAGCCTTCCGTATGGTCGGTTAATGTTTCCCACTCAACCAATAAAATGAATTGATTTGTATTTTCAATGCATCTTTTTAGCTGGTGCGAGATGTAACCTTTCATTTGTGATATGATGTCCTTTGCTTTATCGAAAGCGACTAAAAAATCGTCCTCTAATCCCGGTATCACATTTAAAATTGCTACTTCAAGTATCATATTTTATTCTTTTCTTATCGTCATTGCGAGGAACGAAGCAATCCCCGATATGCAAATCCGCTCTGTATAGTTAGGGATTGCTTCGTACCTCGCAATGACGGTTGGTTAACTTACCAATTCAGCTTCCTTAAGAAATTCACGTATATCCGTAACCTTACCCGTAATTGCGCTTGCGGCAGCAGTTAATGGGCTGGCTAAAAATGTGCGTGAATTTGGTCCCTGGCGGCCTTCAAAGTTCCTGTTTGAGGTTGATACGCAGTATTTACCTGCCGGGATCTTGTCCTCATTCATACCTAAGCAGGCGCTGCATCCTGGCTCTCTTAAGGGGAATCCGGCTGCATCAAATATTTTGTCCAGACCCTCACGGATGGCTTGTTCCTGTACCTGTTTTGATCCCGGAACTACCCAAACCGTAACATTATCGGCCTTGTGTTTTCCCTTTACAAACTCAGCTACCTGGCGCAGGTCCTCAATACGTGAGTTGGTGCAACTGCCGATAAAAACATAGTCGATAGGCTTACCTAACAACTGCTCATCATCGTGCAGGCCCATATAAGCCAGTGCTTTTTTGTATGATCCTTGTTCCTTTTCTTCAAAAGATAAGGTTTCAGGTACGTGTTGTGTAACGCCAATGCCCATCCCCGGGTTAGTTCCGTAGGTTATCATTGGTTCAATATCCTCGGCGTTAAAGTTTAATACGGCATCAAACTCTGCGTCTTCATCAGAGTACAATGTTTGCCAGTAAGCAACTGCCTTATCCCACTCTTCACCTTTAGGGGCAAATTCGCGGCCTTTTACATAATTAATGGTGGTTTCGTCAGGGGCAATTAACCCGCAACGGGCACCCATTTCAATGCTCATGTTACAGATGGTCATGCGGCCCTCCATGCTTAATGAGCGGATGGTATCGCCGGCGTATTCAACAGCATAACCTGTACCGCCTGCGGCTGATGTTTTTGAAATAATATATAGGATGATATCCTTAGCGCCAACGCCTTTTTGCAATTGGCCGTTAACTTCAATCTTCATACGTTTTGGGCGTTGCTGTAACAAGCATTGTGTTGCCATTACCTGCTCCACCTGCGATGTGCCTATCCCAAACGCTATAGCACCAAAAGCACCATGGGTTGAGGTATGGCTATCGCCGCAAACATAAGTACCTCCGGGGCGGGTAATGCCCAGCTCAGGGCCTATTACGTGTACAATGCCCTGGAAGGGGTGGCCTAAGCCGTATAATTCAATACCAAATTCTGCACAATTTTTTGTGAGCATGTCAACCTGGTAACGGGAAAGTTCTTCTTTAATGGGTAGGTGCTGGTTCCATGTTGGAACGTTGTGGTCGGCTGTGGCAACCGTTTGTTTTGGCCTGAAGACCGGTAAGCCCCTGTCGCGTAAGCCATCAAAGGCCTGCGGACTGGTTACTTCGTGTATAAAGTGCGTGTCGATGTATAAAATATCGGGAAAACCCTCGTTGCTACTGACGACGTGCGCATCCCATATTTTGTCGAATAATGTCTGTCCCATTTTATTATAGTATCAAGTAGTTAGTATCAAGTATCAAGTACAAAAAAATGATCCTAATACATGTTATTATTTTGAATCAAGTAGTTAATACCAAACAAACAAAAATCTTGCTACTTGATACTAACTACTTGCTACTAAAATTAAGCTTCTACAACCTGGTTTTCAGGGCGTAAACTGCGTACAGTTTTGCCTGATTGCCATAATTCGCTTTCGCGTAATTCTTTTAATTCGGCATCCAGCTTTTCGCGGTAATCAGGTTTGCTGTTGCTGTCGATTGATTTTTGCGATTCAACACCTGTTGCAACGCTTTTGTATAATTCTTCAAATACCGGTTTAGTTGCATCTCGGAATTTTTTCCACCAATCTAATGCACCTCGTTGTGCAGTGGTTGAACAGTTGGCATACATCCAATCCATACCGTTTTCGGCAACCAACGGCATTAATGATTGGGTTAACTCTTCAACAGTTTCGTTAAAGGCTTCTGATGGCGAGTGGCCATTAGCGCGCAATACATC
>JAMFSA010000091.1 GCA_026225055.1 Mucilaginibacter xinganensis | reverse complement strand
TTAATTGAGATAATGAGGCATTTCTTTGATGCTTCATTATCATGGAATAGATAATAACGGAATATACCACTAATGAAATAAAAGCCACAACGGTAGTTAATGGAAATGGCCCAAACAACACATGCTGTACTGATGGCAAAAAATAAATGTTTTGGATAAACGGGATTGACAATATACCGGTGATATAGAGCAGATAGATAACCTGGTATTTTAGCTCAAGCATTACAGGCGCAAAAGTGAGCCAGCTTTTCCATGTTAATTTATCGCCTGTAAAGATTATGCTTTTGGTATAGAAATAAATAATTGGCCCTGCTGCCATGTTAAAATGGAGCACACTCAGCATTAGCCATTGATGTTTTTCTGTAACGCCCGAGTAGTCGAGTTCCATTGATAATGTTGAAGCAGAAACAATGAATATTAATGCTGCCAGCCAGCGGTTGCTTTTTATTTTTTTAGATGAATAAAGCAATAATGCGGATAATACAAAGCCTTGCAGCACCAATGCCAGCATTAAAAAGTCAATGATATTGAGCGAAACCTGCATGGAATTAAATTTCAGTAAAAATTATGGATTTAATATTACATCCTGTAATTAAAACCAAACTCACCGGTGATATGTTATTATCATACATCTAACATAAAAACATTATGAGCGATTTAAAATTGAGAGGAACCTGGAACGAGTTGAAGGGTAAGATAAAACAAGCCTACGGCGATTTAACCGATGACGACCTGATACACGAGGAGGGTAAAGACGATGAAACGCTGGGAAAACTACAGCAAAAGACCGGTAAAAGTCGGGATGAGCTGGTAAAATGGCTAAATAGCCTATAAAACAAACAAAAAGGCCCCCAAATTGGGGGCCTTTTTGTTTACTTAAAGACTTGAGTGTATTTGTAACTAAAAAACAAGGACTTAGCTAAGGTAAGTGTTCCAAAGTGTGCCGGGTGTTTCGCCTGTTTCATGTGTTCGATGGCACAGCTTACAAGGCTGGTTGCATCCCGGTGCTGATACCTATGCGGTTCCAGGCGTTGATGATGGCGGTGCCCATAATTACCTGGGCTGTTATTTGCTCGCCTAATACCTTAACGGCTTGCTGGTATATTTCATCGGGTACGCCTTTGGTGATAAGGGTTACGGCTTCGGTTAGGGCTAATATTGCCCTTTCTTCTTCGGTAAAGAATGGTGTTTCGCGCCAGGCGTTAAGGGCGTAAAGGCGGCGTTCGGTTTCACCGGCCTTGCGGGCATCGCGGGTGTGCATGTCAATGCAGTAGGCACAGCCATTAATTTGAGAGGCGCGGGTACGGATCATTTCCTGATGCAGTTGGCTAATGTTGGTTGTTTTCCAATAGTTTTCCAGTTCAAACATTGCTTTATAGGCGGCGGGGTCAGTCTTACCCATATTTATTCTGTTGCTCATGATAATTTGTGTTTTGTTGATACAAATTTGCGCATTAAACATCCTCCGAAAAATGAACTGTGGTTAATAAATTTAACCTTTTTTGGCCCTGATACGGCTGATGAACTGGGGCGTTATGCCTAAATACGATGCCACCATATATTGAGGGACGCGTTGGTTAAAATCGATAAAGCGGGTGCTGAAGTTGCGGTAGCGCTCCTCGTCGGTCATGTTGGTATTCATTTCCATGCGGCGTTGGGCAGCAGTGAAAGCTTTCTGAAGTATCAGCCGGCGGTAATTGCAGAAAGCTGGTATCTGGGCGATAAGTTCATCCTCAATATGCTGATCTAATACCAGCACTTCGCTATCTTCAACAGCTTGTATATAGAAATGAGATGGCCGTTTGCTTTCCATGCTGTCATAATCGGTTATCCACCAATTCTCTAAGGCGAACTGTGTGATCTGTTCAATATCTTTTTTGCTGATATAATACAGGCGCATACATCCCTTCACCACAAAATAATTAGCCTTACATGGTTTGCCTGCACTGAGTACAAACGCTTTTTTCTTTAGTTTTTGAAGCGCGATCTTTGAGGAGATGAGCTCTGCCTCATCATCAGTTAATTGAACAAACTTGCGGATATGTGTTATGAGTTGATCACACATAAAGTGGATACAATTATCGGAACAGCCTGTTCAAATCGAAGCTTAAACCGGGTAATATTAAAGAATTAAGCAATTCGTTTTTTTGTGCTTTTTGGTGCAGATAATAAGCACCGTCTTTAAGCGCATACAAATCAGCATTCATTTGTACCGGGTCGATTATAATATATTCCTTAACGCCATATTTTTCATATATATCTTTCTTTTGGCGAAGATCATAATAAGCATTTGAAGGAGAAAGAATTTCAACAACTAAGTCGGGTGCACCGATGATTCGCTCTTTTACTATATCGGCTTTTCTTTCTTCGGATATATACAAAAGGTCAGGTTGCAATACATTGCCATCGTCAAATTTAACATCGCAAGGGGCGCTTGCCGCATATCCATTATTATTTATACTATCTAAATAATTGCCTAAAATTTGTCCAAGCCGGAAAGAAATTGTTTGATGGTCAGGGTTAGGAGAAGGAGACATAATCAGGTCGTAATTAATTAACTGAAAAGGTGCACCTTCCTCAAGCATCATGTAATCAGCGTCGGTATATTTCTTTTTCTTTTCAGCAGTAAGCATAAATCAAATATAACTAATTTTGTGCCAATGAAAACCATCATGAGCAGCCAAAAATATAATTATCAGCTCATGATAGCTTCATTACCTTTTAAAAACAAATCCACTTAATGAAAAATTCCAAACCCACCATACTTGTTGTAAACGACGACGGCATAACCGCTCCCGGTATAAAAGCTTTAATTGATGTGATGAAAGAGCTCGGCCGGGTAGTGGTGGTAGCACCTGATAGCCCGCAATCGGGAATGGGGCATGCTATTACCATTGGCAAGCCGCTGCGTTTTGATAAGGTTGATATTTACGAGGGCGTTGAAATGTACCGTTGCTCGGGTACGCCAGTTGATTGTGTAAAGCTGGCCGTTAACTCCGTATTTAAGGGCGAAAAGCCTGATCTGTGTGTTTCGGGTATCAATCATGGGTTAAACAATTCTATTAATGTGTTGTATTCGGGTACCATGTCGGCAGCGGTTGAAGGGGCTATTGAGAGTATCCCGTCTATCGGTTTTTCATTGGATGATTTTACTTTACAGGCTGATTTTAGTCATTGCAAAAAATATGTGCGCGAACTTGCCTTGCAGGTTTTGGAAAATGGTTTACCCGCAGCCACATTGCTGAATGTGAACTTCCCGGCTGGTGGCGATCTGAAAGGGATTAAGATCTGCCGCCAGGCTAATGCCAAATGGGCCGAGGAATTTGATGAACGTATAGACCCGCATAAAAGACCATATTACTGGCTTACCGGTGTGTTTCAGCTAAACGATGCCGGTGAGGACACCGATGTGTGGGCATTGGAACATAATTATGTATCGGTTGTGCCGGTGCAGTTTGATATGACGGCTTACCACGCCATGCCTATATTAAATAACTGGACCTTTAATGTGTAGCTTGCGCAATACAATTAACCCATGAAATATTATTTAGTAGCAGGCGAAGCATCCGGCGATTTGCATGGGGCCAACTTAATGAAGGCCCTGAAAGAGCGCGACCACCAGGCTGAATTCCGCTACTTTGGCGGCGACCTGATGCAGGCCGAGGGTGGTACGCTGGTTAAGCATTATGCTGATATGGCCTTTATGGGTTTTATTGAGGTGGTGGCTAACCTGCAAACCATCCTAAAAAACATGGCCTTCTGCAAACAAGATATAAGTGGCTACCAACCTGATGTTTTAATACTGATAGATTTTCCTGGGTTTAATCTGAAAATAGCTGAATACGCTAAAAAGAATAACCTGCTGGTTTGTTATTACATTTCTCCCAAAGTTTGGGCCTGGAACCAGAAACGGGTACTGAAGATAAAAAGGGTGGTCGACCATATGTTCTGTATCCTTCCTTTCGAGGTTGATTTTTACAAACAATGGGGCATGCAGGTTGATTATGTGGGCAACCCGCTGCTGGATGCCACCGCAGCTTTTAAGCCCGATGCTGAGTTTTATGAGCACAACCATCTGCCCAAAAAGAAAATAATTGCATTGCTGCCCGGTAGCCGTAAACAGGAGATCAGCCGTTTATTGCCCGATATGCTGGGTGTAACAGAACAATTTGCCGACCATCAATTTGTAATAGCAGGGGCGCCATCATTTAATGTAGATTTTTACACGCAATTTTTAGGCGAGAAAAAAATCCCCGTACTATTTAATGCCACCTATGATTTGTTGACCAATGCCGATGCGGCTATCGTTGCGTCGGGCACCGCTACACTGGAAACGTCCTTGTTCAACGTTCCGCAGGTGGTAGTATATAAGGGAAACCCGGTATCTATCGGCATAGCGCGTATGCTGGTGAAAATACGATTCATATCGTTAGTGAACCTAATTATGGATAAGTTGGTGGTGAAGGAATTGATCCAGCAGGATTGCTCCCCGCAAACTATCGCTACGGAACTGGATCTGATCGTTAACAATAAAAGCTATCGCGATACTATGCTCAGCAACTATGATGAGCTTGATGTACGGATGGGCCAGCCCGGCGCATCTGCAAAAACCGCCGCTTTAATTATAAAATACGCCGCAAAAAAATAGAGCCCTGCAAAATGCTGAGCTCTATCGTTTTCATAGGTAATGTAAAGATGGTAGATGTATATATCGATCAGGCTGCCACGCTTTGTAGCTGCGCAGCTACCTGTTTGTTGCTAATTACAAATTTGTTTCTATCTCTGAAAGCTTTTAAGTCTTCCATTAATAGGTTTTTAAGTTCGTTATCAAAACGTGCAACTAATTTACTTGTTGATGGTTTGTTATAAGTTTTCATAGGTAGATGTATTTGTCGGTTTAATGTGTTTATATAATTAAGCAGCAAGTTTACTATCAATTGTGTATTGTTGTTTCGCTTTAAAAGCTTTTAAGTCGTTCATTATTAACTCTTTTAATTCCTTATCAAAACGGGCTACTAATTTGCTTGTTGCTGGTTTGTTATATGTTTTCATGGTATGTAGGGTTAAAATTTAGTCGTTCTTTTTGTTAGTATCTGTATCTGTTAAATTTTCATTTCTTCGTTTCGCTTCCTTGTATTGCCTTAGCAATTGTTCCTGGTCGCGGGCATCTTCCGGCTTTTCCGGGTTTAATGGGTTTTCCCATTTTTGCTCTTCCACTTTCTGATTATCTTTTTTTTGAGTTACCATAATAGTGTCGTTTGATGTGTACTATTCCAAATTGATGCCAAAGCCCGGGCTGCATCAAAAAATAGTCATCATTAAATAAGATTATTTTTACAATAGGATGTAAATCAGTCAAAAACGGCAATTTTATACCGATTTAAAAAATGGTATTTGAAGATATTTTGTAGTAAAATTTATAACAGAAGTGTTGTGTAGAGTAGTCAGCACTATACACCTGTAGACTTATTTTGCATACTTTTATGGTTGAGCAAGTGCACAATAATAGCAATGGTTGATAAAACCATACCCACAACACACACACCTGCCCAATGAAAATTGCCCCAAAGCGAACTAACTAAGAAAGTACCCGCAGCGCCTCCCAGGAAGTAGGATACCATATATATAGTATTAATGCGGTTACGCGCGGCGGGATCAAGCGAAAATATGATTGCCTGATTTGAGATGTGGGTAGCTTGAACACCCATATCCAATATAATTACACCAATCACCAGCCCAATTATACTATGCCCCGAAAATATGAACACCACAAATGATACTAAAACCAACAGCAACGTAAAGAAGGATAACTTAAAAGGATCCATTTTATCGCTCAGCCTGCCCATTAAACCGGCTGCTATAGCTCCAAATGCGCCAACCAAACCAAATAACCCTGCTACATCGCTGCCCATGTTAAAGTTTTCTTTCAGCAGGAAAACTATGGTGGTCCAGAACGCGCTGAAGCATGCAAAGCATAAAGCGCCTCTTAAAGCGGCAAATCTCAACTTAGGTTCAGCCTTGAAAAGATGAACGAGCGATTTCATGAGGTTTTTGTAACTGCCTTTATAATCAGGTTCAACCTCAGGTAAAAAAAAGAATACCATTATTACCATCAGTACCATTAAGCCTGCTGCAATATAAAACATGGCCCTCCAGCCAAAGTGCGCGCCAATGAAACCGCTTATGGTACGCGATAATAGTATACCTATTAATAGCCCGCTCATTACTACGCCAATCTTTTTGCCCCTTTCCTGGGGTTTTGCCAGGTGGGCAGCCATAGGTATAAGCAATTGCGGTATAAGCGATGCCACGCCAACCAAAAAACTGGCCAGGATCAGTAAATTTATATCCGGAGCCATAGCTGCGGCTAATAAAGCAACAATAGCTGCCACAAAGGTATACAGCATTAATTTTTTGCGCTCAAACATATCGGCCAGCGGCACAATAAAGAACATGCCTGCCGCGTAACCCATCTGCGTGATCATTGATACACGGCCTGCAATTCCATTACTTATTTTAAAGCTGTGTGCAATATCTCCCAGCAAAGGTTGGTTATAGTAAATATTTGCCACCACAAGGCAGGTGGTAATAGTCATTATCCATAAGGTAAAGGAGGTAAGTTCGGGTGTTTTTTTGGTGGCAGCGCTGGATGTCATTTATAAAATTTAAAAGATTTGTACAAAAATGGGAAAGCATTTTTATGTTGATGTATACTGAACGTAATATTTTTCTATCCCATCATTGTAATAACATTGATGGAGAAATAATCTATTGAAGCCTATTTTTATAATATTTTGCCTTCAATGTTAAATTTTGAGCGATTTTTCTCTTAAAAAATTAGATTTTACACTTTTTAACTTTGTTTTAACGTGTTTTTTTAGGAAAAATAAAAATGTGGCAAGTTTTTTATACTTAATAACCTAAAATGACGTTTTTGTGACAGGTTTTTGTTTCAAAAGATAAAAAGTAAATAATAATTGAAAAATTATGATGTTGGTAATGTTTTGTTTCAATTGTTGCCATTAAAACAAACTTATGTAATTAACATTAAAAATAATTGAAAATAAATTAGGATATTACTTTCATTGGTGTTATCTTTACACTGTTGAAAAACATTAGAAAAGTCTTCTCATAATTTAGGTTTATAATTGGTTAGTAAAGGCCCCTGCCCATCAGGGGCTTTACTTATTTTATAAGGTCTTGTTTTCTTACAAAAAAGCCTCAGATTCCGCACCGCGATTTTAATGAACTTTAATAAACAGATTTTATTATTTGCTAATTATGTTTTATAATTGAATTAATAAATGTCTCGCAAACATATAAAATTCAACATTAAGTAATTATTATGTTTTATTGTTATTAATTTGCGAAGGTTGATAGCACATCGGTCATCAAATCAGCCTACAATAAGCCCCAATAGTAAAAACCATTTACCTGAAAATTTAGCATGATTACAGCTTTTAAAAAACATATAGTATCGGCCCTGGTACTTGTTAGCTCAGTATTTATAACCGGCATTGCCACCGCGCAAATAATAACTATACCGGTTGAAACACAGCACAACGCCATTGTATTACAAACCGATGCAGATAAAAATCTGAAGATGGTTTATTTAGGCACCAGGCTCAATAATCAGGATGAATACACGCAGATTCAAAAGATGTATAAGCAAAGCGATGACTCGGGTATTCTTAATGATGCTTATACGCCATCGGGTTCGGCTAATTTATCAGAACCGGCTATAACAGTTATTCATGCTGATGGCAATACATCGCTAAACCTGGTTTATGTAAGTCATGCGGTTACCAAAATTGATGATGATGTTTCATTGTTAACGGTTACGCTAAAAGATCCCGTATATGATTTCCAGGTGAAGCTGTGTTATAAAACCTTTTTTAAAGAGGATGTTACCGAACAATGGTCGGTAATTGAACATCACGAAAAAGGAACAGTTACTTTAAGCAAATTCGCATCAGCTAATCTTTACTTAAAAGCTGATGGCTTTTGGCTGAAACAATATCACGGTAACTGGGCATCAGAAATGCAGCCTGAAGAATCAAAACTTACACACGGCATCAAAACCATCGATACCAAACTGGGTGCCCGTGCCGATCTGTATGAGTCATCTGCTTTTATGATATCGCTGGATAAACCGGCAACTGAGGATGAAGGCAAAGTATTATACGGTGCAATGGAATGGTCGGCTAATTTTAAGATCGATTTTGAACTTGACCCCGCCAATAATTTAAGGCTGATAGCCGGTATGAATAATGCCGCATCCGAATATCATTTAAAACCGGGTGAAGAGTTTACTACACCGGCTTTCCTGTACACTTATTCCGATCATGGTAAGGGCGATGCCAGCCGTAAGCTGCAAAGCTGGGCACGCAAATATAAAATTGTTGATGGCGAAGGCCCACGGCTCACATTATTGAACAATTGGGAATCGACCTATTTTGATTTTAATGAAGATAAGCTAAAGGAATTGCTAAAGGATACCAAAAAACTGGGAGTCGACCTGTTTTTGCTGGATGATGGCTGGTTTGGCAATAAATATCCGCGTAATGGCGATAATGCAGGACTGGGCGATTGGCAGGAGAATAAGAAGAAATTGCCAAATGGTATCGGTTCGTTAGTAAAAGAGGCAACGGCTGATGGTGTAAAGTTTGGGATCTGGATAGAGCCTGAAATGGTTAACCCTGCCAGCGATCTGTATCACAAGCATCCGGATTGGGTGATCAAACAGCCAAGTCGCCCCGAAAAATATTTCAGGAACCAATTGGTTCTCGATCTATCGAATCCTAAAGTGCAGGATTATGTATTTAGTATAGTTGACAGCCTGTTCATCAAAAACCCAAATCTGGCTTATATTAAGTGGGATTGCAACGCGGTTATTTACAACGCTTATTCCAGCTACCTGAAAAAGGATCAGTCGCATTTATATATTGATTATGGCCGCGGCTTATATAATGTAATGGCCCGGATGCGTGCAAAATATCCTAAAGTGCCTATGATGCTATGCTCGGGTGGCGGTGGCCGGGTTGATTATGGCGCGCTGCAATATTTTACCGAATACTGGCCAAGCGATAACACTGAGCCACTTGAACGCGTGTATATACAATGGGAATATTCCTACTTTTTCCCGGCTATTGCGAGCTCAAACCATGTGACCAACTGGGGCAAGGAGCCTATTAAATACAGGGTTGATGTAGCCATGATGGGCAGGCTGGGTTTTGATATTGTGGTAAGCAAGCTAACTGAACAAGAGCTTGATTTCTGCCATGAGGCATTAAAGAATTACGATAACCTGAAAGATATTATATGGCATGGCGACCAGTACCGCTTACAAAGCCCTTGGGATAATGATGCCGCATCATTAATGTACGTGAATAGCTCGCGGTCGCAGGCAGTAGTGTTTAATTATTTGGTTAATAACAGGTATAATAGCGGCACAAAAGCCCCTGTCAGGCTGAAGGGCCTTGATCCGCAGAAGAAATACCAGGTTAAGGAAATTAACCTGTATGGAGGTGCAAAATCATCAATCCAGGATAACCTGGTACTTACTGGCGATTTCCTGATGACGGTTGGTATTAACCCCGATGTAAATGAAGGGCGCACAAGTGTGGTTTTGCAGCTTGATGAAGTGAAATAAGGATCATGGTTTTATTCCTGATTTGTGTTTATAATGATATTTTAACGCAAAAACGATTAAAACTTATATTATTGCAAATTATAGCTTAAGCGCACGTTAATGGTGCGCTTTTTTGTTGTAAGTAACTGACCTCATAATATATCAAAACAAGTAAATGAAAATTAAACATTTCTTATTTACAGCGCTATTTGCTGTTTCTACAATTTGCCTGCATGCGCAGGATAACCTGGTAAATTCATTAAAAACAAACAAAAGCGATAGCAGTAAACAAAAATTCAGGTTTACCGAGATCATTAACCTGGAGAACACTTCTATAAAAAATCAGGGATCATCGGGTACATGCTGGAGTTACTCAACAAATTCATTCCTGGAGTCGGAAATGATCCGCATGGGCAAGCCGCAGATTAACCTGTCGGCAATATATAGTGCACGCTGTGCTTATATTGAAAAAGGGAAGAACTATGTACGTATGCATGGTGCAGTATCATTGGGTGATGGCGGCGAATCGCATGATGTGATCAATATGTACCGCAAATATGGCGCTATACCTGAAAGCGTTTACAGCGGATTAAATTATGGCACAACTATCAACAAATTTGGCGAACTATCAGCCGTAATGGAAGGCATACTAAAGGCAGTAGTTGAAAATCATAATGGCACGCTAACACCTAACTGGCTGGCCGCTTACACTGCTGCTATTGATGCTTATTTGGGTAAAGTGCCCGAAAGCTTTACTTACGAGGGTAAAACATATACGCCCCAAACATTTGCACAACAAGTAGTAGGCATCAATCCGGATGATTATATAGAGTTTTCATCGTTTACAGATCATCCTTATTACAAAAAGTTTACGCTGCTGGTACCTGATAACTGGTCGTTCGATCAGGTTTATAATCTGCAATTAAATGATGTTACCACTATAATTGATAACGCTTTAAAAAAGGGGTACACTGTGGCATGGGCGACTGATGTAAGCGAAAAAAGCTTCAGCTGGAACAATGGTGTGGCCTTTGTACCTGAAGTGCCTTACGATGAAATGACTGCTAAGCAAAAAGAGGAAATGTTTAACGGCCCAAAGCCTGAAATGAAAATAACACCTGAAGTACGCCAGCAGGCATTTGACAATTACTCAACTACCGACGATCATGGTATGCACATTGTTGGTTTAGCAAAAGATCAGAATGGCAAAGAGTATTATATAGTTAAAAACTCATGGGGCCCAAGCAACGATTATAAGGGTTATATTTATGTAACCAAGGCTTTTGTGCAATATAAAACTACTGCCTTTTTACTGCATAAAGGTGCAATCCCTCAGGATATATTGAAAAAGATAGGTATCTGAAATATCAAAGAATCAAGATTGAATGCACAGCCATCAGCTGTGCATTTTTTATGCCCCGGCAATACGGATAGCTGTATACAAGGTAAGGATCCCCAAAATGGTCATGAACAGAGTAATTAGTTTGGGGTGTCTGGCCTTGCTTTCAGGTAAAAAATCACTGGCGCCAATGTATAGGAAAAAGCCGGAGATAAGCGCTAAAAGCAGTCCCAGGTTTTCTGCCGGTAATTTATAAAACAGGGTAGATAAAGTGCCCAGGAGGGGAGCAATGGCATTTGTTATCAGCCATTTAAAGGCATTGCGCCTGCTGCCGTTCTCTTTTAATATAACGTTGGTGGTATTAATACCATCGGCAAAATCATGCACTAAAACTGCTACGGCCACCAAGCTGCCAATGGCTAATGATATATGAAAAGCCAGGCCTATAGCCATACCATCCAAAAAGCTGTGCAGTGTTAAGCAAATAGCCGCAATTTTGCCCCTTAAACCAGCGCTTGCATTATCATTTATTTTATGCTGATTAAAGTGAAAGGCCAAACGATCAAGCAATAAATAGATCACAAAGCCAAGGCCTGCCATTGACGTAACTTCTCTTATACCGTAAGTTTTAGCGGCCAGTTCAATCGCCGTGGGCAAAAGATCAAAAAAAGCTACACCTATAACCGCGCCAGCGCTAAAGCCCAATATCAGGTATAATTTACTATGAAATCTTAAAGCTAATAATCCGCCCAGTAGGGTTGACACGAAAGTAGCTATACAGATTAAAATGATCACCGGCAGTTAAATATAAATTGATAACATTAGCAGGGGCAAAGGTACAAATTAAACGCACAAAAGCAACACAGTTGCTTTTGTGCGTTTAAGAATAACAATGCTTTAACATATACAATGTATCCGAAAAAAAAAGTTTAAAATAAAGACCAGATCGGGATTGACCTGGCCTTTTATGAAAGTGCTGATTACCCTAATATCAGCACTAAACAAACCTGAAGCGATTTGTTTGACGAGAAAACATTGTTATGCACTGTGATTGTGTTTTTTTAATGTATTAAAATACTCTGAAGGCGAAAGGCCCGTAAACTTTATAAATGCCCTGAAAAATGTAGTGCGTGAGGTAAAGCCTATCTCCCAGCAAATACCTTCGAGGGTTAGTTGTTTCCATTCCAGGTCTTCAATATGATTTTTTAGATATTCTATCCTTCTTTGGTTAATAAAATCCTGGAAATGCAGGTTAAACTCGCTGCTTATTAAATTTGATAAATGATGCGCAGGTATGCCTGTTTGTTCCGAAAGATCTTTAACAGTTATCCCCTTGTTGAGATAAGGTTTTGTCTGACTGATTATATTATCTAAAATAAGGAGGTATTCATCCTTCTTTTTTGAATTGAAAAGTTGCTTAATGCTAAGGTCTTTATCGTTTTTAGATATAGTAGCATGTGTTTTTTGAATTGCTGAAGAGGCAGAAGGATGCGTATAATTAGCCAGGTTAAGCCCGGCTTGTTCAAGACTGTAAAGAATATGTGGGTTAGCGATTAAAAAAGCCAGCACCAGCAGTAAAATAAACGACATGGTGGTATCGCTTACAAAATCAACACTGATAAAACTTACGCTGACGATCCTTTGAACCAGCAATAAGGTGAATAAAATGATCAGCGTGATATTGAAAATTTTTATCCAATTTACTAAACGGTAATTGTAATGTGTTGGGATCAGGTGCCGTTTACGTTCAAACTTTATAATGCATATACTTTGCATTACGGTGTAATAGATCCATAATAGAGATTTAGCGATAGATAGGTTATAATACAAACCGGCATGTTTAACATTAACAAACCAGTTAATGGAACTATCGGCCAGGGCCTGTTGAATAGCCTGCGGGTTGCGAAGACTTTCATTAGTTAAAACCAGTAATATTAACGCAAATGGGACAAAGTTTAACCAATCATATTTACGGTATTGGTTTGATGGGTTAAATATATTACGGATGTATAGTAAGCACATGGTGCTATTAAATAAATAATAGATTTAGCGATGATAAAGAGCGAAGGAAAATCGGTGAGGGAGCCTACTGTGTAGCAAAAGTTATAAATAGCGCATACTGATAAACTGAATATACATAAACTTAAATAGAAGTTTTGGTATATATATTTTTTGGAGGATATCAGTATTACTGATACTCCTAATCCCGCCAACCCCGTTGAGAAGAAAAAAAATGGTAAAAGCTTTGAATCCATAGGTTTAGTGTTTTATTTAGTTTTGTTACGGAACTCATTAATTAATGGTTACAACTTATTGGAATATTATTGTTTCATTTATTAATATTTCCTAATAATTATAATTTGAAACAAGTTGCTAAACAATATAGGGGCTATTATTTATGCTATTATACAGCACTACAGGCACAAGAACGATGTAAATGAACCGCTGATTAATTCAGCTTCTTTTACTTCGGAAAAAGAAATGAAACATTGCTGATTATAATGGTTTAATTTATAACTCGCTATGTGTCATAGGTAAACGTAGGGGAAATGTGATAACGTTTTATCTAATATAAGCAATTTTATTGCATCAAAATTGCGTTTATATATTAAGTTCCGGTTAATGATTATATGTGTAGGATAATTTCAATCTATTATTGCTCTATGCGATAATTATTTCTTTTAAAGGTAATGATTATTCTTTTTGAGAATAATTGATGTTTCATTTTTTTGTTTCAAATTCTAATATGAAACATTTATCAGTATAAAAATCTGTTTTCAATAAGTAGATCTATGTATCCGGAACTGAGTTTAATCGGGTTTTGCCTGTTTATACCAGCATCATAGGTGTTAGGAAGATAAAGAAAGGGTCATGCTGGCACTCGAAGCATGCGGGCAAAGGCCTTTACGCTTACCCTGCGAGTGCCTCAGGGTGATCCCTCGCTCAATATAGGTAATAAAATAAATCTTCCGAACACCTATTATACCGGCATATACTAGGTAGTGCTTGCGTTTTCAACTAAGTTTGAAACAGTACCTGAGTTTTTTTAAAATAAGCCGAGGGGCTTTGGCCGGTAACTTTTACAAAGGCCCGGTAAAAGGTTGTTTTTGAGCTAAAACCAGCCTCCAAACCAATACTTTCAAATGTAAGGGTAGCCATTTTTTTGTCATCGGTATTAATAATGATATGCTCAATCCTGTATTTATTGATCAGGTCGATAAAGCTGATTGTAATAGGAATCAGGATAATAATGCAGTAACAATTGCCGTATGCGATTTTGGGATAGGCATAGCGCAGGACGACCAGGTAAAGCTCTTCCAGAAATTTCCCCGGATACTTAATTTACAGGAAAACCGCATATTAGGTACAGGATAGGGCCTGAGCATTACCATGGAAATTGTAAAAGAACATGGCAGTACTATTAACCTATATAGCGAAGTAGGCAAAGGATCGGTATTTTCATTTGATCTGCCGCTGTTGCCTGTAAATTAATCTTAAAATATAAATGAAGAAGCTGATGCTGTGCAATCCCCCGCCTCGGGGACAATGTCATTAAGTTAAGGAACGCCGTAGGTGTTAAATGTCGGCAGCAGAAAAAACTATCTAAAAATTCGTGCCGTTAGGTACGAAACTGGCGAAGTTGCGTACCTGACGGCACGCTATAGATTTTATATTTTTCCTTTCTACCGACATCTTGCACCTACTGTGCATTGGCTGCCTCTTAACTTAATGGCATTGTGGGAGGGCAGGGAGGGGTTTCTGCATCATACATGCTCAAGAAACCCTTCCCTGCCACAACACATCCAACCGCACCCTAACGTTGGAGGGAATTATACCGGACAAATAATCAGCAGGTTTAAAATACCTATTTACCCGCCGGCGTAATCAGGTTATCTTTTGCAACTTGTTGTGTCATTGCCTTTTCATAACCCTGTAAAAAATCATCTAAACTGGATGGGTTATAGGTTTTTGATTGTGCCGACCATACCAGCTTTTCTGTGGCTGCATCATATAAGTTGGTTTCCAGGTAATAGATCTTATCGGTAGTGTAATAACCCGGAGAGTAAAAGCTATTATAGCCATAACCGTAATAAGCGCCAAATGTACCATAATAGCCTACGCCGTAAGGGTACACGCCGCCGCTGCCGGGTACATACCTGGTTGCTGTTTCTTTATTCACCATTGCAATGGTTAAAATGGCATCGCAGTTAGTCGCGCGGATCTTGCTTAATACAGTGTCCTGATTTTTATCTCCGCCGGATGAATGAAAACTAACAGGGAACACATCCGTGCTTTTAACTGCTGCATACCCTTTACTACTTAAATAATTCGCAATATTGGTTTCAACAGTTTGCCTGATAGATGGATCGGAATTAAGGGACGATACAAAGATCTTTTTGTAAGATACCGTGGTTACTCCCGGTGCTTTATATGATCCTGTTATTGAGGTGGTTGAACCACAGGCTGAGATAAACAGTGCCAATAGCAGCACTAAATTTAAGTTACTTGCTTTTTTCATGGTTTATTGGTTTTTATTAAAGTTACTAATTTATTTACCTGAACCAGCTACTGCCGAAAACTATATAATAGGCGAATTTTTCCGGTCCGTGGGCTACATCGGCCCCCATACGCAACCCGAATTTCCGGGCTATCAGGTACCTGAAGCCGGTGCCGTAACTATATACCAAAGGGTTTTCGAACATATTGCTCCAGTTATCATATGCCAAACCAGTGCCGCCATAAAAAACGGCGCTCCACCGGCGGTAGAAGTCCCAACGGGTCTCAACCTCTGATAGTAATGTAGCATTGCCCTGGTACCGGGCTGATGGCACTCCCCGCAGATCAATAAATGGCAGCATATAAAACGGGGGCTTACCCAATGATTGCTGTCCTTCTATCCGCAGGCCGCCAATAAATTTGGGGGTAATGGGCGTATAACCAATGGCTGAATAATTGATGCGCCAGGAGTTATAGTCGCTACCGATCGCGCTGCCCGACCAAAAGAAATCGGCCTCTGCACGAACGCCTTTATTTGGGGTAAATATATTATCCCGCCCATCGTACTGGATAACTCCCCCCAACTGGCTAACCGTACTTTTTACCTCTTTTTTACTAACAAAGGAAGGCAGAGAATCAGCGGCTAAGGATATTTTGGTATCTAAGAAAAGATATTGTATCCCGGCACTCCAATTAGGATTATTAAACTGTTTAAGGGTTTGCACATAAATGGGCACGGTTTTAAAATTGAAGTTAAAGCTCTGTTCGCCCAAACGCGGGAAGGTATGATAAAAGGTAAGGTTTAAATCGCCATAGGCGGCCATTACACGATAGGTAATACCGGGTTTTGCAAATGTGCCAAAGCGGAAACCTCCCAATAGCCAACTGTTATTGGCTGTGTACATACCGAGGGCTCCTGTCATATCAGGGTTGATGCGCCTAACCCTCACCTTACCATTCACGGTATCAATTATTGGGTCCCTTTTCTTTAAAAAAACAGGAACTAATGCGCCGCCTATGCCGCCTAATGACGGCTCAGTAATAGGAACCGGCACCACAAGAAGACCATTTGAGTAGATCATATAGTCGCTCATGTCAAAGGCATGATCAAGCGAATCTTTCATGCTGATCTTATGCTTTTCTTTATCCTGTGCATCAACTTTAATTGCATTACAGCAAATGATCAGTATAAGTAATAGTAATATGTAGTTTAGTTTTTGCATATGTTATAATCCGAACCTGTAATTAACTGAACCTAATAAGGACTGTCGTCCGCCTAAAAAACCTGCCTCCGTTCTGAACTGCCAGCGTGGGTTTAACTGAAATTGGCCGCCCGCCAGCATGCTCCAATGATGGGTGGCCCTTTTGTTTAATGAGTAGGATATGGTTGCATCCTTAACATCGAGCCCGGCAAATTTGTCGGATATAGCCTGGGCAATTTGCTTGGTTACCACCTTTTGGGCAGGCGTTAGTGTTTGAAACCATGCCGCTGTTTCGTTTTTAATGTTATCAAGTGTTTCCTGCGAAATACTTGGATTGAGATCACTTAAATTAATAGTACCTTGTGTAGTGCGGTTAACAAAAATGCCCGATGCGCCAACCCATAAAGTAACGTTACGTGTTGGGTGATCCTTAAAATTAATAGCATGGCCTATTCTCGGGCTTACCGATTGGGTGAAAACTGCTCCTTCTATTTTATCTAAAAAAGACCAGGTATCGTTATAATCTGCAATGAAAAATATGCCTCGTACAGCACCTCCAACAGATAGCCCCAAACCGGTGGTTGGCCCTTTAAATTTTGCAGTGCTCGAGAACGTAAACGGATCAGTGATATTAACATGTGTTGTCGCAAACGTTTCGCCAAAAATGCCGTACAGGTTTACAAAGGGAAGTACCCAAAGATCGACCCGGGTACTTACCGATTGAAAATTTGCTTTTACCTGGCCAAACTTTATAAAATCAAGTGGCACTTGCTGGCCCCCATTAAAACCCACCTTAAGATCACTAATATTTATCTGTTGCGATCCGGCGAAGTAATTAACCATAACACCTGCAGGCAAAGGGAGCGCGATACCTTTTTTTACGATCTTTTGTCCCCATGCCGGAAAGGTATAAGGATATGTTGACCGCTTTAGGCTGTCAACATATTTCTCCTTTATACTTAACGATTGCTCAGTTTGTGCCCAAACACAAACGGGTATCATCAAGCAAATGCCTAATAGTAATATCCTCACTAGCATAAGGTTTATTTTTTGGCGTTCTTCTGTATTTCTCCTATAAATGGAATGTTGTCCTGAACTTTCAGCCTCACTATTTCCTGCACATAATTTTCTAACTGGTAAAATTTGGCAGCATTTTTACCGCCTATGGCAGTCACAAATTTTTTGAAGTATGATTTTTTAAGATCGAGATAGGATTTATCACTTGCAAAAACCCGGTTGGTTAAGGCTATAGCTTCATCACTCGTAAGGGTTTTAAAAGCTTTTAAATAATCATTAATAATTTGTACGCGCTGATTACTTAAAGCAAGTCTTTTAGCATCGTACTGATCATAAATCGGCCAAAAAGCCTGGCTTTGAGCGGCACTTAGTGTTAGGGTTGATTTAACCAGATCTTTCTTGTCTTTTTGGAAATAGGCCTGGGTAATAGCCAGATCTTCGTTTTGAATTTGAGCAAATACAGCGAAAGTAAATGCAGATAAAAGGAGTGTTAAAAAGATACGTTTCATAGTGCTTAATTTTAATTATATGTGATTTTTTAATTGTTTACTTTTTACTGCTGCCAATGGCGATAGGAATACCCACCCCCAACTGGAAGTACTGATTTTTAGCATCAAGCGGTACTTTGCTGTCATACACATTCACAAAACCCTGTGAAAAACGAAGGTTAAGCCGCACACCCTTACCCTTGTAAAACGCGTACTGAACATCCAGCGCGCCATCAACATCTATCCAGTTGGTGTAATCCCTTGTGCCGTAGGTGATATTCTCCTTGCCATCATTAGGGAGGGAAATGCTGTATATATCTTTTGATACTGTGCGAAGAGCGAGCTGAGGACCTGCTGCAAAACTTAGCTCAGGTGTTACATTATAGCGTATAAGCGGGCTGATCTCCATGGCGGTAATTTTTCGTTTTAATTTGGCATCGGTGGCGCCGGGTACATCTGCGATAAGCTGATTATCAAGCGGGATATTGGTAGCTCCCCGGGATGATTTAAAGTTGAAGTAATTGCTTAATGTCCAGTTGCCTTTCAGTTTTACATTGGTATAAGCGCCTAAGGCGAGCCCGGGCAACAGCGTAGAGCCGGGCGTATTGGTAAGATCAGAAGTTTCAATACCGACATGAACACCAAGAGAAAGATTATCATTTTTAATGTTCTTGCCAAACAAAATGGCCAGCAATGCCTGGCTATGTGCCGGCAAACAATGAGCGGTAAGAAATAACACCAATAAAATATATTTTACCTGCTTACCCATTTGTTTGAATTTTTAGATCATGCGGATGATAATACCATACAAAGTAAATTCATTACCAAAAGGAACAGGCGAAATGGAGCCCCCAAGATGTTGCAATTCAAAAGATGCAACGCAATTGATGGGTTTTTGAAGAAAATTGGCTGTTTAATGCCTTAATGGAGAAGGTAAGAGAAAACCGACAGCATACAGAAAAGGCATAAACACTTGTGGTATTTATGCCTTTTTATAATAATGCGTTATTTTAATAGATCAATTAGCAGCTACTTTGGTATCGGCAATTGGTTTTGCATCCATCACACAACGGAAACTAATATGGTTTGATGCGGAACGCGAATCGCCTTTGCCGCGTGTGCCCACCATGTAACGTGTGCAATACTCATCGGTACATAAAAATGAGCCGCCTCGTTGTACCCTCTTTTTGGCATCCGGTTCTTCAGCATCATACGGACTGGCTGGTCCCGGCGGATTTACGCTTACCGGGTTATTAGCAAGGGTATAATAATAATCGGTGCGGTACCAATCATTACACCACTGCCAAACGTTACCTGCCATATCATATAAACCATAACCATTAGCCGGGAATGATTTTACTGGGGCTATACCAACAAAACCATCAGTACCTGCATCCTTATTAGGGAATGATCCTTCAAAAATATTGGCCATCCATTTGCCATTGGGTTTTAACACATTCCCCCATGCATATAGTTTACCGGATAAACCACCTCTGGCAGCAAACTCCCATTCGGCCTCGGTGGGTAAACGTTTGCCGGCCCATTTGGCATAGGCGGCGGCATCATCCCAGCAAACCTGTATAACGGGGTAATTGTCTTTACCAATAATATTGCTGTTTGGCCCTTGCGGATGACGCCAATCGGCACCCTTTACATAGGCCCACCATTGCAGGTAATCATTTAAAGGCACCTTTTCTTTCGGCGCGGTAAATACCAGGGAGCCTGCCACCAGGTTTTCTTCGGGCGCGTTAGGAAATTCCGCGCGTGTTGGTTTTTGCTCAGCTACGGTTACATAACCAGTTGCTTTAACAAACGCGGCAAATTGCTTGTTGGTAACCACGGTAGCATCCATATAATAAGGATTAAGCTTTACACGGTGAACCGGCCTTGCATCATTCATTTGCTCGTGGCCGCCGCCATCCATCCCAACTGGGTCAACACCGCCCATGCTGAACTCACCGCCGGGTATATAACGCATGCCTGCCGGAATAGCGACTGTTTTTGGTGCCGGGTTGGAGATAGTTTCCCTGAAATCCTTACCGCCGCCATTCATAAACAGGGCGCTATCCGAGCGTTTTATCCCCGTAGGCCGACAAAAAGCCGCCGCATTTCTCGGGAACAAACTTTGATCCGTCAGGTATTTCTTTTTTATAATAACCGTTTGAGGTACCTTTTTAGTTTCGGTTTGCTGCTTGTGATCCTTACATGATTGTGCAACCAGTAAAGCGATCACCGACATAATTCCGAGCCTGTATTTTGTATTCAAACTAATCATTTTCATTTCCAAATAAACGTAACCCGATAAAGTTATAGATATAATTTTGATTAAGGTATTGCAAAAATGGTTTTCCAGTCATTTTTCATGCTCACCACATGCCATTTATTGGCTGTGGATGCATTTAAAGAGGCATTATCCTTTTCTTTATAAGCTACTTCGCGCACGCCATCATCATGGTTCACCATTAGTTGAAAGTTTGGGTATTTGCTGGTTTGCGAAAATTTAAGCATCTGTATATCGCCACCGCTTTTTACATTACCGCTTGCAAAAACAGGTGTTTTACCAATATGCCACTGTATATTAACGGGTTTACCGGCCTTATCGCATATAGAAGCAATTTTCCCCAACCTTACTATTTTGTGCGAAGTTTCATCAAACGTATATTGCAATTTTGAGCCGATCACCTGCTCGCTGGGGATACCATAATATTTAACAGATATGGCCCTTACAAACTCAATGGTGCCGCCTGAGCAGATGAAAGTTTTGAAGCCGTTGGCCCTTAAATACCGTAAAAGTTCTATTTGCGGTTTATACGTAGCATCCTGTATGGGGTATATTTTATGCTGGATAACGTAATGGGCCGTATCAAAATATGCTTTTACCGAGCGGTCGAACTCATCCTCGGTTGTGCCTGATAAGGATTTTAAAATAACGCCTACCAATACTGATTCATCAACAGTAGCCAGGTACTTTTTATCCTTTTCAATAATCGCTTTGTAAGGCTGCTGTTTGGCAAGTTCAGGATTTTTATGAATCATTTTTTTAAATGCCAGCTTGGCGTATTCCAGTTCGATGGTGGGCATTTCAGACCATAAGGTGCCATCGTTATCAAAAGTAGCAATGCGATCCTCAACCGGGATAAATGTAGAGCTGCCCGATGTAGTAACTTTACTTACATAATCAATTATCGCTTTTTTCAGTGCGCCGTCATTCCATGATGGGAGAGGATCAGCACTTGATGCTGCAACGGTTAGTTTTCTTTCTGTTGTTTTATTGCGAAGAGACAGCATTGTAAAGCTAATAAGCAGCACACACGCCGCAATAAATAACTGCTTGATTTGATTAGGATTTTTCATATGCTCATAGTTTAAGTGTATACGTATTAAATTTTATGATTAACTATTTCTCCCATTCGGTTTGGTTAATGCCAATGCTTTTATTTACTGCCGAATGGTCGGAATGCAATATCTTGTTCCTGTATTTTTTAATGTCTTTTTTAAGATCTTCCCCGATATCAGCACCTGAATTATCATCGGCATACTGATGCTTATAGTAGGCCGTCATATCCTGATCGATATTATCCAATTGGTTTTCCCTGGCTTCTTTTTGTATTGATGAACGCTTGTTTAAAACAGGGAAACGGTCCCACCAGGCATACAGGTTATTTAATAGCTGCGGATGTTTTAAGGATGACCGGCTGAACTTGCCGAACCAATACCTTTCGCTCAATAAATAGGCTTGGTAATGCGCACGTATCTTCTTAATAATTCGCACCAAAACATCAATAATAAAGTAGAGTATGCAAAGCGCCGCCAAACTATACAGCGTGAAATAATACCACGCGATACCATAAATAAGGCGCGGCCCTTTTTTAACATTGATGGTTGCCTTAATAGGTTCCTTAGCCCTTAAACTATCCTGCAAAGTTTTCAAAATCCCCAGATTAGGGTTGGGCGCGATATGGATTTTTGCAAGCGGTGTGCTCCTTTTATAAATATGCCCGCTGTTCGGGTTGAACCATTGTATAGTTGTTTGTGGGATAGTAAAATCGCCCTCTTTTTCTAAAAGATAAGTGATGGTTTGGGTTCTTTCGCCGTTGGCATCGTACTCATCACGGGTATCTGCAAGGTTGGCTTGTTTAGGGTAAACGCCGCACCAGGGCAGGCTGTCGGTTTTCAGGTCGGGGATAAATTGGGGTAGTGTTCCTTTGGCATCAATGGTGATAGTGCGGTTGATCACATCACCAACCTTTAACCGTTTTAAGGGCTTGTCCCATGCCTCGCTTATAGAAACATCCTTCGCCACGAACCAATTATCGCCGCTAAAGTTTTTGGGAATAGGCTTTACAATGTATGATATAGCCTGTGTTTTTATGGTAACCTTTTGAGGTTTGTAATCACCAACTGCTGGCGTTTCGGCAACAATATTTATGGATGGCAGCGTATAACGCCCCTCTTTGTAAGGGAATACGATATAATAGAACTGCAAGCCCGCATATTGCTTGCCTTTATAAGGGAACATGCCGGGAACGGTCCTGAAAAACGGCATAATAAAGGCATTGGGGATCTGGATATTATCAAAATCGAGCGGGGCAGTGTACCAGGTAGCGGTTAATACGGTAATGGTTACCCTGAATGGCTGCTGTGCATACACGCTGCTACGATCAATTTGTGTTTGCGCAAAGCAGCTTACCTGCGCTTTGGTGTAAAGCACAGAACAGGCGAGGAGGATCAATATGATATACCTTTTTACCATGGCGTCGCGCTTTTTTTAATATGCTTATAATAAAGCCGTTCCTGCAACAGGAAGCGCTTATGTAAAAACTCTGCCGGGTCAGCCGCAGCCCTTCTCAATAAAATATTGCTGGCCAGTTGTCCGCTTTTATCACCCGGACCTCCTTTTTGTGGCGATTGGGATTCTTTAGCCGTACGTATCTTTGTCGCCACCTCATCACTGGTGCGGTTACCGAAAGTTGGCAAATTTTTTACCCTTGTATCCGAGCTTAGTTGTTCATCGTCTGATACCGGCTTATGTTCCTTTAATGGATCATTTTTATGGTTCTTTTTTGTGGCGATAAGTTTATCATGGGTTTTACTATCGATAGATTTTACGCCATAGCGGGCAATAGAATCCGCACGGTGCTTGATCGACCGTGTGGCGGCAAGGCTTTTATCGATCTTGATTTTTAAACTTGTGTCCAATGATATGGCCTTACCGAAAGCATCTTCGGCCTCATCAAACCTGCCGAGTTTGGTTAGCGCCAGTCCGCGGTTATAATTACCTGAAGCGGTTGAATCCAACGAGAAGAGATCCGCTGCCGCGGAGTAGTTCCCGGCTTTATAATAGGCTATCGCTTTGTATTTGTCATCCTCAAAGCGGTCGGCAGCGTCATCATACTGTTTATTGTTGGATAATAATTGCCCCTGGTAATCTTTGCTATACCACCAGTCGGGATGTTTTGATTTGAGTCCGCATGATGACAGGCCGAACAGCATAAACAGCAACACACACCACTGTATGGCCCAGCCCCGCCTGAACCAGAATGCCGCAATGAGTAGGGAAGGCGGGATGAGTAGCCAACCCATATCGTCCCATTCTTTGCTGTCCTTGTTTTTTACAGATTGAAAATAGAGTTTTTTGCTGATGCGGCCCGCGATGGCTTTAACATCAGAATTATCAAGCGTTAAATAGTTGATGTGGATTTTGGCAGTATCCTGCGCGAGGTTTTGAATAACTGCCGGGTCCTGTTTTGATATCACTTTTGGATAACCCGGAATGGCTGCTCCGTTTGGTGTGGATACCAGTAGAATCTCCAGGTGATGGATGTACTTATTTATCCAGTTACTTAATTGCGCTGCCTGGTCGTTATCAATGGCATCCGTAACCAGTAATACGGTACTTGGCGCGGTTACGTGTTTCATCATGGTATCAATCTGCTCCAACAAAACCGGGGTATTGGTACCCTGCACCGGCATAATACGATTGGAGAGGCTCTGCATGTGAAATTTAATGATCTTATAATCGCCCGTAAATGGCAGTACGGGGTGCGCGGTTCCGGCATAGGCCAATAGCCCGGCGCGTACACGTGGATTGGCATCTAAAAAATCACCTATCTTAAACTTGGCCCTTTCAATACGGTTGGGCTGTACATCCTTAGCCATCATGGATCGTGAAAGGTCGAGTGCTACCAAAACAACAGCCTGGATCTTCTGCCCGGGGATCACTTTTTTCTTCCATGCCGGTCCTGCCAAACCGATGATCATGGCGCTCATGCCAATTATAAACAACAGCATGGGTATCACAATGGCCCAATGACTGCCCCTGTTAAACATATATGGGCGCAGGGGTTTAGCTATTAAAGTCTTCCATTTTTTATGCTCCTTGTTGCCAATAAGCAGCAGCAAAATAATAAGCAGCAGTGGCGCGAACAGATATAAAGCCTTCGGCCGGAGAAAATGAAACGCATCCCAGTCGATATGGGTGATAATATCCTTAAGTTCGTTCCACCACACTTCCATATCAGCTGCTCCTCCTGAATAAGTTAATGGTACCGTTCAAAAACTGGAACGCAAGCGCTAGTAAAACTGCCGCGGCCAATGGATAATAGTATAGTAATACTACGGGCTTATAAGTTTCCTCGTCGTATACTACGGGTTGCAGTTTATCCAGTGTGGCGTAAACCTTTTTCAGCTGCCCCTCGTTCATCGCATTGAAATACTGGCCGCCGGTTGTGCGGGCAATATCCTTTAATGTTTTTTCATCCAGGTCATAACCGCCGCTGCCTTTGGCCTGACCGATACCGATGGTATATATCACAATGGAATCGCGCTTAGCCGCCTGTGAGGCATCCAAAGGCAAAATATCCTGCCCGCTGTCGATACCATCGGTTAACAGCAGCATCACTTTTTGTTTAATGGTATCTTGCTTAAATACATTTATGCCGTAGGCTATCGCGCTGCCAATGCTGGTCATTTGCCCGGCCATGCCTACCTCGGTTTGGTCCATGAGCCAGCTTACGGTTTCCAGGTCGGTAGTGAAGGGAGATTGCAAATAGGCGTTTGAGCCAAACATAACCAGGCCTATCTGGTCGCTTTTACGGTCTTTAATAAAGCCCTTCATGATCGTTTTTATTGCTCCCCAGCGGCTTAACCGCTGCCCGCCCACATGCCAGTCGGTTGTAGCCATGCTGAAGGAGATATCTGTTGCTATAAGAAAACTGCGAACCGTTTTGGTTTTCTTAGCGGGCTTACCCACATACCGGGGCGATGATACCGCGCCGAGCAAGCACATCCAAACCAAAAATAAAGCGAGCCACGAGAAAATATTCTTACGGCTTATCCATGCCCGCCTGCGGATGCGTTGGTTTGAAACTGTGGCTGCACGTTTAAAGAAAGGCACAATAAGCGCGGCCCGCCGTTTATGCAAAACCGGCAGTATAGCATATATAATTAAAGGCACTACTGCCAATAAAAATACCCACTTATATGCTATCTCAAACGTCATGCTTTTATGTGCTTTTTATGTTTCTTTATCCAACGCCTGGCTTTTTTTGTAAAGGCTGTTGCTTGCCCGGCTGATACAGGTACCAATGGTTTGTAAATAGTTTGTGTAAGCAATTCATCGTCATTGTTATCAAAAGCTTTTTCGCGCCAGGTGGTATTAATAAATGATGTCCATTCATCGCCCCTTAGGCCCGATACTTTTCGCCTGCCGTAACGGCTCATGGCAATGCGCTTGATGAGCATGTGTGTTTCATAAACCAGTTCGCCAAAAGTTTCCTTTGCTGTAAATCTTTTTTGAGTATCAGCTAAAAACTGTAAGGCATTACGGCGATAGCGGTTGCTTTTATAATGCATAACCAGCAGGTAGATGCAAAATATTAGCAGTATCAAAGCAAGCCCCCCTACAACATACCAGCCCGGCGCGCCAAAGCTGAATGGCACTGGCGCGGGCTCAATTAATTTCCCAACGGAATCATCTGTAAGCTGTAATAATTGCATTTTACTTTCTTAATATTTTACCCATGGAGTGCATTATCTGGTCCTCAATGGTTTCTGTGGTGTTAAAAAATACGATAGGTATGCGGTAGCGGCTAAATTCTTTAGTTAGCTCATGCTGGATATCGGCAAAGCTCTTTTTGAATTTTTCGCCCCATTTTCTTTTGCTATTTTGCCAGGCTATTTGGTATTTGCCATCGCTTAAAACCAGTTTGCCATCGGGCAGGGCCTGGTCCAACGCATCATAAATATGGATAAGGATCACATCGTTATGATGGCTCATATTTCGCAGGTATTGCCGGGTTTCGTCATCTATGGTTGAAAAATCGCTGATCACCGTAACTACATAATCATGTGTTACACTGGCCTGCGTTCTTTGTAACATGCTATTTAATAGGCTGGTATTTGGCTTGGCAACTTTGCGTAATGGTAGTATCTCATTCCTATTTACTACGCATTGCAACAGGTGCTGCACTACAGCTTTACTGCGTTTAGGTGCGATAAAATCAAAGCCGTCTTCATTAAAAATAATACCGCCTACACGGTCGCCGCGTTTAATGGTATAAAAAGCGCCAATGGCCGCAGCGTGCGCCGCGGAAACGGATTTTACAAATCGCCGCGAACCAAAAAACATACTGCTGCTTTGGTCGAGCACTATAAATGTGGGGCGTTCCTTTTCTTCATTAAAAACCTTGGAATGTGTTTCACCTGTGCGGGCGGTTACCCGCCAGTCGATATTGCGAATATCATCCCCAGCTACATAATGCCTTACCTCTTCAAAATCCAAACCCCGGCCACGCAATTTTGATGCATGCCTGCCCGCAAGTATGGAGTATACCGGGTGACTGGGCAGCAAATTGCCTGATTGCACCAGAAATTCATAGCGCATCAGATCCTGGAGCGTTGTTACAACCTCAATGGGGTATTCGGGTTTATGTTTATTGAAATTGAACATGGTTAGCAGGTATTTAGGTATAATCAGGCTACGGCTACAACCTTTAACAGCTCGTCAATTACTACGTCGGCGCTTTTGCCTTCGGCATTGGCTTCATAACTTAATATCAGGCGGTGCCTGAGCACGTCATGTACAATAAAGCGGATATCATCGGGGGTTACATAGTCCCGGCCATCAAGCCAGGCTACAGCGCGCGAGCATTTATCAATATTGATGGTGCCACGCGGACTGGCGCCATAATTTACCCAACGCTTTAAATCTTTGCCGAAAGATTCGGGGTACCGGGTAGCGCCGATCAGGTCGGCTATATATTTTTCGGCAGGCTCTTTAACCTGCACGTTGTTTATCTCTTTACGGGCATCAAAAATAGATTTTTGAGGGATCGGTTTGCTCGCTGCCGGTTTGGTGTTTGATTCGGACCGAACCAGGCGCATGATCTTTATCTCATCTTCGTTTGATGGATAGCTGATCAAGACCTTCATAATAAAGCGGTCGAGCTGTGCTTCGGGCAGAGGATAGGTGCCTTCCTGCTCAATGGGGTTTTGGGTCGCCAGAACCATAAATAGCGGATCCATTTTATGGGTTGTGCCGGCTACGGAAACCTGGCGTTCTTCCATGGCTTCCAGCAACGCGGCCTGTACTTTCGCGGGGGCACGATTTATTTCATCGGCCAAAATAAGGTTACTGAATATAGGGCCGGGTTGAAAAATAAATTTCTCCTTATCCTGCGGCTGATAGATCTCCGTTCCGGTAATATCAGACGGAAGCAGATCGGGTGTAAATTGTATACGGCTTAAATTGCAGTCGAGGTTTTTGGCGAGGCTTTTTACCGCGCGGGTTTTTGCCAAACCGGGCAAGCCTTCCAGCAATACATTACCATCGGTAAGCAGGCCGATTATAATTTTAGTGATCACATCTTCCTGCCCAATAATACTTTCGGCCATGCGGCTTTTAAGTTCCAGTATTTGTTCTTTTGCTGTCATAGGTGGACGTTTTTTTGGTATAAAACAACCATACATCCCGGTTTAAAGGATGTATGATTGTTTGTGGATATGTTTTAGTTCATGCTGAACTATACAGATCAGTTTTTCATTTGCGGAGGAGGAATCGTTTTCATAACATCGTCAATAGAGAACGATGCAGGTGCCTGTCGTGGTGGGAATGCCTGGTAAGTTGCCATATATCTAGCTACTTTTTCAACAGCAGGTAGTATCAGGAAAGCATGTTTTACAGCCCAATCTTCCCAGGCCGCCGAATTACCCGGAGCATATTCGTAAGGATCGCTGAGCAGGTCAACAAATATTGGCGCTCTCATTTTGGTCATAGGCACACGCCACACTTCCATGCCGTGAGCATCTTGCCTGGCAAACGAATATTTAAAACGATCATCCCTGTAAGCTACCAGGTTGCCATCGTCATCAAAATATACAAATTCATGTCGCAGTGTGCCGGTTTTGCCACTTAGGTATGATACCTGGTTGTAGCCATCCAGATGCACTTTAAAGCTTTTGCCGGCTTCGGTAACACCTTTAGTTGCAGACGTTGCAATATTTGGATCACCACCTGCTGCAGCCACTAAAGTAGGCAGCCAGTCTTCGGCAGAGAATAAACCGGTAAAGTTAGTGCCTGGCTTGATAACTCCCGGCCAGCGGATAAGTGCAGGTACCCTGAATGCACCTTCAGTTTCCATGTCTTTTTCACCTTTGAAAGGAGAAGCTCCGGCATCAGGCCATTGGTTTTTCATAGCGCCGTTATCGGTACTGTAAATTACAATGGTATTATCGGCGATATGGTTATCATCCAAAAACTTAAGCAGGTCGCCCACCATCGCGTCATGCTCGGTCATACCATCGGCTTGTAAACCTAAGCCGGTTTTACCATCTGATGATGGTTTTAAGTGGGTATAAACGTGCATACGGGTGCTGTTGAACCATACAAAGAATGGCTTTTTATTTTTTACCTGTGTGGTCATAAAATTTATAGCAGCGCCATAAAATTCTTCATCAACAGTTTCCATGCGTTTTTTAGTAAGCGGGCCTGTGTCTTCTATTTTACCATCTGCAGTAGAATGGATCACACCACGGGGGCCGAACTTTTTCTTGAATTCAGGATCTTTCGGATAATCCGGATTTTCAGGCTCTTCTTCAGCATTGAGGTGATACAAGTTGCCAAAAAATTCATCGAAACCATGCGCGGTAGGCAGGTATTTATCAGCATCGCCTAAATGGTTTTTGCCAAACTGCCCGCACATATAGCCCAGTGGTTTCAAAAACTCAGCAATAGTAGGATCTTCCTTTTGTAAGCCTACTGGTGCGCCTGGTAAAGCAACCTTGGTTAAACCTGTACGAAACGGACATTGCCCTGTAATGAAAGCGGCACGCCCGGCAGTACAGCTTTGCTGGCCATAGTATTGAATAAATACGCCACCTTCATTACCAATACGGTCGATATTAGGGGTCATGAAACCCATAAGGCCACGGCTGTAAGCGCTTATGTTCGACTGGCCAATATCATCCCCGAAAATTACAAGAATGTTTGGCGGTTGTTTTTGGCCCATTGCATTTCCTGCAAAAGCCAGGGCCAGCACAGCAGTCAAGATGAACTGGCGTTTACTTCGATTTTTAAACATTGACATGGTTATTCATTTAAGTGATAAATTTTATTTATTGTTCAGTTTACAGCGATTGGAAAAATCCGCTACACAAAGTAAGTGCACGAACAAGGGTAAATTCGATTTTGGAAGGGGCAATCCTGTTGCAGTTTTAAATGTGGAACATTGTTTATAGCTACATGGCAATAATGTTTAAGCATGTATTGAAGTGCATTCACATTAGGTACAGATGATAAGTGTTCGGAGGGTTAAATGAGAGGTGTCATGCTTTGGGTGCTTGAAGCATAGCAAAGGCCAATACGCTAACCCTTGGGGTGTTTCAAGACAGTATCTCATTAAATTATAAGGGATAACAGTTGCTCTATGGGCGCAAAATGTAGGGTAGAAAATATAAATGTAAATTATAAGCATACGTCAGGTATGCCACTTTGCCAGTTTCGTACCTAACGGCACGAGTTTTTGGTTTGTTTTCTGCTACCAACATTTAACACCTACGGTGTTTTTAGTCAACGACATTATTCAGGGTGACTCCATGCGCAATATTGGTAATACAATGGATCTTCCGATAGCAGTAAACCTGAAAATGTTAAACGATTGCTATCGTCTGCTTTAAAAAACAAAAACCCCATTGCCAAGGCAATAAGGTTTTAAATCAAGATCAAATTTCAATTGTTAATTATATGTTTAAATAGGTATTAGATTTTGTAACGGATAGCTTCCTATTTTTTCGCCGCATCCTGCACATTCACTACCTCGTACTGGTCCTTGCCGTCTATTTTCACTGGTTGGTAATAGGTTTCGCCAACTTTTACATAGGTTACATCACCCACTTTCGTTTCGGTGCCGCCTGCGGGTAGGTTCGCCACTACAACACCGGCAGTTGGGGGCACAACGGTATAGCCCTTGTCGCTTTTTTCGTAATAAGTTCCTCCATAGTAATAATTGTTAGTTTGGTTTACCACCACCGTTTGCGCGTTTGATGGGATTGTTGTAACCGTTGCGCCAACCGGAGCTGCTACTACGGTGTAACCACCACTACTCGGTGCGTAAAATACCCCCTGATCATAGTGATATTGCGCGTTAGCCACCGATACAATTATTGCTGTTGTAGCAAGCGCGGCTATGAAAAAGCCCCATGGGTGATAAACCGGCCCCCAGGCGTAAGGGTGGTAAGGGTGATAATAATATGGGTGGAAACTATAATAACTGCGGCCCCCATATACATAAGGTGGCCTGGTGTATGCATGGATATTATTTTGCCTTACCACTGTATTATGGCTGTTATTAACATTAACATTTACGGTTGTATTACCACTATTGATGTTGGTTTTATTGCCGCCATTAATATTGGTTTTGTTATTACTATTGTTTCCGTTATGACCGTTATTATTATTGGCATTATTGTGGCCATTGTTATTATTATTGGGCTTGTTGTTATTATTGTTAGGTCGATTATTTTCGTTATTCGGCCTGTTATTATTTCGACTTGAATTATTGGTCCGATTCCTGGTTTGGCCGCCCCTTGTGCCAGCGCCTCCACCGCCAACCCTGCCCCCTCTACGTTGCGGCAAAGCGTATGATTTACCGGCACTAATAGATATTATTAACAATACTGCCACAACTGCCCTGCCTGCTGCCGACAGCTTTTTTATGAATCTTTTCATATTTATAATTATTAGATAATTGACCTGTTGATATTTTACTCAAATAAAAGACTGTTTGGGCATATAAGCATATATACGAGGGAGCAGACTTGTTGCATATTTAAAAATGGAACTTAACAGGAGCGTAACAAGCAGCGCCACCCAGATTATCAATTAGCTGATGAGTCTTCAGGCGCTTTCTTTTCCCCCAAAATCAAATTTTTTAGCCTTGGCAGCACATTATTAAATATGATGTTAACCTGTATGGCATTATAACTGTCAGAAACATCGGGCCGGGGCAGGTATTCGTTACTATAGGTTAACTCTATCTGTAAATTGGCAGTAACCCCATAACCAAATCCAGCGGTGATCCTGTTACGATCGAAAAGCTGTGGGCCGCTTACTTTGCTGCTTGTTTTAAACATAAGTTCTTCCGATCCTATGCCGTAAATTATATGTTTACCAAGCGTTGGACCGTTAAAAGGATACACAATTTTTATCTGCCCTCTTAAACGGTCAACCGCTTCATAAACACTATCGGTATTGTATATATGGCGGTCCTCAATACGCCATCGTGTTGTTATTATGGCACGCCTGCGTTCTATATAATAAATAGCCTGCATAGCGCTCCGCCATTCAGGTGCCTGCCGCTGGTTTATTTCAGGTAAATTGTGATTGTAGTAATACGCGTAAAAAAATGAGAATTTCCATTTATCATTCATCGCAAAATGCACCCATAGCCTGCCATATACCTGCCCTAAGTTGCTCAATAAATTATCGTGGCCTGGTAAGGTGGTCCAGCTTTGGCCCGCGTTAAACTCCAGCGCCCATTGTCGGCTCAGGTCGTGGTTAAAATCAAACTCGTTATTAGCCTGGGTATAACCCTGTGTTTGTGCCTGAACTTTTAAGACGGCCAGATTTATAATTAATAATGCCAAAAAGAATATTAGCCCGGTTCTCATCTCTATGCTAAATGTGATCTTATCAGTTCTTCCCGAGGATAGTTACACTTGCCTTACCTTTTAAAATACCCTGTGTATCGTACCAGAAATCAATCTTTTTTATCTTTCGATCTTCAATGCCACTTAAATTAATTGCATCGCTTTCGCCGCCATTGGGTATATCATTGATCAGCTCAATGTTATCGGGCGCCCCGCTATCAAAAGTTATAACCAGTTTAATAAGCCTGAGTGCAGTTCCGGTTACTTTTAGTTTGATACTTTGAAAACTATTATTAGGTGCTTTCACTACAATGCCGTCATGGTCAGTTGTGAATTTTAATTGCGTTGTACCTATTATTTGCCAGCTATCAACAGCGCTTGCATGAGCCATGGTTACATTGTTTAGCGCAAATGCCAGCATTATATAAGTAATAAATATTTTCATGTACGGTTATTTTGATAGCCCATTTGTATTGTTAAAGTTTAGTAACGGTGTGAGTGTAAATACTGTCTTATCCCTTTTTAATCAAAATGTTTTCCTGTGCGTGATGTGGTGTATGCCAGTAAGCACAAGGTGAATTGCCCCGCCAATGGACCGGTGTACGTATTTGCCATGAATTTTTCAGGAACAATCAGCGCCTGTTATTTCTTTTCCGGTGCTGTACTGAATATATGCGCAACAGTTATAAATACAGTATTGCCCTGGAAACGGTTAACAGCGCTAAACTCATCAAACCAGCGTACGCCAAATAACATTCTTGATTTTGTTAACAATATATTACTCTCAAGGCCGAGCGAGTAGATATGATCCTGGCCGGGAGTAATGTAAAAGTTAGGGAAGTTATTCAGCGGGATCTCATCGTTGGTTGTTTTAAACTGAATGTAGTAAACCACACCCGCTTTTATGATTGACGACGGGATCTTGGTGCCGTTAAACGTGTACCAGGTTTTACCCAAGCCTCCTTCAAGTGTGAGGTTGTCGCCGGTTTTTACGTTGGTGTTTTTCTTGTCGCCATTTATTTCATAAGATAATAATGTGGAGAAGGCGATGCTGCCTTTCGGATCAAGGCGAAGCGTAGTGCCACCCTGAAATTCATTGCCCCACATACCCAAACCGCTGTTATCAGATCCGCCAAACGTAAACTTACCAGTTGGGATATATAGGCCGTAACTGAAATTGAAATCGGCAGGTTTGCTATGCCAGCCTAATTGAAATGGTTGAACGTAGGTATCGCTATAAGCAAATCCGCTTTTTGTATTTGCGTAGTTTCCCTGTATGGTGTTTTCAGCAAAAGGTAATAATATACTTGCGCCATAGTTACCGCCTAATATTTTAAGATTACTTACATAAGTACCACCCACGGCAGTAAGAAACATGTTAAGATTAGGGTTAGCAACGGATGTATTACCACTGGCATTTTTTAAAGAGTTGGTATTATAAAAGTAAAATGGAACTGCCAGGGTAAAGGTTTCGGCAGGTGCTTGTGTACCTGCATCAAGGCCTACACCGCCTAATAGCCTGTCGGCCTTTAATTGCGCAAAGCTTTTTTGTGAATTGATGAGCAGCAGAAAACAACCCGCTAATATTGAAATGGTAATTTTGTTTTTCATGATATCCATTGTTTAGTGAAACAAAGGAACGCACTTCTTATAAAAATGAATGGTTTTTGGGCCCGACGTTGGTTGCATATTTAAAACTGAAACAGAACGCAGCAGTTGAAGTGTATTTATTGAAGAATTTGGATAGCACTCTGCGTTTACGGGGTTTGTTAAACTTTCTTTTTTCGGTGTATCACCCGCATGCCTGGCTTCCTCACTTTGTTTTTAGTAGGTAACATCAAATACAAGAGCGTACAAAAGCGCTTAAACTTTATTAAAAATGTATGATATAAACCCTTGTTAATCATTTTTTGAGGGATCAGCAACCTTGGTTAGTAAACTGGATTAATTGGTACCCGATTAATAGTACAAAACAAGTATACATTTTGGAACCGGGCGGATATTTTGCCGGAAAAGAAGTTTCATTTTTAAATGTAGCACAAATCAGTTTTTAAAAAAGAAACGGGATATTATTTGTGCAACATATTTATGTTTAATTCAAGGGAATTAGGATATATGTACACCAAAGGCCAATAAATAGTTTAAATACCTAAAAAAGTTAGTACGAACAAGCCATTATGAGTATTATTCATACATTAAGAATGTACGGTTTCGGGGTGGGCCTCAATAAGTTTATTTGCCACGGCTTCACTAAATTTGGCATAGTCCTTTTCGGTTTGCCCGGCATAGCTTACCGCAAAATCGGTCAGTGCTTCTGCAAATACATCATTATTGCCGATATAGCCCGTAACCTCCGGCGACATGCCGCTTTTTGCATGTGATTTTGCCAGCGCCCAACCGCATAACAAGGCATAGTTGGCGAAAATATCAGGTGTAAAGTTGTCGATATTGGCGGTAGCCTTCATATCGCGTAGCTGCCGTACATAAAAATCACGGCCGAGCGGTCCGCGACTCCATCCTAAAAAAATATCACTAACGGTTTGCATCAGCCGTTGCCCGTTTACAATGCGTTCGCCATGATTTTTATAAGGCGTTTGCCCGGCATATTCTTCCAATACAGAACTACTTGCTTCCTTAAATTGCAGTATCAGGGCATCGTCGTCCTCAGCGGTAAACAGCGCGATAAAGCATCTTGTGCCAACGCTGCCAACACCTACTACTTTTACAGCTACATCAACCAGCCTGTATCGTTTCAGTAATGCCCGTTTATCGTCGGATAATGTTTTGTAGTATTTATCAAAAAATGAATGTGCCTTATTTATAAGGTCATCAACATTAGGCGGATGATAAATTAAGGGAGGGTCATCAATTATCCTTCTTTTACCGGTCTCTAAAACAGATACCTTAGGGAAAACATATTCATGCGACCTTCGTTTGGCCTTGTCTGCGGCGGCGGTTATGCTTTTGGTGAATTTTACCTCATTTTTAAATAGCTTAATAATGGTTTTTTTATCGAGCGTGCTATACCATATATCCAACTGATGCATAGTTGAATATTTACGCATTTTTAGCGCATACATTTTTGCAGTATCTAATACGGCCTTTTTTATGACCTTTTCATCAAACCCTTTAAAGCGCCCTGCAATATATATGCTTGCCGTTAGCCTTTTTAAGTCCCACTCAAATGGGGCCTGCAGGGTTTCATCAAAGTCATTAATATCGAATACCTGGTTTCGTTCAGGTGTTCCGTAACCGCCAAAATTGAACAGATGGCAATCACCGCACGATTGCACATTTATGCCTGAATTTGGTGTGTGCGAAAGATCCTCGGCCATAATGTTAGCCGTGCCTCTGAAAAATGCGAAAGATGATTGCAGCATACGCGAATGCCTGATAGGTACAAGTTCAGGTACACGATCTTTATTTGAATCGATAATAAGTTGCACTGGATCCTTCCGATCGCTGGCGGCATACGCAGTACTTTTATGTGCCTCGCGAGGCGTTTGCAGGCGTTGGCTTTTGCCATACGCTATCCGTTCGACCAAAGTGGGTAACGGATCCCAAAGCTTTCTTTCCTTTTTCATACTGTTCAATCGGAAAAACAAAAATAAACTAGCCAGAGCGAAAGTATTTATAAACGCAGACTTAATGTGTTGCAAATTAAAACGTGGAACATTATTTGGTTTAAGAATGATCTGTAACTGCCGAAAATATAAAGTGCTATGTATTTTATAAATCTAACCTAAAGCTTTTGCGATTATGCCCGAAAGGTATATATTTGCACTCCCATAATAACAGGGGGATTAGCTCAGCTGGCTAGAGCGCTTGCATGGCATGCAAGAGGTCATCGGTTCGACTCCGATATTCTCCACCTTGATAATCAGGATTTTAGAGTGACTTCTGAAAGCCTGATTTTTTTTAGTCCAACATTAGTCCGACATTTTTAATTAGTTTTTTTAAACTTATTAAGCCTGAGGGGTCTTAATAATAAGCCTTTATCAGCTTTTAAAGCTTCGCTGAACAAAAAAGGATTAGAACGATAGAATGAATGTTAAAATTTATATCTATCATCGTTGCTGGAGGTCGGAAGTTTAAATATTCTCATCCCGCTTGACTATCAATTCTTTATGAAATTAATTCATAGACGTTTTTTTCTTAAGTATAGCAACAGTATAACAATTTGGCTTAGTTTTATGGGTTTTAATTATCGAAAAATATTAATTAAAATGTTTCCTTTGGCTTTACTTGGTTGTTTAATTCAATTAATCGACTAAAAGCCTTACTCATCCTGTTCTTCAAATCTATTTCGACTGATGTGTCCATGTCAATCTGTAAATAATGGTCGTCTTTCGAAAAATATTCAATCTGATGTATTCCAGTGTAGCTAACGAATTTCGCTTTATATCCATCCGTATACAGTAAAATAGCAGATGTACCAACACTCGCCTCGGTAATAGCATCAAAGGATAAACTATACATATAGATACATATAGATACCACCATCATCTATACTACGTCGAGTCATAATAATGTTATTGTTTTTCACGGAAAAAGGACATTTAAAGTATGTATTATCGTTGTTGCCGTAAGCAATTATTTTTTGAGTAAGCCCAGCAATCGTTTCTTCCCTTGTTTGTGCCTTTAAAGACGTTGTCAAACAGATTAAGCCAAATATTAATAACAAGGTTCTTCGGTGTTATTATTTTGTGTTTTATTTGTGATAAGGCGATTATTGAAATGAAAAGACAAAATAGCAGGCAAGGTTTAAAACCCATCAATATTTACATTATCAGCTGATTAAAGAGGCATAAATTAATTAATTTCGGCTCATTAACCGGGGAAAAATGCTTATTTTAGTAAGCATTTACCACTATCCCATAGTTATGGCGGTAAATCCATAAACCTGATTATAAGCACCTGCCTGTTAATGAAAAAAAGGATATACCTGCATTTTGGAATCGCGTTCCTGCTGCCACTGCTGTTTATTTTTTCACAATGCTTATATAAGGATAAACCCGCCGACCCAAGGGGAAGCAACTATGCAGGATCAGCCTCCTGTATCAAATGCCATAGGGATGTGTACGAAAATTACTTACATGATCCGCATTACAAAACCAGCAGGCTGGCCTCATCAAATACCGTACACGGGAGCTTCAACCCAGGTTTAAATACGGTAGCTTTTAACGATAGTGTAAAGGTGATGATGGAAAAGCACCATAATGATCTTTACCAGGCCCTTTATATCAACAGCGTATTAACCAAAAAGGAGCGTTTCGATATTGTTTTTGGCAGTAACCGTGGCGAAACCTATTTATATTGGAAAGATAAAGAGCTTTACGAGCTGCCCATCACTTACTTCCTCAGCATCCACCAATGGGCGAATAGTCCCGGATATAATGGCAATTTTGTTGATTTTAACCGGGTAATGGGGCGGCATTGCTTCGAGTGCCACAGTTCTTATATCCAGGACATTCCGCACACGGCCAGTTTTATGGATAATACCGAATGGCTCGATAAAAACTCCATGGTGCTAAGCATTGATTGCGAGCGCTGCCATGGACCGGCATCTGAACATGTGAACTATCACACCCAGAATCCGGATGACAAAAACCCCATGTACATTTCAACCATCGGTTCTTTATCGAGGGCGCAGCGGATAGATGTTTGCGCGCAATGCCATTCGGGTAACAAAAGTGTGCTGACGAGGTCGATATTTGGATTTAAGCCGGGAGATACGCTTGCCAATTTTAAAGAAGGCGAGTATTTTCATAAAAAAACCGATCTGGCGAGCATAGATGTTCATGGGAACCAGGCAGAGCTGTTAACCAGCAGCCAGTGTTTTATTAAAGGGAAAATTGAATGCGGCACCTGCCATAATATCCATAACGACAAGGTAGAAACTATCAGCATGTATTCGCTGCATTGTACCAGCTGCCATAGCGAGGCTAAACATAATTTCTGTAAAATGGCTAGTCAGTTAGGGCCGGCTATAAACAGCAACTGTATCGATTGCCACATGCCGGTAAAAACATCCAACGTAATTGTGATCAATGAAAAGGGCTTGCCAACCAACCCGCCCTTTATGGCACGTATTCACCGCATAGCGATATATCCCAGTGAATCAAAGAAAATAATGGCCTGGCTTAAAACCTCGCCGGTATCTGCCAAAAACTGATAGTTTATTTATTTTTGAACGGATCTATCAATTGGATACTCCCATCGGCGTTGTGTTTAAGTTCTGTAACCTTTACGTTTCGTAAATGGGTCTTGTCCGAGAGTTGCGTATCATGATAAAAGATATACCATTTACCCTTAAACTCAACAATGGAGTGGTGGGTTGTCCAGCCTTGTACGGGCTTCATGAAAACGCCTCGGTAAACGAACGGACCAAAGGGGTTATCGCCTATAGCGTAAGCCAGCAGGTGGGTATCGCCGGTTGAGTATGAGAAATAATATTTACCGTTGTACCTATGCATCCACGACCCTTCAAAAAAACGGCGATCATGGTCTTTACCCAATAGCGGTTTGCCGTCTTTGTCTACGATAAGCACATCTTTAACCGGGCCATCAAAATGCAGCATATCCTTACTCATTTTAACTACCTTACAACTCAAGGCCGGCTCGTCGTCCTTTTGCAGATCGGTTTTTGAGCCATTGGCATCGTACTTTCCGGTGGCCCATTTTTGCAGCTGACCACCCCATATCCCGCCGAAATACATATAAGCGTTACCATCGTCATCGGTAAATACAGCGGGATCGATACTAAAGCTGCACTCGATCGGTGTTTTCTCCGCCTTGAACGGCCCAGCAGGCAGCGGAGATGTAGCTACGCCAATTCTGAATATATCATTTTTATCTTTTACGGGGAAGTACAGGTAATACGTGCCGTTTTTATAAGCAGCATCCGGAGCCCATAACTGCCTGCCCGCCCAAGGTATATCCTTAATATCCAGCGCTATGCCATTATCGGTAACTTTTCCATTGATACTATCCATGGAAAGGATGTGATAATCACGCATGGCAAAATGATCGCCGTTGTCGTTTTCAGGGATTCCTGCGTCGATATCATGAGAGGGATAGATGTAGATCTTCCCATCAAATACATGGGCTGATGGATCGGCAGTGTAAATGGTACTGATAATAGGCTGGGAAAGATACTTCCCGGTATCTGTAGTAAGGCTTTGCGCGTTGGCCGGTTGGCAGGTGCTGATCGCCGCTATGGTAACCAACAAAGTCAACAGCAACAGCAGTCTACTATTTTTTTGATGCGTTTTATTCCATTTGTTTAATTGCATATCGCCTTATGTTTTGATATTGTATTGAACCCCGTTTTACATTTTCATATCCGGCATGTCTTTTGGGAAATTGAATTTAAGTAGCTTGAATGTGTGGATGGCATTAACCCCTTCGGTTATTTTGATGTTTTCATTTATGGCAACGTTTTTAAACTCCTGCGTGATGCCGGTGGCGGGCCATTTTATTTCAATGTTTTCGATAGTTGCTGCCCTGGCTATGCCGATGTGCTGCTGCAAAGGATTAGCGCCAAAGCTGCCGCCGGAGTTCACATCGCGATAAACCGATCGTTCTACCCCATTGCTTTTAAAGGTTACTTTTATTTTGGCGCCTATCGCCGCCCGGTTTGACCGCATACCTTCCAGTAATATATTTATCCAGTTATTGTTGTTTTGACCGGGGTTGATATAAAGTGAATTTTCATACGAGTCGCCTGCATACGCTCCGCCCATGTGGATGTAGATATCTTCGGTGCCATCGTTATCCAGGTCGGCGAACGCTACTGCATGCCCTTTTTGTAAATTGCCTACCCTGGCCGACGTGGTTACATCGGCAAAGCTTTTCCCATCTATATTCCGGAACAACTTATCGGGAATTAACGAAGTAAACTGGGGATTGCCGGTACCGAGAAAAAAGTCGAGATAGCCATCGTTATCTATATCGCCAAAATTGGCGCCCATGGCAAAGGCGATCTTATTTAAACCAGTTTCGGCAGATACATTTTTAAATGTTCCATCGTGCATATTTTTGTATAGAAAAACTTTACCTGCATCGCTTGTAGGCAAATTCAATGCTTCCCTGGCGGCATTATCAGCTAAGGATTCCGTAACGCCGTAACCGCATACCAATAGATCCAGCCAACCGTCATTATCATAATCCCAAAACCAGGTAGCAAAGGTGCCCGCATTTTGTTTGCCTAAGCCCGCTTGTTCGGTTTGGTTCACAAATTTAACCGGACCGCCTTTCGTCGTTTCATTTTTCAGCAGTATTTCCTTGCCATCCATGGTTGAAATAAACAGGTCTGTACGGCCATCCTTATCATAATCGCCTGAGGTAACTCCTTTTACAAAAGCCTTTACATCGCAGTTGGCTTTGGCCGCCGCCTCGGTAAAAGTGCCATCGTGGTTATTGATAAATAACTGGCACGGATTCGCCTTGCCACCCGGCCTTGTTTCACTGCCGATAAAAACATCCAGCCAGCCATCGTTATTAAAATCGGCCCAGGTTGCCGTTTGTGTAGGATGAAGCGTGAGCAAGCCGCTCTTTTTGGTAACATCGGTAAATGTGCCGTCGCCGTTGTTTCTTAATAAGGAACTCGGCTCTTGCCCGTATTTGCCTTTCCAGGCCCCGCGCAACACCAAAATATCCTTAAACCCATCATTATTATAGTCGGTTTGCATAATATTGAGTCCGCCTGTCAAATAGCCCAGGCCCGATGCCTTCGACATATCGGTAAAAGTGCCGTTCCTGTTATTCTGGAAGTAGTGCATAGACTCTTTCAAATCCCAGCTGCTGAGCACAATATCCGGGTAGCCATCATTATTAAAATCATCAACAATGGTTCCACCAGCCTGCGATTTTACATTCAAACCAACACTAGCCGCCACATCTGTAAAAGGCCTCAACATGTGCAGCGTATCGGGACTTGTTTTGATGAGAAATGCTGGCGGCACCAGCTGCGGATACCCGCCGATAGTCATGTAAGCGATATTCATCAACCACATGGATTCATAATCCTTAGGGTTATCATGCAATAATTGCGTATATACCTCAATGGCTTTACTTGAACCATAAACATCCATATGCATGCCGCCTTTGCTGATGGGATAGGTACAGGATTCCGCGCAATGGCGATTGATACAATTGGTACGTTCGCCTAAGCGCAGATAAGATAAGGCCAGTAATTTTTCGACCTTTTCGCGGGGCACCATGTAGTTGTTTTTTTTATCCAGCATGGCCAATAAAACATTCACGGCCTTTTGTTCCTGGCCCAATTGCAGCAAGGAGTTTGCTTTATAGTATTCCGCGCCCTCGATAGTTACCTTTTCGGTAGATGTTTGAATGATGGAATCGGTATATTTTAAAACAGATTCGGGAGAAAAAGGATTCTGTGGACTGCTCTCATATTTATCCACCGCGCCTAACAGATCAATCATTTCCTGGTTGGGCGTAGCTTTATGCCTGCATGCAGCAAACGACAGCAACACTACAATATATAAAGGCTTTAAAAATCGTTTCATCAGCTTATTTGATATTTAAAATGCGTTCAGCGCCCTGGCTGTTTGTAATGGTAACCGATGCCACGTTAGCATCAACCATAATAAACCTGCCGGATTGCGACAGGAAGGATGAGCCGTAATAAAACTCCTGTTTTATAGCCGTGCCGTTCTTATACTTAAGCACGGCGCTCATATCTGCCTGCTGTAATGGGATGCAGTTTACGTTTCTTTTCAGCTCAAACACTTTTAAGGCGTTCTTATTCTGGCTAGCGGCTAACAGCAATTTGCCGTTGCTGCCTTTCAGTTTAACCAGCGCCTTGCCATTGCCGGGGATATAGATGCCGCTTTGCAGTATCGACAAGGGAGCAAAGTTTCCATTGCCATCGCCTTTTAAAAATAAGCCGTTAAGTGCGTCATACCGCCCGACAGAAACATCGGTACCAAAATCGTTTCCATTAATGACCACGTCGGGGTTGCCATCGCCATCAAAATCATCAACTACCATCCCGTTGAGTGTGGAGATCTGCGCCTGTTCGGGCAAGGGTATCATCGTGAATTTTCCATTCCCCTCATTTTTAAAATAGCAGGACCGCAGCTCATTTGCCTTTAATCTTAACGCGCCTTTGCGCTGTTCGGGCGTAAAAATATCGTCCATGGTAGCCGTAGCGTAGGACTTATAATTGGTGAATTTTTTACGCAGGGAGATCATTTGTTTAATGGCGTCGTCACGTGTGTTGGCAGGGTACTCGCGTTTAATACCATCCTGGCCCGGCAGAAAAAGCGAAGGAAAGGCATCGTAACGGTCTGGGAGGTCGAAGGCTTTAGCGGTGATGTAGGCAGGGTACTGATCGCTTACCTGGTATAAGGTATTTAAGCCTGCATTACCCACAATATAATCCATTCTTCCGGTATGCCTGAAATCGCCTGCTACAATGGTGTTCCACCAGCCCGGTTTATTACCGGTTGTTGTACCGGCGGTTATATTTTTAAATATGCCATGGTCATTCTTTAAAAATGTAACGGGCATCCATTCACCGGCAAGTACCAGGTCGGGCCAGTCATCGTTATCAAAATCGGTGAACAGCGCATCGCATACCAGGCCAATGTTTTTAAGCGCGGGAGCCACTTCGTTGGTAACATCGGTAAACTTAACGTGGCCGTTTTTAGTATCGTTACGCAAGATCATGCTGGAAACCGGTTTAGGGTATCTCCAGGGTTCAACCCGGCCCGATATGAAAAGATCAAGCTTGCCGTCCTTATTATAGTCTACCGCCCTTACGCAAAGCTTACTTGTATAATTTGTTGGCAAAGCGTCGGCGGCTAAGGTAAAATTGCCCCTGCCGTCATTCAGGTATAACCTGTCCTGGTAAACCGGGCTGTTCGCGGCATTCTCATACCCGCTGCCGGTGATGTATAAATCGGGCTTGCCATCGCCATTTGCATCAAAAAGCAGTATACCGCCATCTTTGTAATTCCCGGCAGGCATATTTTGGGGCGATAACAGATCCCGCTGTTTAAATTTACCGTTAGGCTGCTGTAAAAACACCTGCGCAGGCGCTTTGGCGTTGCCGCCGATAATAATATCATCCAGGCCATTGCCGTCAACATCGCCTACCGCCAGGGCGGGGCTATATTCCGATAGCTTATGCGGTAAAAGTTTCTGAATATTGAAATCGACAAAATCATCCTCCTTATGTTTATAGTTGATCCCTACCGCGTTTGTTACCTCTTTAAAAACGGATTTTACCGCCATTTTGGGCTGCTCCCAGGTGTAACTATCATTGGCGTTAGCCATGCTAACTTTTAATAACTGATCGGCCTTAACTTTTAGCAAGAGTTGCTTTTTCCCGTTAGGCCACCTGATCACTACCGAATCAACCGTAGTTACCGAGTTTAACCCGAAGTGCGCTATGTTTTGTATGGTTGATAAATATCCCCTGAAAGGATTATTTTCATAAACCTGGTGCTTGCCTTTATCATAAAAAATATCGGCCCAGGCGCCAATGCCATCAATATTTTGCTTGCCGCCCCGGAACTTTATTTGCAGGTAATGGTTGTCCTTTTTGTTTTTATCCCGAACGGTGTTTTTGTAGATGAGGGCTTCATCATCAATATTGTTGATAACGATGTCCATAGCGCCATCGTTATTAAGATCGGCATAAACGGCTCCGTTCGAAAAAGTTGGAAGCGATAAACCCCAGTTATCGCTAACATCTTCAAAGGTTATCCCGTCTTTATTCCGGAAAGCATAATTATGGATCTTGACGGCAGGTATTTGCCCTATTACCTGTTTTTTTGTGGCGATAAGGTAGGCGTTGTTCCTGAATGTTATAAAATCATGATCGGTTACATCTTTGGGATAGCCGTTAGTTATAATGATATCTTTGTAGCCATCATTATTAAAATCGGTTATCAGCGGTGTCCAGCTCCAGTCGGTTTGGGCTACGCCGCTCATAAACCCTATCTCGCTGAAGGCGGGCTTCCCTATCGAGTCGTTTTGCCCTACCCGCGGGCCCTGGTTAAGCTGTAAGGTATTGCGCGGATATTGGTACTGGTAGCCATAGTGATCAAAGTTTTCAAAAGTTTGGTAGCTGTTGGGCATGCTCATCATCTTTTTGCGGTAGTTATCGGCCGGGCTCATATCGAGCTCAAAAATATCGGCAAGGCCATCGTTATTGATATCTTCAACATCCTGGCCCATCGCGTTCAGCGATGTATGCTTAAAGTATTCTTTTGATTCATCGGTAAATGTGCCGTCGTGATTATTGATATAAAGAATGTTATTTGTTAAAAAATCATTCGTTACGTAAATATCCTTCCAGCCATCCCGGTTTATATCAACAATAGATACCCCGTGGCTATACCCTTCAATCGTAATACCCGCCTGTTTGGATACATCATGAAATACCCCATGTCCTAATTTGGCATCCCAGTCGTTCCGGTAGAGCCTGCCCGTACTCGGGTATGAGCCATCCTTGATGATCGGCCTGAAATCATTCGCATAGGAACTTTTGTCTGGCTGATTTACAGCAAGGTACATATCAAGATCGCCATCATTATCATAGTCGAAAAAAGTGGCCATGGTGGAGTGCGCATGGATATCCAGGCCGTACTCATGGGCCATTTCTTTAAAATGGGGGATACCGTTTTTATCGGGGCCCTGGTTTATATACAGCAGGTTGGTACGTTTAAGGGAATCATCTGAAAGGGAATTACATACGTAAATATCCATCAGCCCATCGTTATTGATATCGATGATGGAAACCCCTCTTCCCCACCTGCCTATGCCGCCTACGCCGGCTTCGTCGGTAATATCCTTAAATTTAAAATCGCCCTCGTTTAAATACAGTTTGTTTGATACCATATTGCCGGTGAAATAAATATCCTGCAGACCATCGTTATTAAAATCGCCGATGCCTACACCGCCGCCGTTATACACATAAGCGTTATCGATGGGGTTGATGGAATCGTTTTCAGTAATGAGGTTATTAAAATGAATACCCGACTGAGAGGAGGAAATTTGCTGAAACAAAGTTGGCGCAGATTTTTTACAGCCCACAGCCAGCATGATTAAGGGGCAAATTAAAATAATTAAAACGTGTTTCATCTATAGGTTTACCGGCTTAAAAATAAATAACTATGGCTAATTAAAGCCATAGTTATTGTTTAGGTGTGAAAGGTTTAATTTAAAGAGCAATTATTGCAGGTTTGCATTGTTATCGGTTTCCGCTTCCGGGATAGCAAGAAATTCGTCCCCTGCTTTTTTGTAATAGGATATTGGTTCGGGAGCAATTGAAGGATAATATCCTTTGTTTCTCCAGCGTATGATATCGATGTTCCTCAACTCCTCGTTACCCAGCTCAACTTGCCTTTCGTGCATAATGGCTAAGGTTACGCCGTCTTTATTTGCCACCGGAAATTGACTGGTTGGGTAAGGCGGCATGGCAACACTGGGCCTTGCTCTTACCTGGTTTAAATAGCCAATTGCACCGGCCATGTCTCCATTTTCGTTTGCACACTCAGCAAGCATCAGTAATACATCGGCATAACGCAGCAAACGCGCGTCAACGCCTCCGGGGTGAAAAGAAGCCGTGCTCCGGTTTTCTTCATAGATGAGCATGTATTTACGATAGCCCAGCTTGATATCGGCGCCAAGGTAATGTGTTGTCTGGCCGTTCTGATCGGCATCAACCAAAACAGTGCCCGGTCCCGGATCATTATCAAAGGCATCGCCTGTTTTGTAAATACTAAACCCAAAACGAGGGTCGGTTTTTGCCGCGCCGGTAACAGTATTTTCAAATTCCGCAGCCCAATGTTCCGAAGGAATAAGGTTTCTCCAGGCAATTGGATTGTATTCCTGGTTACGTACCGTAGTTTGATCGGCCGTAGGGCCGTCTCCAACTCCGTTATCGCCACCCCAGTTAAAGTTGTTATCGCCTTTGTCCGTAAAAATAACTTCAAAAACCGATTCGTTGTTGAATGCTGTTTCCTGTTTAAAATTATCCGAAAAATTGGTTACCAGCGAATAGCCGTCGGCCCCGCTGCTCGGTATTTTCAATAAAGCGGCTTCGGCATCTTTGTAATCGCCTTCCTGCATATAGGCCCTGCCCAGCATACCCCATGCGGCAGCATTTGTTGCCCTGCCCAAATCAGACGGGCCATAGGCCGATTTACCCGGCAACGCCACGGCGGCATCGGTCAGATCCTTAATGATCAGCGCGTAAACATCCGATACCGAAGATAATGGAGCAGAAGCGGAAGGTGTTTTTACCGTAGTGGTATAAACCGGTACTTTACCCCACATGCTCACCAATTCAAAATAAGCCCATGCCCTTAAAAACTTGGCTTCGCCTACACAGCGGGCAACCAATGCCGCATTGTCTGTAGCCCTTGGCGCATTATCCAAAACGGTGTTAGCGCGGTGAATTTGCGTGTAAAGCGCCGTAAAATACGGAGTGGTAATATCGTTGCTCGGTGTATTTACACCATTGAGTATCGATAACAGGTCCGCTCCTAACTGGCCCCCGCCTGATTTTCCGTCATCAGCCCTTAAATCATGCACCCAGAACTGCCACCTGCCAATAATATCATTGGAGTGCATTACCGAATAAATTGAATTGGTGGCCGCCAATATATCAGCCGAAGATTTAAAAGAATTTGCCAAGCTCAACACATTTGGGTCGGTTGTATTCAAATCACCCTTTTTGCACGAATAAATGGTAGCGACGGCAGCGAATCCCAACACAACCAACGCGATAAATAATTTTTTAATTTTCATATAATTTTTTTAAATATTAATAATCATTAAAAACCAGCCTGGATACCGAATTGGAACACCCTTGCAGCAGGATACTGACCAAAATCAACCCCGCTCCTCAAATTTGCACCCGATCCATCTGTTTGTCCCTGGGTTTTGTTACCTACTTCCGGATCAAAGCCTGTATATTTTGTAAATGTTAGCAGGTTTTGGCCCGATACATAAACCTTTAAGCGGCTTATCGCATTCCCTGTCCATGATTTTAAAAGATTGGTCGGGATGGTATAGCCTATCACTAGGTTTTTCAACCTTAAATACGATCCGCTTTCAATCCAGCGATCAGATAAACGGTCATTATCATTCGGATCGCCTGAGATAGCCCTTGGAATAGTTGTATTGGTGTTTGATGGCGTCCAGGCATCCAATACTGCGGTGCTTGAATTAAACAACCTTGGCATACCTTGTAAAATAATATTCTCTGCGTTCAGGATCTTGTTTCCATATACGCCCTGGAAAAACACACCAATATCGAAGTTTTTGTAGGAAGCGGAATAATTTAACGAATAAGTAAACTTAGGAATAGGGCTGCCGAGGTAAGTTTCGTCGCTGCCGTCGATCTTTCCGTCGTGATTGATATCCTGGTATTTGATATCGCCGGGGGCCGTTAAGCTAGTTTGGAAAGGGCTGTTGGCCACCTGCTGCGCGGTTTGAAATAAGCCATCGGTTTTCCAGCCATAAAACTGACCTACAGACTGGCCCGCAATTGTTTTGGTAAAGTTATAACCGCTGCCAAAATCACCATCGCCGCCGGACACTATCGAAGCTGTAGGAGAATTCAGTGATAATACTTTATTGGTTATAAAGCTTATTAAACCGGTGATGTCGTATTTAAACTCACCGTCTCTTTTATGGTAACCTAACTGTAGGTCAAGCCCCTTATTTTGCATTGCGGCAATGTTTTCCAATGCGCCTGCTCCGCCAAAACCTTCGCTGGGAGAGGTAGGTACAGCCAAAATAAGATTAGTGGTTTTTCTTTGGTAATAATCGGCTGTAAGGGTGAATTTATTGTTGATCAAACCCAGGTCAATACCTATATTCAGTTGCCTGGTGGTTTCCCAGCTCAGATCGGGGTTACTTAAACCATTGGTATAAGAAGCATTACCGCTGCCGTTAATACCACCGAAAGGATAGTAGGCCTGGTTGGATTGAATAGGCGATAAATAAGGATAATTACCCAAAGCCGATGGCGGGATACCTGTGATACCGTAACCTGCCCTTAATTTCAGTTCGGATACCACCTTGGATTCCCTAAGAAAATCTTCCTGGTCGATCTTCCAGCCTATTGAAGCCGAAGGGAAATCCTGGTATTTATGACCCGGCGCCCAAATAGATAAACCATCGCGGCGTATGGACGCGCTTAACAGGTATTTGGCGGCATAATCATACGTTATGCGGCCTACATAGGAGATCAACAGGTTGCTTTCCACATCATTGGTAGCGGCTATATTTGATCCACCGTTAAGTGTTTTAACCAGGTTATTGCTTTGATTGCCCGAAGCATTGGCAATAGTTTGATTTTGCGATTGGGTTTCATAAACCGCTACCGCGTTGATATGGTGCTCGCCATAAGTTTTATTAAATGTTAACTGTTGTGTAAACAGTTTGCCCAGGTATATGGAGCGCTGGTTGGCTATTGAAGCCAATGCTGCCGACAAGGTACCGCCATCGTTATAAATGGGGGTATAATTTTGGGTATACGCGTCGGTATAATCAACACCGAAGGTGGATTTAAATGATAACCAGGGCGTAAAATTAACCCCTGCATATAAAGTACCTAAAATCTTCAGCGTACTTGTTTCATTGTTTCCAATTAAGGCATATTCAACAGGATTGGTTGGATCCGCGCCATCAAAGCTGCTTATCGGTCCCCTGAAACCGCCTTGTGTAGTCGGATCATAATCCGGCAGATAAGGCGCCATGCGGATAACGTTGGTAAGCGGCGTTCTGTTACTGCCGCCGGTAGCGTCAAAATGCTGATCGCCAACAGCGGTATACAGGGTTTGCCCTACAGAGAACACCTTGCTTAACTTATGCTCGGAGTTGGCACGGAAGTTATACCTGTCGAAGCTTAAGCCTGCCGCAATACCGTCCTGCTTAAAATACCCGGCCGAGATGTAAAAATGCGAAAGATCATCCCCGCCGTTTAACGATATGTTATTCGACAGGATAGGCGCATCGTGCCTGAAATATTCATTTTGCCAGTTAGTATTGGTTTCTGCATAAGTTTGGGTTGAGCCCGCGTAAATGGGCAGGTTAAAATTTGCCGGCTGTAAACGTGGAGGTAATGCTATGCCGGCGGCGCCATCAAGCGCGGTAGCATATTGCACATACTGCTGGGTATTTAAAAGGTGCAGTTCCTTTGACGGGCTCTGGATGCCGGCGTAAGAATCAAGGCTTACGGTAACCTTGTTGCTTTTTGATCCTTTTTTTGTGGTGATGAGTATAACACCGTTGGTAGCCCTTGAACCATAGATGGCTGCCGCGCTCGCATCTTTCAACACCTCTATCGATTCAACATCCTTGGAATCGAACATTGCAAGGTTTCCTGTCGGATAGCCATCGATCACGTACAAAGGATCGGTAGCGAAGCTGATGGAACTGATACCACGGATAGTAACAATTGGCGATGTGCCCGGAGAACCATTATTGGTAACGCTTAAACCGGCAACCTGCCCCTGCAAGGCCTGCTCGATATCCGGCACTGCCACGTTTGCGATGGACGCGCCTTTTAACGATGAGGTGGCGCCTGTTAAAGTGCTCCTTTTTTGCGAACCGTAACCTACAACCACCACTTCGTTAAGCGACCGGGGATCAACCACGAGCTTAATATTGATGGCAAGCCGGTCATTCACCGGAACCTCCTGCGTTAAAAATCCGATATACCTGAATACCAGAACGGCGGTATTGTCGGGTACGCTGATCTTATAATTACCGGCTTTATCGGTGCTAACGGCTGTAGTGCCGCCCTTTAGGGTAACACTTACGCCTATTAACGGAGCGCCAGTATCGTCGACTACATTACCGCTTATTTGCAGGGCCTGACGGCCCTCAACCTGGCTGGTTTGGCCGCTGCCGGGTGCATCTGTATTGCGGATTATCCTGTTTAAAACAATTACATTGCTCGATAGCTCATACTTGATGAGCTGAGGGATCAATAGTTGTGAAAGGATGCTGGAAAGTGGTTCATTTTTAAAAGAAGCGATAACTTTATTGTTGGTTTGGATCAATACCGGACTGTAAATAAAGGTAACATTGGCCTCTTTTTCAATAGCGGCCAAAACTTTACTTAGCTCTTTGTCCTTCATATTAAGCGTTAGTCTTTGATTTAATACCTGGGCATTAGTATTACTCGCCAAAGCCTCACCAATTAGCGTGAAGACTATAGCAATGTTTAAAACCGTTATGCGCATAATAGTATTGAGTAATTGTTTTTTTTTCATAAATTTGGTTTGGTTAGTTAGATTTTATAAAAAATTTGACAAAAGTCTTCCTTTACAATCCCTCAGAATTATTGTTGATATAGGAAGAAAGCGACTTCATCGGCAGTGTGACAGCACTGCCGATTGATTTTATTCAGGTTTGGTTTTTACATGTGACAGGGGGTTAATAATTAATAATCGGTTAATTGTTACAGCCTTTGCCAGTAATTACAATGTGGCCGTCGGTGATTTTATATTCAGCCTCAACCGCTTTACAAATAAGGCTTAAGCGCTCCTCAAGGGGCTGATCTATCAATGAAGCCGTTAACTGGCAATTCGCCATCACTTTTTCATCATAAATTATATTCACACCATAAGCTTCTTCAACTGTTGATATAACTTTGGAAAAAGGGGCGTTCACAAAATTGAAATGCACGGTTGTGGATTCCTTCGATAATAACAGCGGCTTTTTAAGGGTATCTTTTTCAAGGCGCAGATCATTACGGTACGCTACTACCTGTTGGTTAGGTATCAGCAAAATGGAATGCCTGACATTGCCCGGATTGTTTTTGCCGCCGTGCATGCATACTTCAACCTTGCCTGTGCTAACGATTATTTTGTACTGGTTATCTCCTTTATTTGCCCTTACTATAAAGCTTGTTCCAACTACCCTTACCAATAATTCATTCGAATAAACAAAAAAAGGTTTTTTGGGATTTTTACTTACTTCAAAAAATGCCTCCCCTATCAAATTAACTTCGCGTTTAGCGCCTGTAAAAAAATCGGGGTAACGTAATTGCGCAAGTGGTTTTAAAATAACCGAGCTATGATCAGGCAGCTTTATCAGCATCGGCACCGAACTTGTATTAACAACGTTATGATACACCGCCAAAACTACTCTTTGGTTTACTACTTTATTTTGGGGGCGATAACTGTGATACGCCAATACGCCTATTGAAATAACTACGGCTATAATGGCAGCGTAACGCATTACATTTATAATGGCAAACCTCCTTTTGGGAAGCGCGACTATAGCAGGGTTGGGTGCCAGTTTATACCTGGATTTAACATTTAAAATTATCTCGTTAATTTCCTGTGACGACAGGTCATTTACCGGTTTGATGTTAAAAGACAGGATGATATTGCTCGCCTGTTTTAAGTTTTCGGCACATTCCGGCCGTTTAGTCAGGAAATTCTCCCAATAGCTATCCTGTTCCGCGGAATTTCCCAAAACCCATTCTACGAAAGAATCATCCAGTAAAAGGTCTTCAACTTTACAAAATTTATTTTCCAGCATTTATTTAGGTTCTAATGAAATCTATATAATTGGTCGTTACATAGATAATATTCCGAAATGTTTAAAATCTACTGGAAAAATTTAATTTATTTTTTTGGTGAGAAAATTTATAAGGCGCAGGTGAAGAAAATACGATTATAAGAAATAATAAACAGGGCTTTTCAACCAGTATTTTCTCAAGCGTGAGATAGACTCATGTAACAGGTTATAAACCGACTGGCGGTTAAGGCCCATGATCTCGGCGATCCGATCCTGGTCCAGGCCTTCATAAAACCGGAGATATAATATTTCTTTTTGCCGTTTAGGCAGGTTCTCGAGTATTTTATGAAGTTTTAAACAGATCTCGAGCGACAGCTCTTCTTTGATGATGGTAGTTTCCACATCAAGCTCCATAGTAAATTCATAACTATTGAGCAGTGGTTCGGGCAATTTCCATTTCGATCTCTCGCGAAAGATCCGCAAACGGAGCGCTTTGAACAAGTAGGATTTTACCGATACCGGTTGTGTTATTTTTTCGCGGCGTTTCCATAATTCGTAAAAAACATCCTGGATACAGTCCTTAACAAAATCATCGTCGCCAACAAACCGTATCCCATACCGGAACATTTGATTGGTAAATACACTCATTAAACAAGTGTAGGCATCCTCATCTCCCAGCCTGAATTTGTTCCATAGCTGGACGATACTTTTATTACATGTGTACCCGGTACTTTGCATTTGGTATATCCAGTAAATTGGTAATTGGCAGAAATGTAAATTAGGTGTTACAATTTAAACAAATCTAAAAATAAATTTTAATTCAGCAATCGATTGCTGAATTTTTTTTAAGAGTTAAAAAAACGGAAAATAAAAACCTACGGATAGTGCCGGGCCAATTTTAAAACAGGTTTAATCAAGCTATTAAATCAGGTAGATGCGCAAAGAATTGCAGAATATGCCTGGTTGCACCGTGAAACGTTGCAGCCAACTATATTGCCAGCCAAAGGCATCTTGAGACTTCAATCATTGCTTACACTAAGAAACCATCTCGTATGTGATCGTGGCGGCTTTGAGGCTACGTGGAAGGAACAAAACAAGGCATTGGACGGAAAGGAGTATAAGGAAATGTTTCAAATCTATAAATCCCTCATTCAGAATTTAACGCTACAAATTAAAAAGCTTGAAAGTCAGATTAAGGCAGTTATAGAATTATAAGAATGCCATCTTTCAAATTAAGCGTGCTTGATTGGAAAGATGGCATTTACATTTTAGATATGGTATTTCTTATACATCAACATTGCCGCAAAAATGAACTTCGATGCCTAAACCTGCCATAGCCGCTGCTTTGATACGGCAAGCCTGGTGTGCCTGGTCCTTACTATCTGTATAAACTACATGGATGTGATTTGCCTGGTGCTTAGCCATAAGCTGATCTCTGGATACACCATTTAATACAGCATGCATAATAGGCCATTGTGGTGTTGTTAATTGCCAGCGACGTGTGGTTTCTGCTTCGTTAAATTCAATTGCTTTTCCCACACCAAGGTCGCAATGAAGTTTGTCATTCATAATATATACCCTGCTCCATACCAGGTTCCCGGGTTTGCTTACGCCTTTTAAAGTGCCTCCACCCAGTTTAAAGTACATAGCTGGCTGGCGGTCGCTGCTGGCATCTTTATATCCGTTAGCAAAATGAGCTGCTGGTACCGCGCCCGATATTAAGAAAACCCAAACAAAATCGTCAATTCCTTCGCCGGTGTAGTGTTCACCCCAGCGTATGTCATGCAATGTATTCTCGCCAGATAGTCCGAGTTTATTCCAAAGTTGATAAGTTAACAAGGCATCGATACCTGCACACTCATCAACCTCATTAAAATGGGGTAATGCTTTACCCGGGTACAATTCTTTACCGCTTTCAGAATAAACAGGCGGCCTTTCGGTATTATTCAATAACCCCTCTACCAGATCACTTGCAGCAGTAAGATCTTTTAAACCTTGCTGATATTGTATGCCAATTGTGTCACATCCAAAATCGTCGGCTATGCGCATGGCTGCTATATACATCTTACATTGTTCAAGCGTTTGCTGCCTGGTTAATTCCGTTGTCTCATCTGTTCCCCAATTAAAGGTCATCCCTTTTTGCAGTAGCCATTGTAAAACCTTTTCGGCTTCATCATTGGTTACCTGCAACATATGGGCATATAAGGTTGATTGGCTTAACCGTTCTTTAAATATGCCGGTTTCATGTAATAAATTGTCGGGCACAATGGCGTTATACATACCCATGCAGCCTTCATCAAACACGCCCATAATAGCCTTGTTTGCCTTAAATTCGGCAGCGAAATCAGCACCAATCTTCTGTTCAGCAAGTGGTATTTTAACCAGGCTGTAATCCTTAACATGGCTTTTGTCGTGCTTTAAATTACCTGTGCCTAACCATTCTTTTAGACCTTCCTTAAAAAAGTCATCTGTAAAAGTCTCGCTCCATAAAGTACTGTAAAGTACATTTGCTTTAGTTAGTGAGCCGTTAAGGTTAAGCATACCCACTAAACCAGGCCATTGTCCACTCCAGTTAGCTACGGTTAAAATAGGTCCTTTATGAGTTGTTAAACCAGCCAACACATGATGTGTATACTGCCAAACGCTTTCGGCAACAATTAACTGGGCATCAGCCGGTATGTTCCGGAATACTTCGATACCCATTCTCTGCGAATCAATAAAACCATGTTTCTTTTCCGCATTATATTCATGAGCACGTTTTACTGTCCAGCCTTCCTGCTCTATGGCTTTGGTAAGCAAAGCTTCCATTTCTGCCTGCGCAGCCCAACAGCTTTGGTTTGCCGATAAACGTAAATCGCCGCTGCATACCAGGTAAACTTGTTTTTCTGTCTGTATCATGAGTTTATGTAATTATAGTTAGCGGTTTAATTTGACTGAAGCAGAATGATCTGGAAATAGCTTTGATCGCCTTCTTTAATATAGCTGTTGAATACCAGCATTTGCCCATCAGGCGACCAAACAACTTTACCCACCGGCTTTTTTTCTGTTGGGATTTTGTTTGCTTCGCCCGATAAAATATCGCTTAGAATAATGTTGTCATTAGCAATATAAGCTAACAACTTCCCATCGGGACTTATATTAAAGCCTGATTGTATATCAAATTTATTGAACGTTAATTGCTTAACCGGCCCTCCGATTGGATGCACCCCGAAGATGTTGATAAAACCAGAATCATCCTTAGAGAGGAAACATATTAAACTTCCATCGGGCGTTGTTTTAAGCCAATGCCGGGGGCCTGCAATGCCCGTTTTGGTAAATGTTATTCTCCGTTGTGTTACGCCTTGGGGAACACCAGGCCTGGAAACAGCTGTTCCTTCAAGTGGAGCCCCTTCTTGTGCCTGTGTTAAGTCATCAGGCAGATCTGCAACAAATACTTCTGTTTTAATATGACCGTGCTCGTCTATTACGTTTCCCTGAAATGCGATAGCTCGTTTTTGCCGGCTGCCGTTCGTTTTTAGGTAGCCATTTTCTCCTATCCATGCCTCATCAAAAGCCTTATCAATATCATCAGAGCCGGGCCTTGGAGCTTCGGTCACTTTGGTTACTACAACAGCAAACATTTCTCCGCTATGATTTTCACCTTCGTGATCATCAGTAACAATAACCTGCCGCGGAAACATAACGCCGACGGTCCTTAAATCTTTGATTGCCGGATTTGTGCTGCTTAATTGTTCAATAACATAATCATTATAAGTAAAACTTATCCATTGCCCATCGGCGCTCCATATGTGCGCATGTGTTCCCCCGCGCAATGCTCCCGGAATAAACGGTTCAGTAACATACCGTGCATCCATAAAATGCGGGACATTTGGTTTGTCGATATCAATGGCAACGCCCGTGCGGCGCGAAAAGCTGTAAGGGTTTTGCTGGTTGGCATTGCTAATGCCATGGATAAAAACAACCCTGTTTTGTACAGGAGAAAACGTGGCAGCCCCAACTCCGGGCCCGTATTCAGTTTGATTTTGAGTATGATATAGTTCTCTTATTTCGCCGGTGTTAATGTTAACCATTTCAATACTGCCAGTACTGCCAATCTGGGTATCATCGTTCCGGGTATCGTAAACAACCCAATGCCCGTCAGGCGAAAAGCATTGTGTCGTATTTAAAAAATGCCCTTTAATGCCGAACGTTAGTTGATTTTCTTTGTAATGCATGGCGAGTAACGCAAATGTTTATTAGGATTTATATTGAAACGTGCTTTATCCCAATTTCATTACAAAGTACGTTATAGCTATCATGCAATGCATCAATATCTTTTTCAATGGTTGCAGTAAAGATCCCAACATCATTTCGGCGAGTAAAAGTGGAGATAGGTAAGCCACGCTTTTGAAGATAATATTTTGATATGGTTGGATATACATTATGCATAACATCCATATTATCAATAAAAAATTGCTGTACGGTATCTACTTCATTTTTCAATAACTGATCATTATAATTTTCACAGAGCCAAACAACCAATTCGGGAAAGAAATTTCCCTGGATGCACGATAAACCGGCTGCACCTGCTTTTAAAGATTCAACAGCATGCGCCATATAGGCATCATACAATCCAAATTCATATCCCTGGGTAGCAGCAATTTTTGCCTTGATCTGGTCAATATCCAGGCAGGTATCTTTATGATAGGTTACTCGTCCGGTAGCTACTATACGGCCTAACAGATCCGGGCTGATCAATCTTTTGTAAGGTACCGGGCACTCATAAAAACCGAGCGGAATGCTTTCAGTAAGTTCAAGCAAGCTAAATATATTCGCTTCAAATATTTCGTCTTTATCTGTTTCCTGAGCTAATAGTCCCGTAATGCCAATAACCGCTGTTACCCCGGTGGCGTAAACCTTTTTTATAAAATTGGCGTGTTGTTGCAGATCTATGCCGAAAGTGCCGGTAGCTACTACAGGAATTTGCCCATCTGCTACTTTTATAACTTCTTCAATTACCCGGATCCGCTCCGGCTCAGAAAGCTCGAACATCTCGCTCGACAAACAATTGGCAAATAAACCGGCAGCACCAGATTCAATGTACAACTCCGTTAATTTTGCTAATCCGTAAAAGTCTATATCACCATTATCCTTAAATGGGGTAAGCATTACCGGGATAAATCCCTTATCTGATCTATTCGTCATGTTAATTAATTTAAGTTGTGATTTTCAGGCGTTTGTTTTTTAATCTTGATATGAATGTTCCCGACAGGAAAATGGCCAGCGTTCCTACTACAATAACCATGTTGGCATTTAGCGGGTTTCTGAGATAGGCATACTGATCCGGAATAAGATATGATAACGACATCCAGATAATAACCAGGATGCCTATGATCGTAGCCGAACAAGCCTCAATGTTACCGACCTTCTTACTTATAATGCCCAAAAGGAACAGGCCGAGCATTCCACCGGCGAACACTCCTGACAGTTGCCACCAGATATCCAGTATACTTTTTACGCCTATCATCGCTATGCCGCAGCCCATACCCGCCAATCCAAAAACAACGGTGAGTATATGCAGGGATTGCAGCGTTTTTGCTTGGCTGTTACCGGGTTTAAAATATCTTTTGTAGATGTCCTCAGAAAAAACAGTGGCCGATGAATTCATGCCGGAACTAATAGTACTCATGGCAGCTGAAAGTATGGCAGAAACAATAAGGCCAACCAAACCGGTTGGGATCATGGTAACCATAAAGTGCGGCATCACTTTGTCTCCATAGTCGGCAGGCGATAGGGTAGCGGCAAGATGCCTGATGTCAGCAGATGATACCCCGGCCCCTAAATGTTCAGCTGCTACCTGGAGCTTAACCGGGTCGATCATGCCTGGGTTAACCTGGTAGTAAGCATATAAGCACGTACCAATAATAAAAAATAAAAAGGAAGCAGGCACATATATCCAAACGCAAAGCCAAACAGATTTGGAAGCCTCCTTTACAGATGTAGCGGTATGGTAACGCTGTACATAATTTTGGTCCATGCCAAAATTATTCAGGTTTATGAAGAAGCCATACAGCAGTATAACCCAAAAACCGGCTTGCGTAAAATTTGGCGCAAAACTGCCGAGGCTGAATTTGTGATCTCTTTCGCCAATCTCAATTATTTTGGTAATGCCGCCCGGCATATTTGTTACTACTAAATAAATAATAAGCACAGCGCCTAATGTTTTTAATACGCCTTGTACCACCTCTGTCCAAATTACAGCCTCTATACCTCCAAGTACTGTGTAAACAATAATGCAGATGCCGGTAATCAGCATTATTGTTTCCATACCGTAACCGGTTAGCGCTTGTAACGTTAACGAGATGCCAAAAAATATCGACCCCATCCTGGCCAGTTGCGTAAGCAGAAAGCAAACCACGGCGTAAGTGCGAGCCCAGGGGCCAAAACGCTTTTCTAAATTGGTATAAGCCGAAACCTGCCCGGTGCTGCGGTAAAACGGAACGAAATATTTTGCTGCAATCCATGCTGCAAATGGCATTGAGATACTAAATACAAAGGCATTCCAGTTGCCGCCAAAGGCTTTGCCCGGAACGCCAAGGAAAGTATTACTGCTTAAAAAAGTAGCGTAAATTGACATTCCGATAGCCCAACCGGGTATTGATCCGGATGCGCTGGAATATTGTTCCGGGTTTTTATTCTTCCGCGAAAAATAGATCCCGACCGCAATCATCCCTATAAGGTAAAGCGCGATGACAACCAGATCGAGTATCGGAAGGCTTTTCATATTTCAGCTCATTTAATAGGGTTAAGCCCCTCGCCGGAACTTTTTTCATCTATCAAATGAAGATTTAGTAATTAGTTTGAGAACAAAGCTATTTTAAAAACCAACAGTGCTTATTTGATATTTTTGCCATAATCTATAGTATATTATCATGAATGCCATAAAAGTGCTGTCTACATAAATCTCTATATGCAATAAGTCTTCGGATATTGATCAGGGCGCTTTGGTGTATAACTGATAATAGCAAACGTAGATGGCGAGAACTGTAATGCTTTTTTCGGTAGAAGAATTTCCTGGTATTGTCGATTTGACCAGGTATTTTCCAGAGCCGGTCAACAGCTAATCTCTTGGATCTATTGCAAACCTGCATCATTTTGTAAGGAGGGGGCCGGTAAGATTTCATAAAATTTATAAATGAAATTATCAAACCTATCTATGAGGAATGTGCTATTTATCGGAGTATATAACGAAATAAGGCCCCGAGAATTTATTCCGGAGCCTTGGTTTTTAGGTATAATTGGCGCTGTTTTTTCCGTAGCAGCTAATATTGGGCGGCAGTAAAAAATGAATATGGTATAACTATAAAATACTTTTATTCATTTGTAGCAAGTTTTGCTTTGATGTATTGAAAAATAAAAGAGCAAACTATCAGCAATAACAAAAACAGTCCGATCAACAAATGCGAGAAAGGTACCTGAAAAGTAGAGTGATTGATGCAGAAAGCCAAATCGGGTATTACTATACCGCAAAAAGGGAAAAAGATAAATATGCGGATTAATACTATTATTTTCATTATTTGGTAAGAGGACTAATTTGTGAAGAGAAGGTTATAATGTGTGCCGGCATTACAGTTTGTAATGTTTTCGTAAGCACTTGTAGCAAACAAAATATCGTAGGGGGAGCCAGAAAAATACATACCTTGCCACGCGCCCCCGGTGTATCCGTTCTAAATCTGTAGACTTACAATAACGGCATGTGTTTTTGGTTCTACTTTCTGTAATATCTTTTTCAATAGTTAAAAGATTCATGGCGTTTTATTAGGGATGTTAACTTATGATTATGAATAAATTAATCAATGATTTAATCAATTTTGTTCATTATGTAAAAGTGGTGCACAAAAAATTAACAAACCTGCCATAAAAATTAACAAACCTGCCATTTTTGACCATTTGGCGATTAAGTGACAACTTTTTCGGTGTTTAAACGTACATTGGTACTCTTTCGGGGAATAAACTGATAATTTAAAAAAGGTCAAAATTTCTTCTGCTGAATATGTCTTTTTAGTTAAAGATTGCATGTTGTTACGCTATTGATATCACTATATGAACACCCCTAACTTTAATCAGCAATTTGACCTGGAATATTTTTTTGAGCTCTCGCCCGATCTGTTGTGTATAGCGGGCTTTGATGGATATTTTAAAAAGATAAATGCCGCTGTATCAAAAACTCTCGGTTATACCAATGAAGAATTATTTGCGAAACCTATAAACGATTTTGTTTATAGCGAGGATAAGGATATTACCTCCAGAAAACGTGAAAGCATTAAAAGAGACACACCGCTTTTAAATTTTGAAAACAGGTATGTAACAAAGAGTGGCGATATTATCTGGCTTACGTGGACCTCGATGCCGGTGAAAGAGCAGAAATTGGTATTTGCGATAGCGAAAGATATTACCTATAAAAAGAAACTGGAAGAATATGGAAGGATCTCAGGGATATTGGGTACTGCTACAGAGCGGAAAAAAACAGATGAGGAAGATTTAACTTCGAAAAATACAACAGGCAGTGTTCATTACTTTAGTGATTATAACTTGTCGGCCACGGATCAGGCCTGGCTTAATGATTTTGAATTGTTGGTTCGGAAATACGCAGGTAAAATAGATCTGAACATTGGCATAGTGAGTGCTGAAATGGCTATAAGTGAGCGCCAGCTATTTCGCCGGACGCATGATCTCATCGGCATTACCCCCAATAAATTTATGCGTATTGTACGGTTACAGGTAGCGAGGGAGCTAATAACTGCCGGTAAATACAAAACCATAGCCGAGGTTGCCTATGCATCAGGCTTTATTACCCCGGCTTATTTTAGCAGGTTGTTTAAAGAAATCTATGGTCAGGATGTTGGTAAGCTGATTGCATAATCAGCTTACCGTACGATTTCTTTAATAAAAGCGCTCCTGCGCATTATTTAAACCCAAGACTTAACGACACAACATCGGATGTCAGATTTGTTGTTTGGGTGTAATGCCCATATCTAACTTCCAGCTCATGTAAGCCCTGCCAGCCGAAAACTCCGTTTGGCGGTGCTATCCTGAAGCCGACACCAAAAAACTGGCTGCTGAATTTGGCATATTCATAATTACTGGTGTAATACTGATCGGTAGGACTATGCGCCTCGTACGGGGCGAAATACCGTGCTGCCGATTGGTTATAGAACCTGTAAAATGGCGATATGGAAAAGAATGGCGATACCTTATAAGCTACTTCCAGGTTAGCCGTATTTGATCTGATGCCCCAGTTATCTAAATAATAGCGATAGTACGACCGCAGGATTATGTTATCTCCCATGAAATAATTGAGCCTGAAGCCTAATGGTAGTTTAAAGCGCGATGATGGGAGTTTTTCAATAGTATCCTTACCGGTGGTAAAGTACACCCGGTGAAATGGCAGGCTTAGATAACCGTTTTGCCCCACAACATCAGCCAGGAAAGCGATCTGGAATCGTGAGTTAATAATTTGAGTATAACCGAATGATGCCGAATATGTTTCACGCGGGCTGCTCGGGATATTTGCTTTATAGCTGCCACCAGAGCTTGATTCGGTGGTGCCGCTGGCAGAAGTTATAGTAGTGCCACTGGTAACAGTACTCTGCGGAATAAATTCAGACGGATAAATTAATTTAACATGATCAAAATACCCCTGCAGTTTGGCGCTAAACTCACCATCTTTGTCATCAGTTTTTACTGAAAAATGCAGATCGGCGCCAAGCGACTGGTAATTATATTCACTGGAATAATAAGTGCCTACGCCAAATGTATTACCTGTTTTGGTATTTTCAACTGTCCAGTCAAGCGATGGGTATAGCCTGGTACCATTCGGGCTGGATGCGCCGGTTTTTGAAACAAAGGCTTGTGAAGCAGCTGTATGTGCATCAAACCCTAAACCAACGGCCAGTGTGTTTTTATTTTGATGCTGGTTTGTCCAAACAAAGTTAAGGTTAATGCTATTTGCAAAATCGGTTACCTTTTCCGTGCCTATGCCACCGGTAACCGCCGAATGATCGCCATTTTGAGAATAGTAGCTCGATACAAAATCAACCTCGTCTAATCGCAGTTTTCGTGGATTATATTGAGTGGAATCCTGAACAGGGGTGTTGTATAAACTAAAAGCCGGTTTATTGCTAACGCTATCCGCCTTAACCTGCGCATGTACATTAAGTCGGCATATTATTGAAAATCCGATAACGGATAGATAGATCTTTCTCATAAAAAAGTAATAGCTTGATTAAATAGTTTAGTTACAGCCGCAGCCACCACCGGTTTTGCCTGCATTTGCACCTGAAGCGGCCTCACGGTACGATTGAAAATTCAATTCGTTTTTTTCAACCTTCCGGTTACTTAAAACCATTTCAGAATCATTTATCCTGCTTTTCTGGTATTCTTTTAAGTGAACACATGAAGTGCATGCTATTGTTATAAGCAAGCAGGCTAATACTTTCATTACTTTAGTTGTCATTTATATAGGGGTATTAATTTTTATGTTTTTTGAAGTATATATCTTGTTGTTATCATCAATAATAACAGCTTCAATGTTTTTCATCTGATTGATCATATCGAGGCCCGCATTAATCCCCATTATCATTACGGGGGTAGCCATGGCATCGGCAATCTCGGCATTGGTAGTTATTATTGTTACGGCCTTAATACCGGTTACAGGAAGCCCGGTGCGTGGGTTTATGGTATGTGAGTATTTTTTCCCATCAACCATAATGAACTTCTCATAATTGCCTGATGTTGCTACGGCCATATCGGTAATATTTATGTAGGAGAAGATCTCATTTGATGCATCCGGATTAGCGATACCAACTGTCCATGCCTTACCATTTGGCTGTAGCCCCCATGTATTCAAATCTCCTGATGCATTTACAACGCCACTCTCAACTCCCTGTAATTTCATCACATGCTTGGCACGTTCAGCAGCATATCCTTTGCCAATGCCACCAAAACCAATGCGCATACCTTTTTCACGCAGAAAAACAGTACAGGCATCTTCATCCAATACAATATTCCGGAAGTTTATAAGCCTAATCATTTTTTTAGCGGTTTCCTTATCCGGTAAAGCTGTCATGGTTTGATCAAAGTTCCATAACCGTTTATCAATGGAGCCATAGGTTATATCAAAAGCCCCCTGTGTAAGCTCGCTTATTTTTATTGATCGTTTTATAAGGTTAAATACTTCCCTGTCAACTTTTACCGGTGCTATACCGGCATTGCGATTTATGGCATTAGTTTGGCTGTCATCACTAAAGGTTGTTAAAAGCTTCTCAATTCTGCTTATTTCACTAATTGCTGCATCAATACATTGCTGGCCCCATTTTTCATCATTACTAACTACACTTAGCTCAAAGCGGTTACCCATTAATTTAAGCACGCGCTTTTGTATCAATAAGCTGGTGACCTCAGTTTGTTGCATGTATAAATGTGGCTATTTGTACTACAAAATTTTCAGGAGATTCATTTGGAAAGCCATCCCAGTCTTTCAATACTTTTCCATTAGTGTCAATTAATAGTGTATACGGGAACTTACCGTCCGGGTTATATTTATCGGCTAAGGCTTCATTTAATTTTGTTTGCTCTTTACTCAGCTGATTTTTCTTTTCCCGGGGGAAATCGGCCCTTACTAATATTAAATGTTCCGCTGCAAAACTCTCAAATGCTGCCGACTCCAATATCTCTTTCCGCTCCCTTATACACGGGCCGCACCAGTCGGAACCTGAAAAACAAACCAATATTAATTTGTGAGTAGTATTTGCCTGTGTTTTGGCGTCATTAAAGTCGCCTAACCAGCTAACATTTGAAGAAAGAAAAAAAGTAAATAAAATGACTAACAACTTCATAGCTATAAAAATATCAATTAACGGTCTTTTAAAATATCAAGTATGGATGAACAAAGCTTTTGTGCCGATATATATGGCGATTGCGATAGCATCTTAAACAATAATATGTTTTGATTCTGAAGTTAACATGAAAATAATACATATAATAATATTATTTTAACAGTCCGGGCCATTTTAAACACTATCTTATTAATTACCGGGCTTGTGAACCGTATATAATATTTAATATCTTTAATAAAAACACGCCCTCTATGAATTACGCTTTAAGATTATCATTTCTGTTGGCTTTGATTTACAGCATGACCTTAGTAAGCTGCGGTCAGCATGTAAAAACCCATAAACCGGTTGATTCACTGGCGCAGGATATGGATAAGACCATTCCCGGAAATTTTACACAACACTCTACCGATGTTTTTGATAGTACTCAGCTAACCCCTTTCTTTAAAAAATATCCGGCATTAAAAACCTATGCGGGTGATGTAGCAAGCTTTTATCAGAAAAGAAATTACTCGTACGCCTGGTTTGAGAATGGCAGCCTGATAGAACAGGCGGGTAACTTAACTAACCGTGTAATGAACCTGGATAACGATGGGATCTATAAAAAAGCACCCTATACAAAGGCCCTGGACTCTTTATTGGATGGCTTAAATACAAAAACGGCCTCAAAACAGCCTCGTACAGATGTGGAGTTAATGCTTACCGCGCAATATTTTATGCTGGCAAATTTGATATGGCATGGCATGGGTAACGATGCCAGTAAAGCGGCAAAATGGTTTTTACCAAGAGAAAAAGATTCGTATGATCAATACCTGGATAGCCTGCTAAAAACTCCGACCAAAAAAATAGCCAATGAGCCGGTTTACAGGCAATATGAACTGCTGCGAGCTTATCTGAAAAAATACCGCGATCTGGATTCAACTGATAAATGGCTCCCCATAGTAATTGCGGCTAAATCTGTCAAACAAGGCGATTCTTCATCAGTTATTTCGCTTATTAAAAAACGACTGTATAAGCTGGGTGATTATAAAGGAGATACAGTGACAAATGTGTTTACCGATGACTTGGTTGCCGGTGTTAAGCAATTCCAGAGCCGGATCGGTTTATCAGTTAACGGTGTGGTGAACAAGGAGACTATTAATGAAATGAATACGCCACTAAAAAGCCGTATAAAACAAATACTGGTGAACATGGAACGCAGCCGATGGCTGCCTGCATCAATGAAAGGTGATTATCTCGGCGTAAACATTCCTGAGTTTAAGCTGCATGTTTATAACAACGATAGTTTATTATGGAGCTGTAATGTTGTGGTTGGCCAGTCGGTGCACCAAACCACGGTATTTTATGGCGAGGTACAATATGTGGTATTTAGCCCGTATTGGAATGTGCCCGAAAGTATAGTACGGAACGAAGTTATACCCGGCATGCGCAGGGATGGCAATTATATCAGCAAACACAATATGCAGATAACTGGGTATGTTAACGGTTTGCCTAACGTGCGCCAAAAGCCCGGCCCGCAAAACTCATTGGGGTTGGTTAAATTCCTGTTCCCCAATAGTTATAGCATTTATTTGCATGATACGCCTTCAAAATCTCTTTTTGGCGAATCATCAAGGGCATTTAGCCATGGTTGTATACGGGTTAAAGAGCCTGCAAAATTGGCCAACTTCCTGCTTCAGCAAAAAAAGATATGGACACCTCAAAAAATTGATGCTGCCATGCATTCCGGTAAAGAGCAATACGTAACGCTAAGCAATAAGATCCCGGTTTTTATAGCTTACTTAACCGCGTTTGTTGACAGGGACGGCAAAATAAATTTCAGGAAAGATATTTACAACCTTGACGGTCGTTTAGCTGATATGCTGATGAAACAAAACGGGAGTTATTAATTCCCGTCCACCGATAAAAAAAGAAAGGCTTCACTACGTAGTAAAGCCTTTCTTTTTTTATTATCACAATGCTTAATTGGCTTTTAGTCCAAGCTTGTGATCCGTAAAATCTAACATATATTCGTTGTCGAAAAAAAAGCTAAGGCTGAAAATACTAACCGGTACGCCAGAATATTTGGGATTTTCCACATAGGTGAAATTATCAAACGCGCCAACAGTATAAGCGTATTTAAACCCAGAGGTGGTGGCTACTGACACAGCGCTATTAGCTGCAAGTACCACTGTATTGCTGTTTTTTAATGAAGGGTCTTCGAGGTAATTGTCAACATTGGTGCCTGTATCAAATAATACAGTTGCATCATTAACAACAGTGCCGTTATAAGTTACAGTGGCAGGGACATAAGGCTGGTAACCATAAGGCGGATCATTAGTAAGCTGATTCATTGTAAAACCCGATGTAGAAGAAAGATCATCTGCAGTTAAGCCTAAAGTAATTACATTAGGGGTAATTGGTACTTCGTCGGCATCTGAAAAATTGGATGTACCTAAAGCAGCCAGCTTAAATCCTTTTGTTAAACCGGTGCCGGGATCGAAATAACTAAAGGGGCTGGTAATAATAGCATTGTTTGGAAAAGTAAGATTATACCCGGAGTTTGCACCAAATACATCAAATTCATGGAAAGGCAAGGCATTACCTTTGTTATCAACGGATTTATAGTACATAAAAAACGGCAAGCGTTTAACAACAATATTTCCATTGGTTACGCCAATAGTAACGGATGCGTAACAAAGGTTGCCACTTACTGTAGCTGTGCTATTATTATCATCGCCATATTGAATATCTTGCTTCTGATTGGTGATGGTAATCCCAGTTCCAGCTACAACTGTAGAATCTCCCGTAAAATTAAAACCGTTAGCAGTGATCATACTTGCAGGCACAATATAATGGGCATCAATAACCATCCCGCCCGAACCTGTATCAAATACCTGGTCTGACAACGAATCAGGAACAGTTAGGGTACCAATTTTTATTACCGTTATAAATACTTCCCTGTAAACTGTGTCGTTAATGGTTTCACTCTCCTCGTATAGCCCAAGTTTTGTAGGGGTAGCGGTTGTAGTAGTGGTAGTTTGTGTTACTGTTTTATCTTTTTTACAGGATGCTATGGCGAACAACACAACTGCAATAAAAAGTAAATTTTGGGGCGAGTATCTTTTTCTCATATAGTGTTATTAATGTACTGATATACTAACATTTACTAACATTGGTTTTCTGGATTTATTATATGGCTATACTATTAAATTAACCTTATAACCTGTTACCCATATCAAAGGTAATGTTTGTGTATTTATAATTTTAGTTTAAATATAATACACTTTTTAATAGCTTAAACTAAGTATCGATGAATAGGTGTTTTGTATTGATTAATGCGCAATATAAGTTGCATTAATGAGCTATATCTGTTGTTTTTGACATTAAGGCAGGCATAATTGTGCTTTCATAATTTTCTATTGAAAACTATAACCTGTGTGTAAAATTCCTGTTAAGCATAATTTTATACTTCAAAAGGTTGTAAAAAGGTTAAATTTGATATAACACATAATTGTATTAACCTTAAATCCTGTACTTTATGAAAAAATTAATTTTCTACTTATCAGTATTTGGCCTATTAGTACTATGTTTTAAAACCCGTGCCCAGGATGTAGTTGCCATAGGCGTTCGCGGCGGTATCAGTATACCAAACCTAAGCGGCGGCGGCAGTAGCGAGCAAAATCCTTTGAATACCGGTTACAGCTCAAGAACCGGTCCCGATGCAGCTTTATTTGCTGAATTTAAGTTTTCCGATCTGTTCTCTATACAGCCTATGGTTGAATATTCATCCGAAGGTGGTAAAAAAGATGGTTTCCAGGCATTACCTACTCCCGCGGCAATAGGCGCGGCATACCAAGCACAAGGAGCAACCGCGCCTACTTATTTATACGCCAATTATAAAAGTGAGGCAAAATTTAATTATCTGATGGTACCCATACTGGCAAAGTTCGGGTGGAATTTCGCCGAAAAATCTCCATGGAGAGTTTATGTTGATGTGGGCCCATTTGTTGGTTTTTTACTCAACGCGCACCAGGTAACCAGCGGAACCAGCAACTTTTATGCTGATGCTGCCGGCAAAGAAGAACTGCCTTATGGTGAGCAAAACTTAAATAATAACCAGAATATTAAAAGTGACCTGCACTCAACCAACTTTGGTATAGAGGGTAATATTGGTTTCGCCTATAACCTGAAAAGCAGCTATGTTTTTGTTGAAGGCGGCGGTAACTATGGCTTCCTGAATATCCAAAAAGGTACGGCTAACGGCAAAAATAATATTGGTGCCGGAACCGCCGCCATTGGTTATGCTTATTGGTTTAAATAGAATGCAAAAGCCACTCAGCAACTGAGTGGCTTTTCAACATCATTAATATGCTGCCGCTATAGTAACAGATTTACTGGCATCGGTTGCAACCTGATGAACATTACTACCATCAATGTTGCATGCATAAATATTCCAATTTCCGGAATCTGCATTATTGCTTGTTAAAAAGGCGTTAAAAAAAAGTGTTTTGCCATCAGGCGATACTTTAGGAGCCACCAAAGCAATAACCATATTTGCTGGTAAGGTGATACTTATTTGCTGAGCACCTGTACCATCATAATTTGCAGTCCATATTTGACCGTAATCATAATCTTGAGTTCCGGAACCATAAAAATTTTTTAAATAGATAATTTTTCCTTGTTGTGCGGGAGTAGTGGTTGCCAGGTTTTGCGCCTGACTTGTTTTTTTACAGCTTAAATCAAAAAGAATAATTGAGAATGCGAAAGCAATTAATACGATAGTACTAAGTAGGATTTTTTTCATAATGTAATTAAAGTTTAAGTTATTGTTGTTTTAGCGCTTTTAACATCTTCGCTAACATTAAATGGTGACCCTTTTTTAAAGCCATTTTTTCCACAATCCAAATGTAAATAAAAGGCCTTTACATTGTGAGTGTTTATTTATAAGACCTTTAGTTGTTTAAAGCCATTTTATACAATTTATTTGTAAAACCTATATGTATAGCTTAATGAAATAATTTTGTAAACATTTGCCTGCCAATATAATATATGATAATTCAGGATAAAAATATGGCTTAACTCTTGCATTTATATAAGTACTTATATAAATTGCGCCATGAATTTATATCAAGGGTTGGGTTACTTAGCTTTTGGCAGCAGGTTAAGGCGGTTAAGCGAAGCTTTCCTGTCCGAAATTAACCGTGCCTATCAAAATGAAGGCATCGATTTTGATGCCAGCTGGTTCCCGGTATTTTATTTACTGTCGCAAAACGAATCGCTTTCCATAAAAGAACTGAGCGAGCAGATCGAGATCTCGCATCCAGCCGCCAGCCAGCTGATTACCGGCCTAAAAAACAAAAAGCTGGTAGCTACGGCAACTTGTGCCGATGATGGCCGCCGCCAGTTGGTGCAATTAACCGATAGCGGCAAAGCACTACTGGCACAAGTACTACCTGTTTGGGCTGCCGTGAGAGAAGCTATGGACGAATTAGTAGCGTCAGACCCAGGCTGTCGCCAGCTTTTGCCTGCTATCACTTCGCTCGAGAATACATTCAGATCAACCAACCTGGCTAATAAGATCACCGAAAAATTAGCCGTCACCTTAAAAACTGAAGTATATGAATAGTCAGTTTAATTACGGAACAGAACATTTAACCATCGGCATTTGCCTTGATATTGCGTCAGGCAAAACCAAAGGAGTTATAAATACCGAAGCTGCTGCCCGTATCAAAGCCTCATGGCAGGCCGTTGCGGAGATAGTGCACAAGCAGATCCCTGTGTATGGCATCAATACCGGTTTTGGGCCGCTGTGCGATACCCATATTGGCGAAGAGGATACCAGCACCTTGCAACAAAACCTGCTGAAGAGCCATAGCGTAGGCGTAGGCAAACCTATCCCGCAGGAAATTGCCAAACTAATGCTCATCAGCAAAGTGCAATCACTGGCACAAGGTTACTCAGGTATAGCGCCTGCAACTTTAGCCCGCATCATTTGGCATATTGATAACGATGTGATCCCGGTAGTGCCCGAAAAAGGCTCGGTTGGCGCATCGGGCGATCTGGCACCTTTATCGCACCTGTTTTTACCATTGATAGGTCTGGGTGAAGTATTTGTAAAAGGAGAAAAATTCCCGGCAGGGAAAGTTTTAAAAGATAACAACCTGGAGCCTGTTGTTTTAGGCCCGAAAGAGGGTTTGGCACTGATAAACGGCACACAGTTTATACTGGCCTTTGCTATAAAAGCAGTTCAGCGTTTAAATGACGCCTTGAACAGGGCAGATCTGATCGGTGCTATGTCGTTGGAGGGTTTGATGGGTTCGGCACGACCGTTTGATGAACGTTTGCATGCTATCCGCCCTTTTAAAGGAAGTAAACTGGTGGCAAAACGCCTGCATACTTTGTTAAATGAATCGGAGATCTGTAATTCACACGTTGATTGTGAGCGTGTGCAGGATCCATATTCCCTGCGCTGTATGCCGCAGGTGCATGGTGCATCGCGCAACGCATGGCTGCATTTAAAGGAGTTGACCGAAATAGAACTGAACTCAGTTACCGACAATCCTATCATCTTTAGTGCTACGGATACCATAAGCGGCGGTAATTTCCACGGACAGCCATTGGCTTTGCCACTGGATTATGCTACAGTAGCCGCTGCCGAGCTCGGCAATATTGCCGACCGCCGTTGTTACCTCATGAGTGAGGGCAGATACGGCTTGCCAAAAGTATTAACCAATAACCCGGGTTTAAATTCAGGTTTGATGATCCCGCAATACACCACCGCGGCGCTGGTTACCGAAAATAAAACCCTGTGTTTCCCGGCAAGTGCCGATAGTGTGCCTACATCATTAGGGCAAGAAGACCATGTATCCATGGGTTCCATCAGCGGGCGTAAATTGCACCAGGTGATAGATAACCTGGAGTATATACAAGCCATCGAATTACTATATGCCACACAGGCTATGGATTTCCGCAGGCCGTTAAGATCAACCCCGGTAATTGAAGCCTGCCATAGTTTTATCCGCGAAACCGTTCCTTTTATTGAGGATGACAGGATCTTCGCAACCGATATTAATCAATTACATCAAATCATTACAAGCGGCTCATTACTGGCAATTGCCGATGAAACTGCTATAAACAATAACATTAATCTCAACCCAAATGACGAGTTCGGAATTTATTAAAAAGTACGCCAATCACCCGGTATACAAAGCCCCGGTAGGCATGCAGTTGCACGCCAAAAGCTGGCAAACCGAAGCGCCTTTGCGCATGCTGCTCAATAACCTTGATGGCCAGGTAGCAGAGAATCCTGAGGAATTGGTGGTATACGGTGGTATTGGCCAGGCTGCCCGTAACCCCGAAGCTTTGCGCAAGATAATTGAACTGTTATTAGAACTGGACGAAGATCATTCGCTGCTGGTGCAATCGGGTAAGCCGGTTGGTATTATCCGCAGCCACCCGCAGGCGCCGCGTGTGCTGATTGCCAATAGTAACCTGGTGCCTGCATGGGCAACCTGGGAGCATTTTAATGAACTGCGTGCCAAAGGGCTGATGATGTACGGCCAAATGACCGCCGGCAGCTGGATCTATATCGGCACACAAGGCATTTTGCAAGGTACCTATGAAACTTTTGTTGAAGCAGGCCGCCAGCATTTTAATAATGACCTGACCGGTAAGCTGATTGTAAGCGCTGGCATAGGCGGCATGGGTGGCGCGCAGCCACTGGCAGCAACTATGGCTGGCGGTGTATTTTTAGGTGCCGATGTGGATGAAACCCGCATACAAAAACGTGTAGATACACAATATATCGATAGGATCACCCATAGTTATGATGAGGCTATTGCCTGGGTAAAAGATGCCATGCAAAAAGGCGAAACTTTATCTGTAGGCTTAGTTAGCGATGCCGGTGATCTGCTGGAAAGATTGATAAAAGATAACATCATCCCTGATATGCTTACCGACCAAACCTCGGCGCATGACCCGCTGAATGGTTACATACCAAACGGCTTGTCGTTAGCTGAGGCTGCGGAGTTGCGTAAAGCTGATCCGGCTAAATACAAAGACCTATCCTTAAAAAGCATGGCGCGCCACGTTGGTTTTATGCTCGACTTGCAGAAGAAAGGAGCTATAACTTTTGATTACGGCAATAACCTGCGCGAGTTTGCACGCCAGGGCGGCGAACCGGATGCATTCAATTTTCCGGGATTTACCCCGGCTTATATCCGTCCGCTGTTTTGTGAGGGTAAAGGCCCGTTCAGGTGGGTAGCTTTATCCGGCGATCCGGAGGATATTTTTATTACTGATCGTGCGCTGATGGAAGCATTCCCTGAAAATAAGCCATTGATCAACTGGCTGGAGAAAGCGCAGCAAAAAATATCATTCCAGGGATTACCGGCCCGCATTTGCTGGCTGGGTATGGGCGAGCGTGAAAAAGCAGGATTAATATTTAATGAATTGGTAGCAAGCGGCAAAGTAAAAGGCCCGATCGTTATCGGTCGTGATCATTTGGATTGCGGGTCGGTAGCATCGCCAAACCGTGAAACAGAATCGATGAAAGATGGTTCCGACGCCGTATCCGACTGGCCTTTATTAAACCTGATGGCAAATGCATCAGGCGGCGCAACCTGGATCTCGTTCCATCACGGCGGCGGGGTAGGTATGGGCTATTCACAACATGCAGGCATGGTTGTGTTAGCCGATGGTACCGAACGCGCCGCAACCTGCCTTAAACGCGTATTGCATAATGATCCGGCGATGGGTATCTTCCGTCATGCGGATGCGGGGTATGATAAGGCACAGGAATGGGGTGAAAGGTTCGGGTTGAATGTGTGGTAGGCCTCACCTAATCCTCTCCAAAGGAGAGGACTTTAATAGACACCTCACTAAGCGTCATTGCGAGGAACGAAGCAATCCCTAACTGTACAGGGCAAACTTGCAAAGTCGGGGATTGCCACGCTAACGCTCGCAATGACGCTTGGATGAAGAAATAAATTAAAAACATATGAAAAAACTAATCGGTCCGTTCACACAAATACTACCCTTAACAGGGTTGGCCTTAAAAGGCGCGCTTAAGGATGATGATTTGCACATTATCGCACAAGGCGGCGTATTGGTTGAAAACGGACTGATATTAGCTGTTGATGATTTTGAAAGCTTACGCAAAGCAAACCCATCAGTACAAATACAGGAAATTACAGGCGACAATGTATTACTCCCCGGCTTTGTGGATTGCCACACGCACATTTGCTTTGCTGGTACCCGCGCTAAGGATTACGCCATGCGCATACAGGGCAAAACTTACCTTGAAATTGCCAAAGCAGGTGGCGGCATCTGGGATTCGGTAACGCAAACCCGCGCCGCTGATGAAGAAACGCTTATCCGCTTATTGATACAAAGGGCAGAGCGGCATTTAGGCGAAGGGGTAACTACTATCGAAGTTAAAAGTGGATACGGTTTGGAGACGCAATCTGAACTAAAGCAATTACGGGCAATAGTTAAAGCTGGTAAAGAAACCAAAGCCAGCCTGGTATCAACCTGTTTAGCCGCGCATATGGTACCACGGGATTTTAGTGGTACCCAGGCAGAATATTTAAGCTATGTTTTCCACGACCTGCTGCCTGTCATCAAAAATGAAAACCTCAGCAACCGGGTTGATATATTTATTGAAGAAAGCGCTTTCGATACAGAGAACGCATTGATCTACTTGAACAGGGCCAAACAAATGGGCTTTGATATTACCGTGCATGCCGATCAGTTTACAACAGGGGGCAGCGCAGTGGCGGTTAAATTGGGTGCGGTTTCGGCAGATCATTTAGAGGCAAGTAAAGATGTTGAGATCAAATTACTGGCAAATTCTGATACCGTGGCTGTTGTATTGCCCGGTGCATCATTGGGTTTAGGTATGCAGTATTCGCCTGCCCGTAAGTTATTGGATGCAGGTGCCTGCCTCGCCATTGCCAGCGACTGGAACCCCGGCTCAGCCCCTATGGGCGACTTATTAATGCAAGCCGCGGTAATGAGTGCCGCAGAAAAAATAAACATGACTGAGGTATTTGCCGGGTTAACCTATCGCGCAGCAAAAGCACTGAATTTAAACGATCGCGGTATATTAGCAGCCGGAATGCGTGCCGATATGCAGGCTTACCCTTGTAACGATTACCGGGAGATATTATACCAGCAGGGGAAACTTAAACCGCTGATTATTTATTGATTATTTGATGCTGTTGATTTTTAAATGATATTGATAAATATATGAACCCGTCAAATGATATATGGAATTTGGTTGTAATTCCAATACTATTAATAATGTTGGTATGGGGCTATTTTGCAACATTTAGAACAAGAGATTTAATTAATTTTTATTTAAACTCTTCAAAGAAATCATATTTAAGATCGCTAAAAAGGAAATATTTTTTAAGTAAATATTTTAGTGCTATGGCCAAATTCCATTATGAGCGATTGAAAAGGACCTCTGAAAAAAGGTCAACTTATGCAACAATGAAAATCACGGGTGTTGTATTGATCCTAATGACGCTTTTTATATCCTATAATACAATACATATAATGATTTCAGGTAAGTAATACATTAATCTATATTGAATGAAACTAATAGAATGCGTTCCCAACTTCAGCGAAGGTGTAAACCTTGATATAATAAAACAGATAACTGATGAAGTGGAATCTGTTGAAGGAGTTAGGCTGTTGAATGTTGATCCCGGTAAGGCGACTAACCGCACCGTGGTAACTTTCGTGGGCGAACCTGAGTCGGTTATTCAGGCGGCATTTTTGGCCATTAAAAAGGCCGGCGAACTGATCGACATGATTAAGCATAAAGGTGAGCATCCACGTATGGGCGCTACGGATGTTTGTCCGCTGATACCGATCAGTAACATTACAATGGAAGAAACTGCCGTTTACGCGCAGAAACTGGCAAAACGTGTGGGCGAGGAGCTGGCTATCCCTATTTATTTATATGGCGCTGCACAGCTCGATAAAAAGCGCGATAATCTGTCGGTAATCAGGGCGGGGGAGTACGAAGGGTTTTTCAAAAAGATAAAGCTGCCTGAGTGGAAACCCGATTTTGGTCCGGCGGAGTTTGATGCCAAGCGAGGCGGAACAGTAATCGGCGCACGTGATTTTCTGATCGCTTATAATGTGAACCTCAATACCACATCAACCCGCAGGGCAAATTCCATCGCTTTTGATGTGCGTGAGGCTGGCCGTGTTTTACGTGAAGGCGACCCGATAAACGGCAAGATTATTACCGATGAAAACGGCAAACCAATATCGGTACCCGGCACCTTAAAGTTTGTAAAAGCGATAGGCTGGTATATTGAAGAATATGGTATAGCCCAGATTTCCATGAACTTAACCAATATCGAAGTTACCCCAGTTCACAAAGCATTTGACGAGGTGTGTAATAAGGCCGCAGAGCGTGGAATGCGTGTTACAGGAAGTGAATTAGTAGGTTTGATCCCGTTAAAATCAATGCTGGATGCAGGTAAATATTTCCTGCTGAAGCAACAGCGTTCGGTAGGGGTGAGCGAAAAGGAACTGATCAAGATCGCCATAAAATCAATGGGCCTGGATGAGTTATCACCATTTAAACCGGAGGAACGGATTATTGAATACCTGCTGAAAGATAAAGCATCCAGCAAACTCATCAGCATGACGCTGACTGATTTTGCTGATGAAACCGCAAGCGAAAGTCCGGCACCGGGTGGTGGTTCCATATCGGCTTATGTGGGTTCTTTAGGCGCATCTTTGGCGACAATGGTAGCCAACCTGTCATCGCACAAAAAAGGCTGGGACAGCCGCTGGGAAGAGTTCAGCGATTGGGCTGAGAAAGGGCAGTATTATAAAGATGGACTATTAAAATTAGTTGATTTGGATACTACCGCTTTCAATAAAATAATGGAAGGCTTTAGTCTGCCAAAATCAACCGACGAAGAAAAAGCCGCAAGAGATAAAGCCATACAGGACGCCACCAAATACGCTATCGAGATCCCATTTAAAGTAATGCAGATGGCGCACGGTAGTTTGGAAGTTATAAAGGCCATGGCAGAAGTGGGCAATCCAAATTCAGTAACTGATGCCGGTGTAGCTGCCCTTTGCGCCCGTACCGCTGTTTTAGGCGCATTTATGAATGTGAAGATCAACGCGTCAGGCTATAAGGATAAAGCTTATACTGCCGATATTATTAAGCAAGGTGAGGAATTGGAAAGGCAGGCGATTGCTTTGGAAGCGGAAGTGATAGGGATTGTGAATGGCAAGATCGCATAAAATAAAAAAGCGTCATTGCGAGGAACGAAGCAATCTCTACATAGGCAGGTTCGCCCTGTACAGTTTAGAGATTGCTTCGTACCTCAATGACGCTCGGCGAGACGGGGTAAATGAGAAAAGGGCAGGATAAATCCCGCCCTTTTGTTTTCCTAATATTTTCTTACCTACCATCGTGGCCATGATCATGACCACCATGACCGCCGTGACCATTATCACCATGCCAGTGATTACGGTATTTATCATCGTGACTATCGCGGATAACTACCTGATCGCGCCTGCCGCGATATTGAGCATAACGGGCTCTTATCTGATCGTGGTGAACCCATGGCTGTGGCTGATTTACTACTACTTTGTAGCCGTGATATACATCATAATTGGCATATCTTGGCGGTAAAGCACGTGAGTGTACCCAAACATTATTGTTGAAGTATACATATTGATGCGCGTTTATATCATAATAAGAATCAATATCGGGCATGTAATAGTAATCGGCATGGTCGTATCCAACAGGCCCCCACTCGGGCTGACTGCCAATATTTATACCTAAACTAACGTGTATTTGTGCATCGGCAAATTTGAATGACAGCGTGCTAAATGCTACAACTGCCATAAAGATTATTTTTTTCATAAAGTGTATATATTTTGCATGTATGACAACTATTATCGATAATAGTTTAGCCATTTATTGAAAATACATTCACTTCAAAAAATAAATACGTTATAAAATAACCCGGTAGAAAGTCTCAACGTATTGGTAATCAACCGTTGTGAATTGCAAAAAAAAAGTGAAAAATTTAAATCTGAAAGCTGTTAAAAATCTGATAATTATTGATCGTCGCTATTGCTGGTAGTATCCGCTTTTTTGGTTGATATGGCTGCTAACACTGGTTTCCCAATCACTTTATAATTGCCTTGCCCTTTCAATATGGCATCAAGCTGGGTTTTATCCTGCATGGTTTTAACAGCCTGGGCCAGTTCGGTATCATATTTAAAATTAGCCAGGTAACGGCCTTTTTCGTAGTAATAACGTGAGGATATTTCGTTCTCCAATAGCTGTTTTATCTCGTCCTTATGGATCTGCAGATCGTTCTTTTTGGTATCGGCCAGTTTAGCCTGTAGGCTGTTGAATTCTGTTTGTACCTGGTCGAATTGCTTTTCCTTAGTCGCTTCTGTTTTAAGCTGGGTGAGCAACTTTTCGGTAGGACTACTGTAGCTATAATTTTTATCCGACAGAAACTTCACAAAATCATTATAATCAGCATCAGACAAAGTAAAGCTGCGCGGATCGGGTATTTTGGCGTGTTTTTCACGGTATAGCGTGGCATAATCAAATATCAGCAGTTTGCTCAATATACTTTGGGTAACACTCGCAAAACGCTCTTGCTTCACAAAAATATCAGGATAGATTCCGCTTCCATCATAAACAGAGCGTCCATCCTTGGTTTTAAATTCATGAATAAGCGAGTCGGCAACTTTTACTACACTGCCATCATCTTTACGGTGAGTATAATCCAGTGCCTGGATACACCTGCCCGATGGCACGTAATATTTAGCGATAGTTATCTTCACCAAACTGTTATAAGGCAATGAAAAAGTTTGCTGTACCAGCCCCTTACCAAAGCTGCGCTGACCGATGATCACCGCGCGATCAAGATCCTGTAAGGAACCCGCCACAATCTCAGAAGCTGAAGCAGAATGACTGTTTACAAGAACTACTAATGGCAATTCGGGCGCCATAGGTGTGTTGGTAGTGCTATAGGTAAAGTTTTTCTCTTTTATTTTACCTCTTTGCGAAACCACTTCAACTCCCTTTGGTACAAACAGGTTTACAATTTTTACCGCCTCCTGCAATATGCCGCCGCCATTTGAGCGAAGGTCGAGGATAATACCGTTTGGATTATTCTTCTTCAGTTCGGTTAAAGCGTTAGTTACTTCATCACCTGAATTTTCTAAGAACCTGTCGAGTTTTATATAGCCCATGTTGCCATCAACCATACCATAGTAAGATACGTTTGGCTGTTTGATTTCGTCGCGAACAAGGTCTTTTTCAACAGGAATATCATTATCGCGCTTAACCAGTAGCTTTATTACGGCACCTTTTGAGCCCTTGAGCAGCGCGCTTACATCATCGCTGTTTTTGCTATTTAGGTCGATGCCGTTTATTTTAACGATCTGGTCGCCGGGGCGTATGTCACCCTTTTGTGCCGGGAAACCCTCAAACACCTCAGATACATATACATTACCATTGCGTGAAAAAATGCTGGAGCCAATGCCACCGTACTGCGTGCTTACATAGTGCAGCTTATAATCTTCAATTTCCGATTCGGGAACAAATTCGGTATAAGGGTCGAGGCCGTCGAGCATGGCATCGGCACCCGTTTTTATCATTTTTGCAGAGTTGATATCGTCAACATAATTTATGTTGACCTCTTTATACAGCGATGCGAAAACATCCAGGTTTTTTGAGATCTGGAACAGGTCATCATCAAAGCTCCATATAGCTGTTGCCAGTATTACTATCCCGGCAGATAATAACAGCCTTTTATATTTTGTTTTCATTTAGATGCAGACGTGAGATTTGATGTTAACAATATATTTAAACGTGTAATTAAAACCGAAGCGTTAATTACTAATACATGTAGTTAACGATCAATTATAAAAAATAAATATACGGCTTTTGCATTTAGCTATATAGCCTTAAAAATCTTACGAAAAGATTATAGTATCCTCTGAAACCCCTTTAGTTAAGATCTGCTAATTATAACCTGTTATTATCAATATTTACCAGTGCTTTTTGCAGGGTAAATACTACATATTTCCTGTCGCGGTTCACCAGCTTCATTAAATTGCCGATCAGGCTTTCTTCCTGGCCCTCGGTATATTGCAACTGCGCATCACTTAAGTGGTTATATTTTCTCTGGATCTTGATTTTTACCCGCTGCCAATCTTTATTTGATATGCTGATCTCTGCCATGTTTAAAATTTTAACAAAAATATAAAAATTGAAGTAAAGTAGTAAACATTCTCATGGTCATTCTAAAATGCGGGTGAGGGTCTTTACGCTCATGTTTCGAGTGCCCTCAACATGATGCCTTACGCGCTTACTTTAAAACAATTGTCATTGTGAGCGGTAGCGAAGAACCTGCATGCACGTTTACCAGCTGCTTGTATAATAGATGCTTCGTACCTCAGCATGACAAGATATTGTATGGTATGAGCTATGGCAATAAAAGAACGCGCTTCGTTTGACTCACCCGACTACGCTGCGCTGGTCGCCCTCTCTCCCGCAAGCGGGAAAGAGGGCTGAAAACACTATTTTTTATTTCTTCTACCCTCTTTGCGGCTTGCCGCAGAGAGGGTGGTCGAGCGTAGCGATGACCGGGTGAGTTAGCGGAGCGTGTCGAAGTTAACCGTTAGTAATAAGTTGATTGAAGTTCATTTTTGATATTGGACATTCGAAATTCATTATTCGATATTAAAAAACCGAATAATATCGAACACCGAATGTTAAATTATGAATATTAAAGTTTTGAGGAAAGCCTATAAACAAGTAAAGCCCCTGTTGGGCAGGGGCCTTTACTAACCAATTATAAACCTAAATTATGAGAAGAGCTGTAGGAGAAGGAGTCGAACCTCCACGGAGTGGTTATTTTTATTGCTAAAAGTTTCCCAATTTCTCCGCCACCGCGACAAGGAGGTGTGTCTGCCAAAATTTCACCATCCTACATTTTTGTTAATCTCAAGCCTTTGAGATTGCTGTTGGGGAAGGATTCGAACCTCCACATAGT
>JAMFSA010000090.1 GCA_026225055.1 Mucilaginibacter xinganensis | reverse complement strand
TTGATTCTTTTCAGGAATTTAAAGATTTCAAAAACATCGACAGGCCAACCATGATGAGCGTTCTTGAGGACGTTTTCAGGAGCATGATCCGTAAAAAATACGGTAACGATGAGAATTGCGATGTGATCGTGAACACAGATAATGGTGACCTTGAAATTTGGCGCACACGTGTGGTTATGGAAGATGGCTTCTCTGAAGATGATGACCTTGAAATTGAATTGGCTGAAGCAAAGAAACTGGATGCAGACCTGGAAGTTGGTGACGAGTATATTGAGCAGATAACGCTTGAAAGCTTTGGTCGCCGTGCTATACTTGCTGCACGCCAAACACTTGTTTCTAAAATTTTAGAACTTGAAAAGGACGAAATTTTCAAAAAATATAAAGACCGCGTAGGTGAAATTGTAACAGGTGAAGTTTACCAGGTTTGGAAAAAGGAAACTTTGGTATTGGATGATGAAGGCAACGAGCTTTTGTTACCAAAATCAGAGCAGATACCTGCCGACTACTTTAAAAAGGGCGATAGCGTAAAAGCTGTTGTAAGTAAGGTGGATATGCTGAACAGCAACCCTAAGATCATTATTTCACGCACAGCGCCTGAATTTTTACAGCGTTTATTTGAACTAGAGGTGCCTGAAATTTTTGATGGTTTAATCACTATCAAGAAAATTGTACGTGAACCAGGTGAACGCGCTAAGGTAGCGGTTGAATCATATGACGACCGTATTGATCCGGTTGGTGCCTGCGTAGGTATGAAAGGATCACGCATACATGGTATAGTACGTGAGTTGAAGAACGAAAATATCGACGTAATAAACTATACCAATAACTTACAACTGTATATACAGCGTGCTTTATCGCCTGCTAAAATCACTTCTATTAAGTTAGATGATGAGAAAAAAACAGCGGCGGTTTACTTAAAACCCGATCAGGTATCATTAGCTATCGGCCGTGGCGGGCATAATATTAAACTGGCAGGCAAACTAACAGGGTACGAAATTGATGTTTACCGTGAGGCTGATGAACAGGATGAGGATGTGGATATCGAAGAATTTACAGACGAAATAGATAGCTGGATAATTGATGAATTTAAACGCATTGGTTTAGACACAGCAAAATCAGTATTGGCATTAACTGTAGGCGAATTGGTGAAACGCACCGATTTAGAAGAAGAAACAGTTAAGGAAGTATTATCAATACTGCAAGCTGAGTTTGAATAAGGCTAATAAGCAAAAATAAAATCGTATTTTTGCATTAATACAGAAAGAGAAAAACGAATAAATGTCAGAAGACAAAAGCATAAATTTAATTAAGGCAGCAAAAGAGCTTAACATTGGTACAGGTACTATTGTTGACTTTTTAGCTTCAAAGGGCTACAAGATAGAAAAGCAGCCCATGGCGAAGCTGAATGGCGACATGTACAGCGCATTGTTGAAGGAATTTGCTTTTGATAAAAGCATCAAGGAAGAAGCCAAGCAGATCAATATCGGCAAAATCAGGAAGGATGAACCCGGACAGGCTGAAAAACCTGCTGAGTTCCGTAGGTCGAGAGATTTTGAGAACGAGGAAATATTGATCAAAAATGCAGGCAATTACGCGCCGCACTATGCCGAAAAGCCAAAAGCACCGGAACCTGAGCCTAAAAAGGTGGAGGAAACCAGTGCCGAAACTTTACCGGGTGTAAAAATAGTTGGCAAGATTGACCTTGATAATCTTTCCGCGAAACCACAGTTAAGTGGCGATAAGAAAGAACCTGTTGAGGCTAAGAAGGAAGTTGAGGCTCCGGCTCCAACACCAGCGCCCGCGCCAGCTCCAACACCAGCCCCTGAGCCGAAACAAGAGGTAAAACAGCCTGAGCCCGTAGCTGAAGTGAAAAAGGAAGTAGTTCCGGAAACACCAAAAGCTGAAATACCTGCACCAGCGCCAGCTCCTGCACCAGTTGTAGCGCAAGCACCTGTTGCACCGGCAGCTCCTGTGGTTGAAACCCCAAAAGCTGTTACTGAAACACCTGCAGCTGAAGAAGTACAGGATGACGAAGTGATACGCGCGAAAGCAGAGCGTTTAACAGGGCCAAATGTTATTGGTAAAATACAATTGCCGGTTACACCGCCAAAGCGCAACCCGGTAGCATCATCATCAAACAGCCAGGCAGATCATAAACGTAAAAGAAAGCGTAAAGATAACCAGGGTGGTGGTAATAATAACCATCAACAAGGCCAGGGTGGTGGCAATCACCAGGGGCAGAGTGGCCAAAACCCGCAAGGCGGACAGGCACCTGCACATCCTATAAACCCTAATCGTCCTGATTTCAGGAATAGGGCGAACAATCCGCAAGCAGGCGGCCCGGGACAAGGTGGTGGTAACCGCCCTGATTTCAGGAATAACAGAAACAACACTCCGCATAGTTCAAACCCTAAGGAAGAACCTTCGGAAAAAGATATACAAGACCAGATCAAGGCAACTTTAGCACGTTTAAGCGGTGCTGGTAAGTCGGGTAAATTTGCACAGCGTGCAAAATTCCGCCGCCAAAAACGCGATGATGTAGCTGCAACAGCCGAAGAACTGGCATTAGAACAGGAATCACAATCGAAAGTATTAAAGGCTACCGAATTTGTTACAGCTAATGAGCTGGCAGCAATGATGGATGTGCCGGTAACACAGATCATCTCAACTTGTATGAGTTTGGGTATGTTCGTATCCATTAACCAAAGGCTTGATGCGGAAACGCTGGCAATTGTGGCTGATGAGTTTGGTTACCAGATAGAGTTTGTGAAACCACAGGATGAAGAAAGCAGTCTGGATCAGCCTGATAATCCTGAAGATCTTGTTCCGCGTGCGCCAATCGTAACCATAATGGGCCACGTTGACCACGGTAAAACATCATTGCTCGATTTTATACGTAAAACAAACGTAATAGGTGGCGAAGCGGGTGGTATAACCCAGCACATTGGCGCTTATGAGGTTACTTTACCGGGCGATAAAGGAAAGATCACCTTCCTGGATACACCGGGTCACGAAGCGTTTACCGCCATGCGTGCAAGGGGTGCACAGGTAACAGATATTGTAATTATAGTAATTGCTGCTGATGATAGCGTGATGCCGCAAACCCGCGAGGCCATAAACCACGCGCAGGCTGCAGGTGCTCCAATCATTTTCGCCTTTAATAAAATTGACAGGCCGGGGGCTAACGCTGATAAGATCCGTGAGCAACTATCAGCCATGAATATTTTGGTTGAGGAATGGGGCGGTAAATACCAATCACAGGAAATATCAGCCAAAACAGGCTTAAATGTTGAATTGTTGTTGGAAAAGGTATTGCTCGAAGCTGAAATACTTGAGCTAAAAGCTAATCCTGACAAACGTGCCGTAGGTACTGTTATTGAAGCAGCACTTGATAAAGGCCGTGGTATTGTTACTACTATATTGGTACAGGCAGGCCGCTTAAAAGTGGGTGACCCAATATTAGCAGGCTGTTACAGCGGGCGTGTTAAAGCCTTAACTAACGAACGCGGACAAAGGGTTGAATCTGCAGGGCCATCAACACCGGTACAGGTGCTGGGTATGCAGGGCGCGCCTACCGCGGGTGATAAGTTCAACGTATTAGAAAATGAAGTTGAAGCACGTGAAATTGCAAACAAACGTTTACAATTACAACGCGAACAAGGCTTACGTACGCAGAAACACATCACACTTGATGAGATCGGCCGTCGTTTGGCAGTTGGTAACTTTAAGGAACTTAATATTATTGTTAAGGGTGACGTGGATGGATCAATCGAAGCATTGTCTGATTCATTACTGAAACTTTCAACCGAGCAGATACAGGTTAACATTATATCAAAAGCAGTTGGTCAGATCTCTGAATCTGATGTATTGCTGGCTTCTGCATCTGATGCGATCATCATCGGTTTCCAGGTTCGTCCATCAGGAAGTGCCCGTAAGCTGGCTGAGGCTGAGCAGATAGATATCAGGCTTTACTCTATCATTTATGACGCCATAAATGAAATTAAAGCTGCGATGGAAGGCATGCTTGCGCCAACATTTGAAGAGAAAATTGTTGCTAACGTTGAGATACGTGAAACATTCAAGATCAGCAAGGTTGGTACAATTGCAGGTTGTATGGTACTTGATGGTAAAATTACCCGTAACAGTAAAATACGTATCATCCGCGAGGGTGTGGTAATTTACACCGGCGAACTGGCTTCATTAAAACGCTTTAAAGACGATGTTAAGGAAGTTAACGCTAACTACGAGTGCGGTTTAAATATCCAGAACT
>JAMFSA010000089.1 GCA_026225055.1 Mucilaginibacter xinganensis | reverse complement strand
CGTTCCTTCAGGCAATGGCTTGGAATTTGACAATGTATTCTTTAGGAATGTATTTGTTGAGTCAACTTCTTTTAGAGTTATCAAATTTTGTCCAACAAATAATCCTGAAAATATGTTATTTTGCAAAGTATATTAATTTGTAACTTAAATTCGTTCAAAACTAACTCTTTTTGATGGTAAAAAGTAAAGCGTTAAAGGAATCTACCTATCTATCTGAATTAGCCATACATGGCATGCAGGAAAAAAAGGGGAATGACATTGTCAGGTTAGACCTCCGTAATATATTCAGTTCAGTATCCGACTTCTTTGTGATCTGCCATGCCGATTCAACAACCCAAGTACGAGCAATTGCAAACAGTGTTGAGGACGAAATATTTAAAGCAACCCAAACTGAGCCGTGGCGCAAAGAGGGACTTGAATACAGCGAATGGATACTGCTGGATTATGTTGATGTGGTGATACACATTTTCAGGACGGATAAACGTGAATTTTATGGCGTAGAGGATCTGTGGGGAGATGCAGAGATCAAGAATTACAAAAGCGCCTGATAACGACATTTCATGCCCCTTGTAAATGTTAAATTGTTAATTGTAAGTTTGTGTTTGTAAAGAAATGAAAGATAATAAATTGGAAAAACCAAAACCCATCCGGAAAATATCAAATAAAAAGGCACCGAAACCACCAAAGTTTAGCTTTATGTGGGTTTACGCCATTCTTATATTCGTATTCCTTATTGTAACGCTGGTAATAAACGACAGCAACAGCAAGCCTATCAGCTTTCAGTATTTTGCTGAAAACATGCTGAAAAAAGGCGATGTTGAACGTTTAGTGGCCTATAAAAATGGCGACTTTGTTACTGCCGACGTATACATTAAGAAGGATAGCTTAAAAAAGAAACAGCAGTTATACGGTGATGCAGCTAAAGAGCAAAACACGTTCGGCGGCTGGCAATCAGCAAGCCCTCAGTACCAGTTTACTGATGCATCGCTTGAAAGTTTAAAAGCTGATCTGGCTAATGCTGAAAAAGGATTGCCTGAGTCATACCAGATAATGCCTGAGTATAAACAAAACGAAAGTGTGTTCTCGAACCCTTTGGTACAGTTTATAATTATGGGCGTATTGCTGGTAGCTGTATGGCTGTTCATTATGCGCCGCATGTCAGGCGGTTCAGGTGGCGGCCCGGGCGGTCAGATCTTCAACATCGGTAAATCAAAAGCCACTTTGTTTGATAAAGAGGCCCAGGTATCGGTAACGTTTAATGATGTAGCTGGACTTGAAGAAGCTAAACAGGAAGTAATGGAAATTGTCGATTTCCTTAAAAATCCTAAAAAATATACCAACCTGGGTGGTAAAATACCTAAAGGCGCGCTTTTAGTAGGCTCACCGGGTACAGGTAAAACCTTATTAGCTAAAGCCGTAGCAGGTGAAGCGCAGGTTCCTTTCTTCTCATTGTCAGGTTCTGATTTTGTGGAGATGTTTGTGGGTGTGGGTGCATCACGTGTTCGTGATTTGTTCCGCCAGGCAAAAGATAAAGCGCCATGTATCATATTTATTGATGAGATTGACGCCATTGGCCGTGCCCGTGGTAAAAACAATATAGTAGGTGGTAATGATGAACGCGAAAACACCCTGAACCAGTTACTGGTTGAGATGGATGGTTTCGGTACCGATTCAGGTATCATCATACTGGCTGCAACCAACCGTCCTGATGTACTGGATTCAGCTTTATTGCGCCCGGGCCGTTTCGACAGGCAGGTATCAATTGATAAACCGGATTTGAATGGCCGTGAGCAAATATTCAAAGTTCACTTGAAACCTGTTAAGCTTGCTGCCGGTGTTGATGCCAAGAAATTATCGGCACAAACACCAGGATTCGCCGGTGCCGAAATTGCCAACGTTTGTAACGAAGCCGCTTTAATAGCTGCCCGTAAAAATAAAGAGGCAGTTGATATGCAGGATTTTCAGGATGCTATTGACCGTGTAATAGGTGGTTTGGAAAAGAAGAACAAGATCATATCACCTGAAGAAAAACGCATCGTAGCTTACCACGAAGCAGGCCACGCAATTGCAGGCTGGTTCCTGGAGCATGCTGATCCATTGGTTAAGGTATCAATTGTTCCGCGTGGTGTTGCCGCCTTAGGGTATGCGCAATACCTTCCAAAAGAGCAATTTTTATACACCACTGAGCAGTTGGAAGACGGCATGTGTATGACATTGGGTGGCCGTGTTGCCGAGGATATCGTTTTCGGTAAAATATCAACAGGTGCTCAAAACGATTTGGAACGTATAACCAAGCTTGCTTATGCCATGGTTACCATTTATGGTATGAATGAAAAAGTGGGTAATGTATCTTTTAATGATACACAGGGCGAATACCAGTTTAACAAGCCATATTCTGAAAAAACATCAGAACTGATCGATACCGAAGTGCGCAACCAGATAAACACCGTTTATGCACGTACCAAACAGTTACTTACTGATAAGCGCGAAGGTTTGGAAAAACTGGCCAACAAGCTGATAGAAAAAGAAATATTGTTTCAGTCGGATCTGGAAGAGATATTGGGCAAGCGTCCGTTTGATCATCGTACAACCTATGATGAATTTGTGAACGGTTCGCCAGAATCAAATCAGGAACCTGCCGCTCAAAGCCTTGTACATGAAGGTGTAGGCGACCATTCAGGCACTTTCGAAAGAAACCCTGAAGAAAAAGAAGCAAGTTCAGATAACGAATAATCATCTTAGTTAAAGGTTGAAAGTCAAAAGTTGAAAGTCAGTAAAATGAGTTTCGGCTTTTGACTTTTGACTTTTAACTTTCGACTTTTTAACATGAGGGATATAACTACAGCAAAAGAAAAACTATTAAAAAAGATCCGCAAGGCACTTTTGGAGAAGCGGGATAACCCATATCCTAATCTGGAAGAGATGCCTATGTATCCGCCTGATGAGGAGATACTGGAAGTAACTTTTGCTGAACAGTTTACCGCGGTATCGGGCCAGTTTATTTTTTGTGAGGATGAGATCCAGTTTATTGAAAGCCTGCTTACCCTGGCCGAAGAACGCAAGTGGACCAAAATATACTGCTGGGAACCCGAGCTACAGCAAATCTTAACCCAATACGAATACCCGTTTTATGAAACTGACAAGGACTTTGACCAGGCCCAGGTAGGTTTTACCCTTTGCGAATCCCTGATAGCCCGTAATGGCAGCATAATGCTCTCCAACGCAAATATGGCAGGCCGCAGGCTCAGCATTTATCCGCCGGTGCATATTGTGCTGGCCTATACCTCCCAGTTAGTGCCCGATCTTAAAGACGCCTTTAAACTCATCAAACAAAAATACGGCGCGCAAATACCATCCATGCTCACCACCGTTACCGGCCCAAGCCGTACGGCTGATATTGAAAAAACACTTGTCCTTGGAGCACATGGCCCCAAGGAGTTGTTTGTGTTTTTGCTGGATGGGTAGGGGCTCGGCCAGCAATATTAGTTATTGCTGTTCATACAATTTTAATAGAAATTAATTGATTCTGATATAAAAATAAACAGCATAATTTTTAGGGCGAGTTTCAAATCCACCAACAGCGGAACTATTAACCAAGCCATTTCCAGCATTTGAGTTTGAGCTAAAGCCAGTCCCTGAAAATCCAGTTCCCCCATCAGCAACTAAGTTATACGCCATATATGAGTGGGAATGACTTGCAAAATTATCATTCTGTAAAGTATTCAAGCTCCGTGTGCCATCCGGGTCGGCCTGTCCAGCGGGTATGACAGCCGTATTGCCAATGTCAATTACATTATTACATCTGAGAAAAGTGCCCCGGTAATCAGGAACATTTGTTTTTTGAGTTATGGCATTAAATCTTGAATTTGATACTACTCTTCCATCTGCCGGTGCCCAGGCAGATAATGCAGCATCCCAGGCTAAAGGATCACCTGCAGCCTTTTTAAATTCATCCCATGTTAAATAAGAGGTAATAATTGTACCGATAATTGAAGAGTCCATAATAGTATTATTTATTTTTCGCCTACTCTAACCCGTTTTCGGCTATCCGTTAGCCATCAAACCCTGATTGCTTAAACCAAATTTCAGGATATCATTATCAGGGCGAAGTAGGGGTAAAACGGTATTTAACGGGTTTTTCAACTAATAAAATACCGTTAAAATACGGGGTGCTGATGATTAGGCAGTCTTGTAAATTAGATGAAAATTAACCCTAATCTTAATTATCATGAAGAAAGTATTATTAATCGCAGGTATACTTTTAAGTATCCTTTCATGCAACAGCAATAAAAAAAGCAGCGACAATTCCATTGATGCAAGCCTACAACCATCACTTATGACGTCTCTTAATGGCATATCCTATGCTGATGCAAGCATTATGATCAATCGCTTTTTGCACAATAAAACAATCAATTATAGCCAGGCAACTATCTGGTTCAAAAAATCAATTATCAACAGTATGGATTCATTACTGCATGTAATAAAAAATGAAAATGTAGCAATTGATGGTGTTAGACTTTATTTTGGTAAAGATTCAATTAATAGAAATACAGTTATAGCAGTTGCAACATTTAGTGATGGCTATCCGGCACCTAATGATACCAGTGAACTTATACACAGAGATTTTTTTTATCTTAATGCACATTATTTAACCACTCCTGATGCCAGAGGCACAGCAAATTATTCGCCCGTTCAAGGTGCATTATTATTTAACAATAACTTTGTATGCCCTCCTGATTCAACTTCCACGGGTTGCGATTCGGCAGGATTACACTACATATCCTGCACAAAAGCGCAATCTATGATAAGCACATTTTTAAATAGTATCACGAATGTGAAAAAAGATACAATTAACATTACAAGCGAATGGTTTGACCTTGGTGTGTTTGACGATATAAATAACGAACTTAAAAAAAACAATAAAGCTGATGGCTTAAGAGTATATGTGGGCAGAGATTTAACTCCACAAGGGAGCACAAAAATTTTTAGAGATGCTTTTATTCTTGTTACTACAGAGGATAACAGAACAGACTATTACAAATGCTTTGCTTTGCATCCTGTTCAAGTGCGTAGCTGGGGGCATCACGGAATTGATGACAATGGTGAGCAATGTCCAACCAATTGTAATGTAGTTACCTGGAAATAGTTAACTAATGATACATTATTTTACCTTAAATACTATTATTGAACTTATTTGCTTTATAATTTCTCTAATATGTTTGATAAAAATAAAATCTCTTGCATGGAAAAGTCAGATCTTATTTCTGTTGATCATATGTGTAATAGAATTTACAGGCATTTATGTAAAAGGGCCTGGTGACAAAAACGGTCATCATCACCATCCAAATTCATGGGTATACAATATCTTTTTGATATTTCAAATGCTATTTATGACCCCAATGCTAGCCCATTTCTTACGTAAATACACTAATAGCAAGCCCCTTTTAATTAGCGGGCTTGCTTTGCTTATCCTTCTTTATATTTTTGAGTTTTTCAAGCATGGTTTTTTTGTTTATAACAATACAACAAATATTGTTATGTCGGGGCTATTTGTTCTTTATAGCCTATATTATTACTACTATTTGTTTAAAGATAATATATATGTTGATTTAAAATATTCAGCTGAATTTTGGTGGGTTGCAGGTGTATTATTTTTTTATTTTGGCAGAACAGCATGTATGGTTTTCTATGATAAATTGGACAATGTAATTATTGCTCCCGGTCATTATTTAACTTATTACATTTATAATGTATTAAATATCTTATTATATGGATGTTGGTGTTATTCATTTATTTGCATAAGATGGTTGACAAAGGCATTACAGAATTAATTTTAATATCAACGCTTATTTTTTTGATAGCGCCAACTTTTATACTGATCTATATATTCATCTATAATCAGCGCAAAAAGAAACATATCGAAGAAAAGGAACACTTAAAATCTGAATTTCAGCAGGAATTACTCAAAACGCAAATTGAAGTACAGGAGCAAACCCTAACCAACATCAGCCGCGAAATACATGATAATATTACCCAGGTGCTCTCATTTGTAAAACTAAACCTGGCCATGATAGACCCCACCGATGAACATTGCAAAAACAAAGTAAACGAAAGCCGCGAACTAATTGCCCAAACCATAAACGACCTGCGAAACCTATCGAAAAGTTTAAGCTTTGAGCATATTGCCCGGCTTGGCCTGGTAAAAACACTCGAAATTGAATCAGAGCGCATTAACAGCAGCGGCCTTGTAAATACACAGATTGTAGTTGAAGGCGAAGCCTATACACTGGGCGAACAACGCGAACTTGTGTTGTTTCGTATTTTTCAGGAGGCATTAAATAATACATTGAAGCATTCCGGAGCTAAACATTTGAAAATCAACTTGCAATATTCTAAACTATTACTTAACTTAACCCTCGAAGATGATGGCATAGGTTTTTCCCCCTGGTTAATTGAAGAGAGTTTGGGTTCCGGGTTAAAAAATATGCAGAGCAGGGCAGCCTTGATTGGCGCTGTTGCAACTATTGACAGTTTGCCGGGTAAAGGTTGTTGTATTAAGGTTACCCTAAACCCTTTAGACCAACAATTATATGGCCCCCCTACAAATAGTTCTGGTTGATGACCACCGACTCTTCAGGAGCGGTATAGCTTCACTCATCAATAAATTGCTCCCGCAATATAAGATCCTTTTTGAAGCATCGGACGGTGAAGAACTGATGCGTAAGCTCACTCCCAAACTAAAGCCCGATATTCTATTGTTGGATATCAATATGCCTAAAAAAGATGGCATTGCTACCGCTCAGTGGCTGCGCAATACCTACCCCGATGTGAAAATTATTGTATTATCCATGTTTGAGGATGCTGACAAGGTGCTCCTAATGATTAAAATGGGCGTTAAGGGCTATTTGCTTAAAGATGCCGAACCAAATGAGTTTGAACAGGCATTGCAGCGTGTTGCCCAGGGAGAAGTTTATTACCCCGACTTTGTTACCCGCCATTTACTCAACAATTTTAACCAGCAGCAGGACCAGCAAATAAAATTAAACAACCGCGAAATAGCATTCCTGAAACTTGCCGGAACCGAGCTTACCTACAAAGAAATTGCCGACCAGATGTGTATCAGCGCCCGCACCGTTGATGGTTACCGCGACCAGCTATTTGAAAAATTACAGATAAAGAGCCGGGTAGGACTGGTTTTATACGCCATAAAAAATAAGCTGATCGATTTGTAATTTGCTAAAAATATTAGCAAATTTGTTGGTATGTCACATGAAGATAACGCCGATTTTTTTAAAGGCCGGGGAGCGCAGGTAAACACACACAACAAGTTTTTAAAAAGCAAATATGTGCTGGAGCATATTGAAGGGCTTGACGAGCCTTTGTTAGAGAATACTGCGACACAGATTTTTGAGGAGAACCCTAAAAAGATCGTAAGCGAATCCAATAGTCCTGATCTGAGCCATATGTTCTCCATAAACCCGTACCAGGGCTGCGAGCATGGTTGCATTTACTGCTACGCCCGCAATACGCATGAATACTATGGCTTTAGCGCCGGGCTCGATTTTGAACGCAAGATTGTAGTAAAGCGCAATGCCGCCGAATTATTGGAGCAATACTTCAACAAAAAAAATTATCAGCCGGTGGCTATCCTGTTATCGGGCAATACAGATTGTTACCAGCCACTTGAGCGCAAGCTGAAAATAACCCGCTCTCTGTTGCAAATATTTCTGCAGTACCGCAACCCGGTAAGCATCATCACCAAAAACAATGTGATCCTGCGTGATCTGGATATCCTCACCGAGCTATCAGCCATGAACCTGGTGCACGTGAATGTGTCAATAACCTCGCTCAACGAACAATTAAGGCAAAAGCTTGAGCCACGTACCGTAACGGCTACTGGTAGGCTGGCGGTGATTCAAAAGCTCTCAGAGCTGGGTATCCCGGTAAGGGTGATGGCAGCACCCATCATCCCCGGCTTAAACAGCCAGGAGGTGCCCAATATTATTAAGGCTGCAGCCGATAGGGGTGCAGTTGCTGCAGGCTTTACCATAGTACGGTTAAACGGCAGCATTTCCGAGATCTTTTCCGACTGGATATACAAAGCCTTCCCCGACAGGGCCGAAAAGGTATTAAACATGATAAAATCCTGCCACGATGGTAAACTCAACGACAGTAATTTCGGCAGGCGTATGAGCGGCGATGGTGCAATTGCCGATTCCATCCACCAGATGTACCGCATGGCCTGTAACCGCTTTTTAGCCGGGAGAGAAATGCCTCCGTTTGATTATACGCTATTTGTGCCGAAGGGTGGGAAACAGACGGAGATGTTTTAGACGTGCCCGGAATTGTTTTTTCTTCGCATGTCAATGACGCGCGAAGAGAGGTATTATTACTTCCCCTTTAACAGCTTATCTTATCAACCCTATCCGCATGTCTGCCGCCTTCAAAATCAGTGCTGAAAAAGGCTTCAACAATTGCTTTGGCTTCATCAAGTGAAATAAAACGGGCGGGGATACAAACGATGTTCGCGTTGTTATGACTGCGGGCTAAAACGGCTATCTCCGTGTTCCAGCAGATAGCAGCACGGATGCCTTGGTGTTTGTTAGCGGTTATGGCTACTCCATTTGCGCTGCCGCAAACCAAAATACCGAAATCGAATTCGCCGCTTTCAACAGCAAGGGCCACGGGATGGGCAAAATCAGGATAATCAACAGATACGGAAGAATAGGTGCCAAAATCTCTTACTTCTGTAGCTGTTGTTAAATTTTCGGCCAAGGCAAGTTTATATTCGAATCCGGCATGATCGCTGCCGACAGCTATTTTTAATCCCTCTTTCATTAACTTAGGTTATAATCTTTTAAGGGGACTAAGATATGATATTTGCAGAAAATAGATATGATATTTGAGGTTAAAACATTTTTTCGACCCTCTCTCCCGCTTTAGTTGTTGTTGCGCAACTGACAGATTATTAATAAGATAGTTTTATTAAGCCTGTTATAATGATTATTTTAGGTGATGCAAGGCAACAAAACACATCAGGAAAAGCTGTTTATACAGTTTCAACTTTCGGACTATGTGCCGGCTGATAACTTTTAGCGAACAGCCCGGGCCGCAAGGTAATGCCCTTAATTTAATGGTCAGAGATGGGTTGATCAGTGATTAGTTGCCTTTACAGCGCATAACATACCCCTAACCCTTCTCAACAGGGTAACTATGACGCAGATGCTGCATCAACTCCCGCAATAATCCTTACCTTTACAATGCTTAAACATACCAACATGAATTTTGAGCATCTTCTTAAACAAGTGGCTTTCATCCACGAGATCGACAAGGTTAAATACATCCTGCGGAAAACAAAACTCTTTAACAGCGAAAGAAATGAAAATGATGCCGAGCATAGCTGGCATTTGGCTATCATGGCTATTATTTTGGCAGAATATGCCAATGAGCCGGTAGATATTTTAAAGGTTGTTAAAATGCTGCTGATACATGATGTGGTTGAAATTGGTGCCGGGGATATCTTTCTGTATGACACAGCCATTAGCCACACCAACACTGAGGCAGAACAAAAAGCAGCCGAACGTATTTTTGGTTTGTTACCCGCTGAACAGTCGGCAGAATTAATTGCTTTATGGAATGAGTTTGAATCGGGCATAACAATGGAAGCTAAATTTGCACGCGCAATGGACAGGTTAGAACCCTTGCTGCAAAACATATCGAACGGTGGTGGCACCTGGAAGGAATTTGATGTGCGGTATGAAAAGGTGTTAGAGAAAAAGAGCGTAATAGCAAAAGGCTCAGAATATCTTTGGGCATTTGCCAAGCAGTTGATTGATGAAAGTGTTAAGAATGGTATTTTGGCGGTGGCTGATGAATAGTAACTTGCATAACTGCTTACACACCCCTAACCCCTCTCAAGAGGGAAACTATAGCGTAGATGCTTTTTCGCGCTTCGTGGACTTACCCGGTCGTTGCTCCGCTCGACCGCCCTCTCTATCGCGAGCGATAAAGAGGGCAAGCTCTTTTTTCTTTTTTCAAATTACAAAACGGCTAACCTATCCTGTAAAGAAATATTTTTCTTTAACTGTATACCTGTCAGTTAATAGGGAGCGTTATTTAACAATAAACGTAAAAAGCCTTAATCGGATAAAAAATTAATGTATTTTTGCGGAAATTAAAGGGTGCGCTAATTAACCCTAACTGACTTTACTCAAACGTTTAAGTACAATTTATACGCAAGAAGCGCCTTTCAAAAAAAATGACGCAAATTAAAAATATCGGATTATATACCTCAGGCGGCGATGCGCCGGGCATGAATGCTGCCATTAGGGCAGTTGTACGTACAGCATTATATTATGATATACAGGTTACGGGTATTATCCGTGGCTATGAAGGCATGATAAAAGGCGATTTTATGCCGATGCACCGCAAATCAGTATCGAACATTGTACAACGCGGTGGCACTATTTTAAAAACGGCCCGCAGCGAACAATTTAAAACTGCCGAAGGCCGCAAAATAGCTTACGAAAATTTAAAGAAAAACAATATAGACGCGCTTATTGCCATTGGTGGCGACGGTACTTTTACCGGCGCGAAGATCTTTAGTCAGGAGTTTGATATACCTGTACTGGGTTTACCCGGTACTATTGATAATGACCTTGCCGGTACTGATTTTACCATAGGTTATGACACTGCCATAAATACGGTAGTTGATGCTGTTGACAAGATCCGCGATACGGCAGAATCTCACGATCGTTTATTTATTGTTGAGGTTATGGGCCGCGATTCGGGCCTTATTGCTTTAAGAACCGGTATTGCAGCAGGTGCTGAGGCTATTTTAATACCTGAGAATAAAAATGGCATGGCCGGTTTATTCGATAGGCTGGAGAATGGCCGTAAGGACAAAACATCAAGGATTATTATAGCAGCCGAAGGTGATGACGCCGGTGGCGCTTTTGAAATTGGCCGCATTATAACCGAGAAATTTCCGCATTATGATACCCGCGTATCTATACTGGGGCACATACAGCGTGGTGGCAAACCAACTTGTATGGATCGTGTGCTGGCAAGCCGTGTAGGTGTTGCTGCAGTTGAAGCGTTGAGAGACGGCCGTAGTGGCGAAATGGTAGGCGTGATACATAACGAAATATCCTACACTCCGTTTGATCATGCTATTAAGCACAGTCACGAAATAAACGATAAGTTTTTGAAGATAGTAGAGATACTGTCTTTATAATATCGGATTTCGGAATTTCGATTTCGGATTTAAAAGATAATTAAGATCCGCTGGCTGGCGGAAAAGAGGCCTCGTTACATGCTGTGATAGTATGTAACGAGGTTTTTTGTTTTAAAACGAATTGTCACCCTTCGCTATCGCGAAGGATCTATCTGCATTCTGTGCGCTTGTATAATAGATATTTCATGTTCTGAGGCTTTTGCAAATTATTTTTCACAAATAGCAACAAGTTTCATCAATTCAAAAACACCCATCTTATCGACATGTTAAAGATTATTTTCCAGGAATTTCTTCAACTCAGCCGTCGAAAGATCACGTTTGACGATCCTACCCGTTCCATCCAGTAAAAAATTAGTTGGAAAGGCATTGATGGATAGCTTTGCTGTTTCCTTACCATTAATATCCCAATATTGCGGCCACAAAGGTTTGTGCAGTTTTATTTGCAGTAACCAATTTTCGCGGTATTTAGCTACATCGGTTGTTATACTAATAATATTGAAGCCGTGTGCATTGTACTTTTTATAAAGCGCATTTAAGTCTGGAAATTGGCTTATACAAATTCCGCAGTGGCTGTACCAAAAATCAAGAAGGGTGTATTTACCCTTTTTAAAATAGTTCTCGTCCAGCTTCTTGTATTTTTTATCGACAGATAAAATATAAGGAAATTGCCTGCCTTCGGCCAATATACTTTCATAGATCAGTTTGCTACGCAGGGTTTTTCCTGTTAATGTATTTTTTAGCGAATCGGAAAATTTAGCATATATACTGTCGAACCTGGGATAATATCCGAAATTATTAAGGTCTACCAACATCCATAGTCCCCAAAATGAATTTGGATGGGCAGCTACGTAACACAATAATAAGCTATCGCTTTTGGCATCCAGCAGATTTCTTTGCCGGCTAAAAGCTAATTGCAGGCTATCAGGGAACTTATAATGATATTGAGCATACAAGGGATTCCATTTTGCTGAAAATTTGATGTTTTCCGCATGTATTTTGGTGAATGCAGGCATATAATCTTCATAATATTCGCGCATGGCGTAACTGCTGCTTTTTGGAGTTTCCCTCATGGAGTCGACGTTGATAACAACTTTTTGAGCACCGGTATCAATTAAAAATAAGTGCGATAAATGAAACGGCAGTAAAGCAATTTCATAGGCTTGTGGATAAGGTATGTTCCCGGCTATAGTAAATTTTCCATGCAGAATTTTTGCAGTGAAATTACGGGCCGATTGTGGGTAATAACTGGTGTCGTTAACAAGAGCTAATTTTATAGTGCCGGTATCAGCATTAATACTGCCTTCGATACTAAATGGATGGATCTGTGTATTCTGTGCTGATGAATTAACAACCAGTGCGAGATTTAATAAAAAAAGAAGCCAGGAAAAACGCATAGGTCAAAGATAAAACCGTTTAGATAAAAGAAACCTGCCACAAAGTTAAACTATGTTAAACAAGAGAAATGAAAAGAGGCTTCTAAATTCAATTATATTAAGATACCGAATGATCAGACATTTTAAATGATAGATGCAGAGCTTTGTTAAATATTAAGCAGACACAAGTCAACTGCCGCGCAAGGAATTTCAGGCACAAGGCTTGCGCCATTGGTGTTCTATCCGCTTGTATGATAGATGCTTCGTACCTCAGCATGACAAATTAGAGAGGCAAGTTACCCTACCAACTCCATCATCTTCAAAATACTATCCATATACTCCCGGTCATTGGCCAGACGGGGCACTTTATTTTGGCCGCCGAGTTTGCCTCGCTCCCTGAGCCAATTAAAAAAAGTGCCTTGCGGGGCTTTGCGCACTATAGGGCGGCGCAGGGCCATATCTTTAAAGCGCTTGGCATCATAATCGGAGTTAATGCGACGCAGGGTTTCATCAAGCAGGTCAACAAAGCGCTCAAACTCGGCGGGTTTTTGCTCAAATTCTATCACCCATTCGTGGGCACCGCATTCGTTGCCGTTAAAATAAACGGGGGCGGCAGTATAATCGCGGATGATGGCTCCGGTTTGGCTACATGCCTCGGCTAAAGCGCGTTCGGCATTATCAATGATCAGTTCTTCGCCAAAGGCATTGATGAAATGTTTGGTGCGACCGGTGATCTGGATACGATAAGGCGCAAGCGATGTAAAACGCACCGTATCCCCTATCATATATCGCCATAAACCGGCATTGGTGCTGATGATGAGCGCGTAGTTTTTGTTAAGTACAACCTCGTCAAGTGTTAGCGTTTTGGGATTGTCATTGTTCAGGTGTTCGAGTGGTAAAAACTCGTAGAAGATGCCATAATCCAGCATGAGCAGCATATCTCCGGAATCGAAACTATCCTGTATGCCAAAAAAGCCTTCGGAGGCATTATAGGTTTCCAGGTAATACATATCATCATTTGGGATCAATTTCCTGAACTGTTCGCGATAAGGTGTAAAGTTTACCGCGCCGTGGAAGTAAAGCTCAAGGTTAGGCCAAACTTCGAGCAGGTTGTTTTTGCCGGTGATCTCCAGGATGCGTTTAAACAACAGCAGGTTCCAGGTGGGCACACCGCTGAGGCTGGTAACGTTAACATCAATAGTGGCATGCGCCATTTTTTCTATCTTTTCTTCAAAATCCTCTATCAGTGCAATATCCAAATGCGGGGTACGGTAAAATTCGGCCCAAAGGGGCAGGTTTTTCATGATCACTGCTGAAAGATCGCCAAAGGATGCGTCGGGGTGCAGTTGGTTAACCTGGTTGCTGCCGCCGAGCGTTAAGCTTTTACCGGTAAAAATGCGGGCATTAGGGCGATTATTAAAATAGAGGGTAAGCATATCTTTACCGCCCTTTAAATGGCATTCCTCTAATGATTCTTCGCTTACGGGGATGAATTTGCTCCTGTCGCTGGTAGTGCCCGATGATTTGGCGAACCACCTGATGCCCGAATGCCAAAGAACGTTCTGCTCGCCTTTGAGCATGCGCTCAATGTAAGGCTTAAGCGTATCATAATTTTGGATGGGTACACGCTGCTTAAACTGACTGAGCGTGCTGATAGTTTTGTATTGGTACAGCTTACCCCACTCGGTTTGCTCCGCGCCTGATATCAATTGTTCAAACCATTCTTCCTGCACCTCGTTGGGGTATTTCATAAAAAGCTCTATCTGGTGGATGCGCTTTTTCATGAACCAGGTAAAAACGGAGTTGAAGATGGGCATAGGCTGTTATATAGCGAACGTTTTTCTTTTCAATACAAAGTTTGCACCAAGATAAACTTTTCTAACCAGTTCATTAGCGGCTAATATCTCAGGTACGCCCGATTCCAGTATTTTTCCTTCAAAAAGCAGGTAGGCACGATCAGTAATGGATAATGTTTCCTGCACGTTGTGGTCGGTAATAAGGATACCTATGTTGCGGTGTTTCAGCTTGTAAACCATTGCCTGGATCTCTTCTACCGCAATCGGATCCACACCTGCAAAGGGCTCATCTAATAAAATAAAATTCGGCTCGGCGGCAAGGGCGCGGGCAATTTCGGTACGGCGGCGTTCACCACCCGAAAGCAGGTCGCCACGGTTTTTGCGCACTTTATGCAAGCTGAACTCGTCTATCAGTTCTTCCAGTTTATCACGCTGGCGCTCTTTGGGCATTTTACCCATTTCAAGTACCGCTTTAATGTTATCCTCAACAGAGAGTTTACGGAAAACCGATGCTTCCTGCGCCAGGTAGCCGATGCCTTTTTGCGCGCGGCGGTACATGGGGTCGGTAGTAATATCCTGGTCATCTAAATGGATAGTGCCTTCGTTGGGTTTTATCAGGCCCACAATCATGTAAAACGAAGTGGTTTTCCCTGCACCGTTCGGCCCAAGTAAACCAACTATCTCACCCTGCGATACGTTGAATGATACATCATTTACAACCGTACGCTGTTTGTATTTCTTTAATAAATTATCTGCCCTTAAATTCATTAACCGCTGATTATTTTTGATTATAGGATTTCGCTGATTTTGATCTAGTGAGCGAAGTTAAAAAACTAATCTCTGATCACTAACCTCTAATCACCAATCCTAATTCCTTTAATATTTAATTGTATAGAACGTTTATCCCGCCAAATATTTTCCTCAATGCTATAACAAATATCAAAAGGGGTATCTTTTTTTATTTTGCTCAGGTATTCGCCGTGGTTAAAGGCTATACAATCAAACATAGCCGAGCCGGGTTGCATTACCGTCATCTTAATATGGTTGCTGCCCACCAGCCCCGCGTTGCCGCTAACATACACATTTTTGCTGATGAACACCGGCGACATATTCTCGGGCCCAAACGGCGCGAACTGGTTCAGGATCCTGAAAAATTTCGATTCTATATCTGTTAACTGTAGCTCGGCATCAATTAAGATCTGCTGTATCAATTGCTCATCGGTAATGGTGGAGCTTACCACTTCCTCAAACCGGTTGATGAAGGCATCCACATTTTCGGGAGCCATGGTTAATCCTGCCGCGTATTTGTGGCCCCCAAACTGAATAAGCAAATCACTGCAGCCGCATAGCGCTTCGTACAGATCATAACCCAAAACAGAGCGCGCCGAACCAGCCACGTGCCCGTTGGAGTGGGTGAGCACTACGGTTGGTCGGTAATATTTTTCGGTAAGCCTCGATGCTACAATACCAATCACCCCCTTATGCCAGTTCTCATTAAATACCACGGTAGATTTTCGGCCGATCAATATCGCGTCATTATCTATCATGCTTAGCGCAGCGTCGGTTATGGAAAGGTCGTGCCCCTTGCGTTCGGTGTTTTTTATGTTGATGAGTTCGCCTTTTTCTTTGGCGTTTTCCTCATTACAGGCTATCAGCAGTTCAACGGCATGCTTGGCATCATCAATCCTTCCGGCGGCGTTAATGCGCGGGCCAAGCAGGAAAACAATATCGGCAATGCTGTAATTACTGGTTTTGCCGGCCACTTCCATCAGTGTTTTTACGCCAATGCAGGGGTTGTTATTCAGTTTATATAAGCCATAATAAGCTAATACCCGGTTCTCGCCGGTTATGTGCACAATATCACAGGCAATGCTGATAGCCACCAGGTCGAAATAGCAGCTTACTTCTTCAAAAGGTATATTATTTCTTTCGGCAAAAGCCTGTATCAGTTTAAAACCAATACCGCAGCCGGATAATTCTTTGTAAGGATATTCACAATCGGCACGCTTGGGGTCGAGCACAGCAACGGCTTCCGGCAGTTCATCGCCCGGCGTATGGTGATCGCAGATAATGAAATCAATCCCCAACTCATTGGCATAAGCTATTTTTTCAACTGATTTAATACCGCAATCCAGTGCTATTATCAATGAAAATTCATGCTCTGCTGCATAATCAATGCCCTGGGTTGATATGCCGTAACCTTCTTTATACCTGTCGGGGATATAATACTCCAGGTGACGGTGATATTTTTTAAAAAAACCATACACTACTGATACCGCCGTGGTGCCATCCACATCATAATCGCCGTAAACTAATATCTTTTCGTTGGTTTTTATAGCCTCCTCAATACAGTCAATCGCCTTCTCCATATCCTTCATCAGGAAGGGATCATGCAGGTGGCGATGGTCGGGGCGGAAGAAGTAACGGGCACCCTCAAAAGTATCAATACCTCTTTGTACCAGTAGTTTACTTAAAACGGGGGTGATTGCTAATTCGGCGGCTAAATTGCTTATCGCTTGTTCATCCGTATTTTCCCTTATCGCCCACCGTTTTTGCATATCTTTGTAGCTTATTAAACAGTAAAGATAAGAAAATGTGCAGATGTGCGGGTGTGCAAATGTGCAGATGATTTGAGGATGTTTTCCTAACCCTTTTTCCCGCTTGCGGGAGAGGGTCGACGAGTGAAACGATGTCGGGGTGAGTTAACGGAGCGCGTCGAAGTTTCGCGTTAGGGATGGCAGCGGATACCGGCCACTTCGAGGGCCTCAGTGCAGGCCGTGATTAAGGCCCGAGCAGTATAAGCGTACAGCCCGGGCCGCAGGCAACGCCCAATGCAAACGTATAACACACCCCTAACCCCTCTCAAGAGGGCATTAATATACAAAATTACACTAAAGTTTAAGCCATAGTTTACACTAAATAGCTATATTTGGGTAAAATGTGAATTATGACTTACGAAGAGGCTTCTAAATTTAGAACAGAAAATGAACAAATATTAAATTACAACAATAAGGGCTTCATAATAACAAATCTGATAGTCTTTCCCGCTCAATTTGATTATCCTGATTTATTAAGTTCTGCAAGACTTCTCCGTGAACAAGAGATTGAACCACAACAGACGACTGCCACGGAGTATGAAGTATTTGTACTCTATGACCTGCAAGATTGGTTATATGATAAACCATTACCTTACCAGACGCTATCATCTCTTCTATGGAGGTTGAATCACTAATATTTTGTTCCATAAGAATTAAATTACACTATAAATAAATACATAATGGAAAAATCGGAATTTAAAGCAGGTGACATTGTCTATCATATAGTTGACAAAAGGACTAAATTAATAATCGTTGAAAAAAGTGTAACCTATGTCGATTATTTTACTTGTAGATATAGGAATACTATTACAGGTCTGTTTGTTGCTGATGGTTTTTATGGGTTTGAACTTTCTTCAAGTCAGACGGAATAGCGGTATTTAAAACAAATTCAAGTATGCTTTCAGCCTTTGTTTTTAAAGAATCATTCACATAATTGCTATCTATAATAGCAACGAGGCTCTCTATTGTTATATTTATTTTATCCATAACTATTTAATTATCAACCTGTTAATAAATTTAGTGTAAATTGCTATATTAGCACCCTCAAGAGGGGAACTATGATGTAAACAACTTAAACGCGCTCCGCCAACTCACCCGGTTTTTGCTGCGCTTGACCACCCTCTCTTCGCCTGCGGCGGAAAGAGGGTGAAGCACAATTTATTATATGGAATTTTATAAAAAGCTTGATCATATATTATGGAGATTTTCGCGTTAGGTGAGGGATCATATTCGGTAGATGCTTCCAAAAAATTTATTCCTTTTAACCCGCAAACTGATAACGCTAAGGACAGGCCGGGGTCATTGTTCATACATGTTAACCCTTTCCTGGTTAAAACCGCCCGTGACCTGATATTATTTGATACCGGGCTTGGTTATAAGGATACCCGCGACGAATTGTTCCTACATCAGCATATCCGTAACTCGGGCTTCGACCCGGATGAGGTGACATTGGTGCTGATGTCGCACCTGCATTATGATCATTCAGGCGGTTTGGTGGTGGAACGCAATGGTAAACTGGTGTCAAGCTTTCCGCATGCTACGCATGTGGTGCAAAAAGGAGAATGGGAGTTTGGCCTGTCAGGTAAATCATCTTCCTATCACAAAGAGATCTTCGAAGCATTGCAGGGGACGGTTGAAATGAAATTAGTTGAAGGATCGGGCGAGTTGAAAGCAGGTATAACCTATGAGTTATCGGGCGGGCATTGCCCATATCACCAGGTTTTTTTGATTGAAGAGAAAGGTGAAAAATGCTTCTTTGGTGGTGACGAATTACCCGAGCCTGAGCAATTATTAAGGCGTTTTGTAGCTAAATATGATTACGATGGGCACAAAGCTATGCAATTAAGGCAGGAATATGGTGAAAAGGCGGCGGCTGAAGATTGGACCTGCTTGTTTTATCACGCAAAATCCATAGCGGTAGGAAAGGTAACTTATACTGACGAACATTTTAGCGTTATCCCGGCTTAAGCCTGGTTCGCTATCTCAAACATTTCTTTTATCTTATCAACGCTGAGGGGCTTAGAGATAAAGCTTTTTACCAGCGGGTACGATCGTGCTTTATTAATATCATTACTAAAAACAGATGAAGAAATGATAAATATCTTGGTTTTACCAACCGGGTCGATATTTAAACGTATATATTCATCTAAAAACTCCCATCCGTTCATGATGGGCATATTTATATCGAGTAAGATATAATCGGGTAATTTATCTACCCCTTTTTTCTGCATTTCAATAAGCTGCTCAATGGCAAATTTTCCATTTAAGCAAGCTGCTATTTCGGTAGACAATAATGCTTTTTTTATTAGTTTAATAGAGATGAAGTTGTTTATTTCATCGTCATCAACTAATAAGATGCTAATGTCCCGGTTATTACTATTCATGTGTACAGATGTTCGTATCCTTTATACGGGGCTCCAAAAAAAAAGTTATATTCCTATAAGTTTTAGCAGTAAAGGTTTATTATCGGGAATATAAAGATAGTATAAAAATATTTAATTAATAAGTTATATGTTAAGGGCAAAATTAACAGGATTTTTGCGCTAAAAAACTTAATTATAAATTAATGTTGTTTTTTGTCATTTCAGAGGCTAAAAGATGTTATTAGATGCCTCAGATGAAGTGATTTGCTAAAACGTAGCGAATGATCTTTTAAGTGTTAGTCACTTAAAAGATCATTCGTTCCTTAGGATGATAAGTAGAGATTGAGATTACAGATGCTAAGCAAATAAATCATCTGCACATCTGTAATCCGCACATTTATCACGTACCGTATTCAGGGGTAGTTACTTCGCTTTCTTCAAACTCATAATCCGTTAATGGAGGGCATGAGCAAATGAGCGTTCTATCGCCATATGTATCATTAACACGCCCAACCGACGGCCAAAACTTATAAGCTGCAACATATGGCAGCGGGTAAGCTGCTTTTTGACGGGTGTATGGGTGGTCCCACTCATTAGCTGTAATTATAGCGGCAGTATGCGGCGCGTTCTTTAACGGGTTGTCTGTTTTGTCGGATAGGCCTTTTTCAACCGCGTCAATTTCGTGGCGGATGGCTATCATAGCATCGCAAAAACGGTCAAGCTCATGTTTTGGCTCTGATTCTGTCGGCTCAACCATTACCGTGCCCGCAACCGGGAATGATACAGTTGGCGCGTGGAAACCATAATCCATTAAACGCTTGGCAATATCAGTAACCTCGATGCCGAAAGGCTTAAATGAACGGCAATCCAATATCATTTCATGCGCGCAACGGCCATGCACACCGGTGTATAATACCGGGTAATGGTGATGCAGGCGTGCTTTGATATAGTTAGCATTTAATATAGCGTAACGGGTTGCATTGGTTAAACCATCAGCGCCCATCATAGCTATGTAGGCGTGTGATATGATTAATATAGATGCTGAACCCCATGGCGCTGCTGATACAGCGTGAATAGATTTTCCCTGGTCGATATCAACCACAGCATGGCCCGGTAAAAACGGAACCAGGTGTTTGGCTACGCCAATTGGGCCCATGCCAGGGCCGCCACCACCATGCGGTATGCAAAAGGTTTTGTGTAAGTTAAGGTGGCAAACGTCGGCACCTATATTAGCCGGACTGGTTAGGCCAACCTGTGCGTTCATGTTAGCGCCATCCATATAAACCTGGCCGCCATTCTGGTGGATAACCTCGCAGATCTCGATGATCGACTCCTCAAAAACACCATGTGTTGACGGGTAAGTAACCATGAAGCATGAAAGATCATTTTTGTATTGATCGGCTTTTGCTTTCAAGTCGGCTACATCAATGTTGCCGTTGTCATCGCATTTAACTACAACAATTTTCATACCTGCCATTGCTGCTGATGCGGGGTTGGTGCCGTGTGCAGAAGAAGGGATCAACGCGATATTACGGTGGCCCTCGCCCCTATCTATATGATAAGCGCGGATAACCATTAAGCCCGCATATTCGCCCTGCGCGCCTGCGTTAGGCTGCAAGCTCATGGCGGCGAAGCCGGTGATCTCGCTCAACCATTTATTCAACTCATCAAATAGCTGCATGTAGCCGCCGGTTTGGTCAACCGGGGCAAAAGGGTGCATTTTGCTGAACTCTGCCCAGGTAACGGGTACCATTTCGGTAGTAGCATTAAGTTTCATGGTACATGAGCCCAAAGCGATCATGGAGTGGCAAAGCGAAAGGTCTTTTGCCTCAAGCGATTTGATATAGCGCAGCATTTCATGTTCTGAATGGTGCGAGTTGAATAGTTTATGCGCTAAGTATGCTGATGTGCGTTGCAGTTCGGCAGGGATAATTGAATTAACGTTAGCTTTCAGATCGTCAAAGCTTACATCATTCAATGTTTTGCCTTTTACTTTGGCAAAAAAGCGAACTATAGTTTTTATATCCTCAACCGAAGTAGTTTCATCAACAGAAATGGTAGCAATTGAGCCGTTATAGCGCAGGTTCATTTCGTTGTTCAGGGCTTCGCCGTGGATCGGTCCGGCTAATACGCCCAGGTCGAACTTAACGGTATCAAAATAAGTGTCGTTAAGCTGCTCGTAGCCTAATTGCCCTAATGAATCAGCCAGTAAAACAGATAAGCCATGGATCCTTTCAGCAATCAGCTTTAAGCCTTGCGGGCCATGGTAAACAGCATACATACCGGCCATAATTGCCAGTAATGCCTGCGCGGTACAAATGTTTGAGGTTGCTTTATCGCGGCGGATGTGCTGCTCGCGGGTTTGCAGGGCCATGCGTAGCGCGTAATCGCCTGCGCTGTCAATAGTAACACCAATTATACGGCCGGGGATTGATCTTTTATATTCCTCCTTAGTAGCGAAGAATGCCGCATGCGGGCCGCCAAAGCCCATTGGTACACCGAAACGCTGACTGGTGCCAACTACGATATCAGCGCCCCATTCACCCGGAGGGGTTAACAGCACCAAGCTCATCAGGTCGGCTACTACGGTTAGCTTAATGCCTTTGGCGTGTGCCTGTGCAGCGTAATCAGCATAGTTATAAACTTCACCATCACCGGCAGGGTATTGTACTATGGCACCGAACATATTGTCGGTTAGTTCAGCAGTACGGTGATCGCCTATTTGCAGCTCAATGCCATATGGCTGTGAGCGGGTTTTTAAAATATCAATAGTTTGCGGGAAAAGTTCCTGCGAAACGAAGAAGGTATTTGCGTTTTGATTTTTACGCAGGCTGTACTGCATAAACATGGCTTCTGCAGCGGCGGTGCCCTCGTCCAATAAGGAAGCGTTGGCAATTTCCATCCCGGTAAGGTCGATGACCATGGTCTGGAAGTTTAACAGTGCCTGTAAACGGCCCTGCGCTATCTCGGCCTGGTATGGTGTGTACTGGGTGTACCATCCGGGATTCTCCAAAATATTACGCTGTATTACGCCGGGAACTATCACATCATAATATCCCTGGCCTATATACGATTTGAATACCTTGTTTTTTGACGCAGTTTGTTTAAGCGTATTCAGGTAATCGAACTCGCTTTTTGCAGCAGGTAAACTCAGTGGTGCTTTTAGCCTGATGCCCGCGGGTACCGTTTGATCTATCAATTCATCAAGCGAATTAACGCCGATGGTCTTTAACATTTGAGCAGTATCAGCCTGATTAGGAGCTATATGCCTCGACTGGAATTTTTCCTGGTAGTCTATGTTCAGCTTCATGT
>JAMFSA010000088.1 GCA_026225055.1 Mucilaginibacter xinganensis | reverse complement strand
CGCAAATTTCTTTAACTTATCCATAGTGTTGTCGTTTTTAAATTATATCAATACAACCCCTATTCAGCTATTTTGTTTAATAATTTGGATTTATAGTTTATAACTAATAATTTAGTTATATGAAATATTACATCTTCCTACTCCTTTTTATCAACTTCTTTCAACCTGCTTTTTCGCAGGATACTACCAAACAAAACAATGTTTTATTACTTGATTATTATCAGAACCAACGCTTTGATCTTGCTGCAGATTACCTGAAGCAAAACAACCCCGAACCAATCACTAACGTCAAAATATTAAAAGCCCTTGCCTACTGCAACCAAATGAATGGCAAATTACCTGAAGCTGAAAATTATTATGAACGAGTATATGCAATAGATTCCACCAGCACATCGGTCTTATACAGTTTGGGCAGTATTAACCTACGCCGGGGAAATGAAATAAATGCGGAAGTATTTTATAAAAAAATCATTGCAAAAGATACATCCAACTTTATTATATACAAACAATTGGCAAAGATCAGTCTTGATAAAAAGGATGTGATTGCTGCGGTAAATTACCTTATAAAAGCCAATAAGCTAAACCCGGAAGATGCAGATATAGCATCAGACCTTGGTGATATGTACATCAGTTTAAAGGCATATGCTGGCGCGGAAAAGGTTTTAGATCGTGCCATTATCGCTGATCCTGAAAATATGATCTTACTGCAGAGCCTTGTGAAACTGGAATACAACCAAAAGAAATGGCCGGAAACTGCCAATAACTGCGAAAAAATTCTGTTATTGGGTAATCAATCCGGATCGATTTTAACACAGTTGGGCATAGCCTATTATAATCTAAACCAATACAAATGCAGTATCGAAACTTTTAGTCAGATCGCGGATCCGGAACAAAACGAAACAACGTACTATTTTACAGGTGCCTGCTATAAAGCATTAAAGGATTATGATAAGGCTATCTCCTATTTCCAAAAGACTATTATCCAGGGGATATCACCCAATATTAACAGTTATTACAGCGAAATAGCTGATACTTACGAAACGCTTAAGAAGTTTAAAAAGGCAGAAATAGCCTATCAAAAAGCATTACAATTTACAGAAATGCCTATAACCTGGTATTCATTGGCTAATTTGTATGATACGGAGTTGAAGAATAAAAGCTCCGCCATAAAATATTATAAGAAATTTCTGGAAGCAAAGCCGGCGAAGAACCAGCAGAGTTATATTGCGTATGCCAAAAGTAGGATTGATATCCTGAGCAAATAAGAACCAGGATTTATCGGATTAAACGAATTATCATGATGCTTGAAAACATCCTGTAAATCGAAAAAATCTCAAAATCCTGCTTTAAAAATCCAGGTTCCCTTATCTATTCATCAACCTCGCCACATATTTCCCAATAATATCAAACTCCAGATTCACAAATGAGCCTACACGCACATGCTGCAAATTGGTATGCTCAAAAGTATAAGGTATTATGGCTACGGAAAAAGTATTGGCAAAGGAATTCACAACAGTAAGGCTTATACCATTTACACAGATCGAGCCTTTTTCTACAGTAACGTTACCTACAGCGGCGTTATATTCAAAAGTATATTCCCAGCTGCCATCAAGCTCGTTAAAGGCTACACAGGTAGCAGTTTGGTCAACATGCCCCTGAACGATGTGGCCATCAAGGCGGGCGTTCATTTGCATACAGCGTTCCAAGTTTACCAGGTCGCCTATTTTAAGGTCGCCAATATTGGTTTTGTTTAATGTCTCCTCTATAGCGGTAACAGTATGCCTGCCATCAGCCAGTGCTACCACCGTTAAACAAACGCCGTTATGCGCTACCGACTGATCAATTTTTAATTCAGTCGCGATAGCTGATTCTACCGTGATATGCAGGTTACCATGATCATGTTGCAAATCGGTTACCTTACCTAAAGTTTCTATTATTCCTGTAAACATATGCCCCTTAACCCCCTAAAGGGGGAATTATTGAAGCACAAATTTAGTTATTTACGCATGAGTTTATTGTAAGCGATATAAAATGACATTATGCTAATCAAAACTCCCCTTTAAGGATCGGGGACTAAAACTATTTGTAATATTTTATAGTTTATTAATTTAGTCGTAACTATAACCTTTATGCCCAAACAAAGCGCCGGAATACTTCTATACCGCAAAACAGATAACATATTACAAGTTTTCCTGGCACATCCCGGCGGACCGTTCTTTAAAAACAAGGACGACGGCAGCTGGACGATACCCAAAGGTGAATTTTTGGACGATGAAGAACCATTGGCAGCAGCTAAGCGCGAGTTTCAGGAAGAAACCGGTCAGCCGATTGATGGCGACTTCATATCCTTGGGCTCCATTAAACAGAAAAGCGGAAAAACCGTATTTGCCTGGGCTGTTGAGGGTGATATTCATCACGAAAATATTGCAAGTAACGTTTTTGACCTGGAGTGGCCGCCAAAATCAGGAAAAATGATCCCTATACCCGAGGTCGACCGTGCTGAATGGTTTGATATTGTCATCGCGAAGCAAAAAATAAACCCGGCACAAATACCGTTGATAGAACGACTTATCAATATACTGTAAGAAGTGCTATGGGGGTCACAGGCACTTGAATGGTGACGTAAAGGCTTTTACACATATGCTTCAAGTGCAACATATACCTTAATTTAGATGATTTTTTTTCTGTTCTTTACCCAATTGCTGCTCTCTAAAACGACACCATTAGCTACATTTATCCTTTTCTCACTTAGTAACTTCTGCATAACTAAGGCAGCAATCAGGGCTTCTTCTTCGTTACCTGTTTGCAGTACTTCGGGCGAAAAGTATTTTTTCACAAAATGGGTATCAAAATTACCCGAGGTAAAAGCCTCATGCTGCATTACAAATTTACCGAATGCCAATGTAGTAGTGATCCCTGTAATCCTGTATTCATCAATAGCGCGAATCATACGTTCGATAGCCTCCGCCCTGTCCTTACCATAAGTAATAAGTTTGGCAATCATCGGGTCGTAATAAATTGGGATCTCCATACCTTGCTCAAAGCCATCGTCTACCCTAACGCCTGGGCCTTTTGGTGTGATGTAAGTTTGCAGGGTACCAATATCAGGTAAAAAATTATTAGCTGGGTCCTCTGCATAAACACGTAGTTCCATGGCATGGCCTTTTATTTCCAGATCTTCCTGCTTAAAGCTGATAGCTTCTCCCCTGGCAATTTTTATCTGTTCTTTTACCAGATCTATACCTGTGATAAATTCCGTTACCGGGTGTTCTACTTGTAGTCGCGTATTCATTTCCAGGAAATAGAAATTCAGCTGTTCGTCCATAATAAACTCCACTGTGCCAGCGCCGGTATAATTAACTGAACGCGCCACATCCACCGCGCACTTACCCATTGCCTCACGAATTTCAGGAGTTAACACCGATGACGGCGCTTCTTCTATAACCTTTTGATGGCGGCGTTGTACCGAGCAATCCCGTTCAAACAAGTGCAGGATATTACCATGTGTATCGCCTAAAACCTGTATCTCAATATGTCGGGGCGATGAAACATAGCGCTCAATAAACACCGAGCCATCCCCAAATGCCGAAGTGGCTTCTGATACCGCCAGCTGCATCTGCTCCTCAAAATCGGTAACGCTTTCAACTATGCGCATGCCCTTGCCACCACCTCCGGCGGCTGCTTTTATTAGGATAGGGAAACCTACTTCAACGGCACGTTCTTTAGCGTCATTTATATCTGTAATGGCTTCCTCAGTTCCGGGAACCATCGGTATATTATATTTTAAAGCAGCGGCTTTGGCTGATAGTTTATTACCCATTACCTCCATAGCTTCGGGCGATGGGCCTATCAATATCAATCCGGCTTCACGCACCTGCCTTGCAAAAGCCGCATTCTCCGAAAGAAAACCGTAACCCGGATGTATGCCCTCCGCTCCTGTTTTACGGCAGGCATCAATAATTTTATCAGCAACTAAATAAGATTGATTGGATGGCGCTTCTCCAATATGGACTACCTCATCCGCATAGCGCACATGTAATGCATCGCGGTCGGCATCAGAGTAAACGGCAACTGTTTTAATTCCCATTTCTCGCGCCGAGCGCATGATCCTCAAAGCTATTTCGCCACGATTAGCAACCAGTATTTTTTGCATAAAGTAAATGTAGGAAAGAATCAGGAGTTAAAATTCAGGAATCAGGATTTTTCTTCTTAATACTTCAGTTGCAAACTGAAAAATATCTGTAGGCTTCAGTTGCAAGCCGAAGCCAGTGGATGAAATCCGTTTAATCCTGGTTCATCTCATCCACTAAATACAAAATTGACTCATAGTTCTCATTCACCGCCTGCGACATCGCCATTTCACAGGTTTTGGTTGATGAATAATAGCCATCATATTTATGTTCACAAACTTCTAAAGCTTCGGGCATAGTAGCCGATTCCGTTAATTCAGGAAATAGAAAGCCCCTATCGCCTGCCATACCACAGCAACCGGCATGTAAGGGCACAGTTACTTTTTCTGCGAAATGATTTGCCAGATTCGTAAACTTATCCTGTGTATGCATCTTTTGCAATGAACAAACCGGGTGTAGTACTATTGATCCTTTTTTAGCTTTTACATTTAATTGTGGCATCACTATATCATGCAGGTAATCAATGCTATCGAATATATCCAACTGATCATACTTCAGTTTATTATCCTCATTAAGTACCGGCCTTAAATTTTTAAGCGAATAGGCGCATGAACTTACATCTATCACAATTTTTGTAGCGCCTTGCTCGCTATCAATCCATAATGTTTCAATAATACTATTCGCGGTGTAAGCATACGCATCTTTATATCCTTTTGATGAGAATATCTGGCTGCAGCAGCTTCCTGAGCTATTTTTTAGTATCTCAATCTCAATGCCCGCTTTCGCAGATACGCTCAGGAAAGTTTCCATAACATTCTTCTTACCATCAGTCCCGCTGCCCAGCATACGGGAGATACAGCTAGGGAAATAAAGTACTTTAGCTTTATTATTTCCAGGTTTATCTGTTGTTTTTAATACTGACAGATTGGGCGGGTAGTTAATTTGTTCCGACCATAAAGCTATCCCGGCAAACAACTTTTTCAGGCTGGATGTGAACCTGGTCATGGTACGTTTACCAAATATACTATTGATACCCGAACCTGCTTTTAAAGCTAATCGGGCCAGCCAAACAGTAGTCTTAAAATTTTTAGCAACTATTAAGGCTATCTTATTTTCAAAACCGGAATGATTTTCCCGTCTTAGGCGCTTAACCAGGTCACCTGTATTGATATCAACCGGGCAGGCTGTGGCGCATAAACCATCAACCGCACAGGTATCCAGCCCATCGTACTGGTATTGGTTCAGCAGCGTTTCGTAATTTTGCTTATCACCGCTTTGCTGCATTTTTTTAAGCTCCCGCCTGATCACTATTCTGCGCCGTGGCGTAGTTGTTAGGTTGCGGCTGGGGCATTTATGCTCGCAGTAGCCGCACTCGGTACATTTATCAACCTCTTCCTCAACTGTTGGCAACAGCTTTATATTTTTTATGTGGACTTCCTTATCGTCGTTAATAATAACACCCGGATTAAGCAATCCTTTCGGGTCTATAGCTTGCTTCAGTTGTTTCATCAACAGGTACAGGTCGCCGCCCCATTCTGTTTCCACAAAAGGCGCCATATTACGACCAGTGCCATGCTCTGCTTTTAAAGTGCCTTCATGTTTGTTTACCACCAGTTCAACCATCTCCTGCATAAAGTGGTCGTAGCGCTCTACCTCGCTTTGATCGTTAAAAGATGGAGTAATCAAAAAGTGAATATTGCCATCCTTAGCATGCCCAAATACAATGGCGTTATTGTATTCGTATTTTTTAAATAACTTATGCAGATCGAGTATCGCATCGCCCAGTTTTGCAACCGGAAATGCCACATCCTCCAGTATAACCGTTGAACCACTAACCCTTACAGCGCCAACTGATGGAAATAAACCCTTACGTACCTTCCAGTAATAATCCTGCTCTTTGGGGTCGCTGGTAAAAACAGGGGCCTGCAATAATGCCAGCGATGGTACTACACTTAAAAAACCATTCACCTTTGCTTCCAGTTCCGCATAAGTACTTTCCTGGAACTCTATCAGTAAAGCAGCTGCATTCTCCGGTAGATTTTTAATGATCTCCGGCAGATCAGGCATATGTTCAATGGCATAAAGCGATGCTCTGTCCATCAGTTCAACCGCTTTTGCACCTGCATCGATCAATGGCACCAGTGCCTGGCACGAGGTATATATATCAGGGAAATATAAAAGCGAGGTTGATTTATATTTATAATCCGGAATGGTTTCCAGCACTGCTTCGGCTATAAAAGCCAGCGTACCTTCGGCACCGATTAGCAAATGCGCTAAAATATCAAGCGGGTGTTTAAAATCTATGAATGAGTTTAACGAATACCCTACTGTATTTTTCTGCTGGTATTTCCTGCGGATCTTATCATACATGTCCGCACTGGATGTTATCTCTTTTTTAATTTGAAGGATGACTTCGCACAAATCAACACATTCAGTAGTAAAGCCGGTATAATCTTCCGGCTTCTCCGTGGTAAACAGCTTACCATCAGGCAAAATAAAACGGATATACTTTACCGTATGATAAGAGTTCAACTTCACCCCGCAACACATACCGCTAGAGTTATTGGATAATATCCCTCCGATCATAGCCGAGTTGATACTCGCCGGGTCAGGGCCTATTTTACTTTTAAAAGGCTTAAGATAGGAGTTTACCATAGCACCGGTAATACCTGGCTGCACCCGCACCGAAGTGCCATCAGCTTCAATATTTACCTTATCCCAATACTGACTCAGGTCGACTAAAATACCATCGGTTATGGATTGGCCCGATAAACTGGTGCCGCCCGTACGGAAAACTACAGGGATATGATATTGATCAGAAAACTTAAACAAAGCGATGATTTCGGTTTCATTTACAGGTTGTACCACTGCTTTGGGTATCAACCTGTAAAATCCCGCATCGGAAGCATAAGAAACCAGGTCTATCAACCTGGTTTTTATACGTTCAGCTGGTAATATTTCCTGTAATTGTTTCCCTATATCCATCCAATAGCAATATTACCAATATTTCTTAGGATGGAATAAAGAAAAAAATCTCTTGTAAAAACTTAGCGGCTCCATGCTTTTAATACCTGTTTCGAGGTACCTAAGCCTTCAATCCCTAATTCAACCACATCGCCTGCTTTTAAATATACAGGTTCGGGTTTCATTCCTAATCCTACTCCCGGCGGCGTGCCTGTTGAAACAATATCGCCCGGTAACAACGTCATGAACTGGCTGATATAATGCACCAAAAAAGGCACATCAAATATCATGGTTGAAGTGCTGCCGTTCTGCATGGTTTTGCCGTTGACCTTTAACCACATTGGCAAGTTATTAATATCTCCCAGTTCATCGGCAGTAGCTATAAATGGGCCAACCGGTGCAAAGGTATCACAGCCTTTTCCTTTATCCCATTGCCCGCCACGTTCAATCTGGAACTCACGCTCGCTATAATCATTATGTAAGCAATATCCTGCTACATGATCCAAGGCATCTTCCAAATCAACATAACTCGCTTTTTTGCCGATAACAAATGCCAGCTCAACTTCCCAATCTGTTTTTACGCTATTGCGCGGGATAGTTACATCATCATTTGGCCCGGTTAAGGCTGTTGTTGCTTTAAAGAATATGATGGGCTCCGCAGGTATCGGCGCATTGGTTTCTTTAGCATGATCGGCAAAATTAAGGCCGATACATACAATTTTTGATGGCTTAAATACAGGCGCACCTAAGCGTACATCCTCCGGTAATTCTTTCAGTTCATTTTTGTGTGATGCTATATATTCGCTTAACTTTTGTAAGCCATCACCACCAAAAAAATTTTCATCATAATCACCTGAAAAACCAGGCAGTCCGTATTTTTTATCCTCAATTATTACACCCGGTTTTTCTTGTCCCGGGTTGCCATATCTTATTAATTTCATATGTAGTTTAATTATTCAGTTTGGTAAATCCACCGTCAATCGCATAATCGTTTCCGGTAATAAATGAAGCCTCATCAGAGCATAGGTATAATGCTAAATAAGCCACTTCCTCCGGTTTACCCATGCGGCCAATAGGCTGTGATGCCTGTAATTTCTTAAACATTTCTTCTTCCCTACCCGGATAGTTCTTAGTTAAAAAACCATCTACAAAAGGTGTATGCACCCTTGCCGGCGAAATAGAATTACAACGCACATTATAACTTAAATAATCCCTTGCAACAGAAAGGGTTATGCCATTTACAGCACCTTTGGTCATGCTATAGGCAAAGCGATCGGTTATACCTACCAGCGATGCTATTGAAGCCATATTTAGTATTACGCCACCTTTCTTTTTCAGATGCGGAATAGCAGCATATATAATATGATACATGCCCTTTACATTCACACCAAACAGGCGGTCAACAGCTTCGGGGGTAACCTGCTCTATATTACCAATATGGGCAATACCGGCATTATTCACCAATATATCAATCCCCGACTCCGTTATAATTTCGCTTATTACAGTATCCACCTGTTCTTTTGACGAGATATCGCATTTTTTAAATGTGGCTTCGCCGGAGGCATCAGTAATTGCTTTTACGGTTTCTTCCGCCCCCTTTTCATCCACATCAATAATGTAGATCTTAGCTCCCTGCTGCGCAAATATGGTGGCTATTGCCCTACCAATCCCACTTCCGCCGCCGGTAATTACCGCTACCTTGTTATCAAGCTTAAACATATAATTCTAATTATTAATGGTTTATAAAGGCTATATATAGCATCTTATTTTTTAGGAGACGCAAAAATATGGCGTCTCTACAGGAGGATACCATGCAATCTATTTAAAGCAAATCTAATTCAAACTTATTTTATATCAGCTTTTATCTTAAATATCATCTTGGCTAATTTTGATACAATATTTGCATAAAACATAACTTTTAATTTGTATGCTGAATATGACCATATAGCAAAAAAAAAGCCTCCCTGTTTAAAGGGAGGCTTAATGATTTCACATATTAAATGGTTACCAAACTTGCGCGCGCTCGTTTTCAGGGCGATAAAGTTTGTCGCCTGGTTTAATATCAAATGCTTTGTAAAAAGCAGGTGTATTATATAATGGCCCATTAACACGGTACATCTCAGGCGAGTGCGGATCAGTATTGATACGGGTACGCATTCTTTCGTCGCGATCTTTTATCCTCCATATTTGTGCAAATGATAAAAAGAAACGCTGATCGGGTGTCAGGCCGTCAATCTTCTTATCGCTTTTGCCTTCAGGTGTATTTTTAAATGCCTGGTAAGCAATAGTTATACCGCCCAGATCGGCCAGGTTTTCACCTATTGTTAATGCGCCATTTACATGCAGGCCATTTAACACAGTATATTGGCTATATTGGTCTATAACTACCTGTACTTTCTTTTTAAATTTAACAGCATCTTCAGCTGTCCACCAATCTTTCAGGTTACCATCTTTATCATACTGGCGGCCCTGGTCATCAAAACCGTGGGTCATTTCATGGCCGATAACCATACCAATAGCACCGTAATTGACAGCATCATCCGCATCCTTATCAAAGAAAGGATATTGCAGGATCCCGGCAGGGAAAACTATCTCATTAAATGTAGGATTGTAATAAGCATTTACAGTTGGAGGCGTCATCCCCCACTCGGTTTTATCAACCGGTTTACCAGCTTTTTCAATCATCTTCTTATAATCGTGCTCTGCAATTGATTGCTCATTTGCATAATAAGTATCCTTGCTGATGACTACATCATCGTACTTTTTCCATTTATCCGGATAACCTATCTTTTTGGTGAAAGCATCCAGTTTTTCAAGCGCCTTTTTCTTTGTAGCCGGACTCATCCAATCCAGGTTCTGGATACGTTCGCGATAAACGCTTTGCAAGTTATTCACCAGATCGAGCATACGTTTTTTAGCTTCTGGCGTAAAATACTTCTCTACATAGATCTGCCCAAGCAGTTCGCCTAAACCACCATCTACTGATTGTACCATTATTTTCCAACGCTCATGCTGCGTTTTCTGGCCATTAAGCATTTTGCCTGAGAAGTTGAAATTAGCATCTCTGAATGGTTTGCTTAACAAAGTTGATGCGCCGCTTAATGCATCAAAGGTTGCCTTATCTTTCCAAGCATCTATTGGGGTTGTCTTCAATAAGCCATCCAATGCTATATAATATTTAGGCTGACCAACCAATATGGTATCCGTTTTTAAACCTATACGACCAAAAGCATCTTTAAGGTCGATATCCGGAACCTGTTTCTGAAAATCAATTACAGTAAATTTATTGTAATTCTTAACCGGATCGCGCAATTCAACCGGACTTAAATGCGATTGGGCTATGGCTGTTTCCAGCTTTAATACGCCTGCCGCTTTTTTGCTTGCTGTAGCAGTATCAACACCTGTTAATGCAAACAGTTTAGCTATATATTTAACATAAGCAGCACGTATTTTTACCGTTGCAGTATCTGTTTTAAAATAATAATCACGATCAGGCAAACCCAAACCTGTTTGGTCAAAATGGGCTGCATTTTTATTACTGATCTTGTCATCAGGTGATACATAAAAACCGAACAGGAAACCATCGCCGGTTTTAAAGCCATCGGCGGCTAGTTTTATCAGGTCTTTATAATCTTTTACCGCGCTTATTTTGGCCAGTTGTGGTTTAATCGGGTCATATCCTAATTTTTCAATGGTTACTGTATCCATACCACTTTTGTACAGGTCGCCTACTTTTTGCTCATTACTGCCTGCTGCATTATCTTTTGATGATACATCATCCAATATCTTGTGCAGGTTTTTCTCATTATCATCATATAAAGTATAAAATGAGCCCCAACCGCTTTCTGATGCAGGAATAACTGTGTTTTTCATCCAGTTACCATTGGCATAGTTAAAAAAATTGTCGCCGGGCTTTACAGTGGTGTCCATGCCTGTTTTATCAAAAAACACGGTACGCTTAGCAGTATCATCACCGCCTGATTGGGATTTACTGGTGCACGATAACGCGAAAAGCGCAGGCAAAGCCAGTAACATATAAGAATGTTTTTTCATGTATAATAATTTGGTCTGTTAATTCAGGGTGGTAAAATTAATTTTATTAACTATATACCAAACGGTTTCAGAACATTTTTATGCTGATTTTAATAATTTAACTGTGGTGCTAATAAATTCTATGTTAATTTTGGCTGATGCTACAGATCAGCGAATTATTTATTTATCCCATAAAATCATTAGGTGGCATCGCGCTTAATCATGCCGTTGTAACCGAAAGAGGTTTTGAGCACGACAGGCGCTGGATGTTGGTTGATGAGAACAACCACTTCCTATCGCAAAGGGAAGTTGCACAAATGGCCTTGCTAAAAGTATATTTAAAAGATAATGGCTTACACGTTACCTATGCAACAGGCGAAAATATATTAATACCATTTAAACCATTAACCCATGAAAGCTGTGAAGTTGTTATTTGGGATGATACCTGTACAGCTTTATATGTAAGCAATGCGGTTGATGACTGGTTTACAAAAATACTCGGCATGACCTGCCGGCTGGTTTATATGCCCGATAACAGCAAACGCCAGGTTGATCAGGAATATGCCCCCACCGGCCAAATAACTTCTTTTTCTGATGCTTATCCATTTATGTTATTGGGGCAGGCAACTTTGGATGATTTGAACAACCGCCTTGCCGAATCATTGCCTATGGACAGGTTCAGGCCCAATATAGTGTTTACCGGCGGCAAAGCGTTTGAAGAAGACTTGCTGGATAGTTTCACCATTGGCAGTATTCATTTCAATGGTGTTAAGTTGTGCGCACGTTGTATATTAACCACCATCAATCAGGATAATGCAATAAAAGCGAAAGAACCATTAAAAACCCTTGCAGGCTACCGAAGAAAGAATAATAAGATCTATTTCGGGCAAAATCTTATACATATGGGCAATGGAACCATCGCAATTGGGGATAAAATTGAGGTAATAAATTACCATCATAACAATGAGAAGTTCCTGGTGTAAGCCCATAAGAGCCAATTTTAACCAATAGTATTTACAATATTAAACCATTAAGAAAATCACACAACTAATTGATTAATATACATTTATGGCATCTTTTTTGAAACCTATTATTCATTATAAACGTAAATAGGTTCTCATTAACAAAAAGATCATGAACGCAATAAATACTTTATTTGCACCTGTGTTAAAAGCGGTTGCAGCACTTGCAAACAACGGTGGCTTATTCAAAAAAAGGAAGAAAAAACCTTTCGACCCTAAAATAACAATGGGCTTTAATTATATGCTGGGCATATAGCGCATACTTAAAGCTGAAAAACTTATAAACCTGATCTTATCCAATACTTGGATTACACATTTGCAAGTCAACACAAATCTTTTGCTATATTTGGATTTGTATTTTAGAAAATGTTATCAAAAAAAACCAAGTACGCTATAAAAGCTTTAGTTGTTTTGGGAAAAAACATGGACAAACCGCCCATGCAGATCTCAAAAATTGCCGAAGAAGAGCGAATCCCCAAAAAATTTCTTGAACAAATACTATTAGACCTTCGTAACGCAGGTTTCCTTTATAGTAAAAAAGGAGCTGGTGGCGGCTATAGTTTAAACAAAGACCCAAAAGACATTTTCCTGGTAAGTATAATGCGTATTACTGATGGACCTATTGCCATGGTGCCCTGCGCAAGTCTTAATTTTTACCATAAATGCGATGAATGCCACCAGGAAACTACCTGTGGTATAAGAGACGTATTTGTTGAGGTGCGTGATGCTACCTTAAAAATATTATCAGAAACCAGCATAGCCGACATTATAAATCGGGAAACGACGCTGATATCAAACATTTAACATAGAGTCAGGAATCAAGATTTTAAGATTCGATACTGACTCTTGATTCTTAACTCCTGACTCTTTTTTCAATAGACATTTTTTTGTAAAAAATCATTTTTTTAATTAAAAATCCAGTAATTCCCTATACTATATGTATATTTGGGCGTGAAAAGAAATCATATTAATTGCCCTTACTGTAAATTTGTGTGCTATTGCTGTATGAACAGCGATAACCCATTGCTATAAGAGGAAATTGAATCAAATACTAAAACGCCTCTTTAGCCTTTAAAGCCAAAGAGGCGTTTTTATAACATATAATTACGAGAACATGCAGAGTTTCAGAACGGAACTGGAGAACCCGATAGTTGAGCAGGATATAATAGATCTTGAGAAAAAGATAAGAGCCTTTCGCGAAGGAAAGATACACGACGAAAAATTCAGAAGTTTACGTTTAGCCCGTGGTGTTTATGGTCAGCGACAGCAGGGTGTGCAAATGGTACGTATTAAATTACCCTTTGGTAAGATCACTTTCAAACAATTACTGCGTATTTCTGATGTATCAGACGAATACGCCAGCCGTAACCTGCACTTAACCACCCGCCAGGATATACAGATACATTATGTAAGCCTTGACAGAACCCCGCAACTTTGGGCCGAACTGGAAAGAGACGATATTACCTTACGTGAAGCCTGCGGTAATACCGTAAGAAATGTTACCGCCTCTCCTACTGCCGGTATCGATCCATTGGAACCGTTTGATGTATCGCCTTACGCACATGCTACATTTGAGTACTTTTTACGTAACCCTATCTGCCAGGATATGGGCCGTAAGTTTAAGATCTCATTTTCATCAAGCGATGCAGATACAGCCTTTGCTTATGTACATGATATTGGTGCTATTCCTAAAATAAAAGGAAATGGCGATCGTGGCTTTAAAATATTTTTAGGCGGTGGCCTTGGAGCACAGCCGATGCTGGCTCACCTGGTTGAAGAGTTTTTACCCGAAGATCAACTGATACCTTATATAGAGTCTATCATACGTGTGTTTGATCGTTATGGCGAACGTAATAACCGTAACAAGGCACGTTTAAAATTCCTGATCCAGAAGATCGGGTTAGATGAAGTTGTTCGTCTGGCTAAAGAAGAACGTACCGCTAACAAAGTAAAAACATATGTGGTTAACCGCGATACTGTAGAACTGCCAACATTACCTCAAACAACCGAATATCCAGAAGTTACTATCAGCAATCCGTTACGCTACGAGCAATGGTTAGCTACCAACGTATTTGAGCAAAAGCAAAAGGATTTTTACGGCGTATATATTAAAGTACCTGTGGGCGATATCCCCACTGATACTGCCCGCAAACTGGTTGATGTTTTAAGGCCATTAGTAGCTGATGAGATCCGCATCACCCAAAACCAGGGCTTACTATTAAAGTTTGTACGTAAGGAAGCTTTACCTGCCTTATATAACGGTTTAACAGAACTGGACCTATCGGCTCCCGGTTTTGATAGCCCGGCTGATGTAACTACCTGCCCGGGTACTGATACCTGTAACTTAGGCATATCAAACAGTATGACCTTATCAAAGGTGCTGGAAGATTTGATCTATAATGAATACGAGGAGTTTATTTACAACCGCGAGATCAAGATCAAAATAAGTGGTTGCATGAACTCATGCGGTCAGCATGGTTTGGCGCATATTGGTTTCCATGGCAGTTCATTAAAGGCCGGAACAAGGGTGTTACCATCGGTACAGGTACTGTTGGGCGGTGGTACTGTTGGCGATGGTATTGGCCGCGCTGCTGATAAGGTAGTTAAGGTACCTGCAAAAAGAGCTACTGATGTTTTAAGGGCTGTTTTGGATGATTTCAAAGCAAATTCAATTGCAGATGAAACCTTCCATAATTATTATGACAGGCAGGGTAAGGATTACTTTTACCAGTTATTAAAACCGCTTGCAAACCTGGCAACATTAACTGAGGACGAATTTGTCGACTGGGGTCACCAGGAAACATTTGCTACCGCCATTGGTGTTGGTGAGTGCGCCAGCGTTATAATTGATCTGGTAGCTACCTTATTATATGAGTCTGACGAAAAAATGGGCTGGGCCAATAAAGCATACGAAAATGGTGCATGGGCCGATGCTATTTATCATTCATACAACGTATTTATCACCTCTGCTAAGGCATTATTGTTAGATAAAAGCGTGAGCAGCAGTACACAGGCTGGTATCATCCGCGAGTTTGATACTCATTATGTAGATAAAGGTGAATTTCCGATTGACGGCTCATTTAATGACCTGATTTTACAGATCAACAAAAATGAGCCATCACATGAGTTCGCAGCAAAATATAAAGCTGCCGCCGAAGAATTTTTAGGTGCGAGCAAGGTTAAAAGAGGGGAACTGGTATAATAATGTCTGATACTGAAATAAAGAAACCGGTTAAAGAACCACGCATTACACTGGTTGGCGCAGGCCCCGGTGATGCTGATCTGATAACCATAAAAGGCATTAAAGCATTAAAAGCTGCAGATGTAGTTTTATATGATGCTTTGGTGAACGAAGAATTGCTCGAATTTGCTCCTGAAAATTCGGTAAAAGTGTACGTAGGTAAACGAAGCGGCGATCATTCCTTTTCTCAGGATAATATCAATAAGCTGATGGTTGATTACGCCCTTAACTACGGCCACGTGGTACGCTTAAAAGGCGGTGATCCGTTTGTATTTGGCCGTGGTTATGAGGAGTTGGATCATGCAGCTTCATATAGCATCCCATGCGTAGTTATTCCGGGCATATCGAGTTCGATAGCTGTTCCCGGCTTGCAAAATATTCCGGTTACCCACCGTGGTTTAAGTGAAAGCTTTTGGGTGGTTACAGGCACTACTGCCGATGGCAGGATATCAGCCGACTTATACCAGGCTGCCCGTACCAATGCTACTATTGTAGTATTAATGGGTGTACATAAGCTAAAGGAAATTACACAGCTGTTTAAAAACGAAGGCAGAAATAAACTGCCTGTTGCGGTGATCCAAAGCGGGTCAACCGAAAACGAAAAAGTGGCTGTTGGCATTATTGATACTATTGTAGATATTGTAGAAGAGAAGAAAATATCATCGCCTGCACTTATTGTAATTGGCGAGGTTGTATCTTTACACCCTATGTTCCAACCTATCAGGGAATTTTATGACATTGTTGCCGAAGGATAGCAGTTTAAAACCAATTCAGGATGATATTAGCGAGGGCAATCAATTGTTCCCTGTTTTTATCAAGCTGAATGAATTGCATACGGTGCTGATCGGTGCGGGTAATGTTGGTTTGGAAAAACTAACAGCAATCCTCAACAACAGTCCGCTGGCAAGGGTAACTGTTATTGCAAAAACCTTCGTGCCCGAAATTCATACTTTAGCCAGCGAGTTTGATGGCCTTACCATCATCCAAAAAACATTTATTGATACTGATCTTGATAATGCCGACCTGGTTATTGCTGCAACTGATGATAGTGAACTAAACAAATACATTCGCCAATCAGCACATGATCGAAAATTACTCATCAACGTTGCTGATAAACCAGAGCTGTGCGATTTTTATTTGGGATCCATCGTTCAAAAAGGCGATCTAAAAGTGGCCATATCCACCAATGGGAAATCTCCCACTGTAGCTAAAAGGTTAAAAGAAGTATTAAATGAAAGCCTGCCTGCTGAACTGGATGTTACCCTGCAGCAAATGAGCGAGCTACGTAATTCACTTTCGGGTGATTTTGCATATAAGGTTAAAAAACTAAACGAGGTTACCTCGGTATTGGTTGGTAAAAAACCAGAGACCAATAAAAATGTGATATGGCTTATTTGGGGCGCTATCATATTAGCTATTGGCGGGGCCGCGGTATCATTATGGTACAAAGAGCCTACTTTTAAATTATATGTACAGGGTATTAGCCCTACCTTTTATTATTTTTTGGGGGCTGGATTTGTTTTTGCATTGATTGACGGTGCTATCGGTATGTCATATGGCGTAACCGCTAACTCTTTCTCATTAACAATGGGCATCCCTCCTGCCGCGGCAAGTATGGGTGTACATTTATCCGAGATCATGAGCAACGGCATTGCCGGTTGGATGCATTACCGTATGGGTAATATCAATTGGAAGTTGTTTAAAATGCTGTTAATACCGGGCATTATTGGTGCGGTAGCTGGAGCTGCAATTATTTCTTCTTTAGAGCATTATAGTCAGTACACCAAACCTTTTGTTTCGGTTTATACGCTTATTTTAGGCGGTGTTATACTCTCTAAGGCATTCAACCTCAAACGAAAACGCACTACTGAAAAAATAAAACGCATCCCCTTATTAGGGTTAGGCGGCGGTTTTATTGATGCAATTGGTGGTGGTGGCTGGGGCTCCATAGTATTATCAACACTTATAGCAGGTGGCCGTAATCCACGCTTTTCATTAGGTACGGTTAAGCTTTCCCGTTTTTTTATTGCGTTGTTGAGCTCGCTAACTTTCATTACAATGCTTCACAGCAATCATTGGGATGCAGTTGCGGGCCTGGTTATCGGCGGCGCATTAGCTTCGCCTATTGCAACGAAAATATCAAATCAGATCTCAACCAAAGCCATCATGGTATCGGTTGGTGTTATCGTAATATTGATCAGTATTAAAAGCATTTTTGCTTTTTTAGTTAAAGTAATTTAAAAGATGAGTGCGCTTACAGAACATATAAAACAACAAATAGCAGGGCTCGATGCAGTTCAGGCATTAACTGCGCTGGCTGAATCGCATCCCGGCAAAGTTGTATTTTCAAGTAGTTTTGGATGGGAAGACCAGGTGATCACACACATGATCTTCGCTAACAATATTCCTATCAAGGTATTCACCCTTGAAACTGGCCGTTTATTTCCTGAAACTTATTACGTTTGGAACCGTACCATGGAAATATATGGTAAACCAATCCATGCTTACTATCCAAATAATGAACTGCTTGAGCAAATGGTGAATGCCAAGGGCCCAAATAGTTTTTATGAATCGGTTGATAACCGTAAGGAGTGCTGCGGCATCCGTAAGATAGAGCCATTAAAACGTGCTTTGGCAGGCAATGAGATTTGGATCACAGGTATCCGTGCCGAACAATCATTAAACCGCCAGTTTATGCATGATGTGGAATGGGATGAGCAAAATAACCTGGTAAAATTCCACCCGGTTTATAGCTGGACGCTTGACGAAGTAAAGAATTATATAAAACAACATAACATACCTTATAATACCTTGCACGACAGGGGTTTCCCCAGTATAGGTTGTGCGCCATGTACGAGAGCAGTGCGCGAAGGCGAAGATTTCCGGGCCGGAAGATGGTGGTGGGAAGATCAGTCGAAAAAAGAGTGCGGATTACATGGGGTAAATGAAATTGTAGAAAAATGAGTAAACATCAACTGGATTATTTAGACGAACTGGAAGCGGAGGCTATTTATATTTT
>JAMFSA010000087.1 GCA_026225055.1 Mucilaginibacter xinganensis | reverse complement strand
TATTAGTGCCCTATAGGTGTCTTATAGGTAATTTAGTTTAGAGTATTTTGTTCTTTATAAGATCAGTTAATAGTTAGCGGTTGTACGATACTTACAACCGCTTTTTTTATGCGCTTAATTTTGCCATGGTAATTGGCAACTGGCTGGCGAGTTTTCCGGGCAAAACTACATTCATGCGATTGGGTAATGCCAGCTCATCACCAGCTTTGCCATGTATGTAATTACCGATAATACAGGCCTCCTGCGGCGTGTAATTTTGAGCAAGTAAAGCAGTTATAATACCGGTAAGCACATCGCCCATACCACCACTGGCCATAGCAGCATTACTGGTTGAATTAAAATAAGCTTTGCCATCTGGGGTAGCACTTATGGTATAATCGTTTTTTAGTACGATACATATTTTAAGCTCTTTAGCCTTTTCGATAGCGGTTTGCAGCCTTAGCCACCAGCTGGTATGTTCACCAAACAGGCGGTCGAATTCTTTCATATGCGGGGTTAAAATGCTGCCTTCGGGTATTAATGCCCATAATTCTTTATGAGCCGATAGTACGTTTAGTGCATCAGCATCAATAACTACAGGTTTTTTATAATTGGTGAAGATGTAGGTCATCAAAGCCAACGTATTTTCATCATCGCCCAAGCCCGGGCCGACACCTATAGCGTTAAATTTATCCCAGCCTATCTCTGGCAGGTCATCTCCCTGCCTTATTATGGCCATGATCTCGGGCATATAGCTGTTTAACGCGATTAGGCCGCTTTCGGGCACACATGCGGTGGTTAAGCCACTACCAGCCTGCGCGCAACCGGCAGAAGAAAGCAAAGCAGCGCCCATGGTTTTAGCCTGCCCGGCAATAATCAGCGCATGCCCATAAGTACCTTTATTGCTGAATTTATGCCGTGGCTTGATGAGCTTGCGGATATCCTTTTCGCTCACAAATTGGTAAGGGGAATTTAATGACTGTACAAAACTCTCATCTATACCAATATTAACTACCTCCCAGCATCGCATGTTAGGGCCTGATTCGGGCAGCAGGAAGTTAATTTTAGGCTGCTGAAAGGTAATCACAAGGTCTGCTTTTAAAACGGTTGCGTCGGGTTTAATTTCGCCTTCAGTAAAAAAACCGGTTGGTACATCAACGGCAACTACGGTTTTATTAAGATCATTAAGATAATCTACCAGTTTTTTATAATCGCCGCTTAATGGTTTATTTAAGCCGCTACCCAGCATGGCGTCAATAATTACGGGGCTATCTTCCGCGGAGAAATCATCGCCGGGGTTTATTTCTGTTAAGGGGATTGCTTTTTGTAAGCGTTTAAGGTTGGCATTAAAATCATCAGAAGCTTTATCAGAAAAACGGGTGATAATAACATTTAAGGCTTTATAATGATGCTCATGCAACATGCGTGCTATAGCCAAACCATCGCCGCCATTATTACCCGTGCCGCAATAAATGGAGATTGCTTGTTTTTTATCAGGAAAATGATTGATAAACCAGCCCACAAATGCCTTTGAGGCACGTTCCATTAAATTAATGGAAGTAATGGGCTCATGAGCGATGGTATAAGCATCAGCTTCGCGAATTTGAGAGGATATAAGTAACGGCAGCATATAGCCTAAAGTTAGGATTAATGCTTTTTGTTTGAGAAATTAATTTATCGGAATAAAAGAAACGGTGTTCTAAGCGAAAATAGCTTCTTTGACCTTGTCCGTTAAGGGTTTGAAAGCTTCTATTTTTAATGTTGCTCCGGTTCTTGAAATTACATCTTCTGAATAAAATTGCTGTATCATGTGGCATACGGCATATCCATTTCGATTATTTCGGGGAGAATTAATCATAGCTGAAGTTATTTCAATAGTAAACTCAGGAAATAGGTTTTTGGTTGAAAGAAGTATTGCGTAAAAGAACCCTTCAGCTTCAAAAATAGCATCATTTGAAATAACAACGGCAGGATGAGGTTCTGGTTTATTACCGGTATAAAAAGCGATCTCTACAATATCGCGCTGCCTAATAATCATAAATATTTAAGCAGATTCTTTCTGTTCGCTTTAGCCTGATTTGAAAAGTTTTTTTGATAATCCTCTTTGGTTAATTTATCCAACTGAGACAACTTGGATTCACGAACTTTTACCCCCAATTTTTTTAATTGCGAGATTACCTCACTGGTATTATTATCGGGTATATCAATTGTTATAGTTGTCATGTTGTTTATTTAATATATGAAATAACCTCTCGTAGCTATCGCTGGTAATATTGCTTTTAGCTTCCCAGTCTTCAATTGCTTCGTCTACTTGCTTCGCCAATAATTTAACCGCAAGTCGCCTTATCTGTATAAAATCACCTTCTGGCATTGGTTTTTTTTAACAGGCGCAACATCATTAACTGTTGTTCGTTAAGAGAATCAGAAGTTAATTCTTTGGTTTCCATATTCAAATATAAGAAATTGAGGATAAAAAATATTTGCCTTTTTAATGGTGATGCTATTTTATTCCCATTTCCTTTTTCAAAAACTGCCCGGTAAAACTTTCTTTCACCTTGCACAATCCCTCAGGTGTGCCGCTGAATAATATTCTGCCACCGCCTGATCCGCCTTCTGGTCCAAGGTCAATTACGTGGTCAACCACTTTAATTACATCAAGATTATGTTCGATAACTAATACGGTGTTACCTTTATCAACCAATTGGTTTAAAACGCCAAGTAATACGTTGATATCTTCAAAATGCAGGCCTGTGGTTGGTTCATCCAGTATGTAAAAGGTATTACCAGTATCTTTTTTAGAAAGCTCTGTTGCCAGTTTAACACGTTGTGCCTCGCCGCCTGATAGCGTGGTTGATGCCTGCCCAAGCCTGATATAGCCCAAACCAACATCAAGTAACGTTTTAACCTTGCGATAGATAGCCGGGATATGCTCAAAGAATGGCGTAGCATCCTCAATGCTCATATCCAGCACATCGCTGATGGATTTACCGCGATAACGAACTTCCAGCGTTTCGCGGTTGTAGCGCCTGCCGCCGCATTCTTCGCAGGGTACCTGTACATCGGGTAAAAAGTTCATTTCAATCACCTTCATGCCTGCACCCTGGCAGGTTTCGCAACGGCCGCCTTTTACGTTGAATGAGAAACGCCCCGGTTTATAACCCCTGATCCTCGACTCCGGCAATTGCACATATAGGTTACGGATATCAGAGAAAACACCGGTGTAAGTTGCCGGGTTTGAGCGTGGTGTACGGCCGATTGGCGATTGATCAATCTCAATAACCTTATCAATATTTTCCAGCCCTTCAACCTTCTCAAATGGCAGCGGGTGCTTTTTAGCCCTGAAAAAGTGATGGTTTAAGATAGGATACAACGTTTCTGTTATCAAACTTGATTTACCACTGCCAGATACACCGGTAACACCGATCATTTTACCCAAAGGGAAATCAACACTCACCTTTTTAAGGTTATGGCCGGTTGCCTTTTTTAGGCTCAATGTTTTGCCATTGCCCTCGCGCCTTTTCTTTGGGATAGCGATTTCGCGCTCACCGTTAATGTATGAGGTGGTGAGCGTATGCGCTTTCATCAATTCGGCCGGTGTGCCTTGTGCCACTATCTGCCCGCCATGAACGCCTGCTGCCGGGCCCATATCAATCACATGGTCGGCTTCCAATATCATATCCTTATCGTGCTCAACTACCAATACGGTATTGCCTAAATCGCGCAGGTTTTTAAGGGCGTTGATGAGCCTTTCGTTATCACGCTGGTGTAAACCGATGCTCGGCTCATCCAGAATATACATTACGTTCATTAATTGCGAGCCGATCTGCGTTGCCAGCCTGATGCGCTGTGCCTCGCCGCCTGAAAGGGTTTTAGCAGTACGATCGAGCGTTAAATAGCTCAAGCCCACATCCAGCAAAAACACAATACGTGCACGGATCTCTTTTAATATTTCTTTGGCGATAACATTCTGGCGCTCATTCAGCCTGTCCTCCAGGTTGTTAAACCAATCCTGCAGATCGTTAATATCCATGGTGGCCAACTCGAAGATGTTCTTATGGTCGACCTTAAAATGCAGAGATTCCTTTTTTAGCCTTGCGCCATCACATACCGGGCAGGTTTTAAGCACACGATAGTTTTCCATATCGTCCATGCCTTCATCACCGCGACGTTCCTGTTGCTCTTCCAGCATGCGGATGATGCCATCAAAAGTTATCTGGTAGCTTTGTACGTTCCACTTGTTGTATTCAACGGAGACAGTTACCATTTCGTTGGAACCGTTTAAGATGATATCCAACTTTTCTTTCTCCAGTTTTTCGATAGGAGTGGATAAGCTGAACTCGTATTTTTTAGCAAGTGCCTTTAAAACCTGGAAGATCCATGTTTCACGATACTCGCCTAAAGGAGCGAGGCCGCCATTTAGGATGCTCAGTTTTGGGTTTGGGATAACCGAAGCTTCGTCAACCTCAAAAATATAGCCCAGGCCATTACACTTTTCGCATGCACCATACGGTGAGTTGAACGAAAAGGTATTTGGCTGCGGTTCATCATAGGAGATGCCCGAAACAGGGTCCATCAGGTACTTACTGAAATAAGACACATTATTATCCTTATCGCCTATCCTGATAATGCCTTTAGCTATTTTTAACGCTGCTTGTATAGAGGTATATAGACGCTTGTTATCAGCCTGACTAACCACCAGGCGGTCAACCACCACATCAATGTCGTGAATCTTGTAACGATCAACCTGCATTTTGGGTTCAACATCGGCCATAGCGCCATCTATCCAAACCTTTAAATAACCTTGTTTGCGGATCGATTCAAATAATTCGCGATAATGGCCTTTACGGGCTTTTACTACCGGGGCTAATATATTAACCGGCTGACCGTCAAATCGCTCAAAAATGGTTTTCAAGATTTGATCTTCAGACATGCGCTCCATTCTTTCGCCTGTTTCGTACGAATAGGCTTCGCCTACACGGGCAAAAAGCAAACGCATAAAATCATAGATCTCGGTAATGGTACCAACGGTTGAACGTGGGTTTTTACTGGTGGTTTTCTGCTCAATGGCGATAACAGGACTAAGCCCCGAAACCTTATCCACATCGGGTCGTTCCATACCGCCCATAAACTGGCGCGAGTAAGCTGAGAACGTCTCCATATAACGGCGCTGGCCTTCGGCATAAATGGTATCAAACGCCAGTGATGATTTTCCACTACCGCTTAACCCGGTAATTACTACCAGTTTGTTGCGCGGAAATGAAACATCGATATTTTTTAAATTATGTACCCGGGCCCCGTAAACTTCAACTTCACTTTGCTCGCCCAGATCGAGAGGTTTGTCAATCATAGTTTATTTGTTGAATGAGCGATTGAGTGAATGAGTGATTAGTATAAAGACTTATTACTCACTCATTCACTCAATCAAAAATCACTCATTATTTCCCCACAAATATACGCAAAAAAAGGCCGATCTGCCATTTGGCGGATCGGCCTGATAAGTGCTCCGTAATTTTTTACAAATTAATTATATGCCAGCAGATGCGGGGCAGGCATGCCGGTGTAAGGTTGTTTATAACCATATTTGGCAGGCTTGCTGATGATCTCTTTCATGGCAATAAGGTTGTATACATATACACCGGTTTCGCGGTTTAAATGCATACGGAAGTAATTGTCCTCATTTTGCTTGTGGATCTGTTTTTGCAGTTTGATCTCGCCGTTGTTGTAAGCTGCAGCAGCCAGCGTCCAGCTGTTGAACTCGCCATACAGTTCTTTAATGTACTTACATGCAGCAACGGTTGATCTTTTGATGTTTAACCGCTCATCAACCCCATGGCCTACCTTTAAACCATAAGTGCGTGCAGTGCCGGGCATAAACTGCCATAAACCCGCCGCGCCCTTAGGCGAAATACCATTACACAAGCCCGATTCGACCAAAGGAATGTACTTGAAATCTTCGGGGATACCATAAGCCTTTAAAATGGGCACAATGATCGGGAATAATTTTTCCGCCTTGCGCTGCAATACGTTTGATTGTATGCAGCTAAAACCATGTCTTTGTAATGTGGTCTTCATTTTCCTGTCAACCCTTTTATCGTTAACAGGTATTGCCTCATCGGCAAAATTTAAATCATTTTCGGGTGTATTTTTTGTGAAAATATACCGGGAATTTACGTGATTAGTTACAGTAGCCGGGGCCGGTTTTGATACCGCCGAGTTGCTAAAAGTAAACCTGGAAATGACAACCAGCACGAATATTACGGAGCACGTAATTAAGTGTTTTTTAATCATTTCGTTTTTATTCATATGTACAATTATAGGTAAAACCTGCGGCAAAGATATGGCATATAAATCACATAATCAAATACTTGCCAATACCTTAGTGTTTTGAGCCCCTAAAAAACACCCTTAAAATCGTGGTTTAAACTGCTTTAAACAGCGATTTTTACATGAACAAAAAAGTTTAAAAATTGTTTAAATTTTAGTAACTTTGACCCCTCACGCTGAGAAGTGTTAATCAAAAATATATGGTATTTAAGAGACCAGGAAATAGTCGCGACGACAAATCAAATCAATCATCAGGCCGCAGATCAGGTGGTGCTGAAGGTTCCAAAAAATCATTTTCCTCATCCCGTGGAAAATCAACCGGAGGCTCAGATCGGGCCGATGGAAAAAGAGCCCCCAAAAGCTTTAGTAACGAAAAACAAGGCGAGAAAAGATCTTATTCTTCATCGGGTAGCAATAGCAGATCATACGCTGGCAAAGGCGATAGCGAAAACAGAAGCAGCTTTACCGGTGGCGAAAAGAAAACCTTTGTACCCCGCAATAAACCATACACAGGCAGACCAGCAGATAGCGACGACCGTGCTAAAAAGAGTTTCGGTAGTGATTCTGGTGAGAAAAGGCAAGCGCGCAGCAAGCCATATTCAGGCAGAGTAAGCTCGGCAGATGATAAACCATCATTCGCATCACGCAATAAATCATATTCAGGCCGTGCTGGTTCCAGCGATGATGCCAGGCAAAAAAGAACTTTTGGTGGTGATGAAGGCGGCGAAAGAAAAGCTAGGCCAACAAGTTCTGGGCCACGAGAAAGATCGGGCGAAAGAAATGCAAGGCCAACAAGTTCTGGTCCGAGAGAAAGATCGGGCGAGAGGAAATTTGCAGGCAAACCATCAGAAGGCGGATTTAAAAAACGTGCTGATGCAGGTGATAAGCCTTACCGCAAAACAGATAAACC
>JAMFSA010000086.1 GCA_026225055.1 Mucilaginibacter xinganensis | reverse complement strand
TTGCTTTATAATGCTGATAAATGCCTTCCTGGGTTGGTTTGTTATATGCCGGGCTTGCAGATAGTATGGCATCATAGCCATTAGTATCAAATTCTTTTACCTGCTGAACAACTTCAAGCGTATTATTACCGCCGATACCTGCAATAAGATTTATACGGCCAGCAACAACCTCGGCAGTAAAGGCCCAGATCTTCTTCTTCTCCTGTTGATTTAATGTAACTGTTTCGCCTGTGGTGCCTAATGATACAAGGTATTGAACCCCGCCATCAATTAAATAATCTATCAGGTTTTTAAGCGCACTGTAATCAACCTGCCCGTCTGCTTGAAACGGAGTTACAATAGCTACTCCTGTTCCGTAAAATTTGTTCATCTTAATAATTAAAAGGATGCTAAGATAGTATTTTGAGGTTTTTCAGCCTATAAATAGTTCAATTTATTTATTACCAGGTAGTAACAGGATAGCTGAACAATAAAACTCAAATCTTAAAATAGCGGTAAATAAAAAAGGAGAAAGTGTTGTGCTTTCTCCTCATATTGGTTGTATTTTTCTTGTTGTTTTTACGATGCCTTTTGCTTTGGAGAAGCCACAAATGGCATATGGGTCTTGTTCTTTAAATTCCAATCAGTTATGTCTACCAATCCGGGTTTTGTTTTATAGTGCTTTTTATCTTGTGGGCACCTGACAACATAGCCGCTCTTACTTTGTTCTACTACAGGACGGGCTCCGCAATCTTTGCAAGGTTCGCAAAAAATAGCGGGTTGTATTGGTAAATAATTACTCATTTGGTAACAATATTTATGTTAATGTAAAAATAATAGTTAATATCGGGATATCAACAAGCTAATATGATAGAAGTTTTAATTGTAATAATAATGTTACAATTAAAAAAAGCTATATCTTTAAAAAAAACGTTTTTCAGTTTAACAGTTCTAATAAATCGCCATCACTAATGATGGGGATGTTCAATTTTTGTGCTTTTTCAAGCTTTGCAGGCCCCATATTATTACCGGCAACAATATAGCTTAATTTTGCGGAAATACTGCTTAAAATTTTACCATTATTTTGTTCAATTATATCTTTTAGTTCGTCCCTTGAATAATTTTCAAACACGCCCGATATAATGAAAGTTTTGCCAGTCAGCTTATCACTTTGAAGGTTCAATTCCTTTTCTTCGGCTACAAATTGCAGGCCCTGTATTTTTAATTTTTCTATTTCTTTTTTATGATTTTCATCATTGAAATATTCAAGTATGCTGTTGGCTATACGTTCGCCAATTTCATCGGCAGCAATCAGTTCATCAAAGGTGGCGTTTTCCAGTTTTTCAATAGTTTTAAAATGACCAACCAGCTTTTTAGCTACTGTTTGGCCCACGTACCGTATGCCTAACCCAAACAGTACTTTTTCAAAAGGCATCTTTTTCGATTGTTCAATACCATCTAACATATTGTTGATGGATTTTTCGCCGAAGCGCCCCAGCTGCTTTAACTCATCGCTATGCTGGTGCAGGGTATAAATATCACTGATATGTTTAATGAAGCCCTTTTGATATAACGTGTCAATAGTTTCATCGCCCAGGCCATCAATATTCATGGCTTTACGATCAATAAAATGCTGCATTTTACCCACTATCTGCGGCGGGCAGCCTTCATCATTAGGGCAATAAAAGGCAGCTTCACCTTCTTTACGTTCAAGCGTTGTGCCGCATGCGGGGCAGGTAGTACGATAAAGGATTTGTTCAGCACTGGCCTTGCGCTTTGTAGGGTTTACGCTGATGATCTTAGGGATGATCTCCCCGCCCTTTTCAACATAAACCGAATCGCCTTCGTGCAGATCGAGCCGCAGTATTTCATTGGCATTGTGCAGCGTTGCCCTTTTTACAGTTGTGCCTGCCAATAATACAGGTTTTAGGTTAGCCACAGGCGTAACAGCGCCCGTGCGACCAACCTGGTAGCTTACACTTAGCAGTTCGGTTTCAACCTGCTCGGCCTTAAATTTATAGGCAATAGCCCAGCGCGGCGATTTGGCTGTAAATCCCAATTCTTGCTGTTGCGAGTAATTGTTTACCTTAATAACTATACCATCAATATCATAGCTCAGTTTATAACGCTCTGTATCCCACTTATTAATAAAGGTCAGTACTTCGGTTATATCTGTACAGAGTTCGCTATGGCTATTCACAGGGAATCCCCAGTTTTTCACAGCCTGTAAACTCTCCCAATGTGTTTTAAATAGTTGTTTATCGGTATATAGAAAATACATGAAGCTATCCAGCGGGCGCTTGGCTACTTCGCTGGAGTCTTGCAGTTTTATAGTGCCCGATGCAAAATTCCGTGGGTTGGCGTATGGTACTTCGCCGCTTTCAATACGCTCTTCATTCAGGCGTTCAAAGGCTTTCAGGTGCATAAAAACCTCGCCCCTTATTTCAAAGTGCTGCGGATAGTTACCTTCATCAAGGTGTTTAGGGATACTGTGAATGGTACGCACATTGGTAGTTACTTCATCGCCCTGTACTCCATCGCCGCGGGTTACCGCGCGCGCAAGTTTACCATCCTCATAGGTGAGGCTCATGGATAATCCGTCGAACTTCAGTTCGCATACATATTCGAAATTATCGCCAATGGCTTTGCGGATGCGTTGGTCAAAGTCGAGCAGCTCCTGTTCATTATATGTATTGCCAAGCGAAAGCATAGGCCATTTATGCTGAATGGTTTTAAACTCCTTGGTGATAAAACCACCTACTTTTTGGCTGGGCGAATCATCATAGGCGAACTCAGGGAATTGCTTTTCAAGGGCGATGAGCTCTTCCAAAAGCTTATCAAAACCAAAATCATCAATAGTGGGCATAGCCAGCACATAGTAGTTGTAATTGTGCTGTTTTAATTCAGCTATTAATGACTTGATTCTTTTTTTAGCTTCTTCTGGTGACATATGAACGAAGATAAGAATGTATGAATGAATAGGCAAAAATATATGGTAAATGAACGGGTTTGGTGATGGATGAATCGTTTGATGAACGCGCTCCGTTTAACTCACCCCGACTACGCTCCGCTGGTCGCCCCTCTCTGCGGCAAGCCGCAAAGAGGGCGAAAAAAAATAAATGAGTTTTACCCTCTTTACGCTTTAGCGTAGTCGGGGTGAGTTAAATATGCGAACGGTTACCCAGCACCACGCAGGTCATAACAAAAATAGCGATGGGTTTATACCCATCGCTATTTTTGTTAGCGGTAATGCGATAATATCAATTGCCTGTACCGCTGCTATTGCTATCGTGCGTATCTTTCTTCATCATGGCTTCTTTAATGTATTTTACCGGTGCGCTGCCATAGCTCAGGAACTTTTCATTAAAGGCTTTTAAAGTGTAATTAACGCCCTGGTCTTTTTTCCATAGCTCACGCAGGTCCATAATTTCCTTATAGCCGGTATAGTAACAATCCAGTTGTACGCTGCTTACGGTTACACGTTTCCATTTGTTTTCAGCTTCAGTTTTTTGCTGAAATGCTTCGTGGGTAAGGAAGGTGATGGCCTGGTCTTTTGTCATACCCGAGGCATGTACGCTGTAATCCAATATAGTGTTACATACGGAACGGAGGTGCCATTTGTACCACATCAGTTTCATTTCGGGGTTATTGTCGCCATAGCCGTTATCCAGCATCATTTGCTCGCTGTAAACTGCCCAACCTTCTATCATAGTGTTATTGCCGAATATAGATTTTATTAAACTTGGCGACTGGTTAGCATACACCAGCTGTACATAATGACCCGGTATAGCTTCGTGGATACATAATATTTGCAGCGTGTAGTTATTATACTCGCGTAAATAGCTTTCCGCCTGCTCGGGCGAGTAACCTGCCAGGCTGCCTACGTTAAAATAGGAATTGCCTGTTTTATCATACGGACCAGGCGAGCTCATTGATGCGCCTGCGCCGCTGCCCGCCATGTAGCCGGGTTCTTTACGTACAACTAACGGTTTTGATGGGTCCATGGTCACCAAATCCTTTGCACGTACAAAAGCGGTTAACTTGGGTATAAGCTGCTCAATTGATGATTGAAAATTACCCGCTTCAACATGTCTGCTTGCAATGGTATCAATTACCTTGCTGATCAGCTCAAGGCTATCCTTAGGAATGGTCTGGGTGCCAAAATATTTGGGCCACAGGTCGCGGCTTAATTTGGCCATTTCATGGTGAACGAATTTTTTACGTTCGGTTGCAGCGTTAAATATTTGCTGCGAGGTGTATTGCGATTGGATCTCATATTTAAATTTATCACCGTAATATTCCTGACCCAGCCTGAAATCGCGCGGATGATCGTTCTTCATCCCTTTAAGATAAGCCGCGAAGCCCCTTATAGCAGTAGCTGATAAAGCAGCCCTGTCGAGCATTTGTTTTTGCTCAGCTTCGGGAATGTTTGATTTTTTGAGTGAATCGGCAAAATCCTTTTCAAAGGTTCCCACACCATTCAGGTGCTGATCAATGGCCAGGTTGGTAAGTTCAATCACCGGGTTTTTGATCTGCTTTTCTGCTTCCTTGTAATATTCAGGAACATTAGCCATTTTTTGGTAGAAATTATGCAGGCGCTTGGCAAGCGGCGCATAATGCTCGTTCAGGATATAAGCGAAGGTGCCTATTACATTGTAAGTAGTAGGGTTCCACTCATATTCCTTTAAAAGCTCGGTATCCCATTGCAGGTATTGTAGCTCATTTTGCATGATCTGGTAATCGATACGGTTGCTTTGCGATAGCTTCTCTATTTCGTAATGCGACAACGAGTCGAGGTTCGATTTATAGTATTCCAACTGTTTATCCCTGGTTTTACCACTGGGAACCAGCAGCAAACTATCATATTTATGATACCCTACGGAGGTTGCCCAATCGGGATTTACTTTCCATAGCCCATCCAGGAAGGTGCCTTCGTACACATTAAATGCGCCATCATCTTTTATACCTTGCGGACCTACAGAGTCCTTTTTACAAGCCGCGAATACGGTAATTAAAAGGACGATGGATAAGAATTTTCTGTTCACAGCAGTTCAATTAGTTTTAAAATATAAACTTATAACATTTAGCTGAAATAAATTGGTGAAATGAGGTGAGGGGTGTAAAATTTTTGAGAGAGGGTGTTTTGGGCGTTGCCTCCGGCTGCGCTTTCCGCTCATACTGCACAAGGCTTTAGTCACATGGCCGGTATCCGCTACAATCACTAACGCAAATCTTCTGTCATCCCTATAATGCATATCGTTTACACATCGCATGAAGCCGCTCATGGGCGCGGAGCCCTAGTCCTTTTGTCTACGCCACAAAAGGACCAAAAAGGCTAGTCAGTAGAAATGCTTCTTTGCTGCACAAGGCCTTTGCCCTGCAAATCAGGCAAAACCTGGGCTGGAAAAGTTTGCGGCCATATTGCGCGCACTGCCCAAGGCGCTGCAAAAATTTCCTATGCCCTGCCATTACGCGCAAGGCCACCATCGTTTTGCCTGATTCCGCCCGAAGCTGTTCTACTGACGGGAGCCTCAGGAATTTCTTTCACTTGATACCGCTTTTAAATGAACCGTGATTAAAAGCGGGGAAAGGCCCGACAAAAAGCGCGGGCCTGGGTGTTTTGCCTGTGGGCGGAAGGATCTTTTTGTCTTGATCTTTGGTTACTTTGGATCAAGCCAAAGTAACTAGGGCTCCGCGCCCATGAGCGGCTTCATGCGATATTCACGATTGTGTATTCGTCTTGTATAGCTGAAAGACTGCTTAGCACCTTAGCGACAACGGATGAATGAATAACTTTCCACCCAACAAAAAAACGCCTCCCGAAAAACCGGAAGGCGTTCATAAATATTAAAATTCAATTAATTATTGACCCGGAGCTGGTGCCGGAGTGGTTGGTGCAGTAGTTGCGCCAGGTGCCGGTGCTTTGCCAATAAGCGCCATAAACTGATCCAGTTTTGGTGTTATAATAATTTCGGTACGCCTGTTTTGTGCTTTGCCGCTTGGGCTGCTGTTATCGGCAAGTGGGTTAAACTCACCACGACCGCCAGCTGTTAAGCGTTTAGGATCAACACCGTAAGTGTTTTGTAATGCCATAACTACTGATGATGCCCTTAATGTACTCAGGTCCCAGTTGTTACGAATGTTCTTTTGCGAGATCGGAACATTATCGGTGTTACCTTCTATCAATACATCATAGGTAGAGTAATCGTTAATGATCTTGGCTATTTTAGCCAGCGTTGCTCCCGCCTGGTCTGATATTTCATAGCTGCCAGATTTGTAGATCATGTTATCAGATAACGATACATAAACCACACCTTTAAGCACCTTCACATCTACGCCCTTTGTTTCATCAGGGCTTAGCGAGCGGGTAAGATTATTGGTTAACACCATATTAAGCGAATCGCTTTTGTTTTTTGAGTTTACCAGCTCTTTAATATAAGCGTTTGAGGCATTTATCTGGTCAACCAGTTTTGAAATATTCATACCGCCCTGGTTATTGCCTGCCAAACATTTGTTTAAGGCATCCTGTAAAGCCAGTGAATTAGCATTTGCGGCTGCAATTTGCTCCTCTAAGCCGGTAACACGGCTTTTTGAGCCTGCTAGCTCCTGCTGGGTTACCTGGTAACTTTGCAATACTTCATCGTTCTTTTTCTGTAAAGTTGCGTTATCTGCTTGTAAAGCCTGGTATTTTTTTGTGCTAACACAACCCGAGGCTACGGCTACCACCAGCAATATAGCTGGCATAAAGAATTTCATTTTCATGTGGCTATTAATGTTTACTAATCGATTATAATACATTTATAATCAACGTTTCTTTAACAATAAAGTTACTGTATAGTTTCAATTTAGCGAAGAAACTACCGTAAATCTTTAGCTGAATGGGCATAATTACTTTATTGTAAATTAAGTTAACTGTAGGGTGTTATAGTTGTTTAGAATATAGTCTAAATATCAAATTCAGGACCATGGCATTGCTGGCGCCTCACCTTAAACAGTATATTTACTGCATTAATAATTGGCATATTTATGCAAAAAGCACCAACCTATTGCGGTGCTGATTGTTAAATACAGAAAATCTGCAAATATGGATAACAACAATAAAATCTTAGTAAATGAACTTACTAAACTGCTGCTTGGCGGCAGCGCGCATGCTGATTTGAAAACCGCCATAAAAGGCCTGCCTGCTGAATTACGTGGCGCAGTGCCCGATAAACTGCCTTACAGCATATGGCAACTGGTTGAGCATATCCGTATTGCCCAATGGGATATGCTGCGTTTTTGTATGGATCCGCACCATAAATCACCAAAATGGCCCGATGAATACTGGCCTAAGGAACCTGCCCCTAAAAATGGTCAGGACTGGAACGAATCATTAGAGCAGATCAATAACGACCTTGACGAGTTTATTGGCATTTTAGAACATAGCAACCTTTATGAGCAGATCCCCGGCGGCAGCGGGCAAACCATATTGCTGGAAGCATTTCAAATAGCCGACCACACCTCATATCACGTAGGCGAAATAATAGCGATAAGAAGATTATTAGGCGCCTGGAAATAAATGGAACTACATGATGATAAAACCTTCGACAGTATTATTTATACCGAGAAGATTGTAAAAGGGCAGGAGTTTCAAAGCTGTACATTTAAGCGATGTGATTTTACCAATAGCGATTTTTCGCACAATAAATTTATCGACTGCATTTTTGAGAGTTGTAATTTATCACTGATGAAGCTAAACGGTGCTGCACTCAATAACGCCGTATTCAATAACTGTAAAATACTGGGGGTTAATTTCAGCGAGTGCCAAACCATGCTTTTCAGCGTAAAGTTTGATGGCTGTATACTGGATTATGCCTCATTTATGGGCCGCAAGATGGCGAGCACCAAGTTTACCAAATGCTCGTTAAAGGAAACAACTTTTAGCCAGGCCAATTTATCGGGAAGTGTATTTGATCAGTCGGACTTGTCGGGAGCTGTTTTTAACCGTACGGATCTTACATCGGTTAATTTTGTAACTGCGCTACATTACAGCATCGACCCTGAAATAAACAATATTAAAAAGGCTGCTTTTTCGGCTGATGGCCTTGCAGGGCTTTTATCAAAATACCAGATCAGAATAGTCTGACCTGGTATTTTGTTTCATTTCTATTTTAATCCATTAATAAAATCTACCACATCGGTAACCATTTCCTTGTTAAGCGGCAGGTCTGGTTTTTGATAGGTAGCTATATTAGGCTCCCTGTCCGCCGGGGCATCCTTCAAAACATAATTCATTCCTCTTATAATGCTATAGGTGGCATTTGATTTAGCTGATTTTAATTTCAGGCCCTGTGTAACCGGGTACAGCAGGTCGGTGGTGCCCTGTATAATCAGCATTGGCATCTTAACTTTCTTTATTTCGCGTTGCGGATCGTACCTGCACCACGACATCAGGAACATCTGGATGGTGGGCCTTGCAACGTAGTATAAGGCGGGGTCAATATTATCAGTCATTTTGCCTTTGCGCAAGGTATCGAGCATGTTTTTAAATTCATCGCCCAGGTATGATGGCTGCGATTTCATTTGCTCGGTTAATACCTTATCAGCCGCGTCGCCTGCGCCTTCAAGTGATATAAATCCTTTTATCGGTTCATCCGGTACCGACATCATGCCCACCAATGCACCCTGGCCATGCCCGGCTATAATTATTTTCGAAAAGCGGCCATCATCATTCAGCATATTGATGAGGGCTGTAGCATCATCAACATAATCCTCAAAACGCATCTGACTTTCTTTATCAGCACTTACGCTTTGCCCAACCATGCGTTTATCGTAACGTAATGAAGCTATGCCCGCCTTGCCCAAAGCGTAGGCCAATAACTGGTAAGTGTTGGATGTGATCAGTGGGTTTTTGCAATTACCATCGCGATCAGTTACACCTGCGCCCGATATAATTAATACCACTGGGATTTTACCGGTTGCGGCATTAGGCATGGTTAACGTACCCGCAATTGAGCCCGCCAAAGTTTTTACCGCAACAGGCGATTCTGTTACCGATGGATCAACGGCTGTTTTAGCAGCTGCCAGTTCATCCTGTGGTTTTAAAAATAGGCCGGTTATTTTCCCATCGTTGTTTAATGCCAGGTTAAGCATAAAAATGCTATTCTTAAATTTAGCTCTATAAGCAGCTATCGGTTGGTCGTATTTTGCAAAAGTTGTTTGGTCGAGGCTGCCCAGTTGGTCCTTTAACTGGGCTGTTGTTGAGGTAAACTTATCCAATGGTTCAGCGGCTTTCATTTCGGGGCTGAACATCATAAACACACTGTCGGCCTCACCGGCGTTATAAAATTTCACAAATTTATTCAGCACAACTTCATAAGCGGCAGGGGCGGCCTGTGCAAAAACGCTGGCTGTAAAAAATAAGGGAAGGAAAATAAAAACAACTTTTTTCATACTCATTTAGTCAGTAAAACTGATCTTTTTTTGATTATAGTTTAAATAATATAAGCTGTATACTAAATTTGTGTTTACTTTTATTTAACACTAAAATGATGCTATACAACCTTTACGGCTAATTTTGCGTTTAAATTACCAATAAATCAAAGCAAACATATAGTAAATTTTCACATAACGCTTGATGAAGTTTTTTTTCGGATGCTTATTGTCGGCAGTACTGCTAGGCATATATAGCTATTCGTACGCGCAAACTGCCACCTCATTATTTACAGGTAAGATACTGACAGAAAAGTACGTACCTGCCGAAGATGCAACTGTAACACTACTGAGCCTTCCCGACTCATCTGTAGTTAAAACAACCGCGTCAAGCCAAGCTGGTGTCTTCCAGTTTGATCATATTGTATCGGGGTTATACCTCATATCCATCCGTAAAATAGGTTATAATAAGTATCATAGCCAACAATATCGCGCTGTTGCAGGCAAAAAAATAGATATTGGCGAAGTTATTTTATCACCCGAAAACCAACAGCTTGGCGAAGTAACCATCACCGCTAAAAAAGATTATATACAGTTAATGCCCGATAAAACGGTGCTGAATGTGGATAGGAGCATACTATCGGCAGGCAACTCTGTTTTAGATATATTAACCACCGCGCCCGGTGTGCGGGTTAGGGATAATAGTATTTTATTTAAAGGAGGGCAAAAGGCTTTAATAGCCATTAACGGCAAACCGGTAGGTAACCTTACCGATGACCAGCTGGCCGACCTGCTGAAAAGCTACCAGAGCAACATGATTAGCCAGGTAGAGCTGATCGCTAACCCATCGGCAAAATATGACGCCTCGGGTGGTGGTGGAGTTATAAATATTATCCTGAAAAAAAGTAAAGACCTGGGCTTTAGGGCAAGTATTGTTGAAAATGCCTCACACGGGCAGGATTATAAGTTTAACAGCGGCATTAACATGAATTACCGCACCGATAAATTTAACTTTTTTGGGAATTACAGCTTTGCCGATAACAAGCTGCCGCGTTTGCTGGATATTGACCGCAATATTTATGACGATAACCAGCTCACCAATATCGATGTGGATTATAACAGCATATCGTACATAAAAACAAATAATTATAATGCCGGTATTGATTATACCATTACACCAAAACAAACCGTAGGCATTTTGTTTTATGGCTACCATAGCAGTGCCGGTATAGATAAGTTTAGTGATACCTATATCAGAAATAATGGGTCGCTGGATTCCTTACTCACCACGCAATCGCATGTAGACAGGGACATTACCAACCTCAATTATAACGTAAATTATAAAGGCACATTCGGCAAAAATAATGGCACATCGCTAACAGCCGATTTTGATTACTCTACCTACGACCGGAGTTCTTTTGAACTGATTAAGAATTATTTTTACCTTACTGATGGCACATCCTATCGTGCCCCGGTGTTTTATACGGATAACTCACCATCATCCATTAATATACGTTCTGAACGGATCGATTTTAGTCAGCAATTAAGTAAAAATAGCTCATTAAGTGCTGGTGTAAAAAACAACCAGGTAAACAGTGATAATATTATAAATTTTGATCAGGGTGCCGATACCACCAATTTTTTAGCTATACCTTCATTAACAGATCATTTTATATACAAGGAACGCATCAACGCTGCTTATGCCAGTTATAATGATAAATTTGGGAAGAGCGATTTAACACTTGGCCTTCGTGCTGAGCAAACCAACTCGTACGGTAAATCCTATCACCCGGATAAAACGGTAGCCCGTAGTTATTTTGATCTTTTCCCCAATGTAAACTGGACACAGGCCGTGGATACTAACAACCAGGTTTCAATTGGTTACGACCGCCGTATAACGCGCCCTAATTACCAGGATTTAAACCCTTTTGTGGGCTTTATCGGCCAATATTCATATAGTACCGGTAATCCGTTCTTAAAGCCGGAGTACCATAATGTTTATTCAATTTCAGATCTGTATAAAGAAAAATATAAGGTTGAGCTGCGCTTAACAGTAACCCAGGATATGTTTGCCCCTGTATTTGAGCAAAACGACTCGACCAAAGTATATATATCTACCATAAATAATATTGGTACACGGTACGAATACGAAACTGAATTTACCGTACCCGTTGATATTACTAAATGGTGGAATATTAATATAGACCTTGAGGCCGGGTATGCAAAATACATCTATAATCAGGATAGCGCCCGCAAATCAACCTATGAGCTGAACCTGCAGCTGAACCAAAGCTTCACTATAAACAAGGGACTGAAAGCAGAGATATATGGATTTTATTCTTCGCCAACCTATTACGGCATTAAACAGTACCAGGCCCAGTTTGCTATGAGGGCGGGTTTAAGCCAATCGGTACTCCATAACAACGGGAGTATAAAATTGATGCTTACCGATATTTTTAATAGCGATAAATACCAATATACCTCTAATTATGAAAATCTGGATCTCACAGGAAGGGAAAAAGTAGGCAGCAGGTTTTTGATGCTGACCTTTACATATAGGTTTGGCAAGCAAACGGTTAAAAGCCAATCGCGACATGCAGGGGGTAATGCTGATGATCAGAAGAGATTGGGCGGAAGCTCAAACGAGAACTAAGTTCACTTAATTCTTATCTCGGGATATTTGCCTTTTATTCGCTTTACAAAAAACTTACCCAGCGATTCTGCTTTAATAAACCTGTGATAAGTTAGCTTTGGAAAGTCGAAATAATCCCATACGCCGCCTTCCCTAAACTCAAGTTCAAGAATTTTAGTGCCAGCATCATAGCCCACGCTTTCTAAAACTGATGAATGTACCGGATGCCTCTGCATTATAGTTATAACAGCGCAAACACGGTAAATTGTTTTTAAAAATGTTAACCGGCATGCCCGCTTAGCATACTTGCGAATATTATAAGCAGTACCAGCAGGCTAATGAATATGTAAAGTTTATCCTTCTCGAGCACAAAGCCTATGGTTGAAAATATAACCCGGAGTATGGGCGTAGCGATGAGCAAAATGATGCCAAACTGTATAATAGCCTGCCCTCTGAAGGTAAATATTCCGTGTATAATGCCGCCAAAGGTTTGTATAAAATCGGGGATGCCAACAAATTTGTGATGATTTGCTACCTCATGGCCGTGCCTGTACAAGAAAATAATGCCACCGAAAAATACGATGCTGATGGATACAATTACACCAATGCGCAGTACCCAGCCAATAACGACCTGCATATCTGTATCCTTAAAACGGGGTCTCTGTGCCATGTTATATTTTCCCGATTATGCCGTTATAGATCATCTGCGAAGCTAAAAAAGCAACCACAACTGCAAATACCCAGCGCAGCCAGCCCGATGATTGTGTATGTACCAATATTTTCGATCCGCTTAAAGCGCCTAACAATACACCAATAACTACAGGCATTGAGATCCCCGGATCGATGTATCCGCGCTGCAAATACACAACAGCGCTTGCTGCTGCGGTAACGCCTATCATAAAATTGCTGGTAGTGGTTGATACCTTGAAGGGGATACGCATAATAGTATCCATAGCCAGCACCTTTAGCGCGCCTGAGCCAACGCCCAATAAACCGGATAGAACACCTGCAAACAGCATCATCACAAACCCGCCGCCTACTTTGGTAACGCTATAATTAACAGTGCCTTGCGCGGTGGGGTAGTTGCTGTTCAGCTTCAGTTTTTCGGCCCACTGGCTTTTATGTTTTACTATTTGCTCTGATTTTTTTCTGAGCGACATTACAGCCGAAAAGATGAGGATAACGCCCAATAAAATAGCGATGTAATGGGTGGGGATATATACCGCCAGGATGGCCCCCGTCATGGCGCCTGCTGTGGTGGCTATCTCCAGGAACATGCCCAGCCGTATATTAGTAATGCCCTCGCGCACATAAGCTGCCGCCGAGCCTGATGATGTAGCTATAACCGATACCAGCGAAGCGCCGATAGCATAATGAATATCAACATGCAGTAACAGGGTAAGCAAAGGGATAATTACGAAACCACCCCCAAGCCCCGTTAATGAACCCAGCAGACCGGCAAAGTATGAACCAATAAGTATAATAAGCGTAAATACTAATACCGACATATAGATACTGAGGCTGTTGAGCGCGCTAAATTAGCAATACTTTTTAAGGGCTTTACCCTCGCGCAAAGAAATAATAACGTTACATAATTTAGACAGAATTTTAACAACAATAAACCGAACTTTATGTTATAAATTCAACTAAATTTACTTATGGCCTATAACGAAATACTGGAACTGCTTGGTAAGGATGCCGACAGTTTGCTGAACCACAAAAGTGAAACTTTTCCAAAGGAAACATTGCATCTTCCATCGCCTGATTTTATTGATAAAATATTTTTGGATAGCAACCGTAACCCGCAGGTGATCCGTAATCTATCTGCCATACATAATCACGGGCGTTTAGCGGGCACAGGTTATATGTCAATTTTGCCGGTAGATCAGGGGATCGAGCATACAGCAGGCGCGTCGTTTGCTAAAAATCCATTGTATTTCGATCCGGAGAACATCCTGAAACTGGCTATCGAGGCTGAATGTAATGCCGTTGCCACTACCTTTGGTAACCTGGCTATGGTGGCCCGTAAGTATGCCCATAAAATACCTTTCATTGTAAAGATCAACCATAACGAGCTGTTAACCTTCCCAACCAAGTACAACCAGATCATGTTCGGGTCGGTTGATGATGCCTGGAATTTGGGTGCAGCGGCAGTAGGTGCTACCATCTATTTTGGTTCAGAAGAATCGGACAGGCAAATTATAGAAGTATCAAAAGCATTTGAGCGCGCGCATGAGCTGGGTTTGGCTACCGTATTATGGTGCTACACGCGTAACAACGATTTCAAAAAGGACGGCGTAAACTACGAAACATCGGCAGATATAACAGGTCAGGCCAATCACTTAGGTATAACTATCCAGGCTGATATTATTAAACAAAAGCTGCCTGATGTAAATGGAGGTTTCACCAAAATAGGCTTCGGTAAAACCGATCCGCTGATGTACAGTAAACTATCTACTGACCACCCTATCGATTTGTGCCGCTACCAGGTAGCCAATTGCTACATGGGGCGTGCCGGACTGATCAACTCAGGCGGTGAATCAGCCGGAGCAAGCGACTTTGCCGAAACCGTTAAAAATGCGATAATTAATAAAAGAGCAGGCGGTTCAGGCTTAATAATGGGCCGTAAAGCCTTCCAGCGCCCGTTTGATGAAGGCGTAAAGATCATCAGGGCAGTACAGGATGTGTATTTGGCTAATGAGATAACTGTGGCTTAGTTGGCATTATATTTAAGACTTACGAAGTTTTCAAAACTTCGTAAGTCTATCTAAATCTTGAAGTATTAATTATGAATTATTTTTTCTCCAATCACTTAGCAACAGTTCTGCCGCAAATGATTGATGAGGAATTGATAAGGATACAATTTCTTCCAGCACAGAGATTGCTTGTTGGTCGCCATCTTTTATTAAATATGAAGCTACCCAAACTTTAACGCTCACCTCATCTGAGGTCAGTAACTCCCTCAAACTCCCAAGTCCATTATTTTCTTTTAAGTAAGCAATTGCTGTATTGATGAGATAATAATTTTTATTAGCAATTTTATACTTACCTGTTTTAGTTGCCTGTGCGTGAATTTTTGAAGAATCAATTACAGTATTAATCGCTTCATCTATGCTAACAATGGAAGGAGTCATTTTGTATTTATTACGATCTCAATATTCGCTTCAACATTATTGTCTTTCCTTCAGCGCCATCACTTCCGCGTCATTTACCAGCAGGCGCAGTGTGCCATCACCAGTTAAGGCCCAGCTTAGGTGTTTCGAGGCTAAGGCTTCGTAAAAATCAGCCGAGATGGTATTTCCAGGGCAGGCCATTTGGGTGGTAGCTATTGGCCCGGCAGTAATATTATTGCCTTTATAACTGGCTACACCCATAAAAGTATTACAGCCATCGCTGCCGTTTATCTTATTATCCTGCATTTCAAAGGTGATAGATGGCAGGCCATTCCCGTAATTCCTTACATTAAGTGTTTTGCCATTAAATGATACTACATCCCAAACTATATTGTTTATCCTGGCATCAACCACGCTGCTGTGCTCATCCTTTTTAATAGTGCTGCATGCCGATAGTACAATAAGCAGGCAGGCGATTAAAGGCAGTTTTAATTTCATCATTTTATGTTGAGGATGTTAATTCCTGAATAAAGTAACGATGTTTTATTGAAAATAGCCTTATGCCATTTGTTAAAATTTGCTAAAATTTAACAATGCCCTTACCAAGTATTTAAAGTATTATTTTTTTAAATTGATAGGTTTTAGGATATTTGCACCAGCAAGCCTGCCAAGGCAGCCAGATTTTCCTATGGTGCAAGGGTAACATGTCTGATTCTGGTTCAGAAGATAGTGGTTCGAATCCATTTAGGAAAACATATTAGCCGGCTCGACTGGCTCTGGGTACAAAGCCCTGATGTTTATCACATCAGGGCTTTGTTGTTTTATAATCTACCTCAACCCCTTCTTCTCCAAATAATCTATCAAAGCTCCAGGATGATCCGTTTGTAATCCTTTAAACCCAATAGCAAATGCTTTGTCCCAGTTTTTAGCTTCATCGGGGCTTTGAATATCGGGCCATGCGGTTACGCCTGCATCTGCTGCCGCTTTTAGGGTAGTTGGAGTGTAGTCGCTGTAATCGCCATCTAACAAAGCAATTGGTGTTTTTGATAGAAATTTGTTTAGTTCATCTACCGTTTTTACATTACCGGGTAAGCTTAACATCAAAGGCATTTCGGGTACAAGCGCTTTCCATTCGGTGTATTGATGTGGTTCGTTTATATAAACTATTACTTGTTTTTCCATGCCATACTTTTTTATCATCTGGTAAGACTGTGCAACGCTGGCATCTTTAAAATCAAGATAAATATTAATCCTGTTCTTGCAGGTTTTCAGCACCTCGGCAAATGTAGGTACCGGGTATGTTTTACCTGTTGGGTTTGTTTTATCAGTAACATGTAGCTTTTGTATCTCGGCATAGGTAAGGTCGCTTATTTTTCCGGTGCCGTTGGTCATGCGGTTAACAGTGGCATCGTGCATAATAACCAGTACGCTGTCTTTGGTGGTGCGGAGGTCTATCTCCACATAATCCACGGTGGTTTTTATGGCTTCTTCAAAAGATTCGATGGTGTTCTCCGGCACTTCGGTATGCTGCCCGCGGTGAGCAATCACTATAAATTTATGTTTGCTTTCGGGTAACGTTGCAGTTTGGGCGTAGCTGTGCAATGTGCAAATAGATAATGCTAATGCAAAAAAGGTTTTCATAAAATAAATACGGGGTAGTAGGATGTATAATGTTGGAGTATTTTGTTATTAGCGTTGAAAAGCATAGCCGCAAAATAAAGCCTTTGAATTTGCGGTGAGGTTATTTAAGCAATAACAAAATGTTAATAATGGTTAATAAAATCCTTATACCTGCTTTATAGGATTGCCTTATCGTTACAAAAAAGCCTCTATGCCTTTAAATTCAATAGCTTATCCGCATTGCCATGGGCAATTTTTGCTATTTGCTCATCAGGGAGTTCAATCGCATTTAAAAATTCAATACCCATTTCGTTTGTGCTGAACGGATAGTCGACAGAAAACATAATATTATCAATACCAAAAGTATCCAAAGCAATTTTTAATGGCGGCTGGGTAAAAAAGCCGCTGGTGGTGATATGAACCTGTTCGCGGAAAGTATCGGTAAGCGTACGCTGATTGGCGCCTCCGTTCCCAGGTTTAAATGCCTTCTCCGACCTTGCCATCATCATCGGCAGCATTTCTCCCATATGGCCGATAACTAATTTTAATTTTGGATATTGATCAAAAACACCCGAAAATAGTAAGCGTAAAACATGCAGCGCGGTTTCTTGGTGCCATCCCCAGCCATAGCAGGCTAAAGCTTCTGCCATGCCTGTATAATTGGGCAATCCGCTATAGTAAATATCGGCTACTCCTTTTGGCGGCAGGCCGGGGTGCAGATAAATAGGCACATCCAGCTTTTCGGCACGTTCAAATATCGGTGCAAATTCAGGTTGATCTAAAAACTTATCCTGCGTTAATCCACGGATCATGGCACCGCGAAAATTGTATTCTTTTACCGCGCGTTCCAGTTCATCAGCCGCGGCGAGGGGAGCCGTCATCGGCAGATGGGCAAACGCCGTAAACCGATCCTCAAAGCCAGCGATCTTTTCGGCAATCAGGTCATTATATTGCATGGCAAAAGCAGGACCCTCACCCGAACTTAACAGGTTAGCGCCCGAGCTATCCACAGACAGAACCTGCACAGTAATACCGTTATCATCCATCGATGTTAAACGCTCACCGGTAATATCGGCCAACTTTGGGGCTATTCGCTGCATAACTGCCGACTGGCCAAAACCACCCAAAGCATTTTTAGGTATTTTATTCGCCATTTCCGGAAATGAGATATGTTCTTCAAGGGTAACTATTCGCATGGTAAATTGATTAATAAATGTTTAATGCATAGTTATGATCACTCATAAATGTGCAATGCAAAGAAACATACTCAACTTTTATACCGCAATGCACCATTGGTGGTAGTGATAGGACAATTCACGGTACTGATCGTATTTGATTGTCGACTAATTTGCATTGCAATCGGGGGGTAATTCATAAACCGGAAGAAGCAAGTTTGCAAATTAGTGTTCAATACTTATCGGCAATAATTGATTAATCGTAACCTTTTGTATAAATTTGATTAGGTTTATCCGCAATCTCAAAATGAAAAAAACAGAGCAAACATTTAATGAAGCTGAACTGGAACTTTTAAAAGAAGGCCTGAAGCGTAGTTATAAAGAACGCTTTGAAATGGCTACCCGCTTATATAAGATCCAGCAAACCATGAGCAAAGCTTCAATAATTCACAAACCGTTTATAGCTAAATAAAATTTATTGGTAAGCACTTGATTAATGAAATTAAAGATAATCGATGATGATGGTTTTATTGCACTTGTAAACAGTGCCCGTTATCAAAGCTTTATAGACGAAGATTGGCAATTTGATCAGTTAATGGCACATTTTGTTGATCAAACTAATGTGGGAAATCTTATTGTTTGGCAAACAAGTGGTGATGGAGGCGGGAATTGGCTCGTGTCATTTCAGGAAAAGCCATCTAATAAGAATTCTTTTAGGCAATTTGAACAACTCATTAATGTAACTACAGGGGAACTATTTTTAACTAATTATAGTGATTTGACAATGGCCGCACAATTTTCTGATGTTTCCATTCCTGCCGCTCACAATGCCGATCTTAAAATCGATCTTAAAAACGGATTGTACAATCTTACTGTAAGACAATTGTTTGATCCTGATAATTATCTGAATCATTTTGATAGAGAAACCGAAGAAAATACCTCATTTGAAGTTGTAATTACACCTGCTACTGAGTTTGCACAGCAACAGGTAAATGGTGTATACTGGTACAATCTTTAAGCATAAAAATTGCTTGGCTACACTGGTAACCCACCACTGGCTTCAATTTACAACCGAAGCCGCCAATCCGGAAAGTTTACAAATTCAGCAACTACTTCTTCGCATTATCCCTCATCGATGAGTTAGCAGCAAACAAAGCGATTAAAGTTATTGCCGCAGCTACCGATAGGTAGTAACCTACATAAGGAAGCCCATATTTGGTTGCCAGCGTAGTGGCTAAAAAAGGTGTTAACGATGCGCCTAAGATCCCCGCCAGGGTAAATGCTAATGACGCGCCGGTGTAACGTACAGATGCCGGGAAGATCTCTGAAAGGGCGGTTCCTATCGGCCCATAGGTTAAGCCCATTAAAAACATACCGATAATCTGGAACAATATGGTTATCCCCAAATTACCGGTGCTGAATAATGGCGCGAAAAATAAGCCGAATATAAAAATGCCTATGGTTGCGATGATCAGCATTTTTCCGCGACCATGCTTATCGGCCATTACCGCTGAGATCGGGATACCCAAACCAAAGAACAGCATGGAAATCATCTGCGCAATTAAAAAGTTCGATTTTGTATAGTGCAATGCCGTTGTGCCCCAGCTTAGGGTAAATACCGTCATTAAATAAAACAGCAGGAAGGTGGTAATAGTAGCGATAGTACCTAAAACAATGGCTTTAGTATGTTTGGTAAATACTTCAGTAAATGGGATGCTTACACGCTCATTTTTCTCCACTACCTTTAAAAAGTCGGGCGTTTCGGTAATTTTTAGGCGAACATATAAACCAACCCAAACTAAAATGGCGCTGGCAATAAACGGTATGCGCCAGCCATAGCTTAGGAATTGCTGGTCGGTCATGGTCTTGCTTAGTATCAGGAAGGTTCCGCTGGAGATCAGGAACCCGATTGGCGCACCTAACTGCGGGAACATGCCGTACCATGCTTTTTTACCTTCGGGTGCATTTTCGGTCGCTAATAATACTGCGCCGCCCCATTCGCCGCCCAGACCTAAACCCTGCCCAAAACGGAACAACGCCAGCAATATTGGTGCTGCAATACCTATTGATGCATAACCGGGTAACAAGCCAATAGCTACGGTTGATGGCCCCATGGTCATTAAAGCCGCAACCAAGGTAGCTTTACGGCCCTTACGGTCGCCAAAATGCCCGAACAGAGCCGCGCCTAATGGCCGTGCAAAAAATGCCAGTGCAAATGTGGCTAATGATTGCAATGTAGCCGAAGTAGGATCAGCCGAAGGGAAGAACAGTTTTGGAAAAACAAGTACTGCAGCGGTGGCATATATGTAAAAATCAAAAAACTCAATGGTGGTGCCGATTAAACTGGCTACCAGTATACGCCTGGCCGAATTTCCTGAAGTAATAACCTGACTCATAAGGTTTGCTTTTGGTTGAAATAAAACAAAACCCAAACATAAATAATCCTGCCAATAATTATGGCTTAAAAATCAAGTCTAACAAGGAAATTCTTGCCATTGGGAAGAATAGATGCTGTGCCTTATCAATGGCTATTGATCAGCCTGGCCAATATAAAAGCCGCGCCTGCTGCCAAAGCACCTATTACCACAACCTTTATACCTCCACTAACAGGCGATTGCCCCGTTAACTTACTTTTAAAGTACCCGAATATAAATAAGGCCAGCAAAGTAATACCGCATGAGAAAAGCAGCGCCTGTTGCGTATCATGTATAAAGAAATAGGGCGATAGCGGTATTATGCCGCCAATAATGTAGGATATGCCAATGGTAACAGCACTCCGTGTGGCACGGTTGGGGTCGGGTTTATCAAGGCCGAGTTCATATTTCATCATAAAATCAACCCATTTATCCTTGTCCTTTTCCAGCTCATCAGCTATTTCCTGCTGTAATTGCAGGGATAACCCAAAGTCAGCAAATACTTCCATTACTTCCTGTTTTTCCTGTTGCGGTACACGTTCAACTTCCTCATATTCCCGTTTAAGTTCCGAGTTGTAATGGTCCTCATCGGTACGGCCCGCTAAAAAACCGCCGAGCCCCATGGCAATTGAGCCTGCAACTATTTCGGCTAAACCGGCAGTTACCACAATTCCGGAGGCGTTTACCGCCCCGCTCAATCCGGCGGCAAGCGCAAAGGGTACGGTTAACCCGTCAGACATACCGATAACTATATCCCTTATAGTTTCCGAACTATTTACATGATGTTCTTTATGCATGGCCCAAAAGTAAGTTCTAAAGCATGATATCGATCAGGTTATTAGCTATTTGAGATTGGTCTTAATTGGCTTATAAATATGGCTATCTAACTGCTGCCGCGAGCGTCCCGCTCGTGGTGTGCATTGCCACAGCTTCCAGCTGGGAAAATATCCTGAAAATCATTAAAATCTAATGCATCCTGGTTCCTCAGGCAACCTTTCTCATTCCGCCACCGATATATTAATACAGGCCCGTTGAATATCGCCTGCATTAATAGCTGAGGAAATGACTGTTTCGGTTGTGATAATTACCAAGAATGAGGCCGCCACAATAGGCCGGTGCGTGGCCGCTGCAAAGCGCATTACCGATGATGTAATTGTAATGGATAATGGCAGTACGGATGAAACTACAGACATAGCCCTTAATTACGGTTGCCGTGTTTACCAGGAAAAGTGGTATGGTTACGGTACCAATAAAAACCATGGTGCTGAACTTGCCCGGCACAACTGGATCCTTAGCCTTGATGCGGATGAGATCCCTGATAATGAACTGATTACAACCATTCAAAACCTACAGTACGAAGCTGATAATATTATTTACGATATTCGTTTTCGTGCTTATTTTGGTGTGAAACAGGTACGCTTTGGTACCTGGGGGCGCGATCATCGTATCCGCTTATTTAACCGCAACTATACCGGCTGGAGTGAGCCATTGGTACATGAAAACCTGATAAAGCCTGCCGACGCTATTATTAAAAAACTGCCCGGCCTGGTACATCATTACTCAGGCAAAAGCCCCGAACAATACCGGGCAAAAACAATGTACTATGCGCGCCTTAATGCCCGCAACTATTTACGCGAAGGCAAAAAATCTACTGCCGTTAAATTGTATCTTGCTCCATTGTTCCACTTTCTGAAAGATTATATTTTTTTGCTGGGGATATTGGACGGTAAGCGCGGATGGCTGATTGCCACTATTATGGCACAATATACCAGGGCAAAATACCAGTACCTTAAACAGGAAACAGAACAAAAGGAAAATAACTATTATGCCAGTGAAAACCTGTTGGTAGAATACCAGAACCACCTGCACTAAATGAAGATACGCGCACTGCAAAACTTATCGGCTAATACCATACAGTTGGTTATTAACCAGTTTTTTGGTGCGGTAATGTTCTATATTTTATCCATCGGGCTGGAAAAATCTTCCTTCGGGCAAATTAACCTGGCGCTGGCAGTATTGCTATCGGTATTCAACATTCTTTCTTTTGGTATCGATCAGTTAACAGTAAAAAAAGTGGCCCAGGGCGATGATGTGCCTCATGTAATACGGCTATATATCGGCCACGTACTGCTAACCGGGTTGATATTTTATGGTCTGTTACTGCTGGGATATATAGTATTCAAAACATCGCCCACGTACAACCTTATTTTATGGATAGGTGCTGGGAAGCTATTCATATTTTTCTCGATGCCTTTTAAACAGGTATGTAGCGGGTTGGAAAAATTCAGGCTGCTGGCACGTATGTCGGTGGTTTCAAACTGTATTCGTGCTTTTGCTTTGCTGGCGCTGATGTTGCTTCATTCGCTCAGTATATATAGCATCATTATCACCTTTGTAAGCGGCGACGCCTTGGAGCTCATTTATACATTGTATCTTTTTTACCGTAATACAAGCTATCGCACAAAAGCAACATTTGATAGAGCGGATTATCAAACATTATTAAAAGAGTCGATGCCGCAATTGGGTGTGGTGCTGATCACTTCGGCCCTGGCCCGGTTCGATTGGTTGTTCATCGGTTTTATGGTATCGGATGTTAAGCTTGCCGAATACAGCTTTGCCTACAAGATTTTTGAAATATCAACCTTACCCATGCTGGCTATAGCACCGTTGCTGATCCCTCGTTTTACCCGTTATTTTAATAGTGCCGATCCGGGCAGCGTGAACCTTAAATTCCTGATCCGTGCCGAGCTTATTATAGCAGCCTTTACCGTACTCATCCTTAATCTGAGCTGGGAGCCGGTAGTTAACATGCTTACACATGGCAAATATGGTTCGGTAAATGTGGTTACCGTTTTTATTTTGTCATTATGCATCCCCACCTTGTACCTCAATAATTTTTTGTGGACAATTTTCTTCGCAAAAGGGCAATTAAAACTGATACTGCATTCCTTCATCATTACACTAACCGTAAATGTAGGCGCTAATTTAATACTGATCCCGCTTTATGGTAATGCGGGGGCAGCGCTGGCCTATTTAATATCAAGCCTTTCGCAAACCTTGTTCTTCCTGGCAAAAAACAAAGTTGATGAGTTAAAAGGTATTTTTTTTACCATGCTCATTTGTACCTTATGTGCTGTTGCCAGTGGTTTTTTCATCAGGCGGGTACCCATCAATTATATGCTCCAAATCGTTTTTTCCATCCTCATTTATATTGTACTGTTGTTTGCAGGCCTGCAGATAAAGCGTAACGACCGTAACGAACTGAAAAGCTTCTTCCATATATAAAATATATGTGCCTATTGCCTGTTGCTTAGGCAACCATTGCCGTTTTTGGAGCGTAATCCCTGTATAATAAAACATTAAAATGTTGATTGATACAGGCCATAATTACATGCAAAAACTACGTAAACTGCTGGACTGGAAACTGCTGGCTTTTCTGCTGCTTTTCCTGAATGTAAAGCTGGCCATCAAGATCCCTGCCATCGCGCTCATTTACCTGTTACAGTTCGATTTTAGGTTTGGATTCAGCCTTAAAAATTCAAGGCTGCCGCTCTTTTATCCGCTCATGATCGTTATCGCCACTATTAATTTTCTTGTAGGCGGGCAGTACCATCTTTCATATATAATAGTTTGGTTAACCGGCATTAGTTTTTGGTTAGCGTGCATACTTGCTGTTCACCAGGTTAAACTATCCGTTGAAAAAAACGACACGGAAGTTATCAGCCGTACAATAATCATATTTTTTGTGATCAATGCCTTATGCTCGGCCTTTAACCTGCTCAGTATTATTTATGAGATCCACGCCATAAACCCATATAAGTACCAGGGCGATTATCAAAAATATTTCATCGGCACGGGCGACTATATTAAAGGCATCACTTTCGATACCTCAAATACCAACGCCATATTAAATGCCATTGGTGCTATTTATTTCCTCGATAAGAAAAAGCCCTTTATGGTGCTGATTTGTATGGCCGTAATGCTGCTCACCTGCAGCAATTTCATGAATATTATTTTATTGCTGATACTGACCGCCATCTTCGTTTTCAAAAGTACACGCGATCAGAAAAGTATCATAGCTGCATGTGTGATTATGCTGGCTGTTTTCGGCATTAAGGTTTCACCTGAAAACAATATGTATGTTATCCATATCACGAAATACGTTTTTTTAGGAGAGAAACCTGAGCAACAATCATTAATTACGCCAGTTACAGCTCATGTACTAAGTCCGGATGAACGGAAACAGCAAATAGCGCAGGCCTATCTCGATAGCGCAAGCAATGCATCTATACCTAAAAACAGAATAATAAAGCCTGTATTTGCTACAACTATCCCCGTTACAAAAAATGGTCGTCTTATTATCCCCGAGGCTGATATTAATTCAGCACCTTACCAAAGCCTTACTACAACGCCCGTTGAACAAGAACCGTTGGCAGCTTTTATAAATACCCATAAACAAGTATTACCTATATCCGGCAACGATAATTATAACTCGTTAACACCGGGCAAGGTACTTGGGCTTTTACAAACCTTCGGCTTTTTGCACCATCATTTAAGTAAAATATGGATGGGTGCAGGCATGGGTAATTTTTCATCAAAACTGGCTTTCCGTGCATCTGGATTAGGCTTTTCGGGTAGCTATCCGGCAAAATATATTTATATCTATCATGATTTTTTAGTGAATCACCTCGACCTCTACCTTAACTTTTTCAGCCGGAGGGCAGGCTATCATTCATTAACCAACAGTCCGTTCTCTGTGTACGACCAGATAACATCAGAGTATGGTTTGTTGGGTCTGTTAGCACTCGTTTTACTTTACTTCGGATTTTTTGCTTCGCGATATCAACAGCTTACCTATGGTATACCGCTGCTGTTTTTAATGGCAGCAGTATTTTTTGTCGACTACTGGTTTGAGCAATTATCCATCATCCCATTTTTTGAACTCATGCTATTCCTCAACATCAGCGAAAACAACAAGCTTAAACCTGCAATATCATGAGCATAAATAATCCGGCTATAACAGTTTTAATGCCCGCTTATAATGCCGGTAACTATATTGGCGAGGCCATTGAGTCGGTACTAACACAGTCGTTTACCGATTTTGAATTATTGATCGTTAACGATGGCTCAACAGATCAAACCCTGGAAGTGATCAGCCGGTTTAATGATTCGCGCATTGTGGTTATCCACCAGCAAAACCTTGGTGTTTCATCAGCTTTAAATAATGGGTTGCAGCATGCCCGGGCAAATTATATAGCCCGTTTTGATGCTGATGATGTGTGCTACCCCAACCGCCTGCAAGTACAATATGATTTTATGCAGCGCCATCCCGAGTACCAGGCAGTAGGCTCGGGAGCCGATTATATTAACGTTGAAGGCCACTACCTTTTTACCCAGGAACCCGCCGGTTATAGCAACAGCCAGTTACAGCAACTTAAATATTCGGTTTGCCCGCTCATCCATTCATGTGTGATGTATAAAAAGGATACCGTGCTCAGTTATGGGGGTTATAACGAATATGCCTACACGTTTGAGGATCATTTTTTATGGCTCCATATTTTAAAGGATCACCCCGCCTGCAACCTGCCCGAAGCGCTGATCAAGATCAGGATAAACCCGGAATCCGTCACCATTGATGAAAAATGGCGGCCACGTAAATTCCTCAGCATAAAATATACCGCTCTTAAAAAGCGCACAATTACCGAACGCGACAGCCTGCGCCTGCAACAGATATGCCGCGAGCAGTATTCGCACAAAGTAAAGCATGGGGCATACTATGCGTTGTGCGGTAAAAAGTTTTTATTAAACAACTATCAGCCTAAAAAAGCACGCGAGCACATGGCCAAAGCCATTAGCATACACCCGTTCAGGTTTGATAATTACCTGCTGTATACCATCAGCTACCTGCCTGCGGGCCTGCTTACATGGCTCCATAAAATAACATCGGCAAAACAATTAATAACAAGGGGATGAAAGTAGCGCTTATTACACGATCAACACTATACACTGTTTACGGTGGTGATACCATACAAACGGTGCAAACTGCACGCCATTTAGTTGATATGGGCATAAAAGCCGATGTGCGCCTCTCGCACGAGGAGATCAATTATGCCGATTACGACCTGCTGCACTTTTTTAATTTAACCAGGCCTGCGGATATTCTGTATCATAGTCGCAAGTCGGGCAAGCCATACGTGGTATCAACCATATTGTGCGATTACAGTGAATATGATAGGCATCAGCGTAAAGGCTGGGGTAAATTGCTTGGCCTGTTCTCCACCAACGGAACGGAATACATCAAAACCATGGCGCGCTGCCTGGTAGGCGGCGATAAATTGGCTAGCATGTCATACGCGTGGAAGGGCCAGCGTAACAGTATTAACGAGATACTAAGACGGGCCGCCATGATATTACCTAATTCTAACTCTGAATATGAGCGTGTGGTGCATGGCTATACCTGCAGGGTAAAACACATGGTAGTTCCAAATGGTACCGATCAGGCATTGTTCCGTTATAACAGCCTTTCGCAAAAGGATGAGCATTTGGTGATCTGCGCGGCGAGAATAGAGGGCATAAAAAATCAATTGAACTTGATAAGAGCGCTTAATAATACGCACTTTAAACTCATTATTATCGGCGATCATTCGCCTAACCAATTAGCTTATTACCAGGAGTGCAAGCTTATAGCCGCGCACAATGTAAGCTTTGTTAGTCACCTGCCGCAATCAGAACTGGTTGATTATTACCGCCGGGCCAAAGTGCATGTACTGCCCAGCTGGTTCGAAACCACCGGACTAAGCTCAATTGAAGCCGCCCTGATGGGTTGCAATATAGTGATCAGCGATAGGGGCGATGTGCGCGAATATTTTGAGAACGATGCCTTTTATTGCGAACCCGAATCGCCGCAAAGCATTTTAGCTGCGGTTGAAAAGGCAAGCACAGCCCCGGTAAATGAACGTCTGCGCCAGCGAATCCTGCAAAAATACACCTGGAAACAGGCGGCCCTGCAAACTTTTAAAGCGTATCAAAGCGCAATAGCATCATGAAATTAAACTATGAAAGAATTATTACCGGGCAGCGATAGTCTTTCCAATCGCATCAGCTTTTATCATATTTTACTGCTGATGATTAGTCTGCCGTTTGATAGGTTTTATAGCCATATCATATTAGTAAGCTTTTGCGTACACACCATCATCCAGTTTAAAACGGATGCTGCAAAACCCATATTTACAGCAAGAATATTGGCGGTACAGGCTGTTTTTTTTATATCGGCGATAGCAACGATTTACACGCCTTACCAACAGCAGGCCTTTGATGAATGGGGCAGAAATGTGGTAATACTAATATTACCATTACTGCTCTGCATCAACAGCATCGAGCTGAAAAAATACCGGCCGATACTGTTACTAATATTTGCCTTTACCAGTACAGTTACTATTTTATACCTGTATGCCAATGCTTTTATCACCATAAAGCATTACGGCTTGCCATTCAGATCCATATTTACGTACGCGTTCACTAACCACAATTTTTCCGAACCGATTGATATGCACGCCACCTATTTATCCATGCAATTGGTAATAGCGCTGGTGTATTTGCTATACCTGTTAATGACTGATAAAATAAACCCTGCATTCAAAATAATTTGCGGCCTTTGCGGCCTTATATTATTAGCTGGGATTGTGCAATTAGGCTCAAAGTCGATATTGGCTATATTGTTTATTATGATAAATCTGGTGTTGCCGTATTACCTGCTCACCGGGCACAAACGGTTTAGATTTATGCTGGTTACCATTTCTATTTCAGCGGTACTGATTGGGTTTATCTTTAATAGCCATACTTTCCGTGAACGGTATATCACCGAACTGCAAACCGATCTATCCGCGTTTCATCCTGGTCAAAACCCCGATCCAAGGTTGGCACGCTGGCAAATCGCTGTTCAGCTTATTAAAGGGAAACCAATATTAGGCCATGGTTCAGGCTCAGAGCTTACGCTGTTGGGCGAAAGTTATTTTAACCATAAACTCTATAGCTCGTACATCAATAAGCTGAACGCGCATAACCAATACCTCAGTTTTTTGCTAAAGACCGGGGTATGGGGACTGGCAATTTACCTGTTGGTATTACAATACGGTTTCAAGATCGCTATCCGCAAAAAGGATGTGGTATTCATCAGTTTTATGCTGATGGTAGCCATAGTATCGATATCGGAAAATGTGCTTGATGTAGATAAAGGCGTATTTTTCTATGGCTTCTTTTTTAGCTTCTTTTTATTTTCTTTTTCACAACGTAAGGTGGTAAATAGCAGTGAATTACGTGATAATTATTTATGTGCAACCGGGCAACCAATTGCCGGATAACAGCGTGTTGTTTACAGATAATTAATACAGTAAAAAATTGATCAACGCATTATTAAACAGCAAAATTTTGTCGCCAATAGAGGAAAATATAATTGCTACGCTGGCTTATTTCGATTTGTTCAGCTACCCGCTGAACAGGGGCGAAATCTATTTATTCCTCCCGGTAAAATGTGATATGAACGTCTTTAACCATAGCCTGAATAGCTTGGTTAATGATCGTCATATCTATCGTTTTGAAAAATTTTACAGTTTAAAGGATGATGTTTACCTGGTGCAGCGCCGTATAAAAGGCAACAAAAAAGCCGGTGAACTAATGCAAACAGCCGAAAAGGTTTGCAACGCGCTGATAAAATTCCCTTATGTGCGCGGTATCGGCGTATCGGGTTCCTTGTCCAAAAATTTTGCTGACGAAGAGTCTGATATCGATCTGTTTATCATCACTGCCAAAAACCGCTTATGGATAGCACGTACATTAATGCATGCGCTTAAAAAGCTGGCTTACATTGCAGGCAAGCAACACTATTTCTGCATGAATTATTACATTGATGAACAAACCCTGCTGATCGCCGAACAAAATATCTATACCGCTACCGAAATAGTAACCCTTATCCCCTTACAGGGCGATATAGCTTTTGTTGATTTTTTTGCAGTCAACGCCTGGAGCAGGCAGTTTTTACCCAACAATATTATGCGCCTGTCGACCGCTAAGCCGGTATCAAAATGCAGACTAAAGAGATTTATTGAGGGCTTGCTTGATAATCGTTTCGGCAATTGGCTGGATGACCGCTTATGGCACATTACAGCAAAAAGGTGGAGCAAAAAAACAGCTGCGAAACAACGTAACATAAAAGGCCAGGTAATGGTAATGAAAACCGGCAAACACTTCGCCAAACCCGATCCGGAAGACTTTCAAGCAAATTTAATGTCCCGCTACAGGTTGAAAATGGAAGGTTTGTTAAAAGAAGATCAGCATAGCTTGGCTAAATAAATATAAAAATGTTTTTCCTTTTCCCTTTGTCATGCTGAGGTATGAAGCAATCTCTAATTATGCAGATCAACCATGCTAATCCTTCATGTCATTGCGAGCGATAGCGCGGCAACCTCGTCGCACGCATATAAACGCGACGAGGTTGCCACGTCGTTCCTCCTCGCAATGACACCTGGAGAAACATATCTTCAAATCAGCTTCTTCCTCAACGATATAACATAATAATCCCCCACAAACTTCCACGGCCAGCTACTCTTAAACCTGTTCTCCTGCTTCACTAAAAAACGATAAAGCAATGGACGCTTCTCCGCGAAATTTTCAATATAGGATGGCGGTACAATGGTGCAAAGGCCCTCAATATCCCATAGCTCAAACTTATCGCCCAGTTTATCCTTCACATATCCTGGATTATAATACCAGCACTTAAAATATTCACTCTCCACACGCGCCTTTCTGCCTTTACTACTGAAGAACCGCCTGAAAGCAGTTCTAAACTTTCCCTTAAAAACCAGCAATGTTTCCCAAAGGCAAAATTTAGATATAATAACCAGCGTAGCTACACCACCCGGTTTTAATAAACTATCAAATGATGCCAATACCTTATCCAACTCCCCGGTGCAATTCAATCCACCGAAATTGGAGAATATCATATCATACGGCCCTTTATTCTGTAATGTGCCAAGCTCCGTAAATGAGCATTGCTCAAAACTTACCCTATTACTATGACCGGATGTTTTTTTGCCAAACTGCTCCAGCATCCCGGTTGATAGATCCGTGCCGTGTACTTTAAACCCATTTTGCGCAAAAAATAATGCATCTTCACCTGTACCACAGTTTAACTCCAATATGCTACCCTGTTCTTGTAAATGATTCAACGCATGCGACCTTACCCGCCACCTTTTATAGCTGATAATGGTATTACCGGCATATATATCATCAAACAGCGGTGCCTGGCGACTAAACGCCCTTGCAGCCATCTTTTCGTTAACAGGTAATTCAATGCTTTCCATCATGCTATCTTTTCCAGTTGTTTCAATTTCTTCATGGCGATGAACATAGCCGGGATACGGTACACTACGGATGCAGCTTTTTTTAATAATACCAGATTCGACCGCAGCGGATCATTGATAAATTGCTTCAGGTTATATTTAGCCAGATGCGCATGGTAATTTTGGTGCACGTATTTATGCAGCTGCTTGTAATAGGCTGGCGCGAAGGTATTGCTGAACATCAGTGCCATCTCATCAGAATCCGTCCAGTTGGTTTTTTTAACCAGATCAGCTTTTACTTTTTCGTAGAATTTGGTGCCGGGTAATGGGTAGGATATCGAGATACCTATCTCATAGGGCAGTAACGAATTGATCATTTTAATTGTCTGGTCGATATCTTCTTTCATTTCACCCGGATATCCAAACTGTATAAAGAATGATGGCTTAATGCCTTGTGCTTTCATCAAATTGGTAGCGATGCCGATCTGCTCTACTGTAATGCCTTTATCCATGGCATCCAATATTTTTTGCGAACCACTTTCAGCACCTATCCACGCGTTTTCACAACCCGATGAGGCTAAAGCATGAACGGTTTCTTCTTCCAGTAATAGGTCGGCGCGCGATTGGATCTTATACCTAAAATGCAGGTTTTCCTTTTCTACCAATCGTGCAAACTCAATGGCCCAATCGGGTTTCAAACCAAAAATATCATCGCAAAACCATACGTGGTCCATGTTAAATAAATGCTTTAACAACAGCAGCTCGGTAACCACATGCTGCGGACTGCGTGAGTTATACCTGTTACCATAAATAGGCTTGGCGCACCAGTTGCACTTAAACGGGCAGCCTCGCGTAGTGCTCATATTCACCGAAAAATAACCGGCGTTCCTCATCCAGCTATCGCGATAAGGTTTTATATCCACTAAATCCCAGGCGGGCAGGGGCAGGCTATCCAGGTCCTTTAAAACCGGGCGCCCCAATGTTTTATGTGGCGAGCCATCTTTTAAATAAGCGATACCATTTATATTTTGATGATCGCCGTCACTTTTTAATGTATTTACCAGTTCCAATAACGTTTGCTCCGCTTCGCCGATGATCACAAAATCTGCGCCTTCATTAAGATACTGTGCATACCTGTCGGTTGAATCAGAGCTGGATACAATCACCGTGCAGCCATTTGCTTTTGCCATTTTGCACATGGTAAAAGCCGCCTCGCGCATATTGGTGAGGCACATTTTGGTGAGGTAGTTAAAACCATCATCAAATAGTACAAAAAAGCCAGGTTGTGTTTGTTGGATGGAGGGCAATACGGTTTCCGGTCCGTTAGCAAACATTGTATCGCATAGCGAAACGTCATAGCCATTACCACGCATTACCGCCGCGGCATATAAAGTACCTAGCGGCGCGTAAGGCAGGCCCAGCGACCATTGTTTAGGATCGAACCGTAAAAAATAGGAATGGCTAAAAAGTATGTTATTCAATTTATCCATAGCTTAAGCAACATTGGTTAAGGGTGATAAATTAAGCGAGCAAACGCATTTTACACAGGTAGGGTGCCCGCTGGTATCGAGCGATTTTCTGAAGCTGATAGCCTCCTTACTATTCAACGCGCTTGCCAAATCGGTATCGGCAATATTGCCAATGCTATCCATAAAAAAGCAGGGTTTAACGCTGCCATCAGCCTCAATAACTACCGACACCCAAGGCGCATTGCATTTTTTAAAGGGGAATTCATTCAAACCATAAAAAGCTGCGTAGTAATTATATATATCCTTAAACTTAGCCGGGCTTTCAGCTATAAAACCGCTCTCAAAATCGTCTTTACAGTCGGTCAATATTTCATCTATCAAAGTATTCAGTTCAGTTATTTCATAACCGGATAACAAGATCTCCGATTGTTTTTGCCCGTCCCAGGCTTGTTGGCGGTTAAAGGCGTGGCTGCTTACATCAGCGGGTAAAAAACTGATCTGGTTAATGCCCATCTGCTTCGCCGCTTTAATTATAGCAGGCCAGTTTCTGAAATTTAAACGGTGTATCACCGTGCGTGCTGTGATTTGGTAATTGGGGTTGATAGCACGGATATGCTCAATACCTTCCCTCATTTTGGCAAACGCGCCGGGGATATTTCGTATGGCATCATGCAGCAATTCATCCCCGTCGAGGGAAACGATCACATCATCCACCCATTGCAAAATGTTATCCGCATGCTGTTTTATGGATAGCCCGGTAGTCAATAAAGTGATCTTTATGTCTTCACGTTTCAATATCTCGCACAACTTAAAAAAGTTCTTATTCAGCAAAGCTTCCCCGCCCGACATCAGCACTCTCCGCGTGTCCAGTTTTTTAAGTGACACCATCAGCTTGCTTACATCACCGGGTGTAAGCTGTTTCAGGTTTTTGTTATCCTTCCAAATATCACACATTACGCAACGGCAATTGCAGGCGCTGTGCGGCATCAATATCACAATGGGCATGGCGCTTATTGTGTGCGTTTGCAGGGTGCGGTACCGCTTAAAAGTATGATATAACGATTGATTGCCCATCCTCACTTATTTAATCATCACCCAGTAAAAAACATCTTTCTTTGTAAGCCGGTTCATCATATTATTGGGGTTGAATAACACCTTATAATTAAAGCCCTCCAACCCAACCAAGCTATGGTGAAAATAATGCGAAGCCATTTCGGCAACGCCCATACTGGAGTAATAATTCTTGCTTCTGCTGGCTGATGATTTGGCCTCCTCAGTAGTATAAAAGTACGTATCCAGTATATGCACCTCACCATCCGGGTTCAGCAATTGCATAGCCTCCTGCAAAATGGCCTTAGCTGATGAAAAATACTGAAACGATGCCGCGAACACGATCACATCAAACTTTAAATGTTTGCCGAAGGTGTCCGCATTAAAATTGCCATATATAAAGCGCACGCTCGTATCAATGAACACCCTGCGGGCTTGCTCAATCTCGGGTAAATTAGCATCAATACCTGTTACTAAAGTGTCCTTTAAGCCAGCAAGTTTGGCAGATAGCCAGCCATTGCCACACCCAATCTCCAATATGCTCAATGGCTTATTTTTCTTTTGCAGATAAGCTACTAAGCGATTGGCCGAACGCTTGCGCATCTTCCATTCATGATGATGGGGATGGATGCTGTAAATATCAGGCAACAAGGCAACTTCTTCATCTGTATATAAACGGCCTTCTTTATTCCGTACCTTAAGATACAGTTCCTCAAATGCTGTTTTGGCATTGGTTGAGGTATATTGCATATCTATTTCTGTTGCTTTCAATGGTTTTCGGTTTAAAATCCCTGTATTTCCGGCTGGCGGTATTTCCAAAACCTTTGCAAAAACTTAATTTCATAAGGGTACTGATACAAGTTTGCCCGGTACCTGATAGCTGATAATAACCTTATCGTTTTCCGTTTCAAGTCGCTCATGCGTATATCAGTAACCGTTGGATAAACGCCGTTCAGTACCGTTTCAAAATTTCTTATCTTATCAATCATTTCGGGTGTTAACCATGGCGTAAGCGGGTTTTTGCGCAGATCAAAGTTTTCCCAGGCTGGGCTGATCCAGTCCTCCAAAGTTTGTGGGAATTTGAAGCCGCTTTCCAAAACCTGCTTATATAATTCAGATCCCGGTGTTGGCACCGGGCTATAGGTATAAATGATGATCTCCGTTTTGGGGTTCACTGCCTTTACCTGTTTTATAAAATCTATCTCGAAATCTATCTGCGCCTGTACCTGCTCAGGTGTTGGCGCGGGTGTGCCCAGCACAAAGGAATATTCAGGTATAATGTCGAATTTCTTTAGCCGCTCCGCAAACTCAATGATCTGGTCGCCGGTTTGTGTGCCACCTTTGTCCATTTGTTCTAAAATGGCATTGTTGCCACTTTCGGCGCCAAAAAATATACACTTGCAACCTGCGTCGCGAATGGCTTGTAATGATGAATCTTTAAATTTACTCATGGTATCAATGCGCGCCATTCCCCACCAGGTCATGTTTTCGGGCGCTATCAGCCTTGAAAACTCAACTGCCCGTTTCTCTGATACGAAGAAGTTATTATCATGAAATTCGATCGAATCCGCACCCCATTTATCCTTGATATATTTTACGTCCTTATAAACGTTCTGGGCTGATTTTGCCTTCCATCTCGCCTCGTAAATAGGCACCACGGCACAAAAAGAGCAGGTAAAGGGGCAGCCAATGCTGGAGTGATAAGCCATCGTCTTTTCACCCAGATAGGTTTTCCCCAGGAACTTGGTGAGGTTGTAAAAATTATTCAGCTTATCATAAGGCAATGGCGGCAATGAATCCTGGTCGATGAGATCCTCTTTAGCTGTCTTAAATATCTTGCCGTCGCGACTATCCTTATAGATCAGATTTTTGATGAACTCAAACGGTTCATCGTTTTCTAATGCATCAATTAGCAAAGGAAAGGCATGGTCGCCGGGGCCGTTGATGATAAAGTCAACATAACCCGAATACAATACAGAATCCGAATGGTTCGACGGAAAGTAGCCGCCCCAAATCATTTTAGTATGCGGGAAATTCTCCTTAATCGCTTTTGCCGCTATAATGGCCTGCCTTAACTGCGGACCGGGCATTACGGTAAAGCCCAGGTATTTATACTCGCCTGTGTTCAGGTACGATTCTATTTTTTGTATGGGATCATGTTCGCAGTTACCATCAATAATGGCCCAATCATATTTGCCATCAACCGAGGCGGCGATGTTTAAAATAGAGTTCGGGATCCGGTATTTCTTCTCGGCGCTTTTCGGGTTAAACAACAAAACTTTATTCATACAATACGCTTAACTATAACGATCAAAAACAGAGGTGGGGAAGGGATCATGAGAAATCCCTTCCGCCTCTTTCCCCTTACCAGAAGTAAACGTTTCCTAGCACGACACTAATTTCCCTTTTCACTTCTAAATCGTTCTTCTGTAGTAATTACGCTCCAAAAATTGTGGTGGTTGCCTGCCGGCATAAATAAATGTGTGTATTGGGCAACCGTAACAAAAGGATTAGCGTAATTATAATAAACCCGTTAACCATGATAGCAGCCATAAAAAACTACATTAAAAGCCATGTGATCCCATCTCACGTAATTGAAAAGGGAAGTGCCGAGGCGTATGACATCTGGTCGGCTAATTATGACGACCAGCCCGGCAACCTGATGATCGATCTGGATGAGCAGCTATTCAGTAATATGCTCCGGAATACCGATATCAGTAATAAGCTGGTAGCCGATATCGGCTGTGGGTCGGGCAGGCACTGGTCCAAATTGCTATGCAGAAAACCGAAGGAATTAACAGGGTTTGATGTGTCCGCCGGGATGCTGAATAAGCTGAAAGAAAAATTCCCCGAATCAAACGTGCAGCGCATCACCGATGATCTTTTCTCTGATGTGTCCGATGCTTCGTTTGATATGATCGTATCCACACTTACCGTTGCGCATATCGAGGATATTGATGCCGCTATGGAGGCTTGGAGCAGAATATTAAAGCCGGAGGCCGAAGTCTTGATCACCGATTTTCATCCCCGTATTTTAGCCTATGGCGGGCAGCGGACTTTTAAACATGAGCATAAAAGCATCGCCGTAAAAAACTATGTGCACCCGGTTTTTATTGTGGTCGAGATTTTGCAGCGATATGGGTTTCATTTAATCGGACAGGAAGAACTGATAATAGATGAAACAATGAAACACTATTATGAAAAACAAAATGCGCTGGCGGTGTACAATAAATACAAGGGTTTCCCCGTAATATATGGTATTCATTTAAAACGTGGCGATGTGGCTTAATAACCTCATAATGGCTGATACTGGCCAAAACGTGAACATAAACGTTGAGGGTGAAAAGATAATGGCCGTAACATCCCCGACAGGGGAAACCCACAGCGGATTAACTTTTGAAAATGCCATTGTTTTCCCGGGATTGATCAACTCGCACGATCATCTTGATTTTAATTTGTTCCCGCAGCTGGGCACAGGTATCTACAAAAATTACAGCGAGTGGGGCAAACGCCTGCATGCCGATTATAAAACGGAGATAAATGCTGTTTTAAAAGTTCCTCAACCCCTGCGCGAAAAATGGGGGATGTATAAAAACCTGCTCGGCGGCGTAACAACAGTGCTTAACCACGGTAAAAACGTACGCATAAAAAATAAGCTCATTAATATTTATGAACGCAAGCACGATCTGCATTCTGTAGCTTTCGATAAGTACTGGCGATTGCGATTGAATAACCCTTTTAAAAGAAAGCTCCCGGTAGTGATCCACTCAGGTGAAGGCACCGATCGCGCAGCAAAAAAAGAAATAGACACCCTGTTAAAATGGAACCTGCTGAAACGCGACCTCATAGCCATACACGGTGTTGCCATGCGCTCGGAACAGGCCCGGCAATTTAAGGCGCTGGTTTGGTGCCCCGAGTCTAATTATTTCCTGCTCAACAAAACAGCCCCGATAAGCGAACTGAAGCTGGATACAAAAATATTGTTCGGTACCGATTCCACCCTTACAGGCAAATGGAACATCTGGGATCACATCCGCCTGGCGCAAAAAAACCTAATGCTGCATGATATGGAATTGTATCGATCGCTTAACAGCACTGCCGCTGCTATTTGGGGGGAACATACAGGCACATTATTTATGGGCATGACTGCAGATATCGTTATCGCCAAAAAGAAGGAAACAGAGCCGATGGATGCCTTCTTCGCCACTAACCCCGCCGACATATTGCTGGTGATGAGCAAAGGCCGTATCAGGCTGATTGACGCTGCGCTGTACCCACTTATAGCCACAAATTTGAAACACAGAAAATACTCCCAAATAAAAATAGGCGACAGCTACAAATATGTGCAAGGAGATTTAACCGGATTGATCAAATCCATTAAGAAATATTATCCGGAGGTGCAGTTGCCTGTTGAAGCGGTATCATCTAAAAACTCCGTGTAGCCTTTTACCATAAAGTTTTTGTCATTTCGACGAGGAACGAGGAGAAATCTTCTACAGCAGGCTTGGCACGCGCAAAAGATTTCTCACTATCGTTCGAAATGACAGCGAGGGTTTAAAGCGCTGCCGATTTCGCAGGGTAAAAACAAATCAGCAACTCTATCAGCAATACTTTCTATAGAATTAAACAACACAGGTTCATGTGTTAAATCCGGCTTATTCAATTGTTCAGCAACCAGATCAATAAGTTCGCTCTCATTATTCCCATGATGAAATTCATCCGGCATCACATCCATCGGCTTAACCAAACTTACTACCTGCGCACCGGCATAAAGCGCCTCGCTCAAAACCATGCCGAAACCCTCGTAGTATGAAGTGTGCAAAAATACCTTAGCCCGCTGCATCATAGCCAAAACCTCGCCATGTGATAAGCCGCCTGTTAATTCTATATTGTTTTCTAGCTTTAGGCTGATAATTTGCTGCTTTAACTTGTTCATTTCCGGTCCCCGGCCACAGATAACCGCCCTGATGTTGGGGAATTGAACGGTTAACTTTTTAACCACATTCACAAACAGATTATACTGCTTCAGCGGGATTAATGAACCAGCGCCCATCAGGTCGATATCCCGTTCCGTTGGCGGTAGTCCAAATGTTGATATATCAATCCCCGGAGGAATAATATGCCCCGGTACAATGCCATAATTAGCCTCAACTTCACGTGCTAACTGGTCCGACAAAGCGATCAGCTGTTCACCTTTGGGATCGATCAGCCTTACAAATCTGTTTCCCGGCCTTGCATCCTGCCCAAGCACCCAGCAATAATGCTTTAAACCATATTTATTGGCAAAGCGGTTGCCGATAAAAGCACATTCGCCCATCCAAAAGCTGAGCAGGCCAATAATTTGATATTGCCTATTCAAGTCCTTTAACTTTCGCCAAACCTTTACCCACAAAGCCCGCCGGTATAATTTCCCGCGACTCCGGCCTCCTAACGCGATCACCTGCATGCCATGCCACAGGTATTGCCGGGCCTCAAAAGGATATTGAAAACTGATGATAATGATATTCAGCTCCGGTCTTTGCTTTTTTAGCGCCTTAACAAACAGTTGTTGCGGGGGTATGCAAGTGCTGTCATCCTCATCAGCCGGGAAACCCGGCGTTAGTATTACCAAAGTTTCAGGCGTATACATTCAGGTTGATGATTTGGTTGCAATAATCCAGGCTCGCTTTGTTGTGTGTGATCAGGATGATGATCTTGCCCTGCGCAGCCAGTTTTTGCAGCTTTATTAATATGTCTGTTTCCGAGTCTTCATCCATTTCGCTGAAGGGTTCATCCAGTATTAGCAGGTCAAAATCATGATAAAGCGCCCGTGCCAGCATCACCCGCTGCCTTTGCCCGCCACTCAAGTTCTTGCCGTTTTCGGTAATGATGGTATTCATGCCATCCGGGTAGGTTTGTAGTAAACTATCCAGTCCGCAAAAATCTATCACTTCACTTATTTTGTGCGGACGGTAGCCCGCATCATCCAGCGTAATGTTCTTTAAAAGTGTATCATGGATAAAATAAGGCTGCTGCTTTACGTAGGAGATGCGGGTACGGTAATCCTTAACGTTCATCTCACCGTTAAAACTAATACTTCCTTTTTGTGGCGATAAAAACCCGCTCAGTAAATGAATAAGCGTACTCTTGCCACTGCCCGATTGCCCCCACAAACCAGCCATATCACCTTTTTTTATGCTGAAACTAAAATCTTGTAAAACAGGTTCCTTGCCGTATTTAAATTCAACTTCATCAAATTGGATACTTTTAATGGGTTCGGCAGATGCTGCCTTTGATGATATTTTATTGCTAAAACCTAACAGATCGTTTAAAACAGGCTGATAGGTTTTTATCTGGCCGGCGCTGTTCAATATTTTTATCATCCCGGGGATGATCTTGTAGGCAGCGGCTAAAAATACACCGATAGTAAACAGGTCGGGAGCCGCAATGCCCGTATTGTATTTATTTATTAAGGTCAAAATAAACACACCCAGTACAGCAAATATTTCTACCAGCCGGGTAGGGAGGCTTAATAGCGTTTGCTGCGATGCCAGGTTATTATTTAAAGCCTGCTGGTGCTCGTGATAGCGCCCGGTAAAGAAATCGCTTTTGCCATAAATATTGCTTTCCACATAGCCGGATAATGATTCCTGCAGGTATTGAATAGACTTCTGACTTACCACCTGTGTTTCTCCCCGTAATTGTTTGGATCGCTTGCGGATCCTTCGTCCTAAAAAAATAACCGGGGGTACTAAGAATAGCAACAGTAATAAAAACAGTGCCGGGTGATAAAATATTATAGCGCAAGCCGTAAACAGTATCAGTAAACTTTGGGTGGCTACCTGCTGTAAATTAGTAAGTATGTAATGACTGAACTCAATAGGCTGCTGACTAATTTGCCTGATGCGCACCGATGAATCTATATTAACAAATTGCAGGTAATCATTATGCAGATAATACAACATATTCTTTTTGGAGAGGCGTGTGGCCGTATCATAAAAAAAGTGATGCTGAAATTTTAAGATCCTATAACCGAACCAGTTTTTTATGCTGAAAAGGATAAAGAATAAGCCGATAGTAAGGATAGGATTTGCTAATGGAAAATGGAATAAGCCTGCATTGAGTGAGTTGTTTTTACCGGTATAAAAGCTAATGATCCATAACAGCAAAGCCAGAAAAGCGATATCAAGCAAACTGATAATTACATCCAGTACAATAAGCCGGAAGATGCGTAAACGTTCTTCAGTATTTAGTAATTTTAATACATGGCTGATGATGTGCTTCAAAATAATGTTCGCGATTGATAAGTATTAAACATTACGGCTGCCTTTGGCGGTTGGTTGCCTGCCGATTTTCATTTAACCGTAGTATAAAACTGAATTAAATAGTAGTTTCACATTTTCAATACATCCATTTATTAAACCGTATGAATAACCTATCTGCCAAAAAAATACTTTTGCTGGGTGCAGCTATTGCTTGCAGCTTTACCGCATCGGCACAAAAAGCTGATACGCTTTTTAAGCGCACCAATATTTTAAAAACCATGGAACGGGTTTCCTCATGGCAATTCAATACATGGCAAACAAAGGGCTCGCAATGGCCCAAGTACGACTGGACCAACGCCGCCGGTTATACCGGCATGCTGGAGTTGGGTAAGCTAAGTAAAACCGATACAGCCTTGACCTACCTGCTGCACCTGGGCAATTCATTAAACTGGCAAACCGGCCCCCGCCGTTTTATGGCAGATGATTACTGTATAGCCCAGACCTATGCCATCCTATATAAAATGTATGGCGATGCAGACATGATAGCCAAATTTAAGGCACAGGCAGATAGCATCATAGCGCAGCCGCATACTGAATCACTGGAATGGAAAAATAATATTCAGCAACGGGAGTGGGCCTGGTGCGATGCCATGTTTATGGGGCCAACAAGTTTTAGTTACTTGTACACGGCTACCCATGATCGCAAATACCTTGATTTTGCCGTTAAAATGTGGTGGAAAACGTATGATTACTTATATGATCCAACCGAACATCTGTACTTCCGCGATGGTAGTTATCTCACTAAAAAAGAAAAGAATGGGCAAAAGGTATTCTGGTCGCGGGGTAATGGTTGGGTAATGGCCGGTTTGGTAAGGGTGATTGATAATATGCCCGCCAATTATCCCGACAGGCCAAAATTTATCCAATTATATAAGGATATGGCTGCCCGTGTGGCTGGTTTACAACAGCCTGATGGCAGCTGGCACGCCTCATTGCTCGATCCGGCGAGTTACCCTATTAAGGAAACCAGCGGCACCGGGTTTTTCACCTACTCGCTGCTTTGGGGCTTGAATAATGGTATCCTGGATAAACAAACCTATTGGCCGGTAGTACAAAAAGCGTGGACCGCATTATCAGCAGCCGTACATCCCGATGGCATGTTGGGCTATATACAACACGTTGGCGCTGCACCCGATAAGGTAGATGAAAACAGCACCGAAATATATGGTGTAGGCGCATTCCTGTTAACAGGAACACAATTGTATAAGTATGTTGGACATACTAAATAATATCACAATTAACCACAAATAAAAAGAGCCTCTTCAACCGAAGAGGCTCTTTTTATTTAGTGTTCAGTTAAGCTAATTCATAATAAATAGCCTCTTCTTAAAAAAAGAACCCCCGCCGAAGCGGGGATTCAAGCAACCTAATCAACCTATTATCTTATTATTATTGTACATCCCACCAAACAAGGCCTGTCATAGTGTCGCCACCAGGTACAGCATTATGCGCAGCAGTGTAGTTAGTTGGGTTGTTAGCAGCCTCAACAGTTGGGTAAGGGAAACGGCGTGGAATAGTACCGTTTGTAGCATTACCAGGGTAAACTACTGGTGTTAATGCAGGGTATCCCAAAGGATTAGCCTTTGATGATGTCCTTCTCCAGTTAGACCATGATTCGTAAAAATCCATCATCGTGTTGGTAAGCTCCCAATATTGCGTATTGATCATGTTTAAACCAGTTTCGCCGGCAACGTAAGGGTGAGCCGCTAAGTAAGTAGCAGCCTGTGCAGGGGTAACAAGTGCTTTTGGATCATACTCGGTAAGGTAGGTCATAGCAGCTGTAACACCATTTGTATAATGGGTGGCAGCGCTGCCTCCAATACCAAAACGTTCAGCAGCATCAGCTAATAAAAGCTCAGTTTCGCCGTAGGTAAGTATAAATGTTGGCGTGCCTAACTGCGTTAAGTAAGTGCTTGGGCATGAGTAATCGCCAAGTGTAGTAAAGCCTGGAGCTGATCCTAAGGTTAAACCAGGGGTACCGCTAAGGTCATAGCCATTTGGCTGTCCTTTTTGGTCGGCAGGGTTAGCGTCACCGGCAGGGGTAGTAGTACCAATTGTATAATTGGTAACTGATATAACAGCTAAACGCGGATCTGGAACAGGATCGATTGGATCGGTGCGTTTTACTTTACCCTGTAAAATGTCAATAAATCTTTCCGACCATTTTACATATTGGTTTTCTGGTCCGCCTTGTAATACCTGGCTAACGCGGTTAACTGTAGGGCGGCCTCCATTAGGGTCATGTGTAAGGAAAGCATCGTCGCCGTTATCGGTCAATGTTTTACCAACAACTGATTGTATAACTGTTTTTGCAGTAGCAGGGTCAACCTTGCTTAAGCGCATAGCAACACGTAATAATAATGAGTTGCCAAAACGTTGCCATTTGCCAATATCTCCATGGTAAATAGCATCGCCTGAAGGTACATCACCTGATGTACTTAATTTTGAAGTCGCATCCTGCAATTCAGAAATTAAGCTTTTGTAAATGTCCTGCTGCTTATCATAAACCGGGAATAATATTTTGCCGTAGTAGCCTTCACCCGCTTGTGAGTAAGGCACATCACCGTACAGATCGGTAATACGTTCAAATATTAAAGCCTTCATTATGCGGCCTATCTGGTGCAGGTTATTGTATTTTGCTACACCATCGGTAGTAGTAACCATATCAACAATTGGCTTTACCTGTTCAGAATACGCGCCATCGCCACCACCATCACTTTGCCAGTATGCAGCAAGATAGTCGGGGTTTGATAAGTATTTATCACCTGCCCAATAGCCAATTGAAGTGGCAGTGCCCTGTATCATGTCTGAACAATAGATCAGGTCGGCACGCCATGTGTCATAGCTAAAGTCCTGGCTACCTGTATAATTTAGTTGAGCTGTGGTCAGCAAATAATTAGGATCAAAATTTGATGCGCTAAATGCAGTAGGATCCGTATTTAATTTATCAAAATTCTTGGTGCAGCTTGTCGCAAGGAGTAATCCCATTGTAAGCAGGCTGCTATATGTAATTAATTTCTTTTTCATTTTAATTAAGATTAATCGTTACTAAAATTTAACATTCAGGCTTAATCCAAATGTTCTGGTAGGTAATTGATCGCCTAACTGCAAGCCCTGAGATATAGTTCCATAGCTTGACTCCGGATCAATATCAGTTGTTTTCTTCATGATGTAAAACAAGTTACGGCCAACCAGGCTAAGGTTTATACCCTGTATCTTGTTGTTAAACATTGATGCCGGGAAATTGTAACCTAAAGTAACCTGGCGGAATTTAATATAGCTGGCGTTTTGAACAAACTGACCTGAAACATTATTAGCAAGTGTAGTATAATAAGTTTCAGCAGTTGTAGGTGTTGCTGTGTTATTAGCGAAGCCAGTTTCACGGCCAGGTAAAGTAGCTTTACTTAGGCCATTGTAGTAGGCATAATACTCATCACCGGCAAATATTTTACCACCTAATTTAGTATCGATCAGGAATGACAGATCGAAGTTTTTATATTTAAACTCGTTGCTGAAACCACCGCTCCATGGGCCATAAGCCGATCCGTAATTTTTTAAAGCACCTTGTACAGGAATGCCTGTAACTGGATCAACTACAATTTTGCCCGAAGCATCGCGTTTGTAATCAAATGCCTGAACCTGATCAGCAGCCATACCAACTATGTCAGAAGTAAAACCAACTGCTGTACGTGAATAAGCCACCGGTAATGAAGATTGACCCGCAGCTAATGCTACAACAGTATTAGCATTATAGGCAAAGTTTACTGATGATGTCCAGGTAAAGTCTTTCATTTTTACAGGAACACCTGTTACTAAAACTTCCCATCCTTTGTTTCTGATTTTACCAATATTTAATACAGCACCCTGGTAGCCTGAAGTTATAGAGGCAGGAGCATCTATGATCTCATTTTTAGATAGTTTGTTGTACCAGGTTATATCAAAATTTAAACGGCTGTTAAGCGTATGTAATTCTGTACCAATTTCAAGCTCACTTGCATCTGATGGTTTAAGATCACTGTTAGGAGTTGCAGTGTTTGTAATTGTACCTAACGGCATTCCGTTTAACTGTACAGGCGAAAGGCCATAATTTAATAAAGTTTGATATGGGATTTGCGTTGTACCACCTACGTTAGCCCAGCCAGCTCTTAATTTACCAAAATCAAGCCAGGTAGGTTTCCACAATTCAGTAAATACGAATGAACCGCTAACTGAAGGGTATAGGATACTCAATTTATTGTTTGGCGACTCAGATGACGCGATTGTTGAAAACCAATCTGTACGTGCAGAGCCTTCTATATAAATAATTGATTTATACGACAGGGCCAATGTTCCGTAAAGAGAGTTTATATCTGATTTGTCATCAGCATAAGCTATGGTTTTTGAATTAGTATTGCTTATGGTGTATACATAAGGTATTACAAAACCTACACCTGATTCAGTTGTTGATTCGATCCTTTGTTTTTCAATGTTACCGCCAACGTTAGGGGTGATAGTGAAATCATGTATTTTAAAATCTTTACCAACTAAGAAGTCTGTATTAAATTCACCTACATTATCAAAAGTTTCGCCTAAATTCTGACCTGCCTGTGCATAATAGCCTGCGCCTGTAGGTACAATATTAGTATAACGTTCGGTGTAATAATCTTCGCCGATACGTACTTGTGCAAATAAGCCATTATCGAAAGTGTAACGGGCGCTTGCTGAACCTATGATACGGTTACGGCTGCTATTGTTAACAAATTCATTTGCTGCAAACCATGGGTTAGTAGCGTATATATTATTGGCAAATAAAAGCTCGCTGCCAAGTGGTTGATTAACATATCCATTCTGGATGTTCTGGCTGGTTACAGTGCCTTTGCTGCCGGGATTCAGGTTATTTACATTTACGCTGGTTGGTAAAAATAGCATCTGGTAAGCAGAGTTACCCGCGCCGTCACCTAATATTGGCCTGTTTGTGGCTGCATCATTTGTAAAGTTAACGTGAGCGTCGATCGTCAATCTTTTAATCGGGCTGAAGTTTCCTCCAAAGTTGAAAGTTCTTCTGTCATAACCTGAGTTAGGTGTTGGAGCTTCGTTATGAAGATCACTTGCCGAAAAACGGAATGCGCCCAAATCATATGCTTTACCAAAAGCAACGGTGTTTGTAAGCGTGGTTCCCGTACGATAGAACTCGTCAAAATTATTTTTTTGTGCCACATAAGGGCGGGCTACGCCATCAAATTGCACAACATTTGAGCCATCTAACTTAGCACCCCAGCTACTGTTACCTGCGCTATATGCCGCCGCCTGGTTAATTGGTTTTATACCATTTGCGCCATTACCATATTCATATTGATAATCTGTAGGGTTAATTACGTTATCAGCCTGAAAGTTTGAGTTAAATTCAACAGTGCCTTTACTGGTGCCTGATTTTGTAGTAATTAATACAACACCAAATTTTGCTCTTGCACCATACAATGCAGATGCTGCCGCGCCTTTAAGGATTGATATGGTTTCGATATCATCAGGGTTGATGTTACCGATACCGTCACCCTGGTCTGGCGAGTTGGAATATTCACTGCTGCCATTCATTGATAAACCTGCAATCTGTGTATTATCAATGTTGTTCATCGGGATACCGTTGATTACGTACAAAGGCTGGTTAAAACCGGTTACACTTGCCGCACCACGAATGTTGATGTTTACAGATGAAGCCGGGCCGCCTGATATGGTGCTAACGTTTACACCGGCAACTTTACCTTCTAATGAGTTGGCAAAGTTTACCTCACGGGCTGTTGTTAGTTCGCTTCCTTTTACTTCACTAACCGAGTAACCTATGGCCTTGCGTTCTTTTTTAATACCTAAGGCCGTAACTACAACTTCACTTAGTTGTTTTGAATCTTCATCCAATTCAATAGTTATAGAGCCTGTGGTTACAGTTACTTCTTTTCTTAGGTAACCGATATAACTGAATACCAGCACCTGCCCGGCATCTGCCGAAATGCTGTACGAGCCTTTAATATCGGTTTGGGTACCTGTTGAAGTACCTTTGATGGTTACAGTAACCCCGGCCAGCGGTTGTCCTGATGCATCACGTACAAAGCCTTTTACGGTAAAGGCATTGTTATCACTAAAATGCCGTGCATGTACGGCGGTAGTGATGTGGTTATTAGCCATGCTGTTTGCTTTGGTAAGGCCATTCGCCCCCATTGCAACACATGGTAATAATAAAATAATTGGTAATATTTTTTTCATTTTTAATTTGAATTAGTTTGTATTAATAGTTGTTAAGTTGTTAGTTTTTCGTTGTTTTCTCCATACTTGATTGGTTTGTGGTGATTAAGTGGTTCTTTATTTCTTTGTCAAAATTTTCCATTACAAGCACTGCTGTGCCAATTAGTTCGGCATTAAAGCCCAGGTCTGATATGAGCAGCTCGGTGCTGTTTGCCAGGCGTGGTATGCAATATTTATTTAAAGCTTGTTGTATTGGTGCCAGTAAAATTCTCCCTACTACGGCACCCCTGCCGCTGAGTACTATATTGGCCGGGTTCATGATGTGGATGAGGATAGCCAGTGCCTTGCCTATTTTATAACCGGCATCAGAGAGCAACTCAATGGCAAACTGATCGCCGTTATTGGCGGCTTCCATTATGGCGTCTCCCACCATTTTTGATTGATCGATGTTGATGTTTTTTAAGCTGGATATATTGCCTTTCTTGATGCCTTTTATGGCTTTCTCCGCAACTACGAGCATTGATGCTTCAGCTTCAAGGCAGCCGCGTTTACCGCAGGTACAAAGCGCGCCATCTTCTGATAGCGGGATATGGCTGAACTCACCCGCGAAACCGTTATGCCCACGGTAGATCTCGCCGTTTACGATCATGCCTAAACCAATACCCCAGCCCAGGTTTATCACCATTACATCCTTACGGGCTTTGGCTATTCCAAATTTCTGTTCGGCCAGGGCAATAAGGCTGGAGTCATTATCGATATAGGTAGGCACACCGGTTTTAATGGTGATGACCTGGGTCAGGCTTTGATCGCCCGACTCCATGTAGGTGAAGTTTACGCCTTCAATTGAATTAATAAAGCCCGGCATGCCGATACCTATCCCTGCAATTTTATCTTTAGGAATGCCTGTGGTGTTGATGTAATTATTGATATGCTCTATTAATGTTGATAGGGCATGAGGGTTGTTCAGCAGTTTAAGATCACATACAGCTATGTTGGCAACAGGCTGGTTCACCAGGTCGATCATCTGGATGCGGGTCGAAAGCTGATCCATTGCCACCGTAAGGATATACATAGCCTCGTGCCTGATAGAGTAAACCAATGGCCTGCGCCCACCGCTTGATGGTGCATATCCATTCTCAATTACAAAGCCTTCGTCAATCAGTTCATTAACCGCTTTAGATATGGATGGAACGCTTTTGTCGAAAAGTTCACTAAGGTCGGCACATGATAACGCCTTATCAAAATAAAGGCGTTTAACAATCATGTTCTTCAACTCGGCACTTTTAACGAATTTTGGTTTAAGTTCCATCAAATATTCAAATTAAGATTCTGGTATAACAAACTTAATTAAAACATAATGAGAAATACAAATACTTATTAAAATAATTTAATAAGTATAAAAAGTTATGAAATTATCATTACTTATAATGAAACTTAACGTTAAATAAAATTTATTTACTTGAAGATAATTAAATACTGTAAAAAGAGCTTTTTTAACCTAATAATGTTTGGTTGACAGGTATAATAATGAAATAAAAAATGGGTGTATTTATATCTATTTCTTTTACAGGGAGCAGATTATCTGCGTATTTCGATATATAATTAGGTAGATAATTGAAATTTTCACCCATTTCTTTTTTAGAATTTAGGAAATGGATGTCAAAAATTTTAATTTGTTGCTTTGGGCGGCAATAATTTACTTGTGTATATGTAAAAAGCCGCTTTAAAGGATGCTAAAACGTGATAAAAGTAAAAAAGCCTCAAATTTTGAGACTTTTTATATTGAAATCTATAGCAGATGGGTGTATTTTACTAAAAATCGTGTTTTTTTAATTGAATACGCTCATCAAAAAAGTAATAGCTTCAGATGAGTGTAATGCAGCTGTTGATTCCAGGGTGTCCCTTGCGGTTTCAGAAGCTCTTGCGCGCATCTGTTTTTCATAAGCTGCAATGGCTGCTTTGGCATCAGGGTAATCTTCGCTGATCAGGCATCGACTTAGTTTCAATGCATCCAGCATGGCCATGTTTACCCCTTCGCCGGCATAGGGCGGCATCAGGTGGGCCGCATCACCCAGCATGGTCAGGTTTGGTAAAGGTTCCCAGGTTTGGTCGGGCGGCATGCAATATTGCGGTCGGGGTATAAAGGCCGAAGTCGCATTCTCAAACAATTCCAGCCAGATAGTATCCCAACCGATATATTCCTGCTTAAACCAGGCAAGTACCTGTGCTTTGTCGGTGAAATCTATCCCGCACTCACGTACCCAGTTCTCATCCTTTTTAAAGCCGGGGTAAAATACCAAACTACCATCACCCTTCGAGCTCACGATCAGCGACTGCTCATTGCCCATGGCAAATATTTTTCCACCATTTAATAACTTATGGATCTTCGGGCTTTGCGTTGCTGAATTATATACCGCTCCCTCAATAGCCGTAATGCCCGCATAAAATGGCTTAATTGGGGTAATGTATGGGCGCAGCTTTGAGTTTGCCCCATCTGCTGCTATCACCAGGTCGGCAATTACAGTGGTGCCGTTTTTAAAATTCAGTTTCCAGCCATCATTATGTGGTGCCATGGTTAAAAACTGACTATCCCACACAACGGTGCCGGGTTGTAATGATTCCAGCAGGATCTTTTGCAAAGGCCCGCGGTCAATTTCCGGTCTTGAACGATCGGTTTGTCCGTTGGCACTGTCGTCATGTATGATATTTACGTGTAGATCCACAACCCGCATCTGATCAGCCCCGGGGCGGTAGTTCGCCATAAATGCCTCCATCAAACCCGCCTCACGTAACGCCGCCAGTCCCGATTCTTCGTGCAGATCAAGCGTAGCTCCTTTAGCACGGGCATCCTTATCAATATCCCTTTCGTAAACTTTTATATCCGCGCCGTTCATCTGCAAAAGCCGGGCAAGCGTTAACCCTCCCGGTCCTGCGCCAACAATGGCTATTTTTTTATTTTGTATTGCGTTCATTTGTTTAAATTTTATTTTAACACCCCTTTTGTAACCGCTTCGCAGCAGGCTAAAAGTGTTTCTTCTGTTATGATCTGTTTTGGCCTTTGCTGATAATCAAAATATTCATTTACCAAATCGATTATCGGTGAGAACAATAGTGCCCTAAGTACTTCCTGCGGGAAATCCTTAATTATACCGGATGTAACATTCAGTTCTAAAAAATGATGTATCGGGCCAAAAAAATCCCCCTCTTTAATATTCTTCTGCTGGTATGCTTTGTTTAACAGGGGGGATGATTTTCCGTATTGAATTAAAGCGAAAGCGTGCCGGTTATCTTTCAGATAGTGGAAACCATTCAACCATAGTTTTTTTACACCTTCGGCAAAATCTGTAGTAGGGTCAAAGTTTTCCAACACTGCCTTTTCATAAGCACCTAACACTTCCTCAATAAACAGTTTTATCAAGAGATCCTCTTTGTTCTCATATTTTATGTAGATGGTGCGTGGCGATATGTTGGCAGCCTTGGCCAGCTTTTGCATGGTGAGGTTCTCTAACCCTTCCTCCGCAATAATTTGTAAGGCTATGGAACGAATAGCTTGCTCTTTTTCTAAATTCTTTGGCCTCATTGTTAATGTAATCAAATAATAAAACAAATATAAGTAAATGTTTATTTACTTAAAAATATAAAATGTTTATTGATCTGAGAATGACAATCAAGATAGCTGGATTTTTAACGTTACGGGTGCTGATGCCTTCGTTCCCCAGATTGTAGCCCTTTTAATTCCTAAAATATGGAGACAAGCAAGCAACCCCAACGCGCATACTACGCTGGTATAATAAAACCTTATCGGTTAAACCTTAAAAAAATAACGGCCCATGGCTGCTGCCGAAAGGAAACTTATTAGTTCTTCCGTGCGTGTGATGGTCACAAATCTTGTGGTCCCGGTACATTTTTTGGTTTGCATTTTGGCAGGGCGGTAGTTCTGAGCTACTAGTTTCAGTCTTATCAGGCTGAATAACTATAGTAAGTTTCTTCTTCATGGCGACTTATCCTGAATTTAAAGGGTTTAGAACAATTGGTACACTAAAGTTACGCATAAAACAGCCTCATTTGCAAGTAGTTTATGAAGAAAAATTTACTGTGAATAAAATGGATAAATTTACTCTGATCATGATAAAAATACCACTTATGAATTTCTCAAAACAACAACACCAAGCACCCCGGCCAGCAACGAGGCGCAGAGTATGCCATATTTTGCCTGCTCAACCATTTCAGGATGGTCAAATGCCAGGCCGGATATAAATAACGACATGGTAAAACCCACGCCCGCCAGCAGGGCAACCCCGGCAATTTGCTTCCAGTTGGAATTTTCGGGTAACTGTGCGCCAAATTTAACTACCAGCCACGTAGCCAATAATACGCCAACAAACTTACCTAATATTAAGCCTGAAACTATACCTATGCTCACCGGGTTAACCAGCGATGAGAAAAAGTTACCATTAATTTCAATACCGGCATTTGCCAAAGCAAAAAGCGGCATCACCACAAATGCTACCCAGGGATGTAGCGCAAATTCCACTTTCTGCAACGGGGTTTCAGCTTCGGTACTTAGTTTTTTTATTTTCTCTATAATATAGTGTTGCTCTGGCGTTGACAGAGTATTGTCGTTTGGCGCAGCTTTTTCAAAATCAGACAAATATTTTGTGAGGCTTGCTACATAACTTTTTTCATTGATGCGTGTACGTGCAGGAATAGTAAACGCCACCAGCACGCCCGCTATAGTAGCATGTACGCCTGATAGTAAAAATGCCACCCAAACCCCAAAGCCAATTATCAAGTAAAAAAGGATACTTCTTACGCCTAACTTATTGCCAATGAGTAGTATTGTTAACAAGCAAATTCCTATGGTTATTAATGGAAGCGATATATGTGCGCTGTAAAATATGGCTATTACCAATACCGCGCCCAGATCATCGGCAACGGCTAATGCTGATAAAAATACCTTTACAGATGGCGGAATATGTTTACCACCCAATGAAAGCAGCGCCAGCGCAAAAGCAATATCAGTTGCCATGGGGATACCCCAGCCATGCTCAGATGCGGTGCCTTTATTTATAAAAAAGTAGACAAGGGCCGGCAGCAGCATCCCGCCCAAAGCGGCAACCATGGGCAAGGCAGCTTTTTTCATGGTCGATAACTCGCCAGCCATAAATTCCCGCTTCAATTCAAGCCCGATCACAAAAAAGAATATAGCCATCAGGCCATCGTTTATCCAGTGGTGAAGGGAATGGTCGAGTACATAATTATCAAAACCCAATGAGAAATGAATATCCCACACTGCATGGTACGAATGCTGAAAAGGGGAGTTAACCCACACAATGGCAACTACAACACTTAAAAACAACACAATTCCGCTGGTATGTTCCTGGTGAATGAACTTACTGATGGGGGCGGTTATCTTTTCAATAGGAGTTTTTTGGCTCATTTTGGTAAATTTAAGCGAGTAGGATATGATATAAAGATAAAATAATTGCACTATTTGCAGCAGTCGAACTTATTTAAAAAATAAGTTCGACTTGTATAGTCACATGAATAATACTTAAAAAAGTTTTTGCAATCGATTGCAGTATTGAAGCTTTTTCTGATATTTACAAAATCCGGGGCTTGTTTCCGGCAATATCTGGTAAACCACCAATTATAAAATTTAATGAAAGCAAGGCCCATTATAGTTACCGCTCTTTTGTTAACTGCATTTTTTTCAGCGCTTACAACTGCCTATGCCCAGGTACGCCTGCCGCAATTAATAAGCAATGGCATGGTTTTACAGCGTGATGCCAAAATTAAAATATGGGGATGGGCCCAGCCGGGCGAAAAGATTACCATCAGCCTTAATCATAAAAAATATACTACCATAACAAAACCAGATGGTGAATGGCAGGTGGAAAGCGCGCCAATGAAAAGTGGTGGCCCTTATACTATGGATATCAGCGCGAGCAATCATATCACCATAAACAATATACTGATAGGCGATGTATGGTTTTGCTCGGGGCAATCGAATATGGTTTTGCCAATGGATAGGTTAACGGAGAGATATCCTGATGAAATTGCTGCGGCCAACTACTCGCAGATCAGGAATTTCTTTATTCCAACGGTATCTGATGTAAGCAAAGTACATGCTGATCTTCCACCCGGCAAATGGTTAATATGTAATTCTGAAAACGTACTGCAGTTTGGCGCAGCTTCTTATTTTTTTGCAAAGGAGTTATATCATAAATACCATGTGCCTATCGGTATCATCAATTCCAGCGTTGGCGGTACACCTATACAAGCGTGGATAAGTGAAGATGGGATCAAAACCATCCCTGATTATAGTCAACGACTGAAAACAATAAAGGATACCGCGTTTATAAACAAGGTTAATCAGCAGGCATTGCTGGCTAAACGCCGCCAAAGTGAGCCTGTTAAAGTTACCGATTTGGGTTTAACAGGCCCCAAAACATGGTACGATATAACATATCAACCCAAAGACTGGCATCATTTCTGGCTCCCGGGTTATTGGGCAGATCAGGGTGTGAGCGGACTCAATGGGGTAGTATGGTTCAGGAAAGAAATTAATGTACCGGCGAACATGACAGGCAAACCCGCCAAAATTTACATGGGCCGCATTGTTGATGCCGATAATTTATATGTGAATGGCGTACTTTGCGGCAATACCACTTATCAGTACCCCCCGCGCAGGTATAAACTGAGCGAAGCTATATTAAAACCCGGCAAAAATATAATCACCATACAGGTAACTAATACATCTGGTAAAGGTGGTTTTGTGCCCGATAAAGCCTATTATTTAGCTGTTGGAAAAGATACGATCGATCTTCGCGGCGACTGGCAATATAAAGTAGGGCAGGTGTATGCTCCTGGAGCGAGTGATTATAACCCTTATACTTTCTCAGCACAAAATGAGCCGACAGGTTTATACAACACCATGGTTGCCCCTGCTATAAATTATGCCATAAAAGGTGTGCTTTGGTACCAGGGTGAAACAAATGCAAATAAACCCAAGGAATACAATTTGTTGTTAAGAACGCTGATAGCCGACTGGCGCGGCAAATGGCAACAGCCTGATCTGCCTTTTATATATGCGCAGTTACCCAGTTTTATGGAAGTGAAATATTCGCCGACAGAAAGTCAATGGGCCGAACTCAGGCAACAGCAGCTTGAAGCACTCTCAGTGCCTAATACTGCTATGGCCGTTACTATTGGTGCCGGTGAATGGAACGATATACATCCCCTCAATAAAAAAGTAGTAGGCGAAAGGTTGGCTCTGGGTGCCGAAAAGATAGCTTATTATGATCTGTCGGTAATAGCATCAGGGCCGATCTATAAATCTGCAAACATTCAAGGGAACAAGATCATTTTAACTTTCAGTGATATTGGTAGCGGCCTTATCGCCAAAGACGATACCACACTCTCGCAATTTGCAATAGCAGGTGACGATCACAAGTTTTATTGGGCCCATGCCGCTATCGAAAATAATAAAGTTATAGTTTGGAGCAGCGATGTTTCTGATCCTTTGTATGTTCGTTATGCGTGGCAGGATAACCCGGATGGGGCAAACCTGTACAACAAAGAAGGATTACCTGCTTCACCATTTACTACCGAACCTCGTGAAATCAATAAATAATCATCAAATGAAAATCAAGATCATTCTGTTTTTCCTGGTAATGTTATCGGCCACAATACTTAAAGCGCAGGATTCAACCTTATGGAATCATAAACAATGCGCCGTGGTGCTCACTTATGATGACGCGATAGATGTGGACCTGGATAATGTACTGCCGGTATTGGATTCCCTCAAACTCAGGGCCACATTCTACCTCATAGGTTCATCCCCGGTAGTTAATAAAAGAATTAATGAGTGGCGCAAAGCAGCAAAGGAGGGTAATGAATTAGGTAATCACTCGCTATATCACCCCTGCGATGGTAGCCTGCCGGGCCGCAGCTTTGTTACGCCCGAAAGCGACCTTAGTAAATACACCGTTTACCGCGCCGTAAACGAAATAAGAACCAATAACACGCTGCTTAAAGCCATTGATGGTAAGGATATCAGGACATTTGCTTATCCCTGCGGCGATCTGAAAATTGGCGACGTGTATTTCTATAACCAGCTTAAAAATGATTTCGCCGGTGCGCGTGGCGTTAGTCCGGGCCTGCAAACCGCCAAACAGGTCGACCTGACCAATATTGATTGCTACGGTATCAATGGGCAGTCGGCAGATTATATGATCGACCTGGTTAAAAAAGCCATGCAAACACACACGCTGCTGGTATTCCTTTTTCATGGAGTAGGTGGTGGCCATAACATCAATGTCGACCTGAAAGCACACAGCGAACTGCTGCATTTCATTAAACAAAATGAAAGCAAGATATGGGTAGCGCCGATGGTTGATGTTGCTGAGTATGTGAAGAAAAACCAATAATCAGGCAGTCTGATAATTTTTATACAGAAGAAATAAAAAAATATCTGCAATCGATTGTCGAACCAAAAAAATAAATTACTTTCGCTTTATATCCTTTGCCAATTATAATTAAAGAGGACTTTACAATTAGTCAACTTTATACTATGCGATTTTTGTTTAGGGCATTTATGCCAATTTAACAGACAATCGATTGTTGAATAGTTAGCATGGATATTTGAGTTCAATGAAATCTGAAATAATAAAAAATAACAATTGAAATGGGAAGCATAATAACAGGAGAAAAAGAATTTTTCAAGGGGATAGGACAGGTAAAATATGAGGGAGCACAATCCACTAATCCCTTAGCCTTTAAATGGTATGATGAAAACAAAGTAGTAGCCGGAAAGACCATGAAGGACCACCTGCGCTTTGCCACTGCCTACTGGCACTCTTTTGTAGGTAACGGTGCCGATCCTTTTGGCGAACCCACCCATGTATTTGCATGGAATGAAAAGGCGGATGCCGTAGAACGCGCCAAAGATAAAATGGATGCCGCCTTTGAGTTCATCACTAAAATAGGCATGGAATACTACTGTTTCCACGATGTGGATGTGGTAGATTATACCAATGATGTAAAAGAAAACGACAGGCGTTTACAAGCTTTGGTTGATTATGCCAAACAAAAACAAGCCGCCAGCGGTGTAAAGTTGCTTTGGGGCACCGCCAACCTGTTCAGCAATCGCAGGTATATGAATGGGGCTTCCACCAATCCGGACTTTCATGTGCTGAGCCACGCTGCTGCACAGGTAAAAGCAGCACTGGATGCAACTATCGCCCTGGGTGGTGAAAACTATGTATTCTGGGGTGGCAGAGAGGGTTACATGTCATTATTAAACACCGACATGAAGCGTGAGCAGGAACACTTCGCTAAATTCCTGCATACGGCAAAAGATTATGCCCGCAAACAAGGCTTTAAAGGTAACTTCTTTATCGAGCCAAAACCATGTGAACCTACCAAACACCAGTATGATTATGATGCAGCAACGGTACTGGGCTTTTTGCAGAAGTATGACCTGCTGAATGATTTTAAGCTGAATCTGGAGGTTAACCACGCTACACTGGCGGGCCATACTTTCCAGCATGAATTGCAGGTGGCTGTTGACGCTGGAATATTAGGCTCGATTGATGCCAACCGTGGTGATAACCAAAACGGCTGGGATACCGACCAGTTCCCGAATGATATCAACGAGGTGACCGAAGGTATGCTGATCATTTTGGAAGCCGGTGGCTTTGGTGGTGGCGGTATAAACTTTGATGCCAAGATCCGGAGAAACTCAACCGATCCGGAAGATCTGTTCTACGCCCATATCGGTGGTATGGATGTTTTTGCAAGGGCGTTGATCACTGCCGATAACATCCTGCAAAAATCAGACTACAAAAAACTGCGTAAGGACCGTTATGCATCTTACGACAGTGGCAGCGGCAAGGACTTTGAGAACGGTAAATTGACCCTTGAAGACCTGCGCCAGTATGCTATTGACAATGGCGAACCTAAAGCCATCAGTGGTAAGCAGGAATATTATGAGAATATCATTAATAGCTTTATATAAAAACCTATTTTAGGCGGCTGATCTGACCAATCAGTCGCCCTTAATCAATTTAAACCAAGAAAAAACTAAAACATGAATTCACTCAGTACGCGCGATTATATTGTATTTGCAATATATTTTGTAATCGTGGCTTCCTACGGCTTATGGGTATACCGCAGGAAAAAACAAGCAACCACATCAACAAAAGATTATTTTTTAGCTGAAGGATCACTTACCTGGTGGGCTATCGGCGCTTCATTAATTGCCTCCAACATATCGGCAGAGCAGTTTGTAGCCATGAGCGGTAACGGATTTACAATGGGCCTGGCTATATCAACATATGAGTGGATGGCTGCGCTTACATTGATCATCGTAGCCGTTTTCTTTATCCCCGTCTATCTTAAAAATAAGATTTTTACCATGCCGCAGTTCTTGCACCAGCGGTATAACAGTACGGTAGCCATGATAATGGCGGTGTTCTGGTTGTTGTTGTACGTAATAGTGAATTTAACCTCCATACTATATCTGGGTGCTATCGCTATACATGGTATATCAGGTGTCGATTTTAGCGTATGTATTGGTTTACTGGCCTTGTTTGCCGTTATTATCACCTTAGGTGGTATGAAGGTAATTGGCTATACGGATGTTATCCAGGTGTTCTTTTTAATACTGGGCGGTTTGGTAACTACCTATATAGCGGTTACCGCGGTAGCTGCCCATTACGGAAAATCTGGCATAACCGATGGCTTATCATTGCTATACCACCAGGCTAACGACCACTTCCACATGATCATTAAAAAAGATAACCCAAGCTACGGCGACCTGCCGGGCCTTACCGTTTTAATTGGCGGTATGTGGATAGTGAATTTAAATTACTGGGGATGTAACCAGTATATTACCCAAAGGGCCTTAGGCGCTAACTTAAAAACAGCCCGTGGCGGTATTTTATTCGCTGCATTTCTTAAGCTTTTAATGCCGTTAATAGTGGTATTGCCGGGCATAGCTGCGTATGTATTGTATAAACAAAATGTGTTTGACGCGCTTAATACCGCCAGCATTACCAGCAACCATGATAATGCCTATCCGGTATTATTGAACCTGTTGCCTACAGGTATTAAAGGTTTATCGTTTGCCGCTTTAACAGCTGCGGTTGTTGCCTCACTGGCTGGTAAAGCCAATAGTATCGCGACTATTTTTACGCTGGATATTTACAAAAAGAAGATCAATCCTGAAGCTACCGACAAAAAACTGGTAACGGTTGGAAAGATCACTGTGGTTGTAGCCATGATATTGGGTGTGGTTATCTCTCCTTTTTTAGGTATCGATAAAAAAGGTGGCTTCCAGTTTATACAGGAATATACCGGCTTTGTATCGCCGGGTATTTTTGCCATGTTTATATTGGGTTTCTTCTGGAAAAAAGCATCTTCAAATGCGGCCTTATTTGCAACCATCGGCGGTTTCGCCTTTTCGGTGTTCTTTAAGTTCCTGCCAAAATTTGCTGATCTTTCATTCTTAGCGCCAACAGGTTTCTCATTTAAGAACGCTGATAGCGGCCTTTATGAAATTCCGTTCCTCGATAGGATGGGTTTTGTTTTTGTGATCTGTATTTTAGGTATGGTGATCATCAGCTTAGCCGATTACGCGAAAGGTAAAAAGACCAACGGCTTAGAGATCGACGCGAAAATGTTCAAAACATCAAACTCGTTTGCAGTTGGCGCGCTTATAGTTTGCGGCATACTGGTTGCGTTATATTCATTCTTCTGGTAACGGAAATAAAACCACATAAAAAAACCGGTAAGCATATATACTTACCGGTTTTTTATTTTCTGATTTTTGATTATCCCTTTTTTCTTGATGAATCACGAACTATTAGTTCTGATCGTAATATCAGGCTGTGGGTTTGTTTCAGATCGGTATTATCGGTTAAATGTCCAAGCAATAATTTCGCGGCAACCTCACCCATTTCAAATCCTTTGTAATCAATGGTAGTTAACTGGGGCCTAACCACGCGCGACATTGGGTCGTTATTAAATCCCGCAAAAGCTATATCTTCAGGAACCCGCACACCGGCATCCATCAAAAACTGCATACAGTTTACCGCGCTTATATCGTTAGCTGCAAACACAGCATCGGGTTTTATTTGCATGTTTAATATCGAGTTTCCGATATCCTGTCCAGCATGTGTGGTGAGGTCGCTGATGATCAGTAATTCATCCTCAAGAGGCAATTTATGATCTTCCAGAGCTTTTTTGTAGCCATTATAACGCTCCTGGTACACATTCCTTAACTGGTTGCCACCTATATGTAGTATTCTTTTACAACCCTGTTCAATTAAGTGGGTGGTGAGTTGATAGGCTGCCTTATAATTATCAATAAAAATATTGGGGAACTGCAATTGCTCCTGCACGCGGTCGAAAAATATTACAGGTATATTTTTGGTAACAAAAGGTTCAAAGTGATCAAGATTATCTGTGTCATAAGCCAATGAAACCAGCAGGCCTTCTACATGGTTGTTGAACATGGCCCTGGCATTGATCACCTCTTTTTTCATGCTTTCAAGCGATTGGCTGATGAAAAGGTTATAATTAGATTCATTGATCACCTTCTCGATCCCGGCTATCACCTCCGACATGAAATTACTATTCAGCCTCGGAACAATCACCCCTATGATATTACCCCTTTTTGTTCTTAAACTGCTGGCAAAAGGGTTGGAGCGATAGCCCATCTCGGCAGCAACAGCCATTATTTTCTTTTTTGTTTTGTCGCTGATCTTAGGGTGGTCCTGCAAGCCCCGGCTAACAGTGGTCGCCGAAATGTTAAGTTTCTCGGCGATATCATAAATGGTAACTTCTTTATGGGGCACACTCATAATTTTTTAAAGGTATAAATAATCGGTTGCAGCATTTAAAAGTCTAAATATATCACATTCGATCAAATTTATCAGGCCGTAGAATATTAATAGGTTCAAAGCAAAATTATTTTACGGGAATATTTCTGCAATCGATTGCAGAAATATAAATTTATTTCTACCTTTCAACCGGAAAACCCAATTATAAACTTAATAAAAGTTAAACGTTCATTTACTCAAAACATTTGAGGCGATGCTTTTAAAATACCCATATGAGAAAAATTAAGATCTTAACAGGATTGCTTTTAATGTGCATTACAGGCATTGCCAATGCGCAAAACGCACGCGTTATTACCGTTGATGTTGACCACGTAAAAGGTGAACTAAACAGGAACTATAATTTTTGCGTAGGCGCTGGCAGGGCCAATGAGGGCCTGCGGGCCGATTGGCAGCGGCAATTGCGTTTAGCCAAACAAGAGTGTGGTTTCAGGTATATCCGCTTTCATGGCTTGCTGACGGATGATATGGGTGTGTACCACGAGGATAAAAATGGCAACCCCGTTTATAACTGGCAGTATATTGATGAGCTGTTTGATTTTTTGCACAGCATAAACGTAAAGCCCTTTGTAGAGCTTTCCTTTATGCCGAATGATCTCGCCAGCGGCAGCAAAACTATTTTTTGGTGGCGAGGGAATGTAACACCGCCTAAGGACTATAAAAAGTGGGACGACCTGATCAGTAACTTGGTTAGCCATTGGAAGGAACGCTATGGCGATGCCGAAGTGCAAACATGGTATTTTGAGGTATGGAATGAGCCAAACCTAAGCGGGTTTTTCACAGGCACACAGGCCGATTACTTTAAATTGTATAGCGAAACCGCCAAAAGCATCAAATCCGTTTCGCCAAAATATAAGGTAGGCGGCCCGGCAACGGCAGGCAACGCCTGGATCCCTGAAATGATCAATTTTTGTGTGCAAAAGCATGTGCCGATTGATTTTATCAGCACCCATACCTATGGCGTAAAAAATGGCTTTTTAGATGTTACCGGTGATGCGGGGACTGTCCTGAGTCAGGACAAAGCTTCTGTTTATAGCGATATGATCAACTCGTCAAAGCAAATAAAAGCCTCAGCGATACCGGGCCTGGAACTGCATTACACCGAGTGGAGCGCGTCATACACACCTTCCGACCCGATACACGACAGCTATCATGAAGCCGCCTATATACTTGATAAAATAAAACACGCTTCGCCTTATGTAAACTCCATGTCGTACTGGACGTTTACCGATATTTTTGAAGAGGCAGGCCCCAGGTTTACACCGTTTCATGGCGGTTTTGGCTTGCTCAATTACCAGGATATTAAAAAGCCCGCCTATTACGCTTATCAGTTTTTAAATGAGCTCGGTAATACTCAAATTAATATTACTGATACGGCTTCAATAGCCAGCAAGGATAGCAAAGGGAATGTGCAATTACTGTTCTGGAACTTCACCATTACCCATCCCGGTGATAGCGTGCACAACCAGGTATATTATAAAAGGGACCTGCCGTCAAAGCAAGTTGCTTCGGCGCAGATCGATATTAAAGAGCTGAATGCGGGCACCTATAAGCTGGAAGTTTATAAAGTAGGCTACAGAAGTAACGATGCTTACACTGCTTATTACGATATGAAATCGCCGTCGCAGTTAACCAAACAACAGGTTGATCTTATCAAAAAAGCTGCCGACGGAAAGCCGGTTAGTACATCGATCATAAAAATTTTAAATAAAGGCGAACTGAAGAAATCACTACCGATGAGGGAGAACGATGTTTACTTTATCAGCCTGAAAAAGATATAATTTATGTTTAGCAATTTAGAACAAACATTCCGTTGGTTTGGCCCGGCTGATCCGGTAACGCTAAATGCCATAAAGCAGACAGGTGCAACAGGTATTGTTACCGCCCTGCACCATATTCCTTGTGGCGATGTATGGAGCGCAGAAGAGATTAAGCACTGCAACAAAGTGCTTAATGATGCAGGTTTTAACTGGTCGGTAGTGGAGAGTGTAAATATTCATGAAAGCATAAAAACAGCAAGCAGTTCAAGGGATGAGTATATCGATAAATATATCGCCACTCTTAAAAACCTTGGCTCGGCAGGCATAAAAGTGGTTTGCTATAACTTTATGCCCGTGCTCGACTGGACACGCACCAACCTCGATTTTAGGCTGCCCAATAATGCTTCCGCCTTGCGCTATTCTGCCCCTGCACTTGCTGCCTTCGATCTCTATATATTGGAACGTGAAGATGCCTGGCAGGAATTTAACGAACAGCAAAAGCAACAAGCCAAAGAATACCTCGATAGCATCAGCACCGAAGAAAAGGAATTGCTGATCAATACCATAATGGCCGGTTTACCGGGCACTGATGAAGTATTTACCATTGCTGAATTTAAAGACCACCTTAAAAGATACGAACATACCGATGCCAAAAAACTAAAAGAGAACCTGGCGTATTTTTTAAAAGCGATTGTGCCAACCGCCGAGGAGCAGGGCATTAAAATGTGTATCCATCCTGATGATCCTCCGTTCCCGATATTGGGCTTGCCGAGGGTTGTTTCTAATGAGAAAGATCTGGAAGATGTAATAAATGCGTGCCCATCCCCTAACAATGGCATCACATTTTGTACCGGCTCATTAGGTGCAAACGGGGCTAATGATTTGCCGGGCATAGTTGCCAGGTTGGGCGAACACATCCATTTCCTGCACTTGCGTAATGTACAGCGCGAGACAGATGGCAGTTTTTACGAAGCCGATCATTTAGGTGGCAGTAACGATATGTACGCCATCATGAAAAATGTGATCCTCGAACAAAAGAAAAGGATAGCAGCAGGACGTGGTGATATAGCCATCCCGCTGAGGCCCGATCACGGGCATAAGATACTGGATGATTTTAATTATAACACTTATCCGGGCTATTCGGCAATTGGCAGGCTGAAAGGTTTGGCGGAGCTGCGGGGACTGGAAATGGGTATCAAACGAAGTATAGCTTAATATTTATCAATTTAAAACACCATCATCATGATAAAGAAATTCTTAGCGTTTTCTGTGGCCCTACAACTATGCGCGATGGTTACACAAGCGCAGGGCCTGCATACTGTGGGCCTGAAAGATTATTATAAAGATTACTTCCCCATCGGCGTAGCGGTTTCAGCACAGGACATTCAAAACCCTGATGAGGCCAGGCTTATAGTACAGCAATTTAATAGTATTACCCCTGAAAACGCAATGAAGATGGGCCCAATCCATCCCGAAGAAAACCGTTACAACTGGAAGGATGCTGACGCGATAGTAGCCTTTGCCCAGGCAAACGGCCTGCGGATAAGGGGGCACAACCTTTGCTGGCATGAGCAAACCCCCGCCTGGTTTTTTAAGGATGATAAAGGCAATTTGGTAACTAAAGAAGTGTTGCTTAAACGCTTAAAAGATCATATCACCATGGTAGTTAATCGCTATAAAGGCAAAATATATGCATGGGATGTGGTGAACGAGGCTATTGATGACGATAGTACCAAATTTTTACGCAACTCGCTCTGGTACCAGATCTGCGGTGAGGATTTTATTATCAAAGCATTTGAATACGCGCATGAGGCCGACCCAAATGCCGTTTTATTTTATAACGATTATAACACCGAACGCCCCGAAAAAAGAGAAAGAGTTTATAAACTGTTAAAGCTATTGGTTGATGCCAAAGTGCCTATAAACGCGGTAGGTATACAGGCGCACTGGTCAATATATGAGCCATCGCAATCCGATCTGATAGAAACTATCAAAAGGTTTTCATCACTGGGTTTAAAGGTACAGGTAACTGAACTCGATATGTCCATTTACCCATGGGAAAAGAGCAAACGTACTATTAGGCCGGGTGAATCAGATGCGTATACACCCGAGCTTGAACAAAAACAGGGAGCTCAATATGCAAAAGTGTTCCAGATCTTCCGCGACTATAAAGACGTAATTTCGGGTGTTACTTTCTGGAATATTTATGATGGAAGGACATGGTTGGATACCTATCCCGTAGCAGGCAGAAAAAACTATCCGTTGCTATTCGACCAAAACATGCAGCCCAAAAAGGCTTACTGGAAAGTGGTTGATTTTAAATAAGGAACTTGTCCTATTAAAGAACGATGTCATTTCGAACGATAGTGAGAACTAATTCTTGAGCGGGTTGTGCCTTGACGGTGTGAGCGAAAAATCTTTTGCGCTCGTTAAGTCTGCAGCAGAAGACTTCTCCTCGTTCGAAATGACAATTTGTTTGAGGACTAATAAATTGTTTGATTGTATAAATTTATATTGCCAATAATAAGCTGATGTGCAGGATCTACAATTGTTTATATTTAATAATATTTTCTTTATTGATAGGGATAAATGCCTATGCCCAATCGCCGGGTAGTAGGCCCTATATATCGTTTAAATCAGATAAAGGATATTTCCCGCTTGCGGATCAGGGTAAAGTTGCACCTGTGTATGCTGAAGAAAACGATTATGCGGGAGTAATGTTAGCCGTTAAAAGCCTGCAGGCAGATATTCAAAAAGTTACAGGAACTTCCTCCGCACTTTTAACAAACGATCTTGCAGATGCAAAAACGGTACTTATCATTGGTACACTGGGTAAAAACAAACTGATAGATAAGCTGGTAAGCGAAAAAAAACTGGATGCAAGTAATATCACCGGAAAGTGGGAAGCTCACATTACACAGGTTGTAGATAATCCTTTCCCAAACGTAAAACAAGCGCTGGTAATTGCAGGTAGCGATAAACGCGGGACTATTTATGGCGTATATGATCTTTCGGCGCAGATAGGTGTATCGCCCTGGTACTGGTGGGCCGATGTAGCTGTAAAACAGCATGCCAATTTGTATGTAATACCCGGTAAATATACCGATGGCAGTCCGGCCGTAAAGTATCGCGGCATTTTTATTAATGACGAGGCGCCTGCATTTTCGGGCTGGGCCAAAGAAAAGTTTGGCGGGGTTAACCACCTGCTTTACGCAAAAATGTTTGAGCTTATTTTACGCTTAAAAGGTAACTATTTGTGGCCTGCTATGTGGGGCAATGCTTTTAATGATGATGACAAGCTCGACCCTGTACTGGCTGATGAATATGGTGTTGTAATGGGCACCTCGCACCATGAGCCTATGGACCGCGCGCAGCAGGAGTGGAAGCGTTATGGTTCAGGGGCATGGAACTATGAAACCAATGCCGATACTTTACGCGCTTTCTGGAAAAAGGGCATCGAGAACATGGGCACCAAGGAAACTATAGTAACCGTAGGGATGCGCGGCGATGGCGATATGCCGATGACCGAAGGCAGCAATATAGCTTTGCTGGAAAAAATAGTTGCCGATCAGCGGAAGATCATTGCAGATGTAACCCATAAGGATGCTTCGGAAACACCGCAAATGTGGGCCCTGTATAAAGAGGTGCAGGATTATTATGATAAGGGCATGCGCGTACCCGATGATATTACCCTGCTGCTGTGCGATGATAACTGGGGCAACATCCGCAAACTGCCAAAGCTGGGCGAACCTGCCCGCAAAGGTGGTTATGGTATCTATTACCATTTTGATTATGTAGGCGATCCGCGCAATTACAAATGGCTCAACACAAACCCCATTAGCAAAACGTGGGAGCAAATGCACCTGGCCTATGAGTACGGCGCTAAACAGGTTTGGGTAGTAAATGTAGGCGACCTGAAGCCTATGGAGTTTCCGATCAGCTTCTTCCTGGATTATGCCTGGTCGCCCGATGCATGGCCTGCAAGCCGACTTGATGCCTATACGCGCCAGTGGGCAGCACAGCAGTTTGGCGATAAATATGCTGGAGAAATAGCGGATATTTTAACCACCTACACCAAATATAACGGCCGCCGCAAACCTGAGCAACTCGACCAAAATACGTACAGTCTGACTAATTACCGTGAGTTTGAAAATGTGGTGACTGATTATAATAAGCTGCGCGATAAGGCCCAGCAGTTATACAAAACTATACCACAACAATATCAGGATGCTTATTACCAGTTGGTGCTGCACCCGGTTGAGGCCTGCGCCAATTTAAACGAGTTGTATTTTGCTGCCGCGAAAAATAAGCTATACGCTGAGCAAGGCAGGGCGGCCACAAATTTAATGGCCGATAGTGTAAAGGAACTCTTCAAAAAAGATTCGCTCATATCGCATCGTTACAACAAAGAAATCGCTAATGGCAAGTGGGATCACATGATGGATCAAACACATATTGGTTATACCTATTGGCAGGAGCCACGGGTTAACAAAATGCCAGCTGTAAGCACGATTCAGATCCCGTCAGCTGCACAAATGGGCATAACCATTGAAGGTTCCGAACTATGGTGGCCGCAGGGACAATCAAAAGCAGTATTACCCGGTTTTTATCCCGGTTGCGGCGGGCATTATATAGAGGTGTTCAATCGCGGTAGCCAAACTTTTAACTTTACAGCTACAACAACATCACCTTATATAACTATCGAACCAAAAAACGGGAGTATTACCACGCAGCAACGTATTTGGGTAAATGTTAATTGGGCAAAAATGCCGAAAGGTGTTAAAATAGTACCTATTATTATTACTGGTGCAGATAATAGTAAAGTTACGGTTAACGCTGTCATCAACAATTTGCTACCTCAAAATAACATTGGTTTTAATGAAAATAACGGCTATGTGAGTATGGAAGCTGAGCACTATACAAAAGCTGTAAATGCAAACGGTATTAAAGGGCAGATCATCCCTAATTATGGCCGCACTTTATCAGGTGTAATGCCCGCACCGGTTACGGCAAATGCACAAGTGCCATCCGGTAACAGTCCGCACCTGGAATATGTTGTAAACATGATTGATACCGGGTGGGTAAATGTAAAAGTATATGTATCACCAACGCTTGATTTTACAAATTCAAAAGGGCTACATTATGCTATTTCTGTAGATGACGGGCAGCCACAAGTAGTTAACATCAATGCCGATGAATCAACAAAAACATGGGGCAAAAATGTGAGCGATAACATTAAAATACTGGAAACAAAATTGCACATCACCGGCAGCGGAAAACATGTTTTAAAATATTGGATGGTTACTCCGGCGGTTGTATTGCAAAAAATTGTTATTGATGCAGGTGGTGAAAAGCCCAGCTACCTCGGGCCGCCCGAAAGTGTGTTTAACCGGGGTAATATTCCCGTTGCAGATAAGTAACCTTGATACATAAAATGCAATCGATAAACTACTGTAACCCCGACACTTATTTGTTTTATACCCGCTAAATCGATACTATTTTGTTACTAAAAGAGCCTATTCCGACTAAATTGAAGATAAGCCCCATTGCCTGAAAAAATATTCAGGCATTTTTTTTAAAAAATAATGCAATCGATTGTTTTTTTGATTTTTTGTTTTTACATTTATCAAAGAAATACCAGTTATACCAGTTTTAATATAAATTTTAATACTTCAGGTTGCGTAAAAAAACGCGGCTAATGTGTGGTTAGAGCTATCCGTTAACAATGGCTTATATCCCACTTGGCACATACGTCAATAATAACAACGAAGAATCGGTTATTGCCTTACAATGGGCAGGCGGTGCTGCTGTTAATAATAACACTTATGGTTATGGTAACTCATTCCAGGCATCGGCGGCAGTAAACAGCCAGATAACAGGCACCGGTGATGGTTATGGTGAGGTAGGCCCAACATATGATCTTCAGGATGAATATGATCCAGCCGATCTTCGCCGTAAACCTACCTATATGATATCCGGTGATCATTATCCTGAAATTGACCAGGCAGCGGGTGGTTATACCTTCCCGGCAGGCTTACAGGTACAGGGAACTTATGCAGGTGTTAAGAAATACGTTGTTGGTACACCCGCTGATAATGGCGGTGTAGGCGCGGCGCAATCAGCTGCAAATAACACCTATATGCTGCGTTATGCCGATCTGTTTTTGATAGATGCTGAAGCAATTATGGCAGGAGCTCAAACCAGTACCGATCCTGCAGCTTTAAGTGCGATAAACAAGATCAGGACAAGGGCGGGTTTAGCACCATTAACCGAAATAAAAAGGTTTTATACTGTTGCTAATCCTAATTATACGGCTTACGGGCCAACGCCAAATGCCAGTGTGCCAAAAAATATTATTAAGGATGATATAATTGACGAGCGCAGAAGGGAATTTGCCTTTGAGGACGATTATTTCTACGACCTGATGCGTGTGGATGGCTTTAATAACACAGCGCATACAAAGGGGATTCAACTTATGGAACAGCAAGACAGGGGAACAGCAGGCGGTACGCCGATAGTTAGATACGGTAACCAATACCTGACGGTAACTGCCAGCCAGCTCCAGTTTCTGATCCCGGCAGTTGAGATTGCCGCCGATCCTAAGTTAAGTGATGCTCCTGTTCCTTATGTTTTTAAATAATAACTTAAATGAAAATTGAGATGAAAAAGAATTATAAGCTATTATACGTGATGCTCTCTTTGCTGCTGATTCATGCATTTTCCTGCAAGAAAAGTGACATGGGCGGCACCGGGGCACCAACCATCACCCGGGTACGTACCACAACAAAAAATGATACTACCACAGGCGTTATAAAAAGGATCACTCTTGATTCAAGTATAACAACAACTACCACTACTGCGGTTGGGTTTGATTCAACAGTTACATCGGGCCACCTGGGCAACCAGTATGCCATTATCGGGACCAATCTTTTAACTACCTCATCGGTAACTATTAATGGCGTTAGTGTATATGTTAACCCTGCATTGTTAACTGATCACAGCATCATTATAACAATCCCGTCGTTAACATCTACTTCTACGCAGGTGCCGTTCGGTCCTGATCAAACAAATAAACTGGTGGTTACTACCAAATACGGTACGGCAAGTTTTACATTACCTATAGTACAACCGGCACCGGTAATTACCAGTTTTGCACCCCAGGTAGCAAACCCCGGCGATATTGTTACTATTACCGGCCAGGTATTTAATGGGGCCACCGCTGTTACGTTTGATAAGATACCTGCTAAAATAATAGGCACGCCTACTGCTACTCAAATACAGGTACAGGTGCCACAGGGTGTTACTTCTAACTTAATTTATGTAACTACGCCAGGTGGTACGGCTGTGTCAACTACTACGTTCGGGTTTAAATATGTTATTTTCACTGAGTCGCTGGCCTCAGGCTGGGGCGGCCAGGGAAGCGGGGGCTATGATGGCTACAACAGTACTCGTGTTTACAATGATCAAGCACACCCTGAGGCAGGTAGTTATGACATAAAAGTAAACTTTACCGACTCATACGGCGCATTGCAATTGGGTTATGGTGGTGCTACGCCTGTGAGTGTAAGTACGCTCGGCTTAACTTCTATTAAGTTCTCAGTGTATGGCGGTGCCGGATATACCGGTACGCAAAAAATACAGGTAGTTATTAATGGCGCTTACAGCACCGCGGTTGTAGTTAGCTTTACAGCCGGTGCTTATACGGATATTATTGTTCCGCTAAGCCAGTTGGGTAACCCATCAACTATTACCGAAATAGTGCTCCAAAATTACGGAGTAGCTCCCCCATGTACCATATACGTGGATAACCTTGGATTTATTTAGGATGAATCGATATTAATAAGCAAAAACGCTGCTGTGAGAGCGGCGTTTTTGCTTTTATAGAGTTAACAAACGTGGGGGTAGCGGATCATTTTCCGGCTAATGGAATACTAATATCTATCGAAATGAAAAACAGTTTTTTTAAGGATGTTACTACGATGCTTTTAGTAACAGCTGTACTATTTGCTGCATCTTGTAAAAAGGATAGCACAGATAACAATAGTACTACTACAAATACAGGTGGTACTAAAACCACAGGTACTACAACTGATACTACTGGTACGTTGATAGGTTCAGCCACTACAGCGGCAGATTTTCCAAACATCGGCTTTGCAGTAACGTACGGCACCATGTCTACAAATGCGGCTTACGTAAGCGTAGTAAAGCGAGAAGCAAACTATGTTACCTTTGGTAACGAATTGAAATATGGGTCCATCGTACAAAATGATGGCACTTTTAACTATACCACTGCCGACGCGCTTTATGCCATTTGTGCAAACAATGGTTTGAGTGTATTTGGCCATAATTTATGCTGGTATTCGCAGCAAAATGCCACCTATTTAAATGGATTGATCACCGGATTGAACCAGCAAACCGGAACACCAACCAACCTGATACAATACGGCGATTTTGAAGCCGCCACGGGATCAACCTTTACCGGGTGGAGCAATGTTGTTGGCGGTACAGCTGTAGGGTCTTTCAGCGCGGTTACCGATGATAATGATGGTGGATCAAGGGCTATGCAGGCTACTGTAACTACGACCGGGGCAAATGCCTATGATATGCAATCTATCGGAACAGCATTTACGGTTACGCCGAATAAAGCTTATAAAGTTACCGTGTCTATTAAATCGGCCGCGGCTGGTACCGTTAGGCTGGTTATGCAAAACACAGTTTACCAGCAGGATGACTTAACCACAACACCCGGCTGGGCAACTTATACCTGGAATTTAACGATCACTGAATCTTCGCCGATATTAAGGTTTAACTTCCCGGCGGTGGGTACTTATGTTATTGATAATGTAACCGTAACCGACCCCAATAGCGGAACTATAATTAAACCGACAGCTACGCAGGTAGCAACAGTTATTGATACGGCGCTGCATAAATTCATAAATACAACGGTTACCCGTTATAAAGGCAAAATAAAGGCCTGGGACGTGGTAAATGAACCAATGTCTGACGGTACAGGCGCTTTGCGCGATGCCAGTAATTATACCATACCTGCGGCAAATGTAAGTAACCAGTTTCTATGGTCGGAATATTTGGGTAGAAATTTCGGCCTCAAAGCATTTCAATATGCGAAAGCCGCTGACCCCAATGCGCTGCTGTTTATCAACGAATACAACCTGGAGTATAGTTACAAGCTCGATTCGCTGATAGCCTACACACAGGAACTGATAGGGAAAGGCGCAAAAATTGATGGCATTGGTACACAAATGCACATCAACCTGCAGACACCACAGGCCAGTATTGATAATGAACTGATAAAACTAACGCAAACGGGTTTATTGGTGAGGATCTCCGAGTTGGATATAGCGCTGAACATTTCCAAATCAAGCACGTTTACACCTACCGCGACAATGCTTGCGCAGCAGGCCGCATTATATAAATATGTTGTTCAATCATACCTGAAAAATGTGCCCAAAGCACAACGCTTCGGTATTACCATTTGGGGCCTAACTGATAATGAAAGCTGGATAAACGCCCCAGCTGCGCCTGATGCACCGCTCCTGTTCAACCAAAATTTCACCAAGAAACCTGCTTACTACAGCTTTTTATTGGGTTTGAAAGGGATGTAGTTTGGAGTAGTATAAACGCTGTTAAAATAAATTCCTTCCTCGGGGAGGGTGCGACTGGATGTGAAGTGGCAGGGAGGGGGTTATGCGTCAGAAAAAAGCAGAACCTCCACCCTCTCACAATATTATTAAGTAAAGGAACACCGTAGGTGTTAAATGTTGGTAGCAGAAAAACAAACCCAAAAATTCGTGCCGTCAGGTACGAAACCGGCGATTTGAGTACCTGACGGCACGCTATAGATTTTATATTTATCCTTTCTACCAATGTCTTGCACCTACGGTGCATCTAACTTTATGCCATTGCATCTAAGGGAGGGAATCGCACATCGTCTATGTTTTTGAATCTTACCCAAAAGATTTACTTACCATACTTCATAAACCTATCAGCCCAGCCTATAAAGTATTTAACGTTTGGCGCGTCGGTATGGCCGCCATCATGCTGCCGCCAAGCTAATCCCCCATCAAGCAGACCTGTATTAACCGGTGGCATTTTCTCTGTTTTATAATCGTTTGAAACACCAATATCTTTAGCACCGAGCAGTTTAAAAACAGCACCTGCTGCAACAGTAGCCATATAGCTGCCTTGCTGGTCAAGCCAGTGTGCATCTCCCTGGGCAGGTAGTCCGTAGCTGATAAAGGTTAACCGAGGCGCGCACAAAGCGATAAGCTCATTCGCGTCTATAGGCAGGTCGTTAGCTGTTTTTGGGCCGAACGTAGCATCTGCTGCACCATATTTCATAAAGTTACCTGCCATCCAATAATATTCACCACCTGTAAGGCTTTCAACGGCCTCACCAAAATTGCGTCGGTGTAGTTTAGCGCCACCTTCGCCTGATGAACCGATCAGCCCCATATAAAAGCGCTGTTCAAAAGCCAGCGTAACCAATGCAGCCTTACCATAGCGCGATACGCCTTCAATACCCACATGTTCAGCATCTACAGCAGGTTCGGTTTCCAGATAATCCAACGCCCTCGCCGCTCCCCACGACCATGCCCGCAAAGCGCCCCAATCTTCAGGCTTACGAGGCTGGCCCTTATTTACCAATCCGATTATTCCCTTTGTTAAGCCCTCGGCATTATCCGCTTGTATAGAAGCAGGATCTATTAATACATATCCCCAGCCATTAGCTATCAGCTGCATTGCCGTAGGTGGATCGCCTTTTATAACCGGGAAACCGCCCGGACCAAATGGTGATTGTTCAGCAATAGGCTGGTAGGCCGGGTATTTCTGAAATACAGCTTTAAGCTCCGGATGATCCTTTATGATCAACTCCTTAACCGCATCATTTATTTTCTCCAGTTCGGCAGGCGAAGGCTGCGCAGGTGCTGGCAAAGCACTATGAGCGAACATGATGAGCACAGGCACCGGGCCTTTGGCATTGGCTGGCAGCACCAGGGTCATATCAATATTTACATCAATAAGCGGGTAAGCGGTATTATCCACATGGCCAATGAGTTGTTTGGCTATCACCGGGTAAAAGCCCACACGCTCATTATCGGTAATTTTAACCGTCCATGTTACTTTAGGCACCTTTGCCGGGATGCGGCCGTAAACCTCACGCTCCATGTCTTCAACAATTTCGGGGCGGCGCTGCTTCCACCATACATCGGCAGAGGTAACTTTTTTGCCATTCTTTAAGGTAAGTGCATCAGGCAGGTTGGGATATGGGTTTGCAAGTGCTTCATCATAATTGGCATGATTGGGCGCGTTTGGATCACCACTTGGGCCGGGGCGCAGGGTTTTAATACCCAGTTGCTGCATCATGTTCTGGTGGTCCTGCTCGGCAGTGAAATTAACCGGAGGTGTGTTTTGGGCGCTCGCCGCTATCGAAATTACAAGCAGGCTTAACAATATACTACTCTTCATTCAGGCTATTGGTTTAAAGATGGGTGTTGGTATTTTAAGATGCCCCGGACGGTTTAATAACCGGATCAAAATAATGCATATCCAAACAAATCTATATAAAATTGCAATCGATTGCAATAGCCTTGAATGTATAAAGATTTATTTTAGCGAACTGTGAAGGGCTTATAACAAGTTCAGCCGCATTTTTTGATACGGCTGAGCTTGTTGTGATTTTTTTAGGTTGATTATATTTTATTCTTTCACCATGCGACTGCCATAAACCGGGCCTGCACTGTTACCTGCTTTCGGAAATAGTTTTATGGTGACTTTTGATTTGCCTTTCGTTAGCTCGATAGGGATTTGGTAGGTGATATAGTAAAACTTGCTTTCCTTGTATTTATTTAAATCCTCGGTGGTTAGTTTTACGCCATCAACCAATATATCAAACGTTCTGCCTCTATTATCCATGCCCCAATAGGTATTGATCAATGAGTTTTGCGCGTTCGGATCAGTTTTCATCTCAAAGCTTAAAAAGCCGCCATTATCGGTCGACCGCCATTTCTTTTGATGATCTTCTCCTGTCGTTTGGTTTTCACCGGTCAGGTTATGGTCCCTTTCCGGCTGCATTTCACCTAAACGGATAATATCTGTGGTATGTGCTTCCAGTTCCTGTTGCTTCTTTTTCTCTTCGTCGTAAGCCTTTTGCTGCACGGCCCAGGTATCCGGGGTGAAAACATCCCAATAAACAGAGTAATACTCGCTCTTGGTTTCATTAAAAGGGATCAGCTTAACATTTGCCGGTTGCGATGCATCAGCAGTTTCAAAGTTCAATGTTTTTTGGTCGACCATCTTCAGCCATTTGTTAGGGTCTGTCTCACTTGTCACAAATACAGGTACACCTTTAAGCGGATCGGGTTCTGCATTGCCTAATATACCGGCCAGCATCACCGGTCCATAAAATAAAGCTCTGCGGTTGGCATTATCGGGCAATGCTTCGGTATAAATGCTTTCAGGCGTAGTTAATTCTACATGGTCGCCATTTTTCCATTTGCGGTTTACTACCAGGTAGCCCTGTTCATCAGCGCTTAGTTGCTGTACTTTGCCATTTACTTTTACAACGCAGTTGCTGGCCCATCTTGGTTTGCGCAGGCGCAGGGCAAAGGCAACTGGTGTCTTAACATTCAGGTCGAAATTAACCACATCATTTGCAGGCAGTGTGCTGTGCTGGGTTACGGTTACCCCCTTCTTTTTCCAGTTTAAAACGGATGGGATAAACAGGTTTACATACAAGCTGCCATCCGCGCCCTGGAAATAAATGCTCTCGCCATATTTAACATGGTTTTCCATACCCGAACCTACGCAGCAGGTGAAAGTATCAAACTGATCGCTGTAATCTTTTTTACCGCCCATGCGCAAGGGGATAAAATAGCACATCATACCATCCTCATGGTTTTGTGAGGCCAGTATATCGTTGTACAGCGCGTTCTCATAATAATCCATCAACGCTGCCGACGGGTTAACCGAAAACAGGTGCCTGGTAAGCTTCAGCATATTATAAGTGGCACAGGTTTCAATGGTATTGTCAGTAAGCTTGTCGTTTAATTTATCGGCTTCGCCTAAATATTCATAGTTGCCATTGCCACCGTTAGCGTAGGAGTGATCCTTAGTAACCACATCCCAAAAGAAGGTGGAGATAGTTTCATCCTTTGCATCGCCATTCAGCTCGTACCTGCGCGCGCTGGCAATAACCTTGGGGATATTTGTGTTAGAATGTTTCCCTGCCAGAATATCTTTCTTTTCAGCTAATGGATCGAGGATGCGCTTATCATAAAATTTATACGACAGATCCAGGTATTTTTTGTTCCCTGTAATGCCGTATAAGTTGGCTAAAGTTTCGGCCATGCCGCCATACTCGCAAAGCAGCATTTTTTGCAGCTTATCATCGCTTAGTCCACCAATGGTTTCGCCGGTCCAGTCGGCCATACCTTCACATACGGTCAAAGCCTCTTTATTATTACAATATAAATAAGCATCCAGCAAGCCAGCCATTACCTTATGTACCGTATACCATGGCGACCAGCCGCCATTCAAATCAAATCCACCTGATTTTATATTGCCACTTTTAACTTCGGCCCAAACAGTATCTTCTTTTGGGATAGCGCCCACATAACCGGTTTTGCGCGCCAGCTGGCATTCCCTTAGCTGACTAACTATATAATTAACCCTTTTTAAAAATTCAGGATTTTGGGTTGATGCATATTGCATAGATAGGGCCGAAAGATAATGCCCCAGGGTATGCCCCGCCAATCCTGATGATTCCCAGCCGCCATATAACGCGCCTTTTGGTTTTAAACCCGAGTGGGAGCGGAAGCCGGATAACAAACGGTCAGGCTCAAGTACCAGCATGTAAGCCGCGTCTTTTTCCATGGCGTCCTTAAAAGGGCTTTCCAGCAAACGCACATCGCTAAGGTCGAACGTATAGGCCTTTATATCAACCTTGGGCTTTATAGCCATCCGCGTATCGTTCAGTTCAGGCACGTATGATTGCGCGTTAACACTATTTATACTAAAGGAAGCAGCAATAGCACAACACGTTGTAATAACAAAATATTTTTTCATCAGAGAGAGCGGTTATTTATTAATGAAGTACACCAGTATTTTAAAAACATAAAATTACCAATGCTTTGGGGATAAACCTTGTTAATTATTGGCTGTTGCTGCCCGTATTTTAACCATTTTAATCATATAGCACAATCAATTTAGCTAATAAAATAACGGTTTTGGCTGCTAATTAGTTCAAATGCGAGAATGATAATTGCAGGATGTTAATATATGGTTATAAGTGGTTAATATGGCTGTAAAACGGGGTAGGGTATATCTATAATTTTATCAAATTGTTAATTTATTCCTTTTTGATAGGATTTACCCAAAGTAATTAAAATGAAAATTAAACCCCTACTAAAAAAAATCATCCCGTTGTGCCTGGGCATTATGGCACTTTGTTTGAACGGCTTTTCACAATCCATTCAGCTTAAAGGGAAGGTCGTTGATTCGGCAGGTATGTCGATCCCCGGCGCATCAGTAAAAGTAAAAGGCACCAGCTTCGGTACAGTAACCGATGTTGACGGAAAGTTCGCCATTAATTATGAAGGCAAAGCCCAACTGGTGATATCTTCAATCGGTTTTACCCCGAGGCTTATCCCATTAAATGGCCGCACAACTTTAAACATAGTACTCCTAAGCGAAGCCAGGGGGCTTAACGAGGTGGTAGTAACCGCACTCGGCATTAAGCGCGAAAAACGCTTGTTAACCTACGCCACCCAGGAAATAAAGGGTGCCGAAATTATGGAGGCCAAGCAACCTAACGTATTAAACGCGCTGGAAGGAAAACTGGCAGGCGTACAGATCACCAGTTCAACCGGTGCTCCGGGAGCTTCGGTGAACGTGGTTATACGTGGCGCTACTTCGGTATCAGGTAATAACCAGGCGCTAATCGTTTTGGATGGTGTGCCGATTGATAACTCTGAAACCGGTGCGCTTTCATCTGGCGCGGGTAGCAGCAGGATCTCTGATATCGACCCTAATACTATTGAAAGTGTTAACGTACTTAAAGGTGCCGCAGCTACTACCCTATATGGTTCGGCTGGCGCGAGGGGTGTAATATTAATAACTACCAAAAACGGCTCTAAAAATAAAAAGGCGCTGATCACCCTTTCACAGGATTACTCTTTTGATAACGCCCTATTGCCAAAACGCCAGACTGCTTACGCGCAGGGTACAAACGGCGTATTTTATAATGGTGATGACGCTTCGCAAAAGATTAGTACCTCATGGGGCCCGGCAATGGATACCTTGAAAATAAATGGTGTTGCCGCAAAAAGCTATGATCCTTACTCTACTTATTTCAAAACGGGCCACACTTCAAATACAGCCTTATCTGTTGAAGGTGGTACCGATAAAAGCTCTTATTTTGTATCCTACTCTTATCTTGATCAAACAGGAACAGAGCCAAACAGTGATTTTAAAAGGAACTCATTATTTACAAAGTTCACTAACGCAATTACTGATGATTTAAATCTTACTTTCCAGTTAGGTTACACCAACTCAAATCAGGACAGGTTGCCTGAAGGTTCATCAAATGGTCCATTGTTCGTATTATTTAGCGAGCCGGTATCATGGAACCCATATCCGTATGAAAATGCCGATGGTTCACAACGGTTATACAGAAATTCAAGGAACAACCCATTATGGGCTGCGGAAAATGAATCGAACCATTATGTTGTTAACCGCTTTACCCCGGTAATGACATTGAACTTTACCCCAACCAAATGGTTAACCGTTACTGAAAGGGCCGGTGCCGATATTTACGGCGAGCAGGATAAATATTGGGAAAACCCAAGTGCCGCTATCGGAACGTTAGGCGAGATCATCGACCAAAACAACAACTTCAGGCAGTTTAATAACGACCTGATCGTTAGCGCTACCAAACAGTATGGTAAATTTAATGTGAATGTTTTGGTAGGTAACAACATTCTATCTACCTACAACCAAACTTATTATGAGCTGGGTAGTGGTTTAAACACCTTGGGTTATTACAACATAGGCGCGGCCTCAACTATCACCGCTTCAGAAAACCATTCAGAAGTGCGTAAGATAGGTTTCTACGGCCAGGCAAATATCGAATACAATAAATTCCTGTCATTAAACTTAACCGGCAGGTACGATGGCAGCTCGGTATTATCAACTGCTAAAGATTTTTACCCTTACGGTTCAGTAGCATCAGGGTTTATCTTCTCTGAATTATTATCACCGGAGCTTTCAAAAGTTATCAGCTATGGTAAATTAAGGGTATCATACGCTACAGTTGGTAACGATAACGTAGGTGCTTATGTATTATCAACACCTTATATCAGGGCCGATGTTAACGGCATCCAGTTTCCTTTCCAGGGCGAATCAGGCTTCCTGATCAGCAATACACTTGGTAACCAATACCTGCAAAACGAAAGGTTGAATGAGGCTGAAACAGGTCTGGAAATGAAATTCCTGAACAACAGGTTAGGCTTTGATTTCTCTTACTACGACCGTAAAACAGTCGACGGTTTAATACCGGGCGTTGGTATCGCACCATCAACAGGTTATACCAGTACAACCGTAAACTCTGCAAGTTTAAGGAACAAAGGTTTTGAATTATTATTACAGGGAACACCAATAAAAAGTCAAAAATTTCAATGGGATGTTAACTTCAATTTTACCCGTAACAGAAACAAGGTATTGGCATTATACCCGGGTACCGATCAGTTGGGCCGTATAATTGTTGGTCAGCCTTATGATGTGTTTTATGGCACCAGGTACGCGCGTAACTCAAAAGGCCAGTTGCTTATTGATGACAATGGTTTGCCTGAAGAAGATGCGAATCAAGGCGTTGTAGGTAACCCTAACCCGAATTGGACAGCTGGTTTAACCAACTCATTAAGATATAAAAGTTTCACATTCAGCTTTGTGTTTGATATGAAACAAGGCGGCGATATTGAAAATGACGTTGACCTGTATGGTAATTACTACGGTACTTCTTATGCTACCGAAAATAGAGCTCCAAAAGTTGTAGAAGGCGTAAACGCTACTACCGGCAAAGCCAATACAGTTAGTGTAAGCGCGCAAACTTATTACCAGTACATCAACTCAATTTATGAATCATCAATACAGGATGGTACTTACATCAAATTAAGAAACGTGAGCTTGTCATATGATCTGAATAAAGATCTGCTGAAGAAAACACCATTTAAAGCGGTATCGGTAGGTGTTACAGCAAATAACTTATGGATCTACAGCCCGCATTTTACCGGTGCCGATCCTGAAGTAAGCTCTTATGGAACTGCTAACTCTGTTTGGGGTATCTATGCTTTCTCAACCCCTTCATCACGGTCGTTTATATTCAATATAAAAGCCAGTTTCTAATTTATTCATCCCTTAAAAAGATCAAAAATGAAAAAGATATCATTATATACCATAGGGCTTATATTACTGGCCTCAACAGGGTGTAAAAAATATATTGACGTAAACAAGGACCCTAACGACCCTACCGATGTTAATGAGGCCGCCATACTGGCCCCTGTTGAAGTAGCGATCTCAACTGAAATATATGGCGGTAATTCTGCATTTATAGTTCAAAACTTTATGCAGACTACGGCTATTAACCAGCCGCCGCCGCAGATAGGCACCTATCTGGAAATAAACAGCGATTTAGATGGTGATTGGAGCGCTTATTACACCACGGCGCTAATTAACCTTAAAATAATGAATGGCAAAGCCGAAGCTGATGGTAAAAGCAATTACGCGGCAGTTGCTAAAATATTATCTGCTCTAACATTAGGAAATGCCACCGATCTGTGGGGCGATATACCTTACAGCCAGGCTTTCAAAGGAACAGCGAACCTAACCCCGGTTTTTGATAAGCAGGAAGTTATCTACCAAGACATCCAAAGCTTACTGGATAGCGCCATTGTTAATATTAACGCGGCTAATACAATTGTGCCTGCAGGCGATGATTATTTCTATTCCGGCGATATGACCAAATGGAAAAAATTGGCCTATACGCTTAAAGCGCGTTATTATATGCACTTAACCAAAGCTCCGGGCTATACCGCAGCCGCACAGGCACAACTTGCCTTAACTGCTTTGGCTAACGGCCTTGCAAGTAATGATGACGACCTGCAATTTGTATACCCTGGTGCTGCCAGCCAGGAAAACCCATGGTTTGATAATTTTAACCCGGTGAGTACCGCCATACTGGCATCGCATTTTGTGGATACGCTGGTGGTCAGGAGCGACCCGCGTTTATCTAAAATGGTAGCCCCTGCATCATCAACCGGTTTGTATACCGGTTTTCAGATTGGCGGTGCCACAGGCGATCTGACGAGCTATTCATTACCAACCGATTTTTATATGGGTATTGGTGCCACAAACCATTTAGTTAGTTATTCAGAAAGTTTATTTTTACAGGCCGAAGCAACAAGCATAGTATCAGGCTATGCAGCTGCGCAACCAATATACCAAAACGCTATAAAAGCACACATGAGCAAGTTAGGCGTTGCCGATGCTGATGTAACCACTTATTTAGGTAAACGCGGTACATTAACAGCCGCCAATGCCGAACAACGGATAATTGAAGAAAAATATATCAGCAACTTTTTAAACCTGGAGATCTTCAACGATTGGAGAAGGACTGGTTACCCAACATTGGTAAAAGTGCCTAACGCGCTGTCTGATATTCCGCGGAGATTGTTATATCCTGAGGTTGAAATTATTTCGAACCAGCAGCCACAGGAGAGCGCGAAACTTACAGATCGTGTGTGGTGGGATGCCCAATAATTATGATAATATAAAATAAGTATAAGATAATTTGCAGGTTTTATGGGCCTGATTCAAAAGTATCTTTGATGAGCATAATAACTGATACAATAATAAATATGAAATTTGACTGGAAAGGGGTTTTCCCGGCAGTAACTACAAAGTTTACTGAAAACGAAGAACTTGACTTTGAAGGATTTGACCTAAACCTTAAAGCACAACTTGAAGCAGGCGTTGACGGAGTAATTTTAGGCGGCTCGTTAGGAGAAGCCAGCGCATTAACCGAAGACGAAAAATTTGCTTTATTAAAACACACATTAGCAGCGGTTGATCAAAAGATCCCTGTAATATTAAACATTGCTGAGCAATCAACCCGTAAGGCTGTTGAGTTTGCCAAAAAAGCATACGAGCTTGGGGCTGATGGCCTTATGGTATTGCCGCCAATGCGTTACAACGCTGATGAGGACGAGACAATTGCGTACATTGTTGCCATTGCCGAAAGTACTCCGCTGCCTATCATGATCTATAATAACCCGGTTGATTATAAGATTGAGATAACACTTGATATGTTTGAGCGTTTAAAGGTGTATGATAACATTCAGGCTATTAAGGAATCAACCCGCGATATTATAAATACCACCAGGCTCATTAACCGCTTTGGCGACAGGTATAAAATATTTACCGGTGTTGACCCTATAGCTACCGAAAGTTTAATAATGGGCGCGCATGGCTGGGTTGCCGGTTTGGTTGATGCTTTTCCGAAGGAAACAGTTGCCATTTACCGCCTGGTTAAAGCCGGAAGGTTTGCAGAAGCGATTGCTATTCACCGCTGGTTTTTACCGGTGCTGGAGCTTGATATCCACGCTAAACTGGTACAGTACATTAAACTGGCCGAAGTAGCAACAGGTATCGGTACCGAAAAAGTAAGAGCGCCGCGTTTACCTTTAAAAGGTGCCGAGCGCGAAAAAGTGTTAAAAATTATTGATACAGCATTAGCTGTTCGCCCCGAATTGCCTGAAGGCAGCTGGGGTAAATTAAATGATGTTGTTGCTTAATTAAAGCTAAATGATAAACGGTAATAATATAATAGCCTGTAATTATACAGAGGTTGGGGGGCAGGCGTTCACAGTAGCAGATCCCTCCACAGGCGAAAAGCTAAGCGGTGAATTTTATGAAGCCGGTACTTTAATTATTGACGAAACCTTAAATGCTGCTACTGCAGCATTTAAGGTTTATAAAAATACCCTGCCGGCAGTAAAAGCTAAATTTTTACGTGCCATAGCCGATGAAATTGCCGCCTTAGGCGATACACTGATAAACAGGGCAGTAGCCGAAAGTGGTTTACCTATAGGCAGGATAACAGGCGAACTGGGCCGCACAACAGGCCAGCTACGCATGTTTGCCGACCTGGTGGAAGAAGGATCGTGGGTTGATGCGGTTATTGATACCGCGCAGCCTGAGCGTTTACCCATCCCAAGATCAGATATCCGCAGGATGTTGACGGCTATCGGCCCGGTGGTGGTATTTGGCGCGAGTAATTTTCCGCTGGCATTTTCAGTAGCCGGTGGCGATACAGCTTCGGCGTTGGCTGCCGGTTGCCCGGTAATTGTTAAGGCTCACCCGGCGCACCCGGGTACCAGCGCGCTGGTTGGCGCGGCCATCAGCAAAGCGGCAAAAGAAACCGGTATACCCGATGGTGTTTTCTCGCTTTTGTTTGATAACGGATACACTGTAGGCGCTGCATTGGTAAAGCATGAGCAAACCAAAGCCGTAGCCTTTACAGGTTCTTACAAAGGCGGCATGGCGCTGATAAAACTGGCGCAGGAGCGTAAATCGTTTATCCCGGTATTTACCGAGATGGGCAGTATTAACCCTGTTGTTTTATTACCTGCTATACTGGATGCGCAGCCCGAAGAACTCGCTGCGAAATATGCAGGTTCGATCACCTTGGGCGCTGGTCAGTTTTGTACCAACCCGGGATTGATCCTCGCCATACGATCAGCAGGTTTGGATCGTTTTATAACCGCGTTGGGTGGCGCAATTGAGCTTGTGCCATCAGCAACTATGCTAACTTCAGGCATCTGGAAAAACTATGATACGCTGGCTGAAGAAGCACTTGCTGAAAATGGCATCGAACTGATCGCAAAATCAAAGGTGATCAATACTGAAAAAGTAAATCAATCGGTAGCAACCGTTGCAGCCGTATCAGCTAAAAATTTCATCGCCAATAAAAAGTTCAGCGAAGAAATTTTTGGCCCGTGGTCGTTACTGGTAGTAGCTGATGATGCTGCGGAACTGGAGCAGGTAATAGCTTCGCTTGAAGGGCAGCTTACCACAACTGTAATGGCGCAGAAGGAAGAATTGCCGGAATATACAGGTATCTTGAATGCGTTAACCGAAATATCCGGTCGCGTTATATTAAATGGCGTGCCAACCGGTGTTGAGGTTTGCGCGGCAATGCAGCACGGCGGCCCGTTCCCATCAACCAGCGATAGCAGGTTTACATCGGTGGGCACCGGTGCAATTTATCGTTTTGTACGGCCCGTAGCCTGGCAGGATTGGGACGACAGCCTGTTACCACCCGAATTGCAAAGTAATAATCCGCTGAAAATTTGGCGGCAAGTAAATAATAACTGGACTAAAGAATAACATGGGCAGTAAAACTTTTTTTTGTATCGATGCGCATACTTGCGGTAACCCGGTAAGGTTAGTTGCCGGTGGCGGCCCTACGCTTAAAGGCGATAATATGAGCGAAAAACGCCAGCATTTTCTAAAGGAATATGACTGGATCCGTACCGGCCTAATGTTTGAACCCCGCGGGCATGATATGATGTCGGGTAGTATTTTATATCCGCCCCATAATCCGGATAATGATGTAGCCGTACTGTTTATTGAAACCAGCGGCTGCCTGCCTATGTGCGGGCATGGTACCATCGGCACTATTACTATTGCTGTTGAGGAAGGCCTCATCACCCCAAAAGTACCGGGCATAATAAAAATGGAAGCACCCGCCGGACTGGTAATTATTGAATATAAACAAGAGGGCGCTAAAGTTACCTCGGTAAAGCTTACCAATGTGCCATCGTACCTGGCTGCCGAAAACTTAAAGGTAGTATGCCCCGATTTGGGAACGCTTACCTTTGATGTAGCCTACGGTGGTAACTATTACGCCATAATTGATCCTCAGCCTAATTTTAAAGGGATTGAAGATTATACTGCCGGGCAGCTGATAGGCTGGAGCCGTACCCTGCGCGAACGTATTAATGAGCTTTACACCTTTGTACATCCGCAAAACCCTACCATTAATACCTGCACACATATACTTTGGGCAGGCGAAACATTATCGGCAGATGCTACGGCACGTAACGCGGTATTTTATGGCGATAAGGCGATTGACCGCTCACCATGCGGCACGGGCACATCGGCAAGGATGGCGCAATGGCACGCTAAAGGTAAATTAAGAAAAGGCGATATATTTATACATGAAAGTATTATCGGCAGCAAGTTTACCGGCAGGGTGGAGAACGTGGTTAAGATCGGTGAGATAGATGCTATTGTTCCCTCAATTGAAGGCTGGGCCAAGGTTTATGGTTACAATACCATAAAGATTGACGATGACGATCCCTACGCACACGGTTTTCAGGTGATATAATAACTGATTTTTTATTTTTTTCGGGCCCGGCATTGCTGGGCCTTATACAAGTTTTACAATGTCTAAAGTATTAATTATAGGTGGCGGGATAATGGGGCTCAGTTCTGCATATTATTTAAATAGGGCAGGGCATCAGGTTACCATATTAGAGAAAGGCGATCTGACGGATAATTGCTCTTTCGGCAATGCGGGCATGATAGTGCCGAGCCATTTTGTGCCGTTGGCAGCGCCGGGTATGATAAGCCAGGGTGTAAAGTGGATGTTCAACAGCAAAAGCCCTTTTTATGTAAAGCCATCGGTCAATCCCGATCTGATCTCGTGGGGACTTAAATTCCTGAAAAATGCCAATGAAAAGCATGTAGAGAACTCGGCGAAGCCATTAACAGAATTATCGCTGTTAAGCAAAAACCTTTACCGCGAACTGGCTAAAGAGCCAGGTTTTGATTTCGGTTTAAAAGAGAACGGTATTTTAATGTTCTATAAAACAGAAAAAGCAGGCGAGGAAGAAGCGCATTTAGCTGAGAAAGGCCGTGAACTGGGTTTAGATATGGCAGTACTTAACGCCGCCGAATGTAAAGCCCTGCAACCCGGACTGGAGCTGGATGTGTTAGGCGCTGTACATTACCGTTGCGATGCGCATTTGTACCCTAATCATTTAATTGCAGCCTTGCTAAAGCATTTAACATTTAAAGGGGTTGATATTGTACGCAACCACGAGGTAACTAAAATAGAAACCTCGGGAAACGCGATCACCAAAGTTTTTACCGGGAATAAAGAATGGACAGCCGATAATTATATTATCGCGGGTGGCTCATGGTCGCCGGCCATTGCAAAACTGGCAAATATTAAGGCGCCCTTGATGCCGGGCAAAGGCTATTCATTTATGGTTGAGGAACCTAAGCAGCGTATGCACATCCCGGCTTTATTAGCCGAGGCAAGGGTAGCTATTACGCCTATGAACGGCAACCTGCGCTATGGCGGTACTATGGAACTGGATAAGATCAACAGCCGTATTAATATGCAAAGGGTAAAAGGTATTGTGGAGTCAATCCCGAAATATCTTCCTGATTTGAAACCGGAACTTCCTGCCGAAAAGGATATCTGGTTTGGTTTCAGGCCCTCATCGCCGGATGGTTTGCCTTACATCGGCATCAGCAATAAATATAAAAATTTAGTGGTGGCAACAGGTCATGGTATGATGGGTTTAAGTCTGGGGCCTGCTACAGGCTTACTGGTAAGCGAGCTGATTGATGGTGCTAAAACCAGCATCAACACAGCAGCATTTTCGCCGGATAGATTCTAATTTTACAGGTCATAATTTACTGAGGCAGGCTATAAAATAGCCTGCCTTTTTTGTGTAAAAAGGTGCAGGTTCATTGCCTGGTTAATATTTTATAATGCCATAAGCGCTATTCGCAAAATTATCTACCGGAAGCAAAGGTTGGGTAAGTATATAAGCGTGTAAATAACACATATATGTTGTATTTATTGGGTGGTGGATAGCTATACTGGTGTGTATTTTAGCCAACTCTTCTTATATTTTATCCTTTTTTGATAAATAAGTGTATTTTTAGGTTAATTAATTGTAAATTTCAACAACAATTAATTTAAACAGTAGCGTCATGAAAGTATTACAATTTACCATCCCGGTAGCTTATGATAAGAGTGTTATCACTGAGCAGGTGGAGTTGCCTTACCACTATCCCTATTTGCACCGCCATACCGAAATGCAGATAACCTGGATACAGCAGGGCGAGGGTACATTAATTGTTGGCAACAACATGCACGACTACGCGCCGGGCGATATTTTTCTGCTTGGGGCTAACCTGCCGCACGTGTTTAAAAGCAATCCCGAATACTTTAGCAGCGAGAGCGGGCGCTCAATAAAAGCGTTTACACTGTTCTTTAATCCCGATGGTGTTTTATCGGCATTATTTAATTTGCCCGAGCTGAAATCATTCCGCATCTTTTTACAGCAGCACCAGCAGGGCTTCAAGATCCCGGCAGATAACTTCGGCTCAATTTCAGCAGCCATGAATGCCGTTAAAGGTTCTTCAGGTCCAGAACAGCTTATCCAGTTCTTTAACCTAATGAAAAGCTTTATCTCCATAGATGCCAAGCTCGACCCATTATCATCATACGGCGATCTGCCTGCAATTACTGAAAACGAAGGTATCAGGATAGGTAATATCTATAACTTCATTATGCAGAACTACAGCGAAGCCATCACCTTAGAGGATGTAGCCAAAGCTGCTTATATGACGCCCGAATCCTTCTGTCGTTATTTCAAAAAACATACCGGCCATACGTTCATCTCTTTTTTAAGCGAGATACGGATTAACGAGGCCTGCAAAAAACTAACCGCGCATAAATTCGAGAGTATCTCAACCGTAGCGTATAAATGTGGCTTTAAAAGCATCACAAATTTTAACCGCGTATTTAAATGCGTTATCGGCACCTCTCCGCGCGAATACCTGGAGAATTATCATAACAACATTAATAGCCTTTCAAAAATAGCAAGCTAATCCAAAATAGTACTCATGGCCTGAAGCTGTATCCCCGGCAGGGAATATCTATGCTTTATAACGCTATAAATAATATTGGTTAAAAAGCTGTTAATAGCGGATAAGTTAGGTAATTATAGAGCCGCTTATACTTTTATTTTTGCTACGCATTAATACAAGTACACAAAAATATCCAGCACGTTTCTCCCCATTTTATATGATCTGTTGTAAAAAAAATCCACTGCGTATCTCTCATAAATTATTTACTGTTCCGGGCTTAATATTAGTCCTGTTGTTAACCATCCACACCAACTCCCAGGCACAAAAAGCTGCCGTACCACCCAGCTTATATGAGCAGGCCAGTGAGGTAAGCGGCAAGATCATCCAGTACGGGCAGGACATCAGCGCTATTAATGATTTCTACTGGCCCTATGTGCTGGATCCTAATAATGAGGAACAATTTAAAGACCAGGTGTTAAACTCGCCCGAGCAACGTAAACGCTTAATAGAGATTAATAACGGCTACCTGAAACAGCTCACCCAAATGGATTTTGATGCCATGAGCGTGTATGGCAAGGTGGATTACATCCTGCTAAAGAAAAAAATAAACTTAGCGCTGATCGACCTGAATAAGGAAGAGGCGCAATACAACGCCATAAAAAAATACATGTCTTTTGCCGATGAAATCTACCAGCTGGAAGCACAACGCAGGCGCGGCACAACGGTGGATGGTCAGGCTGTAGCTACAAAGCTGAATGATATTTTAAAAGAGGTAAAGATTGATACAGCAGCATTTGAAAAAGTACCATCGCTGGATATGCCACTGGCAAAAATTGGTAGGGAAGCAGTTGTTGGTTTAAGAAGCAGGCTAAAGAATTTCTACGATTTTTATAATAATTATGACCCGCAATTCACCTGGTGGGCACCCGCGCCATATAAACTATTAGATAGCACCTTAAAGTTATACAGCAGGCAGATCATCAAAAAAGGGAAACTACATACCACACAAAAGCCTGATAGCAGCGGTATAAAAGGTGTGCCTATAGGCCGCGAAGCGTTGATCAGTCAGCTGGATGCGGAGATGGTGCCTTATACGCCTGAAGAACTGATCAAGCTGGCGAACAAGGAATTTGCATGGTGCAATAAGGAAATGCTGAAGGCCTCAAACGAAATGGGCTATGGTAACGACTGGAAAAAGGCCCTTGAAAAAGTAAAGAACAGCTATGTTCCCGTTGGTCAGCAGCCTGCTACCATAGTGCAACTGAGCAACGATGCACTGGATTTTATTAAGGCCCGCGACCTGATAACTATACCGCCGCTTGCCGAAGAAACCTGGGGCATGATCATGATGACACCGCAAAGGCAACTGGTGAACCCATTCTTTACAGGCGGTCGCGAGATCAGTGTTTCCTACCCAACCGGATCAATGGAAGAAGGAGACAAGCTGATGAGCATGCGTGGCAACAATCCTTATTTTTCAAGGGGAACAGTGCAGCATGAGTTGATACCGGGCCACAACCTGCAATACTTTATAAACAGCCGGTACAAACCCTATCGCCAGGATTTTGCAACCCCATTTGCAGGTGAAGGCTGGTCGGTGTACTGGGAGCTGTTATTATACGATCAGGGCTTTGCTAAAACACCTGAGCAGCGTATAGGCATGTTGTTTTGGCGTATGCACCGCTGTGCGCGGATCATCTTCTCGCTCAACTACCATTTAGGGAACTGGACACCGCAACAGTGTATCGACTTTCTGGTGGATAGCGTGGGCCACGAAAGGGCAAATGCCATAGGCGAAGTAAGAAGATCATTTAAGGGCGATTACAGTCCGCTTTACCAGGTTGCTTATTTAACCGGCGCCCTGCAATTAATGAGCTTAAAACATGAGCTGGTTGATGGCGGTAAAATGACCTACAAGCAATTTCATGACGCGGTGATAAAGGAAAACCTCATCCCGGTTGAACTGGTAAGGGCAACCCTTGAAGGCACACCTTTAAACAGAGATTACAAGACCAACTGGAAGTTTTACGACTTCAATAAGTAATTGATAAAATATTTAATCCTCCGATAATTTATAAATGGATCAAAATCCTTCCTTTAAGCCATCATTACGACTGATTGACGCTACTATGCTTGTGGCAGGCAGCATGATTGGCTCCGGTATATTTATAGTAAGCGCCGATATCACCCGTAATGTAGGCAGCGCAGGCTGGCTGATAGCTGTTTGGCTGATAACCGGCTTCATGACGCTCACAGCGGCCCTAAGCTATGGCGAATTGAGTGCGATGTACCCAAAGGCTGGCGGCCAGTACGTGTACCTTAAAGAGGCTTATAATCCATTGGTGGGTTTTTTATACGGATGGAGTTTTTTCACCGTGATACAAACCGCTACCATAGCTGCGGTAGGGGTAGCATTCTCCAAATTTATGGCCTACCTGGTCCCGGCGGTGAGCGAAGATAACATCCTGCTGAAAATACATACAGGCGTTGATAGTGCAGGGCAGGCGCGCTTTTTCACTTTTAATGCTGCACAGGGGGTATCTATCATATTAATTGTGTTGCTTACCTTCATTAATACCCGGGGTATAAAAAGCGGCAAGCTGATACAGACCACGTTTACGCTAACTAAGCTATTGAGCTTATTCGGGCTCATCGTTTTTGGTTTTATTGCCCTAAAGGGCGATGTATGGCATTCCAACTGGACCAATGCATGGAGCTTGCATAGCCTGAATAAGAATGGCAGCTTTTCAACTTACACAACGGTTGCCGCCTTAGGTGCAATAGCGTCATCAATGGTAGGCTCTATTTTTAGCAGCGATTCCTGGAACAACGTAACCTTTATAGCCGGCGAAATGAGAAATCCTAAACGGGATATCGCGTTAAGCTTATTCTTCGGTACGCTGATCGTAACCATTATTTATGTAGCTGCAAACATAGTTTATACCGCTGTTTTACCGCTGCATGAAATTGCATACGCGGCTAAGGACAGGGTGGGTGTAGCGGCATCGCAATCCATATTCGGCAATATAGGTACTATAATTATCGCCATCATGATAATGGTATCAACCTTTGGCTGTAATAACGGTTTAATTATGGCTGGCGCGAGGGTATATTACTCTATGGCGAAGGATAAATTGTTCTTTAATAAGGCGGCAACGCTCAACAAAAATTCAGTACCGGGCTACGGCTTATGGATCCAGTGCATATTTGCCTGTTTGTGGAGCTTAAGCGGCAAATACGGCGATCTATTGGATATGATCTCATTTGTGGTAGTGGTATTCTACATGCTTACCATCATCGGCATCTTTATCCTCCGCAAAAAACACCCCAATGCCGAGCGCCCTTACAAAGCATTTGGCTATCCCGTTTTACCGATATTATACATCATTATGGGGCTGGCGTTCTGTATCCTATTGATCAAATTCAAACCAAACTATACCTGGCCGGGATTGATCATCACCCTGGCAGGCATACCGGCTTATTACCTCATCATGCGCAATCAAAAGCCGGAGGTGGATATTGTGGCTTCTGAAATTAAATAGATATTAAGAAAAATTACGGGCGGGGTTATGTTGAGGCACTCGAAACATAAGCGTAAGGGCCTTTTGCGTTCACCCTTCGGGCATTAATATGATCAAATTAAGGAACACCGTAGGTGTTAAATGTTGGTAGCAGAAAAAGCAATCCAAAAATTCGTTCCGTCAGGTACGAAACTGGCGGGGTTGCATACCTAACGGCATGCTATGGGTTTATTTTTATCTTTTCTACCGACATTTTGCACCTGCGGTGCATTTGATCTCCGTGTCACTCTGTGCAAACCTTTGTGCCCTCTGTGGTAAAATTAACCACAAAGTTCACAAAGTTTTTCACAAAGAGCAAAAGAGATTTTGGCTAATATAGAGTGCCTATTTACTAAAATAGAGCCATAAACACACGCGTGTTAAGCCTAAATTTGGTTTTACAATTAAGCTGATAACCTACTCATGTATAAATTTATACTTACGCTGTTTATAAGTGCCTGTTTAAATATTTGCCTGGCGCAGAACGCCCATTTTATAAAGCCTGATTCGGCGCGTTTTATAACCGGTACACAGGATAACTATAAGGATATTGATTTTAACGACCACGCCTGGAATATGCAAAAACTGGGCGATGTATGGCAGAGCCAGGGTTACCCGGATTATCATGGTTATGCCTGGTACCGCATCCAAGTGCGCATCCCGTCGTCATTAAAAAAGAATGCTGTATGGGCCGATAGTCTGCGCGTTTACCTTGCCCATGTTAATGATGTTGATGAAACCTATTTTAACGGGGTAAAGATTGGCAAGATCGGATCATTCCCTGATGATAAAGGTGGCTATGTGAGCAAATGGCCCGCGGTGCGCAGCTATTGTATCCCGGCTAACAGCCCACTTATTAAATGGGATGCTGATAATGTTATCGCTGTAAAAGTTTATGACGGCGGCGGTACAGGTGGCATATTTATGGGCGAACCATTTATCGATATGCTCGAAAAAACCGATGGGATTGAATTTACCGCGCAAACCATCAGTTTTTTACCCGGCGATAAGGCGCAGCGTAAATTACTGTTGCAAAACAAGTTCAATACCACCATCACTGGCACATTTCACTACAAGATAATTGACGCGGCGCAGCACATCACTATAAAGGAAGCTAATATTATTACTATCCTTTCGCCATTCGCAACCAAAGAATTTACGCTTGATTTCCCTCACCGCGAGGGGATAGAATTAACGTATGATTATACAGAAAAAACATCTGGTAAAGGCAAAAGCTTTACCGAGGTTGCGCCTTATATATTAACGCCTGCTGCACCAAACAGTCCGGTTATTAATGGTGCGGCGATACTGGGTGCCATGGCAGGGCATGCTATTTTATACCGGATCCCGGTAAGCGGTATTAGGCCTATAAATTACAGCGTAAGCGGTTTGCCAAATGGTTTAACACTGGATGCCAAAACAGGGATAATCTCGGGTAGTATCGCTGCTAATGGCTCGTACCCGGTAGTGCTTACTGCAACTAATGGCGCAGGTAAATATCAAAAAACATTCACTATTAAGGTAAGTGATAAGCTGGCACTAACCCCGCCAATGGGCTGGAACAGCTGGAACTGCTGGGGATTAAGCGTAAGCGCCGACAAGGTAAAAAGTTCGGCCAACGCGCTGATCGAAAAAGGATTAGCCGATTATGGCTGGGGTTACATCAACGTAGATGATGGCTGGCAGGCGCCACAGCGTGCGGCATCGGGTGAGATTGTGGCTAATGATAAATTCCCGAATATGGCGGACTTGAGTACATATCTGCATGGACAGGGTTTGAAGTTCGGGATCTATTCATCTCCCGGTACAAAAACCTGCGGCGGTTTTTTAGGCTCTTTGGGTCACGAGGAGCAGGACGCAGCAACCTACCAAAAATGGGGTGTTGATTATTTAAAATATGATCTGTGCAGTTATACCGATATTATTGGTGATGATACTTCATTAGCCATCCAGCAAAAACCTTATATCATTATGCGCGATGCACTTAAAAAACAACAGCGCGATATTGTTTACAGCCTGTGCCAGTACGGTATAAAAGATGTGTGGAAATGGGGCGCGGAAATGAACGGCAACCTATGGCGCACAACCGAAGATATTACCGATACCTGGGAAAGCCTGTATAACATCGGCTTTAAACAGGATAATTTATACCCTTACGCGCACCCCGGCGGCTGGAATGATCCCGATATGCTGATAGTAGGCATGGTAGGCTGGGGCGAAAGTTTGCACCCTACCCGTTTAACGCCTCATGAGCAATATACCCATATCAGTTTATGGTCGATGTTATCTGCGCCCTTGCTTATTGGCTGCGATATCAGTAAACTGGATGATTTTACCCTTAACCTGTTAAAAAATAAAGAGGTAATTGATGTAGATCAGGACGTTGCGGGCCAGCAGGCTAAAAAGGTGATTGACGAAAATAACTTCCAGGTATGGGTAAAAACAATGGCGGATGGCAGTCATGTAATAGGTATATTTAATTTAAACGCCACCTATTCAAAATACTCGCTTAAACTAAGCAGGGTTGGTATCAATCAGCCATCAACCATCAGGGATCTGTGGCGGCAGAAGGACCTGGGTACGCAGTTGAGCGAGGTTTCGTTTAATATTCCGCCTCATGGGGTAAGGCTCATTAAGGTGAGTAATTAATAAGGGTAAATTATAGTAATCATTAGCTAAATTATTGAGGAATAAGGTTTTGCTTATTCGGTAATTTAGCATCATATCTAAAACTACATTATCTGCTATGCGTTTTTTATCACCGCGTTTGTTGTTGAGCATTCCTGCCCTTATGGTTACACAGGCCATTTATGCGCAGCAGCAAAAAGTTGTACCGTATTATCCAACAAGTCAGCAAATTGAGGAGTCATACATCAGGCAAAATAAGCTTGATTCAACACTCAAAACAATTCCGCTTAATAGCCGCATTAATGCCAATTGGCAGGGTGATTCGTTCTGGTATGTGAAACGCCTTGCAGGCAACGGGCAGGAGTATGAATATGTAAATGCCGCAACTGGCGCAAAAACAAAGGCGTTCGACCAGCAGCGTTTAGCTGAAGGTATTCAATCGGCAACAGGCAAAAAAACAGAAGCCGGTAAATTGAGCATCACCAAAATATTCTTTAATGCCGATAAAAGCGCTATAACTTTTAAAAAAGATACCACCTGGCTGCACTGCAATTTAAGCACTTACCAGGTTACTAAAACAACAGATACCCTGCATGATTTTTATGATAATGAAAAGCCCCTGCAATCACGCACCTATCGTTGGGAGGATGTACAAAGGGATTCCATTTCGCCCGACAAAAAATTTGCGGCATATGCCAAAGGCGGCAATATTTTTGTAAAGGAGATCGGCAGCGGCAAGGAATCACAGATCACTGAAGACGGTACTTTGGATCATCCTTACGGTGAGTTCTCATGGTCGCCGGATAGCAAAAATGTAGTTGGCTATTTGATCGATCCAAAAAAATCAAAGGAAGTATACTTTGTACTGAGCTCTGTTCCGGGTACTACACGCGGGCAGCTAAAATCGCATGAATACGACCAGCCGGGCGATGAGTTTACCAGCTATACACCTTATATTTTCAGCATTGCCGATAAACACAAAATTAAGGTTGATGTAGATAAAATAGACTTTTTCGGCTCTCCGGAAGCACATTGGCGCAAAGGCAGCAGCCGTTATTACACGTATGAAAGGGTAGACCGCGGGCATCAGCGTTTCAGGGTGATTGAGGTAGATGTAACCAACGGCACAACACGCAATATCATCGACGAAAAAACAAAAACGTTTATTTACGAGCAGCGCATTTATACCCGCTACCTGCCCGATACGCACGAAATTGTTTGGATAACCGAGAAAGACGGCTGGCGGCATATTTACCTGGTAAATGACGTTACCGGGGCCGAAAAATTAGTAACCAAAGGCGATTGGGTGGTGCGTGATATTGATAGCGTAGACAGTAAAAAAAGAGAGATCTGGTTTACAGCCAGCGGCATAAACCCGGGTGAGGATCCATATTTTATCCACTATTACCGCATAGGTTTCGATGGTAAAAATATGGTTGACCTTACACCGGACAAAGGTAACCACACCGTATTCTTCTCTCCCGACAGGAAATATTATTTAGATACCTACTCAGAAGTAAATGTTGCCCCGGTAACCGAGCTGCATGAAACCGGCAGCCGCAAAAAAATAGCGGAGATTGAGCATACCGATATGAAGCCTTTACTGGCAACGGGTGTAAAATTGCCCGAAGTTTTTGTAGCAAAAGGCAGAGATGGCAAAACAGATATTTGGGGCGTGATTTACCGCCCGAGCAATTTCGATAGCTCAAAAGCCTACCCGATAATAGAAGATATTTATGCCGGTCCGCAGGATTCATTTGTGCCGAAAAGCTTTTCACCCATGAATGAAATGCAAAGCATTGCCGAGCTGGGTTTCATAGTAGTGCAAATGGATGGCATGGGAACAGCTAATAGGTCGAAAGCGTTTCATGATGTATGCTGGAAAAACCTGGCTGATGGTGGCTTCCTTGATCGTATTTTATGGATAAAGGCGATGGCTAAACAATACCCGCAGGCAGATACAACGAGGGTTGGTATCTATGGTACTTCGGCAGGCGGGCAAAATTCGGCAGCAGCGGTATTATTTCATCCTGAGTTTTATAAAGCCGCTGTATCTGCCTGTGGTTGCCACGATAACCGTATTGACAAACAATGGTGGAACGAGCAATGGATGGGTTACCCGGTTGGCCCTCATTACGAGCAGCAAAGCAACATTACCAACGCAGGCAAGTTAAAAGGCAATTTATTGCTGATTGTTGGCGAGGCAGATCAAAACGTTCCGCCGGAATCTACCTACCGTTTTGCCGACGCGCTGATAAAAAATAACAAGGATTTTGATCTGCTAACTGTCCCCGGCGCTAACCATACAGATGGTGGCCCTTACGGGCGCAGAAAGAAACGCGATTTCTTTGTAAAGCACTTATTGCATGTTGATGCCCCCGGCAGGGATATAGGCGAGCATTAAGAACTTAAAATTGATTAATAAATAAGTTTGTTAATAAATAGGTTGATTGTTAATTAAGGGTCTTGCCGCGATCGTGGTAGGGCTCTTTTTTGTGGGACATAGTGCATAAAATTACAAATGGTTAATTTATAACTGCTATTTACTAAAATATGATTAAAGCCCTGAATGCTAAGCCTTAGCTTTGAGTAAATCTTTACAATTTAACTTAAACCAATCTTACAACAATGGGCATGGACGCTATTTTTATTATTCTCTTAGCTTATTTCATTTTCGGCTTATTATTCGTGGTTATAATTATTTTTATAATCAAATGGGCATTTAATATAAAGGGCAATTCTCGCTTAAAACAAAAACAGTATCTATTATTAAAACAAATAGCCGTTAAACTCGAAGTTGATATCAATAAAATTAATGAGATAGATAACCTGTAATCCCAGCTCTACAAGAGCTATAGGAAAATCTTTGTGGTAAATTAATTACTGTAAATGCTCGGAGATTTATTTTATTGCAGTCGGATCACCCTGAGGCACTCGAAGGGTAAGCGTAAAGGCCATTGCCCGCATGCTTCGAGTGCCAGCATGACTCCTTTTTTATCTTCCCAATACTGATGCTTTAACCACAAAGTACATAGACGTTTTAAAAGGAGCGATTATTATTTACCCTCTACCAGCCTGAAATTAGCGAAGCTTGCAAAGCCTTCCTTTGGCCCATAAGTACATTGGTATAAACCAACCTGCACCGGCTTTTTATCTAAATCCATTCGTAAAGCCGGACTGCCGGGCAGATCAACCCAATTAATGTTATCACTGCTGGTACGCACATAGAACAGGTTGCCTTCACGCTGTATTTGCAGGTATTTATTATAGTTCCAGGCGGTTTGGATATTGGTTTGGCGACGGTCGCCGTAGGCGAAATTGGTAAACATATTACCCACGTTCCATGCCGGGAAAACGCTGTTCTGCAGCAGTTGCTCGGTATGCGTACTATCACCTAACTTATTGGCAAACCGTACCATTAAGCCTGCATCGTTATTGCCTGCTACTTTCTTTTCGGCTAGCCCGCTTACATTGCTTACTTCCACTTCGGCAACAAAATTTCCGCTTATATTTTTGTAAATGAATGGGCCGTAAGGTTGGGATCCATCCCAATAAGTATTATCCGATTCCAGCGTAAGCGTGTCACTCTTAGCGATAATATGCTGTGCCGATTGCTTAGCACCCTTGCCAATAAAACCATCCCATATTGGGCCGTTAAAATCATCAGCATAAACAGTAAACTGGTTCGATGCTGTTGAAACATTTACCGCCGGACTACCCCCCGTAACATTGCCCGCGTTATCCCTCACTTTAAACGTATAACTATATTGCTGATCTGCAGCTAATCCATAATCCATATAATAAGGCTCATCAACCCAGCCGCTTTGTTTAACCGGGATGTTATTAACCAGCCTTGTAAAGTTATATTGCAGGCTGTTATTGCTGCCTTTCGCGTAATCTGCGGCCTCCATACGCACCATTGCGGGGGTAACAGCTTTAGGGGTTTGTTTAAAGGCTAATGCGCTATCAACAGGCAAATGCAGGTTCTGCTGCCATACAGTATTCAGTGTTTTAATTTCATCATTGCTTAACACATACCGGTATATGCTTAACCCTGCAATTGCTCCTGAAAGGCCTTCGATGCCATTACCTGCCGCATTTATAGTTAAAGCATCAGCTTTGGTTGATGGTACGCCATCAATAAATTCCTTAGTTGCAGTGCCATTATAGGTTTTAATGATCAAATGCCGTTTGCCCGCGACAGCCCTGGTATCAAACATGCTGGCGACTATACTGTAACTGCTTTTTAAAGCAAGTGGCTCGCTCAAAGTCAACAATGTTTTTTCGGGAAACTTTACGCTGATACGGCCCGCAACATCCTGAACTACAGGTTCTGTATTACTTGATAAACTTCCGCCTGCATCACCTTCATTAGGCCATGTTTTTAGTTTCCCGTAAGCTAATTTAGCCGCATTCAGATATACCGTTATGCGGGATGGTTTAACATTGGTATACAACGCCTTAATTGCCGGTTCAGCCAACGGCCCATCATACACCTGTAATGAGGCAATTGCACCCGAAAAATGCGACCGTCCTTCATGATCGCTGCCAAGCACAAAGTTGTTGGCGAGTTTTACAAACAGCATTTTGTTTTCCTGGTTATTGAGCGCGCCATCTACGTAAACCTTTTCAAAAGTGCCGTCGAATGTAATGGCTACATGGTGCCATTTGCTTGCTAATTGCTGGCTATGGGTATACTGCAGATCTGCAAAACCCGAATGCTGTGCCGCGCCAAAATCGCGGTTGGTACCATAACCAAATGTGGCGGCAGTTAGCTGGTCGTTATCGTTGCTCCAGGCCAGCAGTGGGTTTTCATCCTTTAATTGCGGCGCGTAAGCCCAGAATGATATCGTATAACTGTTATTCCCAGCCAATGAAAGCGGAACATTAAAGCTTGATGTCAATGATTCCCTGCCGGTAAATACCAGCGCTTTTTTACCTGCTATAAAATCAGCAACAGGGGCTTTGCCATCGGTTTTAAATGTGCCGCCAAGCGCTCCTGCATTTTTCCATTCTTTTACTGCTGTTCCAGTTTGTAAGTCAGCCGCATCTAAATTTATCAGTAAGCCTTTTTGGGTATATTTTTCTGCTATCTGCTGGTGCAGATTTTCAGGCACAACAGGTGCCGGACCATCGCCAAATACCTTCAGGTTCCAAACCGCTTTGTACAGGCCGGGATATTCGGTATTAGTGATAGTTAGTTTAATGTATCGTGCTTTTACATCGCCTTCATCCACCGCCGGGCTGCCATGCCAGTGGTTATTTCTTTTGTCCGAAAATATCTTCCACAGCTTCCCATCTTCCGAATACTCTATCAGATACTGATAATACCACGTAGCATATTCAAACTGGGTAAGCACTCTTTTTACAGGGGTAAGTTTGCCTAAATCAACCTGTAGCCAAGCGGCTTTGGCGCTGTTATCTTTAGGTTTCCAAAGTGTGCCATTGTTATCATCAATCGCAAACTCAGGCTTATAATCGGCACTGTAAGATGATGATGCCGTAACCTTTTTTACATAAGCCAGGTTAGGGTATGGATTGGTGTTTCTACTTAAAAAGCCTACGCCTGTATGTGTGGGAGTCACTTTTTCAATATTCCCATCGACATCAAAAACAAGTTTATCGGCACAGACCTGCCTGTTATAGCCGCCGCCCGAATGCGGGTTGTTATGCCTGTGGTAAATGATATAATAATCATCGCCAATTTGCAGTACCGAATTATGCCCTGGCCCGTGAACGGTACCATCAACACTGGTAGCTAGGATAGGGTTATTTTTGCCGAAAGTAAAGCCATCCATTGGGCCGGTCTTACTCATGGCATATTGCACACGGTAGGTTTCATTTTCGCAATAGCCTGATGAGTACATCAGGTAATAAATGCCCTTACGCTTAAACATGAACGATCCCTCAAAAAAGTCCTTAGCCAAAGTATTCGGTATCTGTGCCGTTTTGCTGAACGACCGCATATCCGGGTTTAACAAACCCACACCGCAGCCAAAGCCGGGATAGATACCCCACGTACCCCAGGTCATGTAATATTTGCCGTCGTCGTCTTTAAAGGTCTGCCCATCAAGGGTTATAACCTTTGGCACCAAATAATTGGGTACAACCGCTTTACCATCTGCAAAAAGTGGTGTCCAGGGGCCCACGGGGGTATCAGATGAAGCGCCATACACCTCAACGGTTGGCTGACAGTAGTATAAATAGTATTTACCGTTGTTAAAGGCCACATCGGGCGCCCAGTAGTTGTGTGTGGTGGGCCAGTTCATATCCTGCATGGTCCAGTTCACAAAGTCTTTTGATGTCCATACCTGCGATGGGCCAAGGCCGCCGCCATTGCCGTCGGTGGTAGCGTATATATAATAAGTGTCGCCGAATTTCTTAACGGTAGGGTCGGCAAAATAGCCGGGAATGATAGGGTTGCCATTGCCCGCGGTCTGGTAGTTGCCCTGGGCCATTGAGCGATCAGTAGTTAAAAAACAGCAGCTAAATAATAAAAATGAATAGATGAAACGCATGTTGCCGGTTGATTAGAAATACCTGGAATGCAAATATATAAAGCATTTAATGCCCATATTTTTCATTAATTAACCTAAAATGGCAGGTATTTATCTACTGCCGGATAAAATGGGTAAGAAGTTGCTACTACCAGGCAAATTTTAATAAACCCTCTATTTGCTATACCTGTACATTTACATTTAATAATTTACGCAATTTTTAACATGTTTATATATAAACCTTTAAAAACTACCTTAATGCGCATCCAAAGAAACTTCTTTGCAGCAGTAATATTGATCATTTGTTTTATATCCGGCGGTCAGGCTGCTATGGCGCAGGACCCGTGGAAAGCACTGGAAACCAGGCCATCAACCCTCGGACTTGATAGTGGTTTCCTGACTTTCAAAACAGGTGCATTGCAATTGCAGTTAGTAAAATCGTCACAAACAGTAGCGGCTTTAAATCCCGTTAGTGACGACAAATTTGATTTCACCCCGCACGACAGGCTTAAGCTGCGCAGCAGCGACCGCATGTACCAGTTAGGCGATATCGATCTTCGTTTAAGAGTTGAAGGTGAAACCGAATGGACAAAATATTCTACCTCAGCAAAAAGAGCACAGGTAAGCGCTTTAACTGTTAATGATGAGAAGGTTTTGGCGGCTGCTGATCTTTCGGCTACACTGCCCGCTGGTATCCCGCTGAATGTACAGCGCTATTATGAGCTGATAGACGGTCACCTGGTTTTGCTTTTTAAGCTGAAAAATACCAGTGATAAAAATGTAGAGATCGGTTCATTAGGTATCCCGATGATCTTTAATAACGTAATGCAGGGTAAATCGCTGGAAGATAACCATGCGCAAAGCGTTTTTTATGACCCCTATATTGGTAAGGATGCAGGCTATTTGCAGGTTACCCGATTAAACGGCCACGGCCCGGCTTTGGTGGTTGTACCTTATGGCAAAACCCCGTTCGAGGCTTATAGTCCGTTATTAGACGATCCTACCCCGCGTGGGATAGACTTTGAAGGTTTTTATGAGTGGATGGTACACAGCAAAGCTTATGCTGAAAACGAATGGAAAAAAGCAGAACCATGGAACACTCCAACATCCTTTACATTAAAACCGGGCGAAACTACCGAGTACGGCGTAAAATTCTTACTGGCTGATTCAATTAAAGGTATTGAAAGTACATTAATTGCTAATAAACGCCCGGTTGCTGTTGGTGTACCCGGCTATGTATTGCCAATGGGCACCAAAGCCAAGTTGTTCTTAAATTATGGTGAAAAGGTAAAATCGTTACAGGTTGAGCCTGAAGGCGCTTTAACGCTGAGCGAAACAGCCGCTGTAAATGATAAATGGAAAGCCTATCAAATTGAAGGAAAAATATGGGGCAGGGCACGTTTAACCATAACTTATGAGGACGGGCTTTCGCAAACCATAAACTATAAAGTAATAAAGGCCGAAGGCGAGATGCTGAAGGATTTTGGCCATTTCCTCACCAATGAGCAATGGTACGTAAATAAAAATGATCCTTTTCACCGCGATCAATCGGTGATCAGTTATGATTATGAAACCAAAAAACAGGTAACGCAGGATAGCCGTGTATGGATCTCCGGTTTGAGCGACGAAGGCGGCGCAGGCGGCTGGCTGGGCGCTATGATGAAAGAATTGATCCAGCCTGATAAGGCTGAGATTGATAAACTGCAGCATTTTGTGAACCATACTTTATGGGGCGTTTTACAGCATGATGAAGGCAAGCAAAAATATGGCGTAAAGAAAAGTGTTTATTATTACGAGCCTAAGGAAATGCCCGCAGGCACTTACAGTGATAGCGTAAACCACAAGACCTGGACAGCCTGGAACCACGAAGCGGCCAATGATGTTGGCCGCTCATATAACTACCCGCACGTTGCTGCTGCATGGTGGGTAATGTACCGCTTATCGCGCAACCACGTTGGTTTGGTAACCGAGCAAAACTGGCAATGGTATTTGGATCACGCGTACCAAACTACGATGGCTATGATTAACCAGGCGCCGTATTACGTACAGTTTGGGCAAATGGAGGGCACTGTATTTTATTTAATATTGATGGATCTGAAAGCCGAAGGCTGGAATGATAAGGCCGCGATATTTGAAAAAGCCATGAAAGAACGCGCCGATCACTGGAATACCTTACAGTATCCGTTCGGCAGCGAAATGCCTTGGGATTCAACCGGACAGGAGGAAGTTTACCTTTGGTCGTCATACTTCGGTTATACCAACAAGGCCGAAGTTACTATTGATGCCATCTTAGGCTATATGCCAACTGTACCTAACTGGGGTTACAATGGCTCGGCACGCAGGTATTGGGATTTCTTGTACGGCGGTAAGCTGTCACGCATCGAGCGTCAGCTGCACCATTATGGTTCAGGCATAAACGCTATCCCGGTTTTAGCCGAATACCGTAAAAAACCTAACGACCTGTATTTACTACGTGTAGGTTATGGCGGTGTAATGGGCGCGGTATCAAACATCACACAGGATGGCTTTGGCCCGGCAGCGTTCCACTCATTCCCATCAACACTTAAAATTGATGGCTTGTCGGGTGATTACGGACCAAATTTCTTTGGCTATGCTGTAAACATTTCTACCTATATTATGCACAATGATAGCCTGGGATGGCTGGCATTTGGCGGTAACCTGGTACAAAAAGATAATTTTATAGATGTTAAAATAACCAACGGCGCAAAATCACGTGTGTTTATAGCACCGGCCGGGCTTTGGCTTACGCTGGATGCCGGAACATTTAATTCGGTATCATATAATACAGCAACCGGTGCTGTATCCATATCGCTTGATGCTGCTGATAAGTTTACGCCAGTAGCGCGTTTACATATCAAACAAACCGCGAATGTATCTGGCGCTGGTACCTATAGTTTAGCAACAGCTAAAGTACGCGGCGCTTATGTTATCGCTTTAAAAAATAGTGAGGTGAAAGTTAATCTTATCCACCATAAATAATAACAACTGTTATTTGTACAATATTAAAAGCACAGCCATACGGTTGTGCTTTTTAGTTTACGGGCATCCCCAAATGCCTAATTTAATTCGTTGGTAACCCCTCCGCAACTATAAAACAGAAGTTTTAGTGTGCAATATCCTGCTAATATTTTATACAGGTTAAAATCGGGTAATAGCATGGTAATTTATGTAAAATAACCGCTACACCCATGGGTTATATTTGTAAAACAAACACTTATTCACCAACTTTCTTTTTGTATATCACATTGTGAATAAGCTTCTTATGTGTATGCTGATGGCGTGCGCAGGTGGGAAAATGTTGTTTTTTTTCAAGACAACACGTGCTGGTTTAAATACTAAACAACTAAACAAATTAAATAATAACTAAACAAAAACAAATGAGTAAAATTTTACTATTCCTCATGCTTTGTTGCATTTTTCTATTCTCTTTAAATCCTGCTTATGCGCAAAATGCAGCAGTGCGGAGCGGGCAGGTTAAAGATAGTAATGGAAAACCATTAGCAGGGGCCACAGTGTCTGAAAAAGGCGTTGTTAACAATGGCGTAGTTACCGATGAGGACGGAAAATTCCGGATCACGCTAAAGGGTAATTCAAACATAATTATTATTAGCTGCGTAGGTTACAAACGGCAGGAACTTAAGATCGGAACCACTGCCGAGATTATTTTTATGCAGAGTGACGACAAAGCATTAACTGATGTGGTGGTTGTAGGCTATCAAAGCCAAAAGCGACGCGATGTTACCGCCGCGGTATCATCATTAAAGGGCAGTGTAATTGCCGATATCCCCGAATCAAGCTTTGATAATATGCTGCAGGGGAGGCTTGCCGGTGTAAGCGTACTATCAACTACAGGCGAACTTGGCGCTAAACCCAATATTGTTATCCGTGGCAGCACTAATATAGATTGGGGTAACCTTCACGGCGGTAACAGCGGCCCGTTATATGTAATTGATGGGATAGTATTTGATGTTAACTCCATAGGGACATCCTATAACAATGACCCCCTGAGCCTGATCAATCCGAATGATATCGAATCAATAGATGTATTGAAGGATGCGTCAGCGGCAGCTATATATGGTGCACGGGGTGGTAATGGTGTTATCATAGTAAAAACAAAAAGCGCTAAACGCGGCAAACCGCAGGTAAGCATATCGGCATATACGGGTATCACTACTGCCCCTAACTTTATAAAGGTAACTACCGGTGCTGCCGAAAGGGCGTTAAAGCTTAAATTACTGGAAAGCCAGCTCCCTTATAATAGTATTGAGCAGGGATTAATACCTGCCGCGCTAACAGATAGTTTAAACTCCGCATTTAATAATGATGTTGACTGGCAGGGTTTGCTGGTACGCAGCAGGGCTATTGTAAACAGCCAGGACGTGAGTATAGCGGGATTTTCGGGTACAACCTCATACCGCTTATCATTCAACCATTATGCCGAGCAGGGTATTATAAATGGTTACGGTTTACAAAAATTATCGCCGCACCTTACGCTAAATATCAACCCTATAAAAGGCTTAAACATAGTAACCGACCTTTTAATGAGTTCTCAAACTTCCAGTCATGGTGTTGGTGGGGCAAACGCGGTTTTATTTACCAGTGTGGGGCAAATGCCAAGCTCATTACTACAACTAAGCCCAACACAAACCGGTGTTTATAGTGGCAAAACACATTATTACGATAATGATAAGATTTTCTCTATAAACGGATCGGTGCAGGTTACCGATACGCTGGCGCATAATTTAACTTTCCATAGCACATTCGGCGCTAATAATTATACCGATGATTATGGTTATTATGTACCGCAGGCAATTAACGGTACGCTTAATACTGCGTATGAAAACGATAGCCGCAGCCCGTTCTGGTCGTTTGAAAATTTTGTTCAGTACGATAAGCGTATCAAAAAACATCATTTCAGCTTAGTTGGCGGTACATCTTTATATAATAACGAGCAATATTCGTCATATTCATCTGCGGCCGGTATCAGCATATCTGGTATTTATACAGTAGCAACCGTTCCTGCAGGTATCAATTTAAATGCGAGCTCATCATATGCCCGAAAAACAACAGAATCATATTACGCCCGATTTAACTATGATTTTGATGACAAATACCTTTTTATGGCGAGTTTTCGCCGTGATGCAAGTTCAATATACAGTCCGCAGTACCGCTGGGGTACATTCCCCGCCTTATCTGCAGGCTGGATAGCATCGGATGAGAAATTCTTTGAGCCGATCAAGAAAGTGGTTAACTTTTTCAAGATCCGCGCGAGTTATGGTATTGATGGTAAGGACCCAGGTACCTGGTATGCCAAATACCAAACCCTGTATAATGATGCCAGCTACCTTTACGGCACAAACGGAACTGTTACCCAAAATGCCACACTGGGCGGTACACCATCTACTTATAATGGTACAACGGTTGATTCTCCTTATCCGTATGGTAACTACTTTTTTAACTCAGGTGTTAAAGCAAGCAGTTCGGTTAGGTGGGAGCGTGACCCACAAACCGATATCGGTGCCGATATAGAGTTGTTTGATAACCGTGTTAGCTTTACTGTTGACTGGTACCAGAAAGATGCTGACAATATCTTTTTCTCTGATATCCCGGCACAGGTGTATAGCGGCTACGAGTATTACTCGGGCAACTATGTAAATGTGCGCAACCGCGGGCTTGAGTTTGCTACCAACATTAATGTGCTGGGCAATAAATCAGCCTTTAAATGGAACTTTAATTTTAATATCTCCTACAATAACAACTTTGTAACCAAATTGCCTGATGGTAACCGGGACTTCTTCTTTGGCCCGTCATATCTTCAGCAATCGCTTACCCTTGGTGAACCTTTATTTAATTACAAAGTATGGCGAACCAATGGCGTTTATGCAACAAATGCCCAGGTACCAACCGACCCAACCACGGGTAAAAAGGAAACCTTTAATGGTGTTACACTGCAAGCCGGCGACCCAAGGTATATCGATATGAATGGTGATTACAACATCACTAACGATGATAAGGTTGATTATGGAAACCCAAACCCTAAATTGACCGGCGGCGTGGGAAGTAATTTTAGCTACAAGCGGTTTACTTTTAGTTTCTTCTTCTCTTATATGTTTGGCCGCAAGGTGTTGAATGGTGGTTTCTCTGATGCGCTTAACAGCACTAAGGCAGTTGGCAGCTGGGGAGCGCTTGCAGGCGTTTCGGCCCTTACAGGTTCACTTAGCGATTTCTGGCAGGTGCCGGGCAATGTATCTGAATATGCCCGTTTGGTATATCCAACCTATACAGGTACCGACCCATGGGATATCAGTACCGATTACTTTGTTGAAAGCGGCGATTTTATTAAGCTGAAAAATGCATCGTTAGGTTACGATCTGCCTACCCGCTGGATTGAACACTTGGGTATGAAAAGGCTGAATGTATACCTGATGGGTGAAAACCTTTGGATGTGGAAGAAATCAAAAGACCTGGCCGATCCCGAATTAGCCGACCCTACAACCGGTTTGGTTAACGTAGTGTACCCAACGGCAGCAAAATTCACACTTGGTGTAAACATTGATTTTTAATCAGCCTTAAAAGTATCCCAACATCTTTAAAAAGCAAGTTTCTTTTTTATAGAACATTAAACTAAAAGAACAATGAAAGCTAAATATATAATATTATCACTGGCGATGGTTTCCCTGTTATCCGCATCCTGTAAAAAGTTTCTGGATCAGCAGCCTGTCAGTACCTCAACCGATGAAACCAGCTGGCAATCCGATGGTGATGCCAACTCTGGTGTCGCCTCCATTTATGGTTTGATCAGATCGGCCTTTAACACATCACTGGCCGTATACGGTTATGGTGATTTGCCTACTGATGAGTTTTCCGTAGCTCAGAATACCTCATGGCAAAACGTGTATACAATTAACTGGGGCGTAGCTGTTGACCCTGTAGTAAATATTGATGACCCGATGCTGAAGCTAAGGTTATTCACCAATTACTATACTGCTATAGCGCAAAGCAACAGGTGCCTCAGTTTTATTTCGGCAATGCCGGTTACTGATTTTACCGGTACCACAACTGCCGACCAAACCGCTGAGAAAAACAAATACCTGGGCGAAGCTTACTTTACAAGAGCATATATGTATTTTAATATGTGCCGTATATGGGGTTCAGTACCGTTGGTTTTAACTAATACCGATGCTACTACCACGGCGCAAATTGCCAAATCTCCGCAGGATACCATTTTAAATCATGTGATCTCGGATATTAACATCGCCATAAAATACCTGCCCGCTATTAATTCCGGATCAGCCGACAGGAATTACCGTGCCGATAAAGGTGTTGCATACGCGCTGCTGGCCCATGTTTACGCCTGGCAGGGTAAATACGACCTGTGTAACACAGCCTGCGACCAGGTGATCAATTCAGGTAATTACACATTAACAACCCCGGCTACTTTTACCAGTATTTATAAAGGCCAATCATCAGAAAGTATATTTGAGATAGCCCAGAACACCGTATCTGAAAGCACTATTGCAAACGCGGCGTATTCATTGTCGGGCTTAACACTTACCGCCCCATACATTACCGGTTTTACAGGGCTGCCTATATGGGAGATAAACGACTCGTACGTAACAACTTTATATTCTGATACCAATGATGTTCGCTTAAAAAATTGCTTTGTCCAGATCTCAAGCGGTAGTACAAATATTTATGAGTGTACAAAATATACCAACATACAAAATGTAAATAATAATGCTACTTACCAGGTATCATTAAATAACATGGTGATATTCAGGCTGGCCGATATCATGCTTTTAAAAGCCGAAGCATTATGCGCCAAATCAGCTCCTGATTATGCCGGTGCCTTAGCTATAGTTAACAACATCCGCACCAACAGAAATGCCGCGCCTATTACCGGTGTTACCGGTGCCAACACCCTGCAAACTGTAACCGATGAACGCGGTCGTGAGTTATTTTTAGAAGGCAGCCGCTTTTATGATCTGGTAAGGTTGGAGCGTATTAATCACGAACAGCAGTTTGATGACATTACCGCCGGCGAGTTTGCCGCAGGCAAATACTACTGGCCAATTGATCCATCATTATTTACACTGAACCCAAAACTTACCCAAACATCCTTCTGGGCAGGAAGAGTTAATTAACAGGGACATTAAAAGAAAACGATATGAAAAAGACAAATAAACTCTTTATAAAACTATTACTGCTGATGCTCATCCCGCTGGCTATCATCGGCTGTAAAAAGGATGGGTATCTTACTGATGGCGGGGTATCAAACCCGAATACCCCATTATCAACTTATGATTACCTGAAAAACAACAAGTACCATCAGTTTGATACCGTATTGATGCTTGCCGATCATTTTAACTTGAAGGACTCCATAAACAATGCAAAAACATTTTTCGCTTTCACCGATATGTCTTTGCGTTTATTGATCAGAAATCTGCAGATAGATAGTTTGAATCAATTAGAGGATTCCGTTACTCAAAACCTGTTCAGGCAGTATATGTTCAGGCAAACGATAAACCTGAGCCAGGCTACATTAGTTGAGGTGCCTTACGCCAATAACGCAGGGGTAAAAAGTGCTATAAAATATACGGCAGCCAACCAGGTAGTTTACCTTGATGGTGCCAACGTGGCGTTCCCCTACAATACCCTTGATTATGTAAAGGTAAACGGCGCTGTAGATGGTTCATCAGGCATAGCAGCAACCGACTCGGTTGATGTGGTGATCCCCTGCCAGACAACCGGTATAAAAACCAGTACGGGCACTACGCTGCATGTATTGGCTAATAGTGCCATTTTAAATAAACTATAGCTTAACCTTATTTATAAAATATTAAACAAATGGTTACAATTAAAAACTTTATAATGGCATTACTAATTTGTTGCGTTGCGACAATAGTTTTGCTGGCCGGGTGTAAAAAAACGCCCGTAGGCTTCATTAGCGATAATATGTATTACAGCCTTAACCCTTTTACCGTTAGCCAAGGCATAACCACAGTTTCCACTGGTTTGGTGGCTGATGGTTCAACGGCGCCGATAACCGTGAAATTATTATCAGTCCGCGACCTTGCCACCGGTAAAGATGCCAGCGGCTACCTGTTAAAAAAGGATACGGTAAAGGTTTATAAAAGCGCTATAACTTCTGATGATTCAACAATAGCCTTGTTAAATCTTAAACTAAAAGATAGTTTGCTTGCGCCTTTTAGCGTAAACACTGTAGGTGGCAGGCTGCAGTTTACACAAGCAACCAGTAATGTGCCTATCGGGAGTTATATTATTGATGTGCAGGCATCAAACATACGCGGCACCAAAACCCTTAAAAATGCCTGTGTAATTAACGTAGTGCCCGAAACTGCCGATACCATTTTGTATACAGCATACAGTCATTCGGACGCCAAGTTCACTACATTTGACATCCTGCCTGCCTCGCTTTTGAAATTAACGATAACCCACGTGGCTTCAGGCCCGAATAAGTTCATATTCGTTTGGAAAGATAAGAATGGAAAGAACTTTAACCCTGCAAACGGCGAGGTTGCCGGCCGGCCGGCCCGCCCCGATTGGAAAGACTGGGACCCATATTACCCTGAAATGAAAACCGATACATCTATTGAGTATGGTTATCCGACTGGTGTACCACAGTTCCCGGTATTCCAGGCGTTAAATGCGTTTTCGGGCTTTGGTTATGGCCTGGCTTATTACAGCATAGCAGGTACACACACCGATATCGGTATGAATGTAAACACCACTTTTACCATTAACTTTTTTGAAACAACGGGTACTTACATCATTACCTCACAGGCAACAGACGCGGTAAGGGTGCCTTAAGAATAGCTACTTGTATTTCTTTATTCCATACTAAAAACAAAACGCCAGTTAATTTAATTGGCGTTTTGTTTTAACAGACCTGTTGTTAACCTGTTTGGAAGATAATTTCTTTTACAGATATTATGCATAGGTTACCCTGAGGCACTCGAAGGGTAAGCGTAAAGGCCTTTGCCCGCATGCCCCTTTTTTTATCTTTCAAACACCTATGGTGTACCATTATGAAGCAATAGTGTATTTCCTTTTTATGGTTTTCATTTAACATTGTTCATACCAATTCTTAAACAATTTTATGAAAACAAAACTAAAAAATGTGACCGCCATTGGCGCGGTAGCGCTTGCCGCATGTGTTTATTTTGGCTGTACCAAAGATGCCAGCAAACCAACCACCTCCACTGTAACAAATTCCGTAAAAAAGAACAGCTCGCTTGCAGCCATTGGCCAAAGTGCCTTTAGTTTATGGGGGACCTGCACCGATAAGCCTTATGATATATCGGGCTCGAACGGCGTTTGTGTGCCGGTAGGTGGCACCAGCTGCGGCGCATCAGATGTACTGGGTGCGCAACAGCCCAATGGCAGCGGACAGGATGCAACAGGACTGCAGTTTTATGGCTGCTTTAAAGGCGGCAGCAACGCGCCAGACGGCTCAAACGAAGAAGCCGTTTTTGTTACCGATGATGTAACCAACTGGACCGGCCACGAAATGGGTTTTGTTGAAACCCTGAGCGACCACACGCTTAAAGCTTATCTGCAAGGTAACGGCAACTATTACACGCAGGTTTTAACCTCGAATGATAATGGTTACCACACCTTTAAATGCCAGTGCGAATCAGGCGACCACAGTAAGGTTGATTTTTACCTGGATGGAACCTACAAGTTCACCATGCAAAACGCAGGCAGCAGCTACTGGAACAATTACGATTACTTTGTAGGCACCACCCACAGAACATCCAGCAGTTGGTCATCAAGCGGTCAGCAGATCGAGATGTACAACATGACTACCTACTAATCACAATTATTCATCAAAAAAAGGGGCTGCGATTATCGCAGTCCCTTTTTTGTTAATATGCACCGTGTTAATCTATCACAAAATCTCCAAGCGTCATAGAGGAACGAAGAAATCCCCGACTATACCGAGCGGTTATACATATCGTTTACTTGTCTTGTGCAGCCGCTCATTGCCGCGGAGGCTTAGTCCTTTTGTCTTCGCCACAAAAGGACCAAAAAGGCTAGTCAGTAGAAATGCTTCTGTGCCGCACAAGGCCATTGCCCCGCAAATCAGGCAAAATCTGGGCTGCTATATTTTTACCCAGCTGTCGCTACGCACTTAGGCCTTTACGCTTCTGTAAAAATCTGCTATGCCCTGCCATTGCGCTCAAGGCCACCATCGTTTTGCCTACTTTCGCCCGAAGCTGTTCTACTGACGGGAAAAGAGAAAAAGAAAAAACGCTATTCAAGCAGAACACTTTAATTGAACTTTGATTAAAAGTGGGGAAAGGCCCGACAAAAAGCGCGGGCCTGGGTGTTTTGCCTGTGGGCGGAAGGATCTTTTTGTCTTGATTTTTTGCTACCTTTTGTATCAAGACAAAAGTAGTAGCCTCCGCGGCAATGAGCGGCTTCATGCGATAAGTAACCACTAAGCAAGTCTATTCTTTCACATTATACCCATCAGCGCTAACAAACACATCTTGCTTACCAGCATAATCAACATTCACCACTTTACTCTCTCCCGGCAATAAATTAAAATAACCATCCGAAAAATAAGCCGGCAATATAATAGATCTGCTTGCCGCTTTAACAAGATTTAACTTTACGGCTACCGCCGGAACTTTTGAAGTATTTGATATCTTGTATTGATGATTATTGATTTTATCTATACTTAGTTGAGCCTTACTTAATCCGTTAAAAGCTGCAAAAGTTTTAGTGCCGCCAAATGTTTTCCAATAATCATTTTGAGAAAGGATATGCTTATTACTGTCGGTTAACATCAATCTAACTAAATAAACTCCATTAAGTTCATCCGGAAATTGTGCTTTATAAATGCCGGTTAACCCGTTGGCTTTAATAGCGGCATTCGTTACGTGTGCGTAAACTTGCTTGCCTTGTATATCGTAGATCAATAATTGCGTTTTAGTGTCTGTAAAGGTTTGTAATGAGGTATTAATTACGCTGATGTTGTTGTTATTCAAACTCATTTGCACATGTACAGGCTCGCAGGCCTTCATCGAGCCAAAATAGGAGCCGAAGGTTTCATAATCCCACGAGTAGGTTTGCCAGTCGGTACTGGGCCATGCGGGGTGGCTCATCCATAGGAGCAATCCGCTGGTGTTGTTCCAAAGCTTGCTTCCCCAGCCCTCAAACATGGCGCGGTAACTGTCGTAATTAAGTAGCTGCGCTTTTTTGCAGAAATCATCCAGGTCAGTGGCTTTGCCATATAACGAATCCATTGCTGCTACATATTCCTTTTGCCCGTCATGAAAATCATGGTAATACCAAACATCGCCAATGGGCCATAGGTCTTCTTTAGCCATCATTTTGCGCATGGCGGCGGCGGTTGGCACCGACGGACTACCCAGCTCTGTACTAAAGCCACTTGCTATTTTCTCATAATCTCCCGGATGGGTAAAATAGTTCCACGGCCCACTGGTGCGGAGGTTCATGAAGCGGGAGTTGGGCTGATAATACCTGGTGCCGTCATACTTCGCCACTATATCCGCCAGCTTATTTTCTATCCCGGCAGGGGCATAACCCTCATTACGCGGGCACCATATCGCTATTGACGGGTGATTGCGGAAGCGTTTAATAACATCCTGCGCATTGACTAAGTATAACAAATCGTCCTTGACATCCAGGTTAAAACCTTGTGTAGACAACCAGAAATCATTCCAAACCAGCATGCCGTATTCATCGCACAGGTCGTAAAAAGTTTGCTCGGTACTCTCACCCGTCCAGTTCCTGATCATGTTAAAATGCGCATCCCGATGCAGCCTGAAATAAGGTTCCAGATGCTCACGCGATACATTTTTCATAGCATCATCCATACCCCAGTTACCGCCTTTGCAGTAAATGCGCTTGCCGTTAACTTTTATCACCAGGTAAGGCGCGGTTGCTTCATCATCGCAGGATTTTAATAGGGCCGTATCAACACCAGCCTTTAACTTCGCAATAGCCACATCGTTTGCCGCCTGCGATCTGTCCACGTTATCAAATAATGAAGTTTTATTTTTCAAGGCGATGACAGGCTGATATTCCACTCGTTTATGCGTGTTGCCCGGCATATCAACCGTCATCTCATAACTCAATTCCCTTATACCGAAACGGACTGTTTGTTTATCGGATAATTTATTTGCTGAGTTTACCGCCGTGAGTTTTAAACTATACAATTCAGGCCTGCCGTAACCATTGGGCCACCACAAACGCGGGTGCTGAATATCCAGCTGTTTAAATTCCGCCGGAGTAAAACCAACTGCCCTGCTTTGATACGCTTTAAGACCAAAACGCTGCTCAAATTTTATGCTGCCGATCTCTCCCTTTAACGTTATTTGTTGTGGCTGCGCCGATAGGTTATGCAATTCTGCCTCAATGGTAATGCCCGCGCTGGTAGTATCAGGTAATGGCAGGTGCGTTATAATGTGCGGATCAGTTATTGTAACCGGACCGGTAAATTTCAGCGATACATTCTGCCAGATGCCCATATCCCTGTCGCGGATGCCGGGGATCCAATCCCATCCTTCGGTTGCTATAAAGGTTGGCCCATCCAAACATAAAGCGCCGCCATTGGGCCCGGTACCAGCCAATGGTGATTCCTCGTGCGGTATGCCGGGATCAGGCGGTGGAAGGATATGCACTGCCAATACATTATCGCCACTAAAATTTAAACCGACTGATACATCAAAAACACCCTGCTTAAATGCGCCTTTAATACTGCCGATCATCTTACCATTAAGCCAGACCTCAGCCGCATAATTAACCCCTTCAAAATTTAAAAAAGCATGCTCGTTTTGATGCTCCGCAGGGGTTTTAAATGAGGTACGATACCACCAATCCTGCCTGCAAAGTGAGTCGGGGATCTGCAGGTCATTCAACCCAAAATAAGGGTCGGGGTACACGCCCTGCTTCACCAGCGACGTGAGTACCGTACCCGGCACAACAGCGTTGTACCATTGCCGGGTATTGTAGCCGGGTTGTGATAATGATTGGCCGTTTGCTTTTACAGTTGGCCCGGTTGCCAGTTCCCAACCGTTGGTAATTGTATAGACACCGTCCTGTGTGAGCTTTAAAATAGTTTGCGTGTTTGTTTTTGCCTTTAACACAGGCTTGATATAGGCGGCCCGGGATTGCGGCAAGGTGCTTTTATCCTGTAGCTTGCTGAGTCCGTAATTAAGCTTATACTGGGCCTGAATAGGTGTGCTGAAAAATAGTGTCGATAGTAAAAAAGAGGTAATAACAGGTCTTCGGTAACCGGAGTAATTAGATGGCATTAATTTAGATTTATGGGTTTACTGTATAGTTTACAATAATAATTTATACCCCAAACCCATCGGTACACCATACTATCAATTGAGTACACTGACTGTTTTTTATCGCTTAGTTCCTGTTAAAGTCGGGTAGGCGGTGCAAATGCCTGTAATCATTCGGCGATGAGTTATACATCTTTTTAAACTCCCTGAAAAAATAAGTTTTGTTGTTAAACCCGGTACGATAGAAAATTTCTGATACGGTTAGATCCGTACTCTGTAACAGTGCCGCAGCCTTTTTCAGCCTGATATGCCTGATCAGTTCGGTAGGTGTCATGTCCGAAAATGTCTTGATCTTGCGGTACAACTGGATCTTACTCATGTTTAAAGCCTTTTCAAGGTATTCGCCATCCAGTTCCTCGTCCATGTTCTCCTCAATTACGCGGGTTACCTTCTTAATGAAGTTCTTGTCGTTCTCATCCAAATCGTTTGTAGCAACGGTTGAGATCAGGTTTTGATCCGGCCTGAAAGCTTTGTGCATTTTCTCACGGTACTCCAATAATTTATGCACCCTGACTAATAAATGTTCAGTTTGAAAAGGCTTCGGGATATAAGCATCAGCGCCGCAGTTATAGCCTTCGGTTTTATGCTCGATAGCCGTACGTGCCGATAATATCACAAACGGGATATGACAGGTTTCCGTCGTGTTTTTAATAATGTTACACAGTTCCAGCCCGTTCATATCCGGCATCATAATATCGCTGATGATAAGATCGGGGCAGGAGCGTTTCACTACATCCAATGCCTCGAGCCCGGTGCCCGATTCATAAATAATATAATGCTCGTGCAAGATATCTTTTAACAGGTAACGGATCAACTGGTCGTCCTCAACTATCAAGATCGACTTTTTATGCTCCTGCTCAAAACTTTTAATGAGCGATTTTTTGTTGTTTACAGCGATAGGGGCAATGTCAATACTTTCAGTCCCTGTAGTCATGGAGCTTACCAGATAGGATGCTTTTTCGCTTTTTTCTGCGTAATCATTTAGCGCATTTGCTTTTTCAGGGATATAATCCAATGGTAGCAATACCTTAAATGTGATCCAGTTATCGGCACAGGCGGCGGTTATTTCACCGTCCAGCAGGTTAACTATCTGCTGGGTAAATGCCAATCCTATACCCGTGCTGCTTTTGTTGTTTTGTTTGCCATCAATCACAAAAAAGCGGTCGAACAAATGTTCCGTCTCGCTCTCTGTAAGCTTGCAGCCCGAGTTAGCCACAATAATTTCCAGTTTGCCTTCCTCATTCAGCGCGTTAACCGAAAAGATGATATATTGATGCTCATCTGTATATTTAAACGCGTTTGATAACAGGTTAAAAACTATCTTCTCAATCTTATCCTTATCCGTCCAAAGCTGAACATCAGGTGTTATCTGCCACGAAAAATCCAGCTGCTTTTCATCAACCAAAGCGGTAAACAAGCCTGCTATATTGGTTAACAGGCCCGATACATTAATATAACTGAAATGATTGCTCAAGCGCCCGGCCTCCGCCTTGCGGAACTCCAGTAACTGCTGTATCAAATAATGCAACCGCGATGCTTCCTGCTTTACGATGGACAGGAAGTTGCCGCCCTGCTGCTCCCTATCGCTTTGTTTGTTCTTAAACAGGTAACGTTCCAACGAGCCTAAAATGAGGGTCAAAGGCGTTTGCAGTTCATGAGCTATATTGGTGAAAAAGTTAAGCTGTTCCTGGTGCAGTTTTTCATCCTTTTCGCGCAGCATGTGCTCCATTTTCAATTCCTGACTCATTACAAACTTGTTCTTTTTGTAACGGAAATATAAATAAGCCGAACCCGCCAGAATCAGCGCGTACAATATAAATGCCCACGAAGTAAGCCAGAAATACTGTTTAACCGTTACCGAAAATGCCACAATGCCCGGCGTCCACGCACCTTCCCCGTTCGACCATTTGATCCTTAACGTATAATTGCCCGGTGCCAGCTGGTTGTAGATGATCTTATCATGGTTTTCCATATAATGCCAGTCCTTGTCATCATTTTCCAGTTTATAGGCATACTGGCATTTCTGCGCGTCGGTATAAGTTACGGGTTCAATATTCAGCTCAAAATAATTTTCATTTGGTTTAAGTGTGAAATGCTGGTTGGAAACCGCGCCATTTTTTGTCAGTACGATCAAACCCCGTTCAACCACGCTTTTGCCAGCAAATTGCAGGTCGGACAGCAACAAGCGCGGCTGTTCATTATTAATATGAATATGCTCCGGCAGGAAGTAATTAAAACCATAGATACCGCCAAAAAACAGCATGCCTGCCGAGTTCTTCCATACCGCATTATCGCTGAACTCATCGCTCTGCAAACCATCTGATTCCTTATATTGAACGATCTTCAAAGTAGCCGGGTTGATCTTAGCCAAACCCTTATTGGTGCTGATCCATATATTGCCGGTATTATCCTCATTAATGGCGTGGATGGTATTGTTAGGTAATCCATTATCAACATACAATTTTTTAAATACGGGCTTTGCCGATTTGCCTGCTTCGGATTCATCGGCCCAGTTTAAACCAAAACTGGTGCCCACCCAAAGCTTGTTCTTATGGTCGAGATAAAGCGAAAGAATATCATTATTTGAGAGACTACCATCATAAGAAAAAGCCTTCAGCGTACTGAATTTCTGTGTCTTTTTGTTGAACAAGGTTAAGCCACCATAACGGCAGCCAATCCACAAGCGATCGTCGTTGCCATTTGCCAGACTGTAAATTACATTATTGCCGGGTCCTTTATTGCTTTCGGGGGCGTTGTTATTGTACTTGTATTGATTCAGGTATTTCAAGGCCGGATTACCATCCTTGTCAGCTGTTAATTTAAAATGAATGAGGCCGTTGTCATTCAAGCCCAGCCAAACGGAGCTATCCCTGTCATACAAAATGCAGTGTACCGAACCAAAGTAGGGGTAAGCCTGTGTGCCCTTAATATCGGCCCATTTAATAAATTTTTTAGTCTTGAGGTTATACAGCGTAACACCCGGTGCATCTGAGCCAATGTAAACCAAGCCATCCTTGCCTTTTTCAATAGAATATACGCAGTTATCTAACAGTTCCACATTGGTATGGAATGATTTGATGCCCGAGAACGACACATCATTTTTATCCCAATTCTTTAACGTGATAATGCCGTTGCCCTTGGTGCCGATCCACAACTCGTCATTGATTTCAGAGAATGCCCGCACCGGGATGTGGAATGCCTGCCCGTTGGCCTGTTGCTTAACTATGCCAAAGTAGTTCTCCTTTTTGGTGACTTTAATAACGCCATTGCCATCGGTACCAATCCACAGTAAATTTTCACCGTTACTCATTAGCGAGGTTACCCGCACATTTTGCAGTACAGGTATTTCATTATTCAGCAGGTCTACAGGCTTAAAAGCGGTATCATACTCACCAATTCCTTTTGATGACCATGCGAAGAGGTAATGCCCTTTAAAAATTCCCATTTCGCGGATCTCATGCGGCAGGAGCAATACTTTTTGCTTACTGTAATCAGTGCCAATACGGTATAGTTCATCGTTTGTGGTGCTGTAAAAGAACTGGTGGTTACAGTAAAATATGTTATCTACATTATCAGCAGGTGAATAGTTGGGCAGTTTAACAAAGCCATTTGCTGTATTGTTATAAGCTTCAAGTCTGCCATTGCTTAGTTGCAGCCATAAAATCCCCTTATCATCAAACATCAGCTTTACCAGCATTAAGCTGGGGGCAAATTTCATGGGGATACTCACAAACGCGTCCGTTTTTTCATCATAATGCAGCAGTTGTGAGCTGCTTACCCGTGCCGCATATACATCGCCCTTATTATTTATGGCGATGGTGTAACCGTTTGATAATGCCTTGTTATGACTGTACAGGTAATTGCTGAAATCGCCCGTGTTTTTATTGAATTTTGATAAACCCTCAACCGTACCGATCCAAATATTCCGCTTTTTATCCTCGGTAACCTGGTATATCACATTGCTGGATATGGAATTTTTATTCAGGTCCGTTTTCTCATAATTAAACACATGGATGTTGTTGCCGTTATAATAGTTAAGGCCATCCCATGTAGCAAACCATATCAGGTTATCGCTATCCTGGTAAATACTGTTTATACAGCTGTTTGATAAGCCGTAACTGTTATCCAGTTGCTGGTAATTATACTGGGCATACCCCTTTGCAGTGCACATCAGGAAAAGAGCCACGAAAATATATAAGTACCTGTACTTCATAATTAAAATACTATGGTGGGTGAAAAAATGGAAATATTGGTTTATAAAAAAGCAGCGAATGCTTACAACCCAAATCTAAATTTTTTAGCGGTATCAGCATTAATACTTTTTTAACATTAAATTGGTTAAAATATCATTACATCAGCATGGGGGTTTGTTCATATCTTAAAATCAGTTAACATTATAAATAGGATGTGGTATTATATTAACCACTCTCTAATGTTTCTTCCCTGAAAAGTATATTGTTATTACCAAACAGTACACAAATGGTCCTCTTTATTGCATAGTGTACTATTAAGATACAATAGTGTAATACTGCCGCTCAGCAACCCGCTATAATTGCCTCATAAACCAATTTTAAAAATTATGAGGAAAAAGATTTACACAACATGTGTTTGTATAATGCTTTTTTTGTTCGGTGCAGATCTTGCACTGGCGCAGCAAAAAGTTGTTACAGGCGTAGTGGCCGATAAGCAAGGTATATCCTTACCCGGCGTAGTTGTTTCCGTTGCGGGAACATCAGTTAGAACGGCTACCGATAGTAAGGGAAAGTTTTCAATAAGCTTGCCCCTCGGCCAAAATACACTGGTATTTTCATTTATAGGCATGCAAACCTTAACGGTTAAGGTTGAGCCCGGTAAAAATGATCTGCAGATCACCCTCGAAAACGCTTCGCGCGATTTAAATGAAGTGGTGGTTGTAGGTTACGGTACTGCCAAAAAAGGTGATTTGACAGGTTCGGTAGGTTCTATAAAAGGAAGCGAGCTGATCAAAACACCTGCTTCATCTGTCGACCAGCTTTTAGAAGGCAAAGTGGCGGGTGTACAGGTGGTAACTTCATCGGGCCAGCCGGGTGCAGGCGCCCAGATCACGATCAGGGGGCAGGGGTCAATAAATGCCGATGGTAACCCTTTAGTCGTAGTTGATGGGATTGAATACGGCGATGCGGGTAATTTGAAGCAGATCAACCCTGATGATATAGAATCGATAGATGTGCTAAAAGACGCGTCATCTACCGCTATCTATGGTTCAAGGGGTGCCAACGGCGTAATTATGGTGACCACCAAAAGAGGTAAACAGGGGCAATCGCATATCAATTTTAGTTCGCTAACCACACTGTCTACCCTGCAAAATAAACTGGATGTATGGCATGATCCGGTACAGGAAGCTACTATAGAAAACCAGGCGAATATTAATGGTGGCGTTGTTCCGCTTTTTACCGGGCAAACTTACGGCGGTACTTATTATCCATCATTAGATGAACTAAGAGGGTTGGACCCCAGCAAGCCTAAATGGCCCTATAACACAGATTGGGCAGATCTGGTTTACCGCAAACCTATCTCACAAAACTATACCTTATCTGCCGATGGCGGTGATGAAAAAACACGTTATGCAGTATCATTAAATTACTATAATGAGCAGGGCCTTAATATCGAGAACGGCTATCATAAATACACTGGTCATATTAATTTGGAGCATAAGCTTAAGCCCAATGTTACTTTAGGCACCAACATAATTATAACCCAAACTTATGATTATGGACAGGAGCTATCTGCCAGCCGCAGTATTATATTCCCGGCTTATAACCCTGATGGTACTTATTTCCACATCGGTGCTAATGACTTTGGCAACCCGTTGCAAACTGCTTATACTGTATTAAATACCAGTAAAACACTCGATCTGTTATCAACAGCATACGTTAGCTGGGATATTATTAAGGGGCTAAACCTGCGTGCGCAGATCAGCTACACCTTCGGTAATGCCGTTAATGATAATTACCAGCCGCGCGATGCAACCAATACCGGTAATTTATTCCAAGGATATGGCGATATCAATAACTATAATAATAACCACGTTATTGATGAAACTTACCTTACTTACGACAGGGATTTCGGTAAAAAACACCATATTAATGTGGTAGCTGGTTTTACCAATGAAACCAACATTACAAGAACATCAGACCTACAAGGCCATGGTTTTGTGAATGATGTATTAAACGACCAGAACTTAGCTTCAGCAACCACACAGTTTATATCCAATGGCGAAACCAAAACAGTACTGGAATCGGGTATTGCCAGGGTAAATTATAGTTTTCTAAATCGCTACCTGTTCACATTTACCAGTCGTTTAGATGGTTCTTCCGTATTTGGAGAAAATAACAAGTTCGCGTTCTTTCCATCAGGAGCAATTGGCTGGAAGGTAAATGACGAGCCTTTTATGAAGAATATCACACAGATCTCTGAGTTAAAGGTGCGTGCCAGCTATGGTGTTACCGGTAACCAGGGCATCCAGCCTTATCAATCCTTATCAACACTGGGTAGCTATAAATACTATACAGGTACGCCGGGCAGTACATCTTTCCAAACAGGTTATGGCCCTCCGTATTACAATGACGGGTCGAACGTAAATTCAAAAGTATTTGATGGTTTGGAGAATAAGAGCCTGAAGTGGGAAACCACCAGTCAGCTTGATATCGGTTTTGATTTGGGTTTGCTGGATCAGCGATTTACATTAACCGCGGATTATTACTATAAACATACCACTAATTTATTAAGAGCAGAGCAAATCGCGCTATCGTCAGGGTTCTCACTTATTGAGGTAAATGATGGTACTATTGATAATAAAGGACTTGAGCTTGCCGGTAACGCCCGGATTTTACAGGGTAAAGTTACCTGGAATGTGGGCGCCAATATTGCCTTTAACCGTAATAAGGTTATCAGCATAGGTGGTGGCGAAAATATTGAATCGAATGGCGCGGATATAGAATCGATCAGGGCACCATTGAATTATTACATTAACGGGCAGCCAGCTAATGTTTTCTTAGGATACAAATTTGATGGCATCGTTCAAAAAGCAGGTGGCACTAACCCGGTTGATGGTACACCAGCCACGGTTGGCGATATCAAATACATTGCAGGTGGTCCACTCCCGGTAGGGCAGGGCGAATACATTATTGGCAACCCAAATCCAAAAGGATATTATGGTTTTAACACAAGTGTAAAGTATGGCTCGTTTGATCTGTATGTGCAGCTGAACGGTGTATATGGAAACGATATTTTCAATTTCGCCAAGTTTACACCAAGCGCGCAACTGCAAGCCTGGACACCTGATAACCCTACAAACGCTTACCCGAGCGTAAACTCAACAAGGGTTTATTATGCTTCAAACTGGTATGTAGAAAGTGGCTCCTATTTACGTATCCAAAACGTAAACCTGGGTTACACCTTAAAGCCAAACTTAATAAAAGGGGTTAGCAATCTGCGTGTCTATTTCTCTGGCAGTAACCTGTACACGTTTGATAAGGTTGGACCAAGCTTCGATCCGGAAGTTGGTTCAAACGGGCAAAATAACAGCGCTTATTTAAAGCCGAGGCAGTACTCACTGGGTGTAACTGTTAGTTTCTAAACAAATCACTATTATCGACATGAAAAAATTTCAATATATATTTATTCTCCTTGCCATGACAGTAATACTGTCATGTAAAAAGGAGCTGGAAGAAAAACCTTACGGGTTCCTTTCCACCACAAACTTTTATAAAACCGAGGCAGATGCTAACGCGGCTTTAATTTACGCCTATTCCATACTGCCCGATCTGGATTATTACTCGCGTAACTTTATCGTATTAACTGAGTTACCAACGGAAGATGTTGCATCGGCCGCCGGTAAAAGTGCAGACGAGCAGTTGCTGGATAATAATACCGTTACCGCTACAAACGGAGTTTTAGCGCCTGCTTACCAGTTTCCGTATGTTGGGATAAACCGGGCCAACCTGGTTATAAAATATGTACCAGCAATTACAACCGGTATTACCGATTCTGCAAAAAATGAGATCCTCGGCGAGGCTTATACTTTAAGGGCGTTGCATTATTTTAACCTGGTACGCCTATTCGGCGGTGTTCCTCTGCACCTTGATCCGGTTGATGATATCAGCCAAACCAACCTGCCGAAATCAACCATGCAGGTGGTTTACGCGCAGATCATTTCAGACCTTACCAAAGCCGCGGGCATGATGGATGAAAACGTGAGGCTTGGCAGGGTTAACAAAGTTGGTGCCTGGGGTTTGTTATCAAAAGTGTACCTCACATTAGCTTCTGCTAAAGCTACCGGCTCGCCGGGTTATGATTGGGTTACCAGTGCCGATGACATGTACGCCAGCGCCAAGCAATATGCGGGCTTGGTAGTAAACAGTCAGACGGTGTATGGCCTCGACCCAAGTCTTACTAATATTTATGATGTAAACTCAAAGTTCGGGCCTGAGCATATTTTTGATGCTTCAGTCGACCGCTCAGGTGCCGACGAAGGCCAGTATTCAAAGCTGCCATTATTCTTTTATCCGAACTTAAATTTCAGATTGCCTGATGGTGTTTTTGTGCCCGGAGGTTTTAACGAGTTCTTAACTGAGCCGGGTATCTATAACAGTTTTGATCCGAATGATAAACGCAAAACGCAGCTGATCATATCAACCATTCACGATGTTGGCGATAATGGGGGCAATGCAGGTACAACAATGGTACTAAGCATTACCGATGCGCAATACCGCCCTTTCAGTAATAAATTTAATGATTCAGGCTGGATCGCCGGACAACAGACCAGCGCCAATACGCCTATCCTACGTTTCTCGGATGTACTGTTAGTTTATGCCGAAGCCTGCGGCCCGACAAGTGATGGTTATACTGCTGTGAACAGGATCCGTGCACGTGCTGGCCTGGGCAACTTGCCACCATCATTAAGCATTACCGATTTCAGGAATGCCGTGATACAGGAACGCTCATGGGAATTATGTTTTGAAGGTAACCGTTTATTCGACCTGAGAAGAAGCCACCAGATGGAATCAGTGCTGGAAACACAGTATGGAAAAACCATCACCGGCGACCCATATTACTTCCCGATCCCTCAGGCAGAGGTTAATCAAAATCCGAATTTAAATAATTAGACATTTTAAAATATTTGTTATGAAACATTTAAGTTATATAGTTTTATTAATTGCAGTGATGTTTACTGCCTGCCAAAAAGATCCTTCGGCAGGTATTAAAAGCCATGAGCGTGCAATTGAAGAATTTACACTGGGCAATGGCCTGGTGCAGATAGGGCCCGCGGTTGTCGACAGGGATTCATCAAAGGTTACGGTAAAAGTGCTTGTACAGCCCAATACCGATCTCACTAAAGTTACGCCAACCATCGTTACTTCTTATAAATCAACCATCGCGCCAGCATCAGGTACAACAGTAAATTTTGCAGCTACTAATAACCAGGCTACCTATACTGTAACTGCCGAAACAGGCGAAACCCGCAAATGGACTGTGGTACTTGTGCCTTTCTCTGAAGCATTATTAGGTACGTTCACTATCCAGGATCTCACCGTTTACGGTGGTACCGGCCCGCAATATGGTGGCGGCGCAGTGTTTACGCTCGAATCAAAAAATGTATGGAACCCAACTACCGGTCCCAATGCCGAACTGGATAATACATTAACCTTTACCTATACCGGCGTAACCAGCGATGGTAACACTTATGGCAGCATTGTTAACGATGCTGGTCCGGATGGTTTATATGCCAACTTTATTTATACCCAAAACCCGGTAACTGATGTAAACCACTATTATAGGCAAATACCTGAGGGTACAGGCAAATGGGTACACAATTATACTACCAACACGGTAACCTTCACGTTTGCCGATGGTACCACATCCACCTGTACGTTTGATGGTGCGCAAAGCATAAACCTGGGTAACGGGCTCACAAAAACTATTACCAATAGTGCCTTTACCTTCACTAACCTGCCGGGCAGCGCCGATAACTACAACACTATTTATTCTGATTACGATAAGATAGTTGAACGGCCGTACACCTACTGGATAGATGTAAAAAAACAATAAACAATTTGCCGGGGCCATAACAGCCCCGGCAAATTATTTAATACCCCTTTGAAGGTTAATGAGATAAGTGTAAGCGAAAGATAAAATATATAGCTAATGAAAAAAATGAATTTATTTATATTGGCAATTGCAACCTCGGTGTGCATTACAGTATCATGCTCAAAATCAAGCCCCACAAAAAGCACAGGTACGCAAACAACCACCACCACTACGCCGCCTGTCGATACCACGCCTAAGCCACCTGTTACCGCGTTTAAAACACTCAATTACCTGTACAATATATCAGGTTCAAAAACGGTAGCAGGTATCCATAACCGTGAGCCAAATGCTACACCGGCTGTGTGGACAGATTCTATCTATAAAACCACAGGGAAATTCCCCGGTTTTTGGAGCGGCGATTTTTTGTTTGAACAGGATAATATCGATAACCGCCAGATCATGATCAACGAAGCCATTACCCAGTGGAACAATGGTGCGCTGGTACACCTCATGTGGCATGCCTGTAATCCTGCACGGTCTGAACCTTGTGGTTATGATACAACCGGCGTCCTCAGCAAAATGACCGACCAGCAATGGAGCGATCTCTTCACGGCAGGTACAACTGTAAACACCCAATGGCGCGGCATGATGGATGAGGTATGCTCATACCTGCAGCAATTAAAAGATAAGAACATTGAGGTATTATGGCGTCCATTGCACGAGATGAACCAAAGCAGCTTTTGGTGGGGAGGCAGGCCCGGGCCAAACGGTACCCGCAAATTGTACCAATACATGCACGATTACATGACCAATACCAAGGGCCTCACCAACCTGGTATGGATCTGGGATCTACAGGATTTTAGTACGCTGAGTGATGATGTAAACGCCTACAACCCCGGCAGCACCTATTTTGATATAGCTGCGCTTGATGTTTATGATGGCAGCGGCTATACAGCAGCTAAATATAATACCATGGTAACTGTCGCCGCAGGCAAGCCTATTGCCATTGGCGAGTGCGAAGTTTTACCAACCGCCGCGCAGTTACTGGCACAACCAAAATGGACGTTTTTTATGAGCTGGTCAGAGCTTACTTATGCAGGTAATACAACGGCCCAGTTAAAAGCGCTTTACACCGCGCCAAATGTAATAACACTTGATAAAATGCCCGGCTGGAAATAGCCAGCTGGCAGTAAGGATGAGTTTTTATCACTTAATTATCAGACTATGGATATAATAAGGGAAGTTACGCCTTTAACTAAAAACGATTGTTTCGCTATATTTTCGAGGGAGAAGAACGGGTTTGATTTCCCGTTGCATAACCACGATTATCTGGAAATAAACCTGATACTGAACGGATCAGGTGCGCAACGTATAGTGGGCAACCATATTGGCGAAATTGAAGAATGCGAATTGGTATGCGTCGGCCCAAACCTGGCGCATGGCTGGTTCACTCATAATTGTAGCAGTGAAAATATAAGGGAGGTGACCATACAATTTCATAGCGATCTGTTTGACGATAAATTCCTGAAGAAGAACCAGCTGGTTAACATCAGGAATATGTTTGAGAACGCTAAGCGAGGCATCCTTTTCTCAAAAAATACTATTGATGCACTTGCCCCGCGCATAGTTGCTTTATATAAAAGAATGGGTTTCGATTCTATCCTGGAGTTGCTTTCTATTCTTAATCAACTGTCCGTATCACGTGATTTTAAACTGCTCTCCGATTCTACCTTTATTGATGAGGAGTGCAGTTATATCAGCCGCCGCGTGGAGAAGGTTTTTGAGTATATGAACAACAACTTTTACGAACACATTACCCTGGCCGATGCCGCCCAGGTAGCCAATATGGCCGATGCGTCATTTAGCCGCTTTATAAAATACCGTACGGGTAATTCTTTTGTAGAGAACCTGAACGAGATCCGGCTGGGCCACGTATCGCGCATGCTGATAGATACCAACCAATCTATAGCCGAAATAGCCTACAAATGCGGCTTTAACAACATGGCTAACTTTAACCGCACATTTAAAAGCAAGAAAGGTCTGACACCAAAGGAGTTCAGGGAGAATTATGTTGGTAAGAGAGTTTTTATTTAGATGATAGTAAAGCCCCGTGTTGATTCCCTTTTTATCAAATTGGATTTCAGTATAATAGTTTCATTTGGCTCGTACCATCGTTTGTTAAATATCTTAAACAAGATACCCGCCGCTTCCACGCCTATTTCAAAGGCGGGCTGGTTAATGGTAGTAAGCGATGGGTTAAGCAGTTGCGCATGTGCGAGATTTGAAAAGCTGATGAGCTTTAGATCATTTGGGATATTTAACCCCAGTTCATTACAGGCATAATAACAAGGCATGGCAAGCTCTTCAATAGAGGATAATATACCATCAGGTCGATGTTCGGCAATAAAATTTTTGATGAGCGTGTGGTTTTCATCATTGTTTGCGCTGCTTTTCAAAATCAACTGCTTATCATCAGGAAGGCCTTTATCTTTTAAAGCATCCAGATAGCCTTTTAATCGCTTTTTACCTGTTGATAAAGAGTTTAGGGCTAATAGATAACCTATTTTTTTACACCCATTTTCAATAAGGTGCTGTACGGCGTTATAGGCGCTTTCATAATCGTCAGTAGTAATTTTTACTCCTTCAATATCATCATCCACACGATCAAAAAATACTATGGGCACCTGGTCACTTATTTTTTCAATGTGCTCTTTATCTACATCTTCGCAAGCAAGCGATATTAAAATACCATCAACGCGCCCGCTTAAAAGGCGGTTAAGAAAAGATGTTTCAATTTCCCTGTTTTCATGCGTCTGGTATATCAATACATGATAATCCCGCTCGCGTGCCACTTCTTCAATACCATTTATGGCGAGTGAAAAAAAATTATTAGCTATCTCAGGTACTATAACCGCAATCGTTTTACTTTTTTGCCTGCGCAGGCTGCTGGCGAATGGATTTGGCTCATAATTAAGCCTTTTGGCCATCTCAAGTACCCTGATCTTTGTTTCAGTACTGATCTCATGACTATCGCGGAGTGCCCTTGAAACAGTAGCCGCCGATAAATTCAGTTCACAGGCAAGTTTTTTTATGTTCACTTCCCCCATTTTACAGGTGTTATATATTGGTTTTATTAGTGTGTAATATACTATTATTCCGTAAACGTTTACGTAAATAAATACGGTCAAATTAATAAAAGCGATTTTAAAAATCTCCACTTTTAAACAATCTGTAATTTAAATGCCACAAAAAGCGAGTTTTATGTGGCGTTCATTTCTCCAGAACGCTTGTATCTAATAATACATTATACCAATTATAAAATAATAGCTCATTAATATATGTTAATTTAACAGTTATTGATGGATGTTATATACCATTTTCTAACAGAGTCACCAATTTAATAAACCAATATGATAACAATTAGACACAAACTATTCATGACAAGATATCTGTTCGGGATCTTGTCCGTATTGCTGCTCTTTTGCTTTAGCAATACCTGGGCACAAACAGGCGCTGTTAAAGGCACTGTAAAAGATGCGCAAGGCAGTCCCCTGCCGGGTGTAACTGTACAGGTAAAGGGCACCAGCAAATCAACATCAACTTCAGTGGATGGAAAATTCTCCATTAATGCTGCCAAGGGGGATGTATTGCAGTTTCGCTTTATTGGCTATCAGTCAAAAGAGGAAACGGTAGGGAGTGAAAACACAATTAATGTAACACTTACCGAAAGTCAAAGAACCCTTAATGATGTAGTTGTAATTGGGTACGGCACCACAACCAAAAAGGAGCTGACAAGCGCTATTACAACGGTTAAAGCCGAAAACTTTAACACAGGTGTTGTAGCCACGCCCGCCGACCTGCTTGAAGGTAAGGTAGCAGGCCTTAACATTACCAATGATGGTAACCCTAATGGAACTGCAACAGTAACCTTAAGGGGGCCATCAACTTTACGTACAGGTGCGGCCTCACAACCGTTTTACGTTATTGATGGTGTAACTGACGCTGACTATAGCCTCGTTGCACCATCAGATATTGTTTCTGTTGACGTACTAAAAGATGCATCGGCAGCGGCAATTTATGGTAGCAGGGCCACTAACGGCGTTATTATTGTTACCACCAAAAAAGGCAAAGCAGGGCAGTCTTATTTAACCTATAATGCCTATGCGGGTATCGAGAAAATAGCTAACCAGTTCCAGGTGGCAACAGCTTCGCAATTAAAGGCATTTTTAGCTAAAACCGGCCAGAGCCTTACTCCTGCCAATGACAATGGTACTACCAACTGGGAAGACGAAATTGAACGCAGCAGCGGATTTTCCCAAAACCATAACCTGTCATTTGGCGGTGGTACAGACAAAACAGTATATGGTGGTAGCATTAACTATCTTGAAAATCAGGGTATTGTTAAAACCAGCGGTTTAAACAGGTTTATCGGAAGGATTAATGTATCACATAAGGCATTAAATGATAAATTGAAATTAGATTTCTCTTTAAGTAATTCAATAACCACCCAGGACCTTATTGTTAATGATATCCCGTTATCCAGTGCAAATGGTGCTAACCCCAACGTTTTCAGAGCGGCTGTTCAGGCGCTGCCAACCCGTGCGGTTTACAATGCCGATGGCAGCTTTTATAACGATCCTACTTTAGTATTAGGTTATAACCCTTTAGGCTTGCTTGAAACTAACACCTACAATCAAAAAGTTAACCTTTTACTGGCGAATGCTAAAGCCGAATTGCAATTACCTTTTGGCATACTATATAACTTAAATTTAGCTTACCAAGACAGGAACACAACCGGTAATGTTTACCTTAATTCAGCATCAGAGCTGGCACCGAGCTTGAATGGTGTAGCCACCCGCTCGCAGGATGAGGATACCAAAAAGCTATTTGAAAACTACCTGAGCTATGGGCATAAATGGGGCGAAAAACACGATTTCAAAATCCTGGTCGGTTATTCTTTTGATCAGACTGAAACCGGTAATGGCTTCCAATCAAGCAATGAGAACTTCGTTTCTGATGCTACCAGTTATTATAACCTGGCTTTAGGTACTGCACCTGCTAATTATGTTCCCAATTATGGCAGTTTCTCTGATGAAACATTGCGCCTGATCTCGTTCTATTCACGCGTAAATTATAGTTTCGAAGGTAAATATATATTCCAGGCATCTATCCGCCGTGATGGTTCAAACGCCTTTGGTGCTAATAATCAATGGGGCTATTTCCCTGCGGTATCAGGCGCATGGAGAATTATTGATGAATCATTTATGAAGGACCAAAGCCTGTTTAACGATCTTAAACTGCGTGTAGGGTATGGTAAAACAGGTAACTCACTTGGGTTTGATGCTTATACGCCTTTAACATTATACAACACCACAGGTTCATTTTACTACAATGGTAATTGGATAGGCGCTATTGGCCCTACTCAAAATCCAAACCCGAATTTGAAATGGGAAACTACCGCGACATTGAACTTAGGCCTTGACTTTTCATTGCTTAAAGGCCGTTTAGGCGGTAGTGTTGATGTGTATGACAAAAAAACCACCAACATGATCTATTCTATCCCGGTTTCACCAGTTAGCTATTATGTAGGCACTTTAGTCGCTAACGTTGGCAGCATGAGTAATAAGGGTATTGAAATTGCCCTGAATGGGACCCCGGTAAAAGCCGGAAACTTTAGCTGGGATAGTTACGGAAACATCGCTTTCAATAAAAATATGATCACTTCATTGGGTAACGATATCTCAAAAATTTATGTAGGTGACCCTGAAGGACCGGGCCAAAGCGGTACCACAGTTTCTGTTATACAGGCAGGTTATCCGCTTGGCGAATTTTACACGTTAAAATATATTGGCTTAACTAATGGCGTATCTACCTATATGGGTGCCGATGGCAAACCAACCACTACACCAACCAGTACGGACCGCACTTATGCCGGTAACGCGCAGCCAACTTATACATTCGGTTGGGGAAATACATTTAACTATAAACAGTTCAGCTTAAACTTCTTCTTCCGTGGTCAGGGCGGCAACAAAATAATGGATGCTTCATTAGCCGATTTTAATACCCCATACTCAGCAACTACGCATAACGTCCCGGTAATTACTTTGAGCGAGCCTGTTACTGATGTAAATGCTAATTTATACTCTACCCGTTATTTGGAAAGTGGCACGTTTGTTAGGTTAAGCAACGCAACACTTTCTTACAAATTTAAAGTACCGGGCAATTATATACATGGCATTCGTATTTATACAACCGCCACCAATGTGTTTATAATCACCAAGTACAAAGGTGTCGATCCGGAATTGAATTTGAGTTTAAACAACCAGGCAAGCGGGCAATTTATTGGTGTTGATGCCAATAACTATTATCCTAAAACACGCACATTCCTTGCCGGCTTACAAGTAGACTTATAATTAACCTAAAAATCAATTAAGATGAAACGTTTTAAACTATATATATTGCTGAGCCTTGTTGCTCTAAGTACAGCAGCGGTTTACCTGTCGGGCTGTACAAAATTAAATGTAAAGCCGGTTTCCACACTTACACCTGCTAACTTTCCAACTACAGCGGCACAGTTAGTAGCTGCTACGGGACCTATATATACAACTTTTGCCAGCGGCGGTTCGGGCAGGCAATGGTGGCTGGTTGAAAATTTAAGCACCGATATGGAAACACTGGTAGCCCGTGGCGGCAACTGGTACGATGGGGCCATCTATTCACAACTCAGCCTTCATAGCTATACTGCCGATAACAGCAACCTTGAGTCGCTTTGGTATTGGGGGTTCACAACCATTAGTACCTGTAACCAGGTTTTATCATTGTTTAATTCAGTACCTGCCAGCGCTACAAAAACGCAAACAGTTGCCGAGATAAAAACTATGCGGGCTCTCTCTTTTTATTTTATGATGGATAACTTTGGTAATATCCCTATCTCTACAACATTTGGCGATACCAGCAATTTAGGCACCCAGTCACGGGCAAAGGTTTTTGCTTTTATTGAAAGTGAATTATTGGCCCAGATCCCAAATCTAAGCAGCACCGTAGGGATTTCAACTTATGGAAGGCCTACCAAATACTTGGCTTATGCTGTATTGGCCAAAATGTACCTGAATGCCGAATATTACATCGGCACTCCGCGCTACCAGGATTGCGTTACCATGTGCGATAACATTATACAAGGTGCGCAGTATGGTTTAGATGCCGATTATTTGGGTGAGTTTAAGCCAAGCAACGGCCCGCAAATAAAGGACTTTATATTTGCTATACCTTTTGATGGGGTACACGCGGCATATATGTACTACGCCCGCTGGACCTTACACCCGGCCCTGCAAAAGAAATATGATATGCCATATGCTCCCGATGGGCCGGTATATACTTATCCGCAGTATTACGCTTATTTTAATGACCCTAATGATATTCGTAACGCGCAGTATCTTACCGGTAAACAATATTACTTTGATGGTACCCCAATTACTATAACAACTACAAATATCGGCCTTGATGCCAGTTATACCGGCTCTGACCCTAGCGGCCCAGTAGTGCACCAGTTAGAGTTTACGCCAAACATCGTTTTCAGGCAACCAGCATTGTATGATGTTGGTAATGATGAGCTGGCTAATGAAGAAGGTTACCGGAATAACAAATTTTACCCGGATAGCCTTGCACCAACACGTGCCCAGGGTAATGACGTACCACTTTTCAGGTATGCCGATGTTTTATTGGAAAAAGGCGAAGCAATACTGCGTGGTGCAAATGCAACCAACGGCGATTCTCCACTATCATTAGTTAACCAGGTACGTTCACGTGCAAAGGCCGCTGCTTTTACATCAGTAACATTAACTACCCTGCTTGAAGAACGTGCAAGGGAATTTGCTGACGAAGGTTGGCGCAGGAATGACCTGATCAGGTACGGAATGTATGAAAATGCATGGGGCATAAAAACAGATGCAAATCCCGATCACCGCATTTTTCCGATACCAACGCCGGAGCTACAGTTGAACAGCAAACTGGTACAAAACCCAGGTTATTAATAAAATATAAGTTGGATAAGTTGTGTTTAGGTTTAGAATATGGGCTTCGGCCCATATTCTATTTATTTTGCTGATATTTAATAGCGTAATATCAATTCAATTATTACCTGTTTTATATCGTTTGTTTATGAGAAGAAATAACCACTGTTTAAAAATCATTATTGGTGTTTTGCTTGTAATTTTTGCAGGTAATACCCATGTTTCTGCGCAGGTTAATATCCCTGCATCCTACGCGCTCATTAAAAGGGTTATCCCGCAAAGGGCATCGGCATTTGTGGTCGAGTCACTCGCCCCGGAAGCTAAAGACGCGTTTGAAATCGAAAGCAAAAACAATAAAATTATATTAAGAGGTAGTAATGGCGTTTCGGTGGCTTCGGCGCTGTATTATTACCTTACCCAATATTGCCATTGCCAGGTAACCTGGAATGGTACCAACCTCAATTTACCTAAAGTATTGCCGGTTGTTGCACAAAAGATCCACAAGGCAACGCCATATGATTACCGCTACTACCTCAACTACTGTACCTTTAATTACAGCATGAGCTGGTGGGGTTGGGATAGGTGGCAAAAAGAGATTGACTGGATGGCCCTGCATGGGGTAAACATGCCGCTGGCGCTCACCGGGCAGGAATACACCTGGTACGAGGTATACAAAAGCATGGGCTTTACCGATGATGACCTGAAAGACTTTTTCTGCGGCCCGGCTTATTTCTCATGGTTTTGGATGGGTAACCTGGATGGTTGGGGTGGCCCGCTGCCCGTTAGCTGGATGCAAAGTCATCGCGACCTGCAGCAAAAAATATTGCGCAGCGAACGCGAGCTTGGCATGAAACCTATTTTGCAATCATTCACAGGGCATGTGCCGTCAGCATTCCAAAAACATTACCCGACATCAAAACTTAAAAAAATTAACTGGACCAACGGGTTTGTCGACACCTATATACTGGATACCGAAGACCCGCTTTTTGCCGAAATAGGCCGCAAGTTTATTGAAACGCAAACCAAACTTTACGGCACGGATCATTTATACTCTGCGGATACTTTTAATGAAAACGAACCGCCAACCAACGATACTACCTACCTTTCGGAGTTAAGCGCGCGGGTATACCAGGCCATGAGCAATGCCGACCCCAAAGCAACTTGGGTAATGCAGGGTTGGTTGTTTTATAACGACAGGAAATTTTGGAAAACCCCGCAAATCAAGGCCCTATTGGATGCTGTACCCAATGAGCACATGATTATACTTGACCTTGCCGCTGAAACTGAACCCGTTTGGAAACGTACCGATGCCTTTTATGGCAAGCCTTGGATCTGGAACATGCTGAACAATTTTGGTGGCAATATTGTACTTTTTGGCAGGATGGACGCGGCTGCTACCGATCCGGCAGCAGCGCTAAAAGATCCGGCTTCAAAACAAATGGCGGGCATAGGCCTCACTATGGAAGCCATTGAACAAAACCCGGTGCTGTACGAGCTCATGACCAGCAATACCTGGCAAAGCGAACCTATCAATCTTGATGAATGGATAAAACAATATCAGCTTAACAGGTACGGGCACGTTAATAAATACACGCAACAGGCCTGGAAAGTAATGCGCGCCACCGTTTACAATGGCGGGGGTAATATAAGGGATGGCTCCGAATCCATCATCACCGGCAGGCCAACGCTCGATTCAAATACCGTTTGGACGCATACTACGTTCAACTACAAACCCAAGGAATTCTTACCTGCATGGGATGCGATGGTGAAAGCTATCCCAACCTGCGGTAATAGCGATGGCTTTAAGTATGATTTGGTCGATGTAAGCCGTCAGGCACTCGCCAATTATGCGCTGCCGTTGCAAAGCAAATGGGTAAATGCCTATCGCCAAAAAAATATAGCCGATTTTAGAAAATACAGTCGCCAATACCTGCAACTCATTAGCGATATGGATGCGCTACTGGCAACACGTAAGGATTTTCTGCTGGGCCCGTGGCTGGCCGATGCACGTAAGCAGGGCAGTACTATAGCCGAAAAAGATCTGTATGAGCGCAATGCCCGCGACCTGATCACCCTTTGGGGCGATGTGAATAGTCCGCTTCACGAATACTCGTGCAGGCAATGGAGCGGTTTACTTAACGACTTCTATAAAGTCCGTTGGGAAAAGTTTTTCGCTTTGCTGGATAATGCGCTGCAACAAGGCAAGGATGCTGATATTAAAGGTTTCAACAAATCGATCAGTCAATGGGAGTGGCAATGGGTAAACAGTCACAAAAGTTACCCCTTACAAACTACCGGTAGCAGCATAGTACAGGCCAATGCCATTTATAACAAATACCGTAAAGTAATAGGCGCTGCCTACTAATAACCAATAATATTAAATGACAACACCCGCTATAGCACAAACCCCTAAACGACTGGTATCTCTCGATGCCCTTCGCGGGTTTGATATGTTCTGGATCATGAGCGGTGAGCAGATCATCCATACGCTGGCAAAAGCTACGCAATGGCCGGTGCTGTTATGGTTCTCGGGCCAGCTGCACCACACAGTATGGAACGGCATCACTTTTTATGATATGATCTTCCCGCTGTTCCTGTTCATCGCCGGGGTATCTATGCCTTACTCCATGGGCAATAAAATTGCTAAAGCGGGAGTATCGTCAGCAGATCAATTGTCGTTCACAACAAAAAAAAGCATTTATATTGATATGTTACGGCGTACATTAATACTTGTACTGCTGGGCATGGTGGTAAACGGCGCGCTAAAATTTAACGGGTACGAAAACACACGTTTTGCCAGTGTACTGGGTAGGATAGGATTGGCGTGGTTTTTTGCCGGCCTCGTCTATCTCAACTTTAACTTACGCGGGCAAATACTGTGGCTTGGCGGTATTCTGATAGGCTATTGGGCTGCTATGATATTCATCCCTGTTCCCGGCTATGGGGTAGGTGTATTAACCATGCAGGGTTCGTTGGAATCATATGTCGATAGGTTATTATTACCCGGTCGTCTGCACGATAAAATACATGACCCCGAAGGCATACTTTCAACCATCCCTGCTATAGGCACAGCATTACTCGGCGTATTTACTGGCAGTTTTTTAAAGTGGAATTCACCGGGTTGGCCCATGTACAAAAAAGGCCTGCTGCTGTTTGGTGCGGGTTTAGCATTAATAGTGCTGGGCCTGTTATGGAATGCTGGTTTCCCTATCAATAAACGTTTATGGTCAAGCTCATTTGTGTTATATGTGGGCGGATGGAGCCTTATCTTTTTATCCATATTTTACCTGGTTATTGATGTAGCCGGGTTTAAAAAATGGGCCATCCCTTTTGTATGGATCGGCACCAATTCTATATTGATCTACCTGTGTTCAGAAGGTTTGGTAGATTTTGGGCATACTGCCGGATTTCTGTTAGGTGGCCTTGTTAACCTAACCCCGGTAGCATGGCAAGCCGTATGGACTGCCGTAAGCGTTACGTTGGTACAACTTGTGTTTTTATATATCTTGTACCGCAACAAATTGTTTTTAAAAGTTTAGCCAATTATATACCTATCTACTATGAAATATATTTCCAAAACAGCCCTTGCCGTTTTGTTATCCGTCTTTACCTGCATAACAGCATCGGCACAAACAAAAACCTATAATATTAAAAATTATGGGGCCATAGCCGATGGTAAAACCAACAATACAGCGGCTATTCAAAAAGCTATTGATGAAGCTGCTACTCATGGTGGCGGAATAATAGTGATCCCTGCCGGGAGGTTTGTTACCGGGGTGATTACCATCCAATCAAATATCGAGCTGCACCTTGATGATAAGGCGTTCCTGCTGGGCAGCGCCATCCGCATTGATTATGGCGATGGCAAAGCATCGGCATTAATTGTAGCCAACCATCAGCACCATATTGCCATAACCGGGCACGGTACTATTGACGGGCAGGGGGACAGTCTGCTAAAAGACATTTACCGCCGCTTAAATGCAGGTACCTTGCAGGATACCGAATGGCGCAAGCCCAATCCATGGCACCAGATGCGCCCAACAGAGGATAACCGCCCCAAGCTTATTGAATTTAAAGATTGCGATGATATACAGCTCAAAAACTTCACCATTAAAAATGGTTTATGCTGGACACAGAACTACAAAAGCTGCACAAACATGGTGATCGACAGCATGCGGGTTGAAAACGTTACTTATTGGAATAACGACGGGATAGATATTGTGGATTGTAAAAATGTAAAACTCACCAACAGTTTTTTTAATGCTGCCGACGATGGTATCTGCCTTAAATCAGAAGACCCAAATGGTGCCTGCGAAAATGTTTACGTGGCAAATTGCAGGGTACGTTCAAGCGCCAGTGCGATAAAACTAGGTACCGGCTCATTAGGCGGGTTTAAAAAGATCACTATCCGAAACATCAGCGTTTATGATACTTACCGCTCCGCCATAGCTATTGAAACAGTTGACGGCGCGGTACTGGAGGATATTGATATACGCGACATCGTCGCCAAAAATACAGGGAATGCTATTGTAATAAGGCTGGGTCATCGTCATCAAAAACGACCAGCGGGAGTGCTGCGTAGGGTATATATAGGCAATGTAACGGTTGATGTACCAGCAGGTAAACCCGATGCAGGTTACCCTATAGAAGGGCCAATTGTTAGCGCACCGCATAATGTTTTCCCGTCATCAATTACCGGTATCCCCGGCAGCAGGGCACAGGATATCACGTTGGAAAACATCACCATTAATTATGAAGGGGGTGCAAAAAAAGAGGTGGCTGATTTTGGTATAGACAGCCTTGAAAAAGTACCCGAAAAAATAAGCGATTACCCTGAGTTCTCCATGTTTGGCGAATTACCGGCCTGGGGCTTTTACATCAGGCATGCTGATGGCATCAAAATTAAAAATATGGTGCTTACCTGTAAAGGCACCGATTACCGCCCCGCTTTTATTGCCGATGATGTAAACGGGCTCAGTTTAAATGGCTTAAACATCCCGCAGGTAAAAACAAAACCGGTGATATTGCTTAACAAGGTAAGCGGCTTCGTTTCTGAAAATGTTACTATCCCCGGCGGCGCTAAACAAAATATACAAGTACAATAACCAATAGTTATAGCATTGTTACGTAAACGATTACGTAAATAAAAGGCGGCGATCAATCATATTTCGCTATAAAAATTATCAACTTTAAATTACCGATTAAAAACCCACAGTAAATGAACCATCTTTCAGGCTATGACTATACCGTTTTCTTCATTTACTTTATTGTAGTTACCAGTTATGGCTACTGGGTGTACCGTAATAAAAGATCGGCGCACAGCAAAACAAAGGATTATTTCCTGGCCGAAGGCTCGCTTACGTGGTGGGCCATCGGGGCATCCATTATCGCGTCCAATATCTCAGCCGAGCATTTTATAGGCATGTCGGGCTCGGGCTTTGCAATGGGCCTGGCCATAGCCAGCTATGAATGGATGGCCGCCGCCACGCTCATTATCGTAGCCGTATTCTTTCTGCCTATCTACATTAAAAATCATATTTATACCATGCCGCAGTTCCTGGCAAACCGGTATAATGATACGGTGAGTACTGTTCTTGCAGTTTTTTGGCTGTTGGTATACGTATTTGTAAACCTTACGTCAATCTATTTTTTGGGTGCTGCCGCGATAGAAACCATTACAGGTATCTCGTTCAGCACCTGTATTGTGGCTTTGGGTATATTCTCTATCATTATTACGCTTGGCGGGATGAAAGTGATTGGTTATACCGATGTGATACAGGTGTTTGTGTTAATTATGGGTGGCCTGGTTACCTGTTATCTTTCATTGCATTTAATAGCAGATAAATTGGGTGTAAAAACCGTTTTTGAGGCCCTGCCATTATTGAAAAAGAATGCCGGTGATCATTTTCATATGATCTTCCCGCCGGGGCATAAATATTATAATGATCTGCCGGGAATAGCTGTGCTTGCAGGCGGACTGTGGATCAATAACCTTAACTATTGGGGCTGTAACCAATATATTATACAACGTGCGCTGGGCGCCGATTTGAAAACGGGCCGTAACGGGTTAATGTTCGCCGCCTTTTTAAAGTTATTGGTGCCCGTTATTGTGGTGATACCCGGCATTGCGGTTTATGTGCTATACAATCATGGTTTTTATCATCACGAAATGACGGATGCAACCGGTGCCCTGAAACCCGACCATGCCTACCCGGTTTTAATGAACCTATTGCCAACCGGCCTTAAAGGCCTGGCTTTCGCGGCACTTACGGCTGCTATTGTAGCTTCATTGGCGGGCAAGTGCAATAGTATCGCTACCATTTTCACGCTCGATATCTATAAAAAGTTCTTAAATAAGGATGCATCAGAACAGCGCATGGTAAATGTGGGCAGGTGGGTGGTTATCGTAGCATCGCTTATAGCCATAGTAATAGCGCCAGCCCTGCGCAGTTTCGACCAGGTTTACCAGTTCATTCAGGAGTATGTAGGTTTTATATCACCCGGTATACTGGCCATATTCTTATTGGGTTTTTTCTGGAAACGGACAACCTCAGGGGCTGCGCTAACCGGGGCTGTGATAACCATTCCGCTATCCATACTATTTAAATTTTTGCCTCAACTTACCGCTGGTTACATAGCCCCTATACCATTTTTAAACCGTATGACCTGGGTTTTCTTCATTGTTAGCGCCATAATGGTGTTGATTACCCTGATTGATAGCAGGAGCAAACAAAACAAGCAAATACTGCAAATTGATACCAAGCTGTTCAAGGTAACACCGGCTTTTACCATCTGTGCAGTTATTATTTGCGGCATCCTGGCAGCATTGTATACGGTTTTCTGGTAAGATATAACGGATAATTAAAGAGTAATTAATAAAACAACAAAAAGCTATGACAAAACTAACAAAGGAGGAAAAGTTTCCTTTACACAGCCTCGAGGATTGGGACGAGGATGTACTTAAAAGATACCCCGAGGCCGGGCAACCAGCCAAAGAAAAAGACGCGTTCAGAAACTACGATAGCCCCGAGGTTGACGGTGTACGTGAGTTTTACCGCCTTAACCATAAATATCAAACCTATGATAACGTATTAGCCAAAAAAGCTAATTTCCTGAAGTTTGATAAGCAGGAAATGCCCTGGTGGACGGCTATGGAGTACCTGAATACGCTAATAGATGATTCGGATCCCGATCTGCAGCTCGATCAGTTACAACACCTGCTGCAAACTGCCGAATCTATCCGTGCCGACGGTCACCCGGATTGGTTTGTGCTCACCGGTTTTATACATGACCTGGGTAAAGTGCTTTGCCTGTTTGGCGAACCGCAATGGAACGTTGTGGGCGATTCATATCCCGTAGGATGTAAATTTTCCGACAAAATAGTTTACCCTGAATTTTTCGCGGATAACCCAGATACTTACGATGAACGTTACAATACTAAATACGGTGTATACACGCCTCATTGCGGAATGGACAATGTACATATTTCATGGGGCCATGATGAATACCTGTACCATATAACAAAAGATTACCTGCCCGAGCCGGCTTTGTATATGATCCGTTACCACTCGTTTTACTCGCAGCACCGCGAGCATGCTTACGATCATTTGCTTAACGCGCACGACCATGAGCTGTTTAAATGGGTAGATAAGTTTAATCCTTATGACCTGTATTCAAAAAGCCCGGTAACGCCAGTGGTATCTGAGTTAAAGCCTTATTATGAGGATCTGATCGCTAAATACTTGCCAGCAACTGTTAGATTATAAATTTAATGCTAAAAGCGCAGTTGGGACAAGGGATTAACGGTCATGTGTTACCTTTGACGTCTAATATAAAGGCTGGAAAAGTTTAAGCCTTATTATTTAAAACTGAATAATAAGGCTTAAAGCAAATTAATATCATGACCATAGAACAAGTTATAGAAAAACAAATGCAGGCTTTCGATAATAGAGATATTGAAAGCATGATGACTGTATTTAATAATGACATTAAAATAATTAATTTCTCAGATAATAAAATCTTGATTGATGGTTTTGAAGAATGCCGGGAAATGTATTCAGCGTTATTTAAGCATTCCCCGAAACTTTATGCAGAGATCATAAACACAATTTATTTTGAGAATAAAGTCATCGTTCATGAATTTATTTTTGGAAGAAACGGTAGCGATAAAAAAATGGAACAGGTAATTATTTTTGAAGTAGAAAGCGAAAAAATAAGTAAAATCAGCATAATAAGGTAAGTTGCTTTTTTGCATGATTGATTACACCCTGATTAAGCTAAAAAGGTTTATAGCATCTAATCTAACTCTTGTCCCAACTGCGATGTTAAACCCATAAATTCTTATTCTATGCTGTTTTAAATAAGCAGCATAGAATAAGATATACCTATTATAATTAATCTTAACTACGATTAATAAGGATGTTAAATGCGCGTGTATTTTTTTTAATAGTATTATCTGCGATATATACAGGGGCATTCGCACAGGGGCCGTCACTCGTTAGCTATGTTAATCCCTTATCCGGCACGGCAAATAGTACAACGCCATCGGCCATAAAATTAGGTTCGGCGCAGGAAAATTTTGCTAATACTATACCATCTGTATGTACGCCCTTCGCCATGACGCAGTGGACGCCGCAAACACAGCCATCAGAATCAAAATGTGTACCGCCATATTATTATAAAGACCATTTTTTTAGCGGCTTCAGGGGTTCGCACTGGATAAGCGGCTCATGTATGCAGGATTATGGCAGTGTGACCATAATGCCCATAACAGGCAGTTTAAAAACGGTAAACAATGCCGCGAAGTTTAGTCATAAGGATGAGCAATCAACTCCATACGTCTATCGTTTAAATCTTTCCTCCTACAAAATACATGCGGCGGTTACTGCTACACCACGCTGCGGTATGATGGAATTTACCGCCGATGCTGCGGATAGCCTCTACCTGCTCATCACCCCCAACAGCGATTACGGAGAAGGTTATATTAAAATCGATACCGAAAAAGGGGAGATCTATGGCTATAACCCCGTACATCGCATTTACCAGGGCTGGGGTAAACCGGCAGGGTTTAGCGGTTATTTTGTAATTAAAGTTGATAAAGAGTTAATCACGAAAGGCTCATTCTCAGGTGATAAAATCTTTATAAAAGATAGTATCAGCGCTAAAAAAGATATAGGCGCGTTTATTGGTTTTAAAATGCAGAAAGGCGAAAAACTGCTTATAAAAGTGGGTACTTCTTTCAGCAGCCTGCAAGGTGCGCGCAAAAACCTTGATGCTGAATTACCGGGCTGGGATTTTGATGGCACCGTGGCAAAATGCAAACAAATATGGGAGCAGGCGTTAAAGCAGATCATCGTAGTTACTACAAATGAAACCGATAAGCGGGTTTTTTATACCTCGTTTTACCATGCCATGCAGCATCCCCGCTTGTATAATGATGTAGATGGTACCTACCCCCGGTTTGCAGGCAATTACCAACTGGAAAAGATAACCGGCGGCAATTATTACGATGATTTTTCCTTATGGGATATTTACCGGGCGCAGGTGCCGCTTTGGGAGATCCTCCGCCCACAACTGGTTAATGACCTGGTGCAATCGTTGGTATTAAAAGGTGAGCAGGGTGGGTGGCTGCCGATTTTCCCATGCTGGAATAACTATACATCAGAGATGATCGGCGATCATACCACATCCATCATTACATCAGCGTATTTAAAAGGTATCAGTACTGCCCATGTCTCTGATGCTTATCGTTTAATGCGGCAGAACGCCTTTGATCTGCCCGAAAAACAGCAGGACTACAAAGACGGCAAGGGCAGGAGGGCACTAACATCGTACCTAAAGTATGGCTATGTACCATTGGAAGACAGTGTGAAGGATGCCTTCCACAAAATGGAGCAGGTAAGCCGCACCATGGAATATGCTTATGATGATTACGCCCTGTCGCAATTATCAAAAAAATTAGGCCTTAATGCTGATTATAAATTACTGGTAAAGAGAGCGAAGAGCTACAAAAATGTATTTGACCCATCAGTGGGATTTGTGCGGGGGCGAATGCAGAACGGCGATTGGACGAAAACCTTTGACCCTGATGTGCGGCAAAGTTACATCACCGAAGGGACACCCCGGCAATATACTTTTTATGTTCCGCAGGATGTGCCCGGCCTTGCAAGATTAATGGGAGGCCGCGAAAAGCTCGAAGCCGAACTGGATAGCCTCTTTATTAAAAATGAGTACTGGCATGGCAATGAACCGGGGCACCAGATCCCATTTATGTATAATTTTACCGCCAGCAGCTGGAAAACCCAAAGGCAGGTAAGAAGTATTTTAAGCACCGAATATGGCGATGGTCCCGGCGGCCTCGGTGGTAATGACGATGCAGGGCAAATGTCGGCCTGGTATATGTTTGCCGCAATGGGGTTTTATCCGCTCAACCCAATTTCCGGTGAGTATTTGTTGTGTTCACCAATATTCGATCAGGTATCCATTAATCTGCCCAACGGCAAAATATTATTGATTCAAACGCATAAGCAATCTGGTTCTTCCATGTATATCAATGCAGTCAAATGGGACGGGCATACCTATTCAAAAAATTACATCAACTATCAAAGCGTGATAAAAGGCGGCAGACTTGATATCTATCTGCAGGATGCTCCATCCAAAACCTGGGCCTCAAAAACGGAAGATCAGCCTAAAGGCTTGGCTGATATCCAATAATTATTATAAATATTCATACTTCATTTCTATAAGCTCCTGTATTGTATTTATCTCTTTTAAGCTATCTGTAGTTTACCGCAACTATATTATGTGTTGTATCTCATCAGCATTAAGTAATATACTTAGTTATTATTTCGCGGTATCATCTCCCAAAATCAAATAATATCCTCAAAAAATTCCCCTTGGTCGACAGATTCAATCTGTTTAGCGATAAATAACATTTTTTAACACCCGCTTCGATCATATTTGACTCATTGTTTCACCACTAACTAAAAACCCCTATATGATATCATCTTGACTCAATAATTTAATATAACTAAGTCAACATGAGATCATTATTCAAAATAACAGGCTTGCTGCTGCTAGTGCTCGGTGCCTGCCAACGTAGTATTTACAATACCCCCAAAACCCGTGCTGTATCCATAAAACGGCTCATCCCGCCTGAAGGGATGGCATATATTCCATCGGGCACATTTTTGTACAAAATGTTTAGCGATGATAATAAGTCGGAAGAAAGAACCGTAAGCGTTAGCGCGTTTTTTATTGATAAAACCGAGGTTAACAACAAGCAATACCAGGCCTTTGTAAACTGGGTGGCTGATTCTGTTGCCGTTACTGATTACCTGCACGATGATTCTTTCTTTTTACCCGCAACCGGTGCTACCGTTGGAGTTGGCAACAAAGAAATACGGCTGATAGACTGGAGCAAAATAAACAAGATCTCGCCCCTCTGGAAAAAAGCTCCCATGGAGATAAAAGAAAAGCTGGCCCCTATGATGACCATGATCAATGGTTCCCGTGTGCCAAACCCTGCTTTGCTTAAATATCGCTTTTATTATGTACGGATGGATGGTGTAAATAACAACGAATATGTAGCCGACTCGGTTGAAGTATATCCGCATGAGGCCGTATGGTCGGCAGATTTCCCCAACGCGCAGATGACTGTTATGGACGCCAACTACTTTACCAACAAAATATACCAGTACAATCCTGTAGTAGGGGTATCATGGAAACAGGCCAGGGCCTATGCCGACTGGCGCGGAACGCAGCTTAAACTGATGATTAAGAACAACCCCAACCTGCGGAATTTTAAACTGAGCTTTAGTTTGCCTACCGAAGCCCAATGGGAATTTGCGGCCGAAGCTAAAACCAACCCTGATGATACTATTGACCGTACGGTAAAAACCACTATCGATAAGAAAACCGGTAAGGAACAGCTTTCACTCAATTTTAAACAAGGTGAGGGCATGTATGCCAGCGATGGATCAACATTTACCCTGCCGGTAACCTCATACACGCCAAATGCATTTGGCATATACAACATGGCGGGCAATGTTTCAGAGTGGACGTTGGATGCGTTCAGCCCTTCGGCGTCACAACTGGTAAACGACCTTAACCCGGCATTACTATACGATGCCACCAGTAAGGATGCCCCTTTAATGAGGCGCAAGGTGGTAAGGGGCGGATCGTGGAAAGACAATGGCGAAATGTTGAACACAGATACCCGGAGTTACGAAGATCAGGACGTTGCACACTCCTACATAGGCTTTCGTTGTGTTATGGCTGCTTTTGAGCTTACCGGCGAACAGGTTAAAACAAGGAAATACACTAAAAAATAACACTATGAAAAAGATAATAACAGCGGCAATTATACTAATTGTCATCAGCATAAAGGTTAGTCATGCCCAGTCATTTGTAAGTGTGGGCGACAGCACGCTTACCGATACTTTGCCGGCATATGACGTTAATCTGCAACCGGTCAATCCAGGGCAGGCGAGGCCATTCCCTTATCCTAAGATCCGCTCGGAAAACATCCGCTTATATGCACGGGTATGGCGCATTATTGACTTGACAGATACAGCCAATGCCATACTAACCGTACCGGGCCACTCCCTGATGGAAACCATAATGAAAGGATTGGGGGAAGGGAAGCTTACACCTTATGAGCGGGACGATTTTAAGAAGAAGATAACCGTAAAGCAAGGCGAAGCACGTTTTGCCGATTCAGTACTGGTGCAAAAGTTTGATAAGGACGGCAACGAAGTATCATCAAAAATGATGCTGAATGAGTTTAATCCCGACAATATCAAAAAGTTCAGGATTGAGGAAGATGTTTTCTTCGACAAGCAGCGTGGCCGTGTTGATACGCGGATAATAGCTATAGCGCCAATGATGAATATCTCCACATCAGCCAACCTGCCTGATAATATGAATACCGCACCTGCTTTCTGGCTGTATTTTCCGCAGCTGCGTTATGCGCTTATTAAAGAGGACTTGAGCGACCCGGATAAAAACATGTTCGATATTACTATGGACGATGTTTTTATGCAGCACAAATTCAGCGCCTACCTGGTAAAAGAATTTTCGCCGGGAGGCACACAAACCGATCAGCTGGATCCGGGGAGCCCTGAAGCCATTAAGCTGGAGCAGAAAATCGCCGAGCTTAAGAAACATATCTGGCAAAATCCCAAAGGGATAAATGATAAAAATCTTATTCAACAATCAAACAAAAAGGAGGACAAGCAATGAAAACGCGCATAAAATTAATCAAAGAGTTCTTTTGGATGCT